>NZ_JAPMXC010000001.1:2010274-2680366 GCF_026624755.1 Robbsia betulipollinis
GTGCTGGCCGCCGGCGGCGCGCCGTCGAGCGGCATCACCCGCGTCGCCGGCGACCTGACGATCGCACCCGGGGCGCGGCTGGTGCTGAGTGCGAACCCGGGCCGATATTCGCCTCGCGAGACGTTCACGATCCTCACCTATCAGGGCAGCGAATCCGGCGCCTTCGGCACGATCGACAGCGATTTCGCCTTCGTGACGCCGAACCTCGGCTACACCGGCGGCGCCGTCACGGTCACCCTGGCGATGGCCCCGAACGCCGACTTCGCCTCGGTCGCGACCCACGACAACCCGCGCAGCGTCGCGCAGGCGCTGATGAACATTCTGCGCGCGGGCGGCAACGGCCTGACCGATGCGCTGCTCACGGCCAGCGCGACGCAGGCGCAAGGCGCGTTGACGCAGATGTCGGGCGATGCGGCGGTCGCGTTCCGGCAGATCGCCGAGCGCCGGATGGACCAGGCGCAGGGCGTGGTCGACAACCGGCTGACGAGCGAGGTGGGCGATGCGGGCGGCGCCGGCGCGGCCGGGGCCGCTGACGCCCGGGCGGCGCGGCGCGATGTCTGGGCGCAGGCCAGCTACCAGAACGCGCGCACCGGCGGTAACGACGCCTCGGGCGCGGGCGCCACCCTCGACCGCGCGTCGGCGCTGACCATCGGCCATGACCGGGCGATCACGCCGTCGGTGCGCGTGGGCGCGGCGGTGATGCTCAACCACGACACGGTCGGCTTCAGCGAGCGCGGTGCGAACGCACGCCTCGACGGCGCTCAGGCCCTGTTGTATGGCGCCTTCACGCCGGTGAATTCGTCGCTCTATGTCAACGGCATCGCGAGCTACGGCTGGTGGGAGAACACGTTGTCGCGGCAGGTCACGCTGGGGGCGTTGTCCGGCGGGACGCGCGGGAGCTTCGACACCACCGGCGAATCGCTGTATGTGGAGACGGGTCTGAAGCTGAATAGTCCGCTCGGCCCGGCGCAGCCGTATGCCGGCGTGAAGGTGGGGCGCTACCAGCAGCAGGGCGGCACGGAAAGCACGACGGCGGGATCGGACCTTTTCAACCTGCGCTACGACAGCGCGCATTCCACGGCGGTGTCCAGCGTGCTCGGCGTGCGCGTTGGCCGGGCCGGTGCCACGCTGCTGGGGCATGCGGTCGACTGGCAGGCGGATATGTCCTGGCAGCATCGTTTCGGCGCGACGAACACCTCGCTCGATGCGGCTTTCGTGAACGCCCCCTTGGCGACGTACCGGATCAACGGTGCGAAGATGGATGCCGACGCGCTGCGCCTCCTGCTGGGCGGCAAGTGGCACGTCAACCCGTCGACGACGCTGTTCGCCAATCTCGGCGGATCGGTCGGGAGCACGACGAAAGCGTATGGCGGCAACGTCGGCGTGCAGTGGCAGTGGTGAGGCGGGCGCTGATGAGATAGACGGCGAACGGACAGGCACTTTTTCTCGACACGGGCCGGGGCGGCCGGGAGAACGGACATTTCCATTCACGGGAGGCGGAACACCGGCGAGTGGCGCGTTACTCAACAAACGTCATCCACCTCGCGGCCTTACTCGATACCATCGTGTCCAAGCAACCCCGTCCGATCCCGTCCTCCGTGAAGTTCGTCCGAAAAGGCGCCTCTCTGCCGTCGCCGTGTGCGACGCCCGTGGTCGACGCCGCGCCGCGCGACGCGTTCAGCAGTTCCACCACCCCGTCCGCCGTCCCCGTCGTCACCCCGTTCAAACCCTTCGTCGCCGCGCCCGCCATCCCTACCCAGGCGGGGCCGGAGTCGATCCGCTTCGATTTCAACGATGGCTGCCGGGTCACCTTTCCCGGGGGCCAGTGGCACGTGCGGCTGCGCGACCGCGTGACCGGCAACGTGCTGTTCGAGACGGATATCGGCGCGGGCAGCGTCGCCAGCGCGAAAAAGTATTACGTGCCGTTCGAGATCGATGTCCACTCGGACGGCAGGCCGGTGCTGCAGCACACGTTCGACCCGAGAAATCGGCCGGTGCTGGTCCAGTTTCCGGTTGGCACGCTCGGCGACCTGATGGGCTGGTTTCCGTATGCGGCCAAATTCCAGGAAAAGCATGGTTGCGAGCTGACCTGCTCGATGTCCGCGCGGATCATTCCGCTGTTCAAGGCCTGCTATCCGTCGATCCGTTTCATCACGCCGGAGGAGGTCGTCGCCGAGGACTTCTATGCGACCTACCGGATCGGCCTGTTCTTTCACGACGACGCGCACATCTTCCAGCCCTGCGACTTCCGGATCGTCGGCCTGCACCATACCGCCGCCTACATCCTGGGCGTCGACATGGACGAAACGCCCCCGCTGCTGGACTACGTGGGCGACGCGGGCGACGCGGGCGACGCGGGCGGCGATACCCGGCCGATCCCGGAAAAGTACGTCTGCGTCGCCAGCCAGGCATCCACGCAATGCAAATACTGGAACAATCCGTCGGGCTGGCGCGAGGTCGTCGCTTTCCTGAAGGAGCATGGCTACCGCGTGATCTGCATCGATCAGAAACCGGTCCACGGTCACGGCATGGTCTGGAATCATCTGCCGTACGGCGCCGAGGACCAGACCGGTGACCGGCCGCTGACCGAGCGCGCGCGCTGGCTGAAGCATGCCGATTTCTTTGTCGGCCTGGGCAGCGGCCTGAGTTGGCTGGCCTGGGCCACGGGCACCCCGGTGGTCATGATCAGCGGTTTCTCGCACCCCAGCACCGAATTCGCCACGCCGCACCGGGTCATCAACTATCACACCTGCAATAGCTGCTGGAACGACGTACGGGTGCATTTCGACCATCAGGATTTCCTCTGGTGTCCACGCCATGCCGGCACGGATCGCCAGTTCGAATGCACGCGGCTCATCACCAGCGAGCAGGTGAAGGCGACGATCCGCGGCGTGCCGGGGTTCGCGGCGCTTGCGAACCCGCCCGGCGTTGCCTGAGCGCGGCGATATCGCGCAGCAGCGCATCGGCGCCTGGTTTACCATGGGCGCAGCCGCGGTCTCGAAAGGGGAGAAGACCCGAATCGCGGCAGCCGGCGCGGCTTGACCGCTGCGCCATCCTGTCCGTCGACCCATGGCGAACCGCGCATGCGCATCCGCTCGACTCTTTCGCTGTCCCTCCTGTTGCTCACCAGCGCCTGCGCCTGGCCGGTGAAACGCCTGTCGCAGTCGCCCAACGCGCTCTGGGCGATCACGCACGGCATGTGCGTGCCGAACGTCGCCCGCACCGGCTCCCCGTCGCCCTGCGCCGAAGTGGACACCGCCGCCGGTTTCGTCGTCATCAAGGACATCCGCGGGCGCTCGCAGCACCTGCTGATTCCCACCGCGCGCGTCTCCGGTATCGAAAGCCCGATGCTGCTGCGGCCCGGCGCGTCGAACTATTTCTTCGATGCCTGGGCGAAGCGCGATTACGTGATCGCCACGTTGGGCAAGCCGTTGTCGGACGACGAACTCAGTCTGGCGATCAATCCGACGACGGCGCGTTCGCAGGATCAACTGCACATCCATATCGACTGCATCCGTCCCGATGCACGCCGCGGACTGGCCGCCGACGACGCGCGGATCACCGGCCAATGGTCCGACTGGGCCTGGCACGGCAGGACGTACCGCGTGCGCCGCCTCGCCGCGGACCAGCTGCGCGACACCGACCTGTTTCAGCTGGTGGCCGCGCAGATCCCGGACGCCGCCGCCGACATGGGCACGCAGACGATTTTCGTGACCGGCGCGGCGAATCGCGATGCCGTGGCGCCGTACGTCACGGGCGCCGACGCGCAAAAGCCCGGAAGCGCCGCCGCGACCATCCCCGACCCGCACGCGAAGGATCTCTACATCGTGGTCTGGCGGGTGCGCCGCGCCAGCGGCGACGGCCAGGGCGCCGAGCGGCTGCAGGATCATGCGTGCACGGTGGCCGATGCGCCCGCCGCGCCGCCGGGGGCGCTCGCGCGGCCCTGAAGCGCAAGCCCCCGTCCCCGGTCACGCGAACCCCGCCCTTGCAGTACAATTCGCTTTTTTCAGGGCGATGCATAGCCGCCGCCGATCGGCAGCCATTCTTGCCGTGGCGGGCGTGCGGGCGTGTGTCGTCGGCCGTCCCGTTTCCATGAAAATCGCGCGCCGGACCGGGCCGCCCCTCGCGGCGCCCGGCCGGCCGACCCCGCGGCCCCGTCTCCGGGCCTGCCTGTCCGGCCGCAACGCCGGTCAATACAATAGTCGAAAATGAACGCTCCCCAGATATTCGATCCGAGCGGCATGCCGGTGGTCCCCGGCGGCGGCGTCGATCTGCATGGCGAAACGCGCCTGCGCGAGATCCCGTACAACTACACCTCGTTTTCCGATCGCGAGATCGTCATCCGGCTGCTCGGCGACGAGGCGTGGCAGGCCCTCTCCGGGCTGCGCGACGAACGTCGCACCGGCCGCTCCGCGCGCATGCTGTACGAGGTGCTGGGCGATATCTGGGTGGTCCAGCGCAATCCCTATCTGCAGGACGACCTGCTGGAAAACCCCAGGCGCCGGCAGTTGCTCGTCGACGCGCTGAACCACCGGCTCGGCGAGATCGAGAAACGCCGCCGCGCGGACCTCAACGCGCATGACGACGCGGCCGGACGCGAGCGCGCCGCCCGGGTCGAGACCCTGGTGAGCACGGCACGCCGCGCGGTGGGCGACTTCGCCGACGAATTCGCCCGTACCGCCGAGCTGCGCAAGCGCGCCGCGCGCGTGCTCGGCAAATACACGCAGAAGGACAACATCAAGTTCGATGGCCTGTCGCGCGTCTCGCACGTGACGGACGCCACCGACTGGCGCGTCGAGTATCCGTTCGTCGTGCTGACCCCGGACACCGAGGCCGAGATGACCGGCATCGTGCGTGCCTGTTTCGAACTCGGGCTGACGGTGATCCCGCGCGGCGGCGGCACCGGCTATACGGGCGGCGCCTTGCCGCTCACGCCGTTCGCCGCGGTCATCAACACCGAGAAGCTGGAACAGCTGGGCGAGGTCGAGCGCACGATGCTGCCCGGGCTCGACCACGCGGTGGCGACGATTTTCTCCGGCGCGGGCGTGGTCACCCGCCGCGTCACCGAGGCCGCGGAAAAGGCCGGCTTCGTCTTCGCGGTCGATCCGACCTCGCTCGACGCGTCGTGCGTGGGCGGCAACGTCGCGATGAACGCCGGCGGCAAGAAGGCCGTGCTGTGGGGCACCGCGCTCGACAATCTCGCCTGGTGGCGGATGGTCGACCCGAACGGCGACTGGCTCGAAATCACGCGCCTCGACCACAACATGGGCAAGATCCACGACATCGACGTCGCGCGGTTCGAGCTGCACTGGTTCGACGGCCGGCACGCGCCGGGCCAGACCCTGCTGCGCCGCGAGACGCTCGACATCGCCGGCAAGCGCTTCCGCAAGGAAGGCCTCGGCAAGGACGTCACCGACAAATTCCTCGCCGGCCTGCCCGGCGTGCAGAAGGAAGGCTGCGACGGCCTGATCACCAGCGCGCGCTGGGTGCTGCACAAGATGCCCGCGCACACGCGCACCGTCTGTCTCGAATTTTTCGGCCAGGCGCGCGACGCGATCCCGTCGATCGTCGAGATCAAGGATTACCTGTTCGAGACGTCGAAACGCGGCGGGGCGATCCTCGCCGGCCTGGAGCATCTGGACGAGCGCTATCTGCGCGCGGTCGGCTACGCCACCAAGTCCAAGCGCAACGCGTTTCCGAAGATGGTGCTGATCGGCGACATCGTCGGCGACGATGCCGACGCGGTCGCGCACGCCACCTCGGAGGTGGTGCGCATGGCCAACGGCAAGAGCGGCGAGGGCTTCGTCGCCGTCAGCGCCGAGGCGCGCAAGCGTTTCTGGCTCGACCGCTCGCGCACCGCCGCGATCGCCAAGCACACCAACGCCTTCAAGATCAACGAGGACGTCGTCATCCCGCTGAACCGGATGGGCGAATACACCGACGGCATCGAACGCATCAATATCGAGCTGTCGCTGAAGAACAAGCTGCAACTGGTCGATGCGCTCGACGCGTTTTTCCGGGCGGGCGACCTGCCGCTGGGCAAAAGCGACGACGCCAACGAGATTCCCAGCGCGGAGCTGCTCGAGGACCGGGTCAGCCATGCGTTGGCGCTCATCGCCGCGGTGCGGGCGCGCTGGACCTATGTGCGCGACCATCTCGACGAGGCGCTCGCAAGCGCCCGCCCGCGCCTGGTGGCGCTGCTGACGGCGGCGCAAACCGTCCAGGCGGATGACCCGTCCGGCGCCCAGGCTGGCGGCGCCCGAATCGCCACCCCGGCCGATGCGCTCGACGCCGTCTTCGCCAGCCGCCTGGCCGCGCAGCCCGACGCGACGCTGTTCCACCTCGCGCAGGACCGCACCGTGCGGATCTCGTGGAAGACCGAGATCCGCGCCGAACTGCGCGCCATCTTCAACGGCGGCGAATTCAAGCCGATCCTGGACGCCGTGCAGGCGCTGCACAAGCAGGTGCTGCGCGGACGCGTCTTCGTCGCCCTGCACATGCACGCCGGTGACGGCAATGTGCACACGAACCTGCCGGTGAACTCCGACAACTACGCGATGCTGCAGGACGCGCACGCGGCCGTGTCGCGCATCATGGCGCTCGCGCGCTCGCTCGACGGCGTGATTTCCGGCGAGCACGGCATCGGCGTGACCAAGCTCGAATTCCTCACGGAAGACGAGATCGCCGAATTCCGCGCCTACAAGCTGCGCGTCGATCCCCAGGGCCGCTTCAACAAGGGCAAGCTGATGGCCGGCGCGGATCTGCGCAACGCCTACACGCCGAGCTTCGGGCTGATGGGCTTCGAATCGCTGATCATGCAGCAGTCCGACATCGGCGCGATCGCCGACAGCATCAAGGACTGCCTGCGCTGCGGCAAGTGCAAGCCGGTCTGCGCCACGCACGTGCCGCGCGCGAACCTGCTGTACAGCCCGCGCAACAAGATCCTCGCGACCTCGCTGCTGATCGAGGCCTTTCTGTACGAGGAGCAGACGCGCCGGGGCGTGTCGATCAAGCACTGGGACGAGTTTACCGACGTCGCCGACCACTGCACCGTCTGTCACAAGTGCGTCACGCCGTGCCCGGTGAAGATCGATTTCGGCGACGTATCGATGAATATGCGCAACCTGCTGCGCAAGATGGGCAAGAAGAAGTTCAATCCCGGCGCGAGCGCGGCGATGTTCTTCCTGAATGCGACGAACCCGAACACCATCAACGTCACGCGCCAGTTGATGATGAACTGGGGCTACAAGGCGCAGCGTGCCGGCAACGATGTCTTCAGGCGCCTTGCGCGCAAGCAGACCGCGCATCCGCCGGCCACCGTCGGCAAGCCGGCGCTGAGCGAGCAGGTCGTGCATTTCATCAACAAGAAAATGCCCGGCAACCTGCCGAAGAAGAGCGCGCGCGCCTTGCTCGACATCGAGGACAACAAGGTCGTGCCGATCATCCGCGACCCGCGCGCCACGCATGCCGACACCGAGGCCGTGTTCTATTTCCCGGGGTGCGGCTCGGAGCGGCTGTTCTCGCAGGTCGGCCTCGCCACGCAGGCGATGCTCTGGCACGCGGGCGTGCAGACCGTGCTGCCGCCGGGCTATCTGTGCTGCGGCTACCCACAGCGCGGTTCGGGCCAGTTCGACAAGGCGGAAAAGATCGTCACCGACAACCGCGTGCTGTTCCACCGGGTCGCGAACACGCTGAATTATCTCGATATCAAGACGGTGGTGGTCTCGTGCGGCACCTGCTACGACCAGCTCGCCGGCTACGAATTCGACAAGATCTTCCCCGGCTGCCGGATTCTCGACATCCACGAGTATCTGCTCGAGAAGGGCATCAAGCTCGATGGCGTGTCCGGCACGCGTTACATGTACCATGATCCGTGCCATACGCCGATCAAGACGATGGACCCGGTCAGGCTGGTGAACGAGTTGATGGGCACCGAAAACGATGGCTACCGGATCGAGAAGAACGACCGGTGCTGCGGCGAGTCCGGCACGCTGGCCGTGACCCGGCCGGACGTCTCCACCCAGGTGCGCTTCCGCAAGGAAGAGGAAATGCGCAAGGGCGAGGCGCGTGTGCGCGCGGCAGGCACGGCGACGTCGGTGGTGTCGATCGTCCCGGCGAGCGGCGGCATGGCGAACATCACCGTGACGCCGCCGGCCGAAGCGGCGACCGCCGCGCCGTTCCAGGGCGAGGTCAAGATTCTGACCAGCTGCCCGTCCTGCCTGCAAGGGTTGTCGCGTTACGGCGACGACGTCAAGGTCGAGGCCGACTACATCGTGGTGGAGATGGCACGCGCCGTGCTTGGAGAGAACTGGATGGTCGACTATGTCAACAAGGCGAATGCCGGTGGCATCGAGCGGGTGCTGGTATGACGCACGCTTCCGCCTGCCCCCTGTGCACGACCGATGACGGCCAGGTCGTCTGGCGCGACGCGGTATTGCGTGTCGTTCAGGTCGACGATGTGGATTACCCGGGCTTTTGCCGGGTCATCTGGCAGGATCATCAGGCCGAAATGACCGATCTCGACGCCGCCGCGCAGCGTCACCTGTTCGACGTCGTGCTGGTGGTCGAACAGGTCGTGCGCGACGTCATGCAATGCGACAAGATCAATCTGGCGAGTCTCGGCAATCAGGTGCCGCATCTGCACTGGCACGTGATTCCGCGCTTCACGGACGACGCCCATTTTCCGAAGCCGGTGTGGGCCGAGACGCAGCGCACGGTCCCCGACGCCCTGCACGCCGCCCGCGCGGCGCGTGCCGGCGGCCTCGCCCCGGTGCTGCGCACGGCGCTCGACGCCGCTTTTTTTGATCAATCCGCCCAGGAGACAGGTGATGGCAGGACTCGATAAGGACACCCCGATCCCCACCGGGGTGGTGCTGCACCAGATGTCCCGCGTGATCGAACTGCACTACGCCGGCGACAGCTACCGCATTCCGTTCGAGCTGTTGCGCGTCTACTCCCCTTCGGCCGAGGTCCAGGGCCACGGCCCCGGGCAGGAAACGCTGCAGACCGGCAAGCGCCAGGTGATGATCGCGAAGATCGAGCCGGTCGGCCATTACGCGATCCAGCTGACGTTTTCCGACGGCCATGACACGGGCATTTACTCGTGGGACTATCTCTACAAGCTGGCGACCGAGCAGGACGCGCTCTGGCGCGACTACTTCGACCGTCTGGCGGCGGCGGGCGTCGAGCGCGACGCGCCGATGGCGCCCGGCGGCCATGGCGGCCATGGTCACGCGTGCGGCCACCACTGAACCAACACGATAATGCTAAGAATAAGGACGACGCGATGAGCAAGACCCATTTCGGCTTCACGACAGTGGAGGAGAAGGAAAAGGCACAGAAGGTCGCGGGTGTTTTCCACTCGGTGGCGGCGAAGTACGACGTGATGAACGACCTGATGTCCGGCGGTCTGCACCGGGTGTGGAAGGCGTTTACCATCGGCCGCGCGAACGTGCGCCCGGGTCAGAAGGTGCTCGATATCGCCGGCGGCACGGGCGACCTCGCGCGCGCGTTCGCGAAGGCCGCGGGGCCGCGCGGCGAAGTCTGGCTGACCGACATCAATGCCTCGATGGTGCGGGTCGGCCGCGACCGCCTGCTCGACGAGGGTGTGATCACGCCAACGCTGCTGTGCGACGCGGAAAAACTGCCGTTCCCGGACAATTACTTCGATGTGGTGTCGGTGGCCTTCGGCCTGCGCAACATGACCCACAAGGATGTCGCGCTGGCCGAAATGCGGCGCGTGCTCAAACCCGGCGGCAAGGTGCTGGTGCTGGAGTTCTCGCGGATCTGGCAACCGCTCACCAAGGCGTACGACCTGTATTCGTTCAAGTTGCTGCCCTGGCTCGGGTCGCGCATCGCGGGCGACGCCGAAAGCTACCGCTACCTTGCCGAATCGATCCGTATGCATCCGGACCAGGACACCCTCAAGCAGATGATGGAAACGGCAGGCCTGGAAGCGGTCGACTACTTCAACCTGTCGGGCGGCATCGTCGCGCTCCATCAGGGCACCAAATACTGATTTACTTCCGCTGTTCCAAACTGTATGCTAATTGAAAGCTAGGCGCATGCGCGCCTGGCTATTTGCGCGTGGCGCCCCGATGGGATGTCGAAGAAAACGCGTTTCATCGTGCATCTCATTCATGTTTCACTTCGAGAGGTTTCCGAATGTCAAAAGAACGTAGTGGCTTGTTCCGATCCTGGTTCCGCCCGGCGTTCCTGCGGTCGGCTTTGCAGTCGCTGCCGCGGTCGGCGTCGCGGCTCGGCGCGTTCGCGCTGGTCGGGATGCTGGTCTTCACCGCAGTGATCCACGAAGCGGAAGCCCGCCGCATGGGCAGCAGCCGCAGCATGGGCCGTCAATCGAACATGGTGTCGCAGCAGGCGGCTCCGGCGCGTGCGCCGCAGCAGCCCGCGTACACCGCACCGCCGGCCGCACGGCCCGGCATGGCGACGCCGCCGGCGCGCAACCGCTGGCTGGGTCCGATCGCCGGTCTCGCGGCCGGTCTGGGCATCGCGGCGCTGTTGTCGCACTTCGGACTGGGCGGCGCATTCGCCGGCGCGATGGCGAACATGCTGGTGATCGCGGCGATCGCCTTCATCGCGATCTGGCTGATCCGCAAGTTCACGCGTCGCCGCGACGCGGACACGCCGGCCTATGCGGCGGCGGGTGCCAACCGCAGCGCGCCGGGCTTCGCCGAGACGCGTTACGACGCGCCGCCCGCGGGCGGTTATCCGGGCCAGCAGCCGATGAGCACGCCGATGTATGACACGGGTTATGCCGGTGCGGCCGGTGCGGGTGCCGCAGCAGGTGCCGGAACCGCGGCGCCGTGGGGCGTGCCGGACAACTTCGATCGCGAATCCTTCCTGCACAACGCCAAGGTCTACTTCATCCGCATGCAGGCGGCCTGGGACGCGGCGGATCTGGACGACATCCGCGAGTTCACGACGCCCGAGATGTTCGCCGAGGTGCGTCTGGATCTCAACGCGCGCGGTCAGACGGAGAACCGCACGGACGTGGTGCGGGTCGACGCCGAGTTGCTGGGTATCGAGGAAAAGGACAGCGAGTATCTGGCAAGCGTGCGTTTCTCGGGTCTGATCCGGGAAGACAAGGGCGCGCCGGCGCAGGAATTCGCCGAGGTATGGAATCTGGCGAAGCGCAAGCAGGGCACCGAAGGCTGGTTGCTGGCCGGTATCCAGCAACTGAACTAGTCCGCGTCTCCGTGCCGCGGCCGTCCGGGCGAACCGACTTTTTGCGTAGGTGAAAAGGCGTCCGGGCGAAGCGGACGTTCGGCGAAACCGGAACTGACCTACAATGGGAACCCGTCGAGGGCGTTTGCTCGCGGCGGGTTTCCCTGTTTTCGGGGTGTCCCTTTTTGCACTTTCCTTCGTGCTGTCCTGCTGGTGCTGATGAGCGTCGTTACCCAACCCTTTCATGCCGCGGTGAACCATCTGCTCGAACGCGAGCCCTGGGCGCGCGCGCAACTCGAACCCTATGCCGGTAAGCGGGCCCGGCTCAATGCGCCGCCGTTTTTCGTGGTGGTGAGAGTCACCGCCGCAGGTCTGCTCGAAGCGGCGCCGGCCCCGGCGGGCGATCTGCCGCCGGTGCCCGACGACGTCACGATCACCGTCCTGCCGGACGCGGTCGCCGCGGTACTGCGGGGCGGCCCCGCGGCGGCGATGAAGCATGTGCGCATCGCGGGAGACGCCGAGTTCGCGGCGGTACTCGGCCAGTTGGCCGAAAACCTGCGATGGGATCCCGAGGAGGATCTGGCGCGCTGGCTCGGCGACGCCCCGGCGTACCGCATCGCGCGTACCGCGCGCGCGGTGGCCGGACATGCGCAGCGGGCGTCGCGCGGCTTGCTGGAATCGGTGGCGGAATACCTGCTCGACGAAAATCCGCAACTGGTGCGACACCGCATGGTCGAGGACTTCGGCCGGGAGGTCGCGGTGCTGCGCGAGGATGCCGAGCGTCTGGAGAAACGTCTCGATCGTCTCGAGCAGGGTGCGCGCGACACGCGGGGGCGCCCATGATGCGGACCTTGCGGCTCTGGAAAATCATTTTCACGCTGATCCGCTTCGGGCTGGACGAGGTCGTCCTGTCCGGCTTCGAGCATCGGCGCATCAAGCTGCTGGTCCGTTTGATGACGGTGGGGCGCCGACTCGACGCGCCGCGCGGCATGCGCCTGCGCCTCGCGTTCGAAAGTCTCGGCCCGATCTTCGTCAAGTTCGGCCAGATGCTGTCGACGCGGCGCGATCTGCTGCCGCCCGATATCGCGAACGAACTCGCCAAACTCCAGGACCAGGTGCCGCCGTTCGAGTCGAGCGTGGCGGTCGCGCTGATCGAACGGGCGCTGGGCCAGCGCGTGGAAGCGATTTTCGACGAGTTCGAGCGCATCCCGGTCGCCAGCGCGTCGATCGCGCAGGTGCATTTCGCGAAGCTGAAAGTCGGCGAGCATGCCGGCAAGCCGGTCGCCATCAAGGTCCTGCGGCCCGGCATGCTGCCGGTGCTGGACAGCGATCTCGCGCTGATGGCGGACGTGGCGCGCCTGGCCGAGCGCTTCTGGTCCGACGGCCGCCGTCTGCGGCCGCGCGCGGTGGTCGCCGAATTCGACAAATACCTGCACGACGAACTCGATTTGATGCGCGAGGCGGCGAACGGCAGCCAGTTGCGGCGCAATTTCGCCGCCACCGATCTGCTCATGGTGCCGGAGATGTACTGGGACTTCTGCACGCCGACGGTCCTGGTGATGGAGCGCATGGTCGGCGTGCCGATCAGCCAGATGGAGACATTGCGCGCTGCAGAGGTCGACATTCCGCGCCTGGCGCGCGAAGGCGTCGAGATCTTCTTCACGCAGGTGTTCCGCGACGGGTTCTTCCACGCGGACATGCATCCGGGAAATATCCAGGTCAGCCTGGACCCGGCGACGTTCGGCCGCTACATCGCGCTGGATTTCGGTATCGTCGGCGCGTTGTCGGATTTCGACAAGAACTATCTCGCGCAGAATCTGCTGGCGTTTTTCAAGCGCGACTACCACCGGGTCGCGATGCTGCATCTCGAGTCCGGCTGGGTCCCGCCGCAGACCCGCGTCGAGGAACTCGAGGGAGCGATCCGCGCGGTCTGCGAACCGTACTTCGACAAGGCATTGAAAGACATCTCGCTCGGCCAGGTGCTGATGCGGCTGTTCCAGACATCGCGCCGCTTCCAGGTGGAGATCCAGCCGCAACTCGTGCTGCTGCAGAAGACCCTACTGAATGTCGAGGGGCTGGGCCGCGATCTGGATCCGAATCTCGATCTGTGGAAAACCGCCAAGCCCTACCTCGAACGCTGGATGATGGAACAGGTGGGGTGGCGCGGCTGGTATGAACGGCTGAAATACGAGGTGCCGCAATGGAGCAAGACGCTGCCCCAGGTCCCCCGGCTCGTGCATTCGCTGCTGAGCGAGCATCGTCTCAACCAGGGCGGGCGAAACGATGAACTGCTTCGGCTGCTCGTGGTCGAACAGCAGCGCACGAACCGCCTGTTGCGGGGCCTGATCGCGTTCGGCGTGTCCGCCGGCGTCGGCGTGGTGCTGACGAAGGTACTGTTGATCGTGTCGCTCGGCGCGGGCTGAGGGCGTCGCGTCGGAGCAGCGCGTGCCGGAGCGCGGACGCCGGCGGCATGGTGAAGACGGTCGGGTGGCAGGCCGTTTGCGGCTATAATTCCACGTTTTGCGTGTTGCACCACGTATTCGAGAGGAATTCGGGTCATGCCGATCTATGCGTATCGCTGCGAGTCCTGCGGATTCGCGAAAGACGTCCTGCGGAAAATATCGGACCCCCTGCTGACCGAGTGCCCGCAGTGCGGGCAGTCCACCTTCCGCAAGCAGGTCACGGCGGCGGGTTTCCAGCTCAAGGGCTCGGGCTGGTACGTCACCGATTTCCGGGAAGGCGGCAGCAACACCGCCGCGAAGCCCGCGGCCGACGCGAAGGGCGGGGCGGCCGAGGGGAGCGGGACCGGTGGTGAAGCCGGTGGCGCGAAGTCCTCGGCCGAAGGCGGCACCAAGGGTAGCGGCGGCGCCGACGGTAGCGCCAGCGCCACCCCGGCCGCCGCGCCGGCCGCGGCCGCCGGGTCCAATGCCTCCAGTGCTGCAAAACCCGCCGCCACGCCGTCCCCTTCGTCGGGTAACGCCGGTTCCTCGGGCACCTGACGCCGTTTCCGCATGACAGCCGGGCACGATCGCCCTTATCGATGACGACCAAGAAGACGCTCAAGACGTATTTCCTGACCGGCCTGCTGGTACTGGTACCGCTGGCGATCACCCTATGGGTGCTCGGCCTGGTGATCGGCACGATGGATCAAACCCTGCTGCTGTTGCCGGCTTCGTGGCAGCCCGACACCTGGCTGGGCGTCCACGTCCCGGGGCTGGGCGCACTCCTGACGCTGGCCTTCATCTTCGTCGTCGGCCTGCTCACGCAGAACTTCATCGGCCAGACGCTGATGAAATGGTGGGACTGGCTGTTGCGTCACATTCCCATCGTCGGGCCGCTGTATACCAGCATCAAGCAAGTCTCCGACACCTTGCTGTCGAGCAGCGGCAACGCGTTTCGCAAGGCGTTGCTGATCGAATACCCGCGCGCCGGCTCGTACACGATCGCCTTCCTCACCGGGACGCCGGGCGGCGACGTTGCGCGCCAGCTCGATGGCGATTTCGTCAGCGTCTACGTGCCCACCACGCCGAACCCGACATCCGGCTTCTTCCTGATCCTGCCGCGCGCCGGCGTGGTCGAGCTGGACATGTCGGTGGACGCCGCATTGAAATACATCGTCTCGATGGGCGTCGTGTCGCCGGTCAGCCCGCCGCGACGTCCTCCCGAACCCACGCTGGAAGCGGTCAAAACGCCGCGTAGCGATATCTGAACACCACCCTAGTCCAAAAATGTCCATGTCGATGAGAACCGAATACTGTGGCCGCGTGGCCGAAAACCGTCTGGGGGAAACCATCTCCCTGTGTGGTTGGGTCCACCGGCGGCGCGACCATGGCGGCGTGATCTTCATCGATCTGCGCGATCGCGAAGGCGTCGTGCAGGTCGTCTGCGACCCGGACCGGGTCGACATGTTCAAGGCCGCCGAGGACGTGCGCAACGAGTTCTGCCTGCAGATCACCGGCCTCGTGCGCGCGCGCCCGGCCGGCACGGAGAACGCCGGTCTGACCAGCGGCAAGATCGAGGTGCTGTGCCATGAACTGGTCGTGCTGAATGCGTCGGTGACGCCGCCGTTCCAGATCGAGGACGACAATCTCTCGGAGACCACGCGTCTCACGCACCGCGTGCTGGACCTGCGCCGTCCGCAGATGCAGGAAAACATGAAGCTGCGCTACCGCGTGGCGATGGAAGTGCGCAAGTACCTGGACGCGCGCGAGTTCATCGACATCGAAACGCCGATGCTCACGAAGAGCACGCCGGAAGGCGCGCGCGACTATCTGGTGCCGTCGCGCGTCAACGCCGGGCACTTCTTCGCGCTGCCGCAGTCGCCGCAGTTGTTCAAGCAACTGCTGATGGTCTCGGGGTTCGACCGCTACTACCAGATCGTCAAGTGCTTCCGCGACGAGGACCTGCGTGCGGATCGCCAGCCGGAATTCACGCAGATCGACTGCGAGACGTCCTTCCTCGGCGAGCAGGAAATCCGCGACATGTTCGAGACGATGATCCGCACCGTGTTCAAGAACACGATGGGCGTCGAACTCGCGAACCCGTTTCCGGTGATGGCGCATTCGGAAGCGATGCGCCGTTTCGGTTCGGACAAGCCCGACCTGCGCGTCAAGCTGGAGTTCGCCGATCTGACCGACGCGATGCGCGACGTCGGCTTCACGGTCTTCAGCAATCCGGCGAACACGAAGGACGGGCGCGTGACGGCCCTGCGCATTCCGGGTGGCGCCGAGATGAGCCGCAGCGAGATCGACAGCTACGGCGAATTCGTCAAGATCTACGGCGCAAAGGGTCTGGCCTGGATCAAGGTCAACGACATCGCCGCGGGGCGCGACGGTCTGCAAAGCCCGATCGTCAAGAATCTGCACGACGCGGCGCTGACCGCCATCCTGGAGCGCACCGGCGCGCAGAACGGCGACATCGTCTTCTTCGGCGCGGACCGCGTGAAGGTCGTCTACGATGCGCTGGGCGCGCTGCGTCTGAAGATCGGCCATTCCGAGTTCGGCAAGAAGAAGGGT
This sequence comes from Robbsia betulipollinis, assembly GCF_026624755.1. Taxonomy (NCBI): domain Bacteria; kingdom Pseudomonadati; phylum Pseudomonadota; class Betaproteobacteria; order Burkholderiales; family Burkholderiaceae; genus Robbsia; species Robbsia betulipollinis. The sequence continues at coordinate 2,026,474 of NZ_JAPMXC010000001.1, forward strand.
CTGGCCGAATCGGGCTGGCAGCCGCTGTGGGTCATCGACTTCCCGATGTTCGAATACGACGAGGCCGACGGCCGGTGGACGGCGAGTCATCACCCGTTCACCAGCCCGAAGGACGAGCATCTCGACTATCTGGAAACGGACCCGGGCCGCTGCCTCGCGAAGGCCTACGACATGGTGCTGAACGGCTGGGAAATCGGTGGCGGTTCGGTGCGGATCCACCGCGAGGAAGTGCAGAGCAAGGTATTCCGCGCATTGAAGATCAATGCCGAGGAAGCGCGCCTGAAATTCGGCTTCCTGCTCGACGCGCTGCAATACGGCGCGCCGCCGCACGGGGGCATCGCTTTCGGTCTGGACCGCATCGTCACGATGATGGCCGGCGCCGATTCGATCCGCGACGTGATCGCTTTCCCGAAGACCCAGCGCGCGCAGGATCTGCTCACGCAGGCGCCCAGCCAGGTCGACGAGAAGCAGCTGCGCGAACTGCACATCAAGCTGCGCTAGGCCGCGGCGCCACGTTCGCTTTCCGGCCTTCGCCCGTGTCCTCGACCTCGCCTCCTCCCGCAGCGCCGTTCGGCGCCCGGGCGCCGAAGATTCCGGAATCGGTACTGGTCGTGATCCATACCCGGGCGCTCGACGTGTTGTTGATCGAACGGGCCGACTTTCCGGGCTTCTGGCAGTCCGTCACCGGCTCGAAGGACCGCCTCGACGAAGCATTGCGGGCGGTGGCCGCGCGCGAGGTCGAGGAGGAGACGGGCATCGTCGTGGGGGCGCCGGATGTGCCGCGCGAGGCGCTGCGCGACTGGCGGCACCGCATCGATTATCCGATCTACGAGGTCTGGCGGCACCGCTACGCGTCGGGCGTCGTCTCGAACACCGAGCACTGGTTCAGTCTGGAAGTTCCCACCGGCCAGCCGGTGCGCCTCGCGCCGCGCGAGCATGTCGCGGCGTGCTGGCTGCCCTGGCGCGAGGCCGCCGCGCGCTGTACCTCTCCCTCCAACGCACAGGCCATCCTTGAGCTTCCGTCGCGCCTCCGCTCCTTTGCTGCCAATGGCCTTGACGAAAGCGGCCGGTGACCCGCCGCGCGCCGGTGCGCCTGCTGCGTCTGCTGCGCCCGAGACGCGCGTGCCGACCGCGCGCCGGCGGCGCCGTCTCAGCGGCTGGCGGTCCGCGCGCCTGCGTTTCTGCGCCGCGAACGGGTTGACGCTGCTCGAAAGCGGCACTGCGTACTTCGATGCGCTGGTCCGCAACATCGACGAGGCCGCCACCACCGTGCGCCTCGAAACCTATATCTTCTGTCACGACGATGCGGGGCGCATGGTGTCCGATGCGCTGCTGCGTGCCGCCACGCGCGGCATCGACGTGCGCGTGATCACCGACGGCGTGGGCACCGCGCGCCTGGCGATGTTCGAGCCCTGGCCCGCGGCGGGCATCCAGCATCGCATCTTCAACCCGCATCTGATGGGCAGGGGCGGCATCGCGCGCGACCATCGCAAGCTCGCGGCGGTCGACCAGCGCGTCGCCTATGTCGGCGGCATGAACATCGTCGACGACATGATGAACGACGGCCACCGGATGGCCGAGCCGCGCTGGGATTTCGCCGTGGAAATGCTCGGGCCGGTCGTACACGACGTGATCCGCGCATTCGATGCGCAATGGGAACGGCTCGACCCGGCGCGCAAGCCGGCCGATGCCCTGTCCCTGGCGAGCCGGCGGCGGCTGCGGCGCGAACGGGCGGATCTCGAGCGCGAGCTTGCGCTGCAGCCCGCGCCCCCGGGGGGGCGGGGGCTGGACCAGGCCAGCCCGGACGGCGAGCCCCAGGTGGCGTTCGTCGCGCGCGACAACCGGCTCAACCGGCGCGCGATTGAACGCGCCTATCTGTACGCGATCGGCCGCGCGACCCGCCAGGTGGTGCTGGCGAACCCGTATTTCACGCCGGGCACGCGCCTGCGCCGCGCGCTCAACGATGCGGCGCGGCGCGGCGTCGACGTCCGGCTGCTGATCGGCCGCAAGGAATTCCGCCTGCTCGACTGGGCGGTGCCGTCGCTCTACGGCTCTTTTCTCAAGGCCGGCGTGAAAGTGGCCGAGTACGACCATGCGATGCTGCACGGCAAGGTCGCGGTGGTCGACGACGAATGGGCGACGATCGGCTCCTCGAACCTCGACGCACTGAGTCTTTTCCTCAACCACGAGGCCAATGTGGTCGCCGTGCACGACCCGGTGATTCCGCAACTGCGCAGCTCGATCGAACGCGCATTCGGTACGGCGCGGCGCATCGACGAGGGCCGCTACACGGCACGCGGCTGGCGCGAGCGCCTGCTCAACGCCAGCGCCTACGCGTTCTACCGCCTGGCCATGCGCGTGCTGACCGTTGGCCGCTACGACTGACGCCGGCGGCAGCGTCTCCTCTAGAAAGCGGTTTCTAATAAAGTACTTGTTATCCGAGACGGTCGTCGCCAATAATAGTACGGCCGTTCGTTTATTTTGGATTGGACAAAAGTATGCGAAAAGGCGAGCAGACAAGGATGGCGATTCTGGACGCGGCGCTCGAGCTGGCGAGCCGCGACGGTCTCGAAGGCCTGACGATCGGCCTGCTGGCCGAGCGGATGCAGATGAGCAAGAGCGGCGTGTTCGCGCACTTCGGTTCGCGCGAGGACCTGCAGATCGAGGTGGTGCGCGAATACCACCGGCGCTTCCGCCAGGACGTTTTCCTGCCGAGTCTGGCCTGCGCGCGCGGCTTGCCGCGCTTGCGGCAGATGGTGTTCGGCTGGATGGAGAAGCGCATCCAGCATGAGGTGTCCACCGGCTGCATCCTGATCAGCGGCGCGATCGAGTACGACGACCGCGCGGCCAGCCCGGTGCGCGAGCACCTGGTCGCCAGCGTCACGGCCTGGCGTACGGCGCTGGCCCGCGCGATCGAACAGGCGAAGGAGGAAGGGCATCTGCGGGCCGACACCCAGCCGCAGATGATGTTGTTCGAGGTGTACAGCCTGACGCTGGGCGTGCACCACGATGCCCGATTGCTGCGGGACCCGCAGGCGGTGGCGCTGGGCCGCGCGGCACTCGAGAAATTGATCGTTTCATACCAGACGTAGACGCGCCGCGTCGCGCACCGCCGGACGTCCCGCGAGACGTCCCGGTCGCACCGCGCGGCCTGTCACCGGGAGGAGAGACTGATGGCACAGTACCGCGCGCCGTTGCGTGACATTCAATTCGTTCTGCACGAACTGCTGCAGGTGGAGACGCACCTGCGCGAACTTCCGCCGCACACGGAGGTCGATGCGGACACGATCAACCAGGTACTCGAGGAGGCCGGCCGCTTCTGTCAGGAGGTGGTGTTCCCGCTCAACGCGAGCGGCGACCGCGAAGGCTGCACCTATGCCGACGGCGCGGTGCGCACGCCGGCCGGCTTCAAGGGCGCGTACCGGCACTTCGTCGAAGCCGGCTGGCCGTCGCTGGCCTGCGACCGGGAATACGGCGGCCAGGGCCTGCCGGTGCTCGTCAACAACGCGCTGTACGAAATGCTGAACGCGGCGAATCAGGCCTGGACGATGTACCCCGGTCTCTCGCACGGCGCCTACGAATGCCTGGCCGCCCACGGCCGGGACCGGGAAAAACGGCTCTACCTGCCGAAACTCGTCTCGGGCGAGTGGAGCGGCACGATGTGCCTGACCGAGGCGCACTGCGGCACCGATCTCGGCCTGCTGCGCACGAAGGCCATGCCGGAAGCCGGCGCGGAAGCCGGCGCGGGCACTGGCACCGACGAAGCAGGCGCCTACCGCCTCACCGGCACGAAGATCTTCATCTCCAGCGGCGAGCACGATCTGGCGGAGAACATCGTGCACCTGGTGCTCGCCCGCCTGCCCGATGCCCCCGCCGGCACCAAGGGCATCTCGCTGTTCATCGTGCCGAAATTCGTCCCGACCGCGGACGGTGGCGTGGGCGAGCGCAACGCGGTGCGCTGCGGTGCGATCGAGCACAAGATGGGCATCCACGGCAACGCGACCTGCGTGATCAATCTCGACGGCGCGCGCGGCTGGCTGGTGGGGGAACCGCATCGTGGCCTGAACGCGATGTTCGTGATGATGAACACCGCGCGCCTCGGCGTCGGCATGCAGGGTCTGGGACTGAGCGAAGTCGCCTATCAGAACGCCCTCGCGTACGCGAAGGAGCGCATCCAGATGCGCTCGCTCTCGGGCGTCAAGGCACCCGACAAACCGGCCGATCCGATCATCGTGCATCCCGACGTGCGGCGCATTCTGCTCACGCAAAAGGCGTATATCGAAGGTGCCCGCGCGTTCACGAGCTGGCTCGCGCTGCAGATCGACCGGATGACCGCGCACCCCGACGCGCAGGAACGGCGCGAGGCGGCGGACATGGTCGCGCTGTTGACGCCGGTCGCCAAGGCCTTCCTCACCGACAACGCGTTCGAGAGCACCAGCCACGCGATGCAGGTGTTCGGCGGGTACGGCTATATCCGTGAGACCGGCGTCGAACAGTACGTGCGCGACGCGCGGATCAACATGATTTACGAAGGCACCAACGCGGTCCAGGCGCTGGATCTGCTCGGGCGCAAGGTGCTGGGCGACATGGGCGCGAAGCTCAAGACCTTCGGCAAGCTGATCGAGGCTTTCGTCGACGAGGAAGGGATCAAGCCGGACATGCAGGAATTCGTCAATCCGCTCGCCGACCTGGGCACGAAGGTGCAGAAGCTGACGATGGAAATCGGCATGAAGGCGATGGCGAACCCCGACGAAGTCGGTGCCGCCGCGGTGCCCTATCTGCGCGTGGTCGGCCATCTGGTGTTCGCCTATTTCTGGGCGCGCATGGCGCGCATCGCGCTCGATCAGGCGCCGGGCGGAGATCCGTTCTATCGCGCCAAGCTCGCCACCGCGCGTTTCTATTTCGCCAGGCTGCTGCCGGAGACGGCCGCGCAGATCCGCATGGCCCGCGCGGGCGCGAGCACGCTGATGGACCCGGACGAAACGCTATTCTGAAAAACGGGAGGACGGAGGTGACGAACGTGAAGAACGACGCATACGATAAAAACAACACGGACGACCCGCGCCGCATGATCCGCAAGGTCGCGGTGCTGGGCGCCGGCGTGATGGGCGCGCAGATTGCCGCGCATCTGGTCAACGCCCGGGTGCCCGTCCTGCTGTTCGACCTCGCGGCCTCCGAGGGGCCGCGCAACGGGATCGCGCTCGCCGCCATCGAGCGGCTGAAGAAATTGAAACCCGCGCCGTTCGGTACGAACGACGATGCGAAATACCTCGTCGCGGCGAATTACGACGACGACCTCGACCGGCTCGCCGGTTGCGACCTGGTGATCGAGGCGATCGCCGAGCGGCTCGACTGGAAGCATGGGCTGTATGAAAAGGTCGCGCCGTTCCTGAGCGACACGGCGATCTTCGCGTCGAACACGTCCGGGCTGTCGATCACGGCGCTGGCCGACGGGTTCGCGTCCGCATTGAAGGGGCGTTTCTGCGGCGTGCACTTCTTCAATCCGCCGCGCTACATGCATCTGGTCGAGCTGATTCCCACGGCCGACACGCGCGCGGACATCGTCGACGCGCTCGAGACCTTTCTGACCCGCGCCCTCGGCAAGGGCGTGGTGCGCGCGAAGGACACCCCGAACTTCATCGCGAATCGCGTCGGCGTGTTCTCGATCCTCGCGACGATCACCCGCGCCGCGCAATACGGGCTGGGCTTCGATGTCGTCGACGATCTGACCGGCAGCCGTCTGGGCCGTGCGAAATCGGCGACCTTTCGCACCGCCGACGTGGTCGGGCTCGATACGCTCGCGCATGTCGTCAAGACGATGCAGGACGGCCTGCCGGACGATCCGTTCGCCGCCGCGTACGCGACGCCCGCGCTCCTGCGCGCGTTGGTCGACAACGGCGCGCTCGGGCAGAAAAGCGGCGCGGGCTTCTACAGGAAGATCGGCCGTGACATCCATGTGCTGGACACCGCCGCGGGCGGGGCCGGCGCGCCGGGAGCCTACCGCGCGGCATCCGGCAAGGCCGACGAACTGGTCGTGCGGATACTGAAACGGCCGCTGCCCGAGCGTCTGCGGCTGCTGCGCGAATCCACGCATCCGCAGGCGCGGTTCCTGTGGGCCATTTTCCGCGACGTCTTCCATTACGTCGCCGTGCATCTGGAGGCGATCGCGGACGGCGCGAGCGATGTCGATCTTGCGCTGCGCTGGGGTTTCGGCTGGGAGCAGGGGCCCTTCGAGATCTGGCAGGCGGCGGGCTGGACGCAACTGGCCGGCTGGATCGCCGAGGATATCGCCGCCGGGCATGCGCTTTCCGCCGTGCCGCTGCCGCGCTGGGTGACCGAGGGTCCGGTGGCCGAACGTGGCGGGGTGCACGACGCAAGCGGTTCCTATTCGCCGGCGCGCGGCGAGTTCGTCGCGCGCAGCACCTTGCCGGTGTATGCGCGACAGGTGTTCCGCGCGCCGTTGTTCGGTGCAGCACCGGCAGAGGACGCCGCATCGGACCCCGCCCGGTACGGCCGAACCGTGTTCGAGAACGCGGGCGCGCGCATCTGGACCGACGACGCGGACGGCGGCGACGTACTGGTGATCTCGTTCCGCAGCAAGATGAATACGATCGGCCCTGAAGTGCTCGAGGCCTTGCGCAAGGGCGTGGAACTCGCCGAGGCGGGCTTCGACGGGTTGCTCGTCTGGCAGACCACGTCGCTGAAAGCCGGCGTGCCGGGCGGTCCGTTCTCGGCGGGCGCCAATCTCGAAGCGGCGATGCCGCTGTTCATGACGAAAGGCGCGGCGGGTGTCGAACCCTTCGTTGCCGACTTCCAGCAGACGATGCTGCGCATCAAATACGCGCAGGTGCCGGTGGTCGCGGCGATCTCCGGCATCGCCCTGGGCGGCGGTTGCGAACTGGCGCTGCATGTGGCGCGTCGCGTCGCGCATTTTGAAAGCTATCTCGGCCTGGTGGAGATCGGCGTCGGCCTGGTACCTGCCGGCGGGGGGCTCAAGGAAGCGGCGATTGCCGCCGCCGAGACCGCCGCGCGCTATGACGGCAAGCGTTTGCTCGATTTCCTGACGCCGCGTTTCACGGCCGCCGCCACCGCGAAGGTCTCGACCTCCGCGCACGAGGCGCGGCAGATGGGGTATCTGCAGCCGTCCGACCGCGTGGTCTTCAACGTGTACGAATTGCTGGACGCGGGGCGGCGGGAAGTGCGGGCACTGGCGGCGGGTGACTACCGGCCGCCGTTGCCGGCGGTGCGGATTCCCGTGGCGGGGCGCTCCGCCATCGCGACGATCCGCTCGCAGCTGGTCAACATGCGCGATGGCCGTTTCATTTCGGAGCACGACTATCGGGTGGCATCACGCATCGCCGAAGTGATCTGCGGCGGTGACGTCGAGCCGGGCACGCTGGTCGACGAGCACTGGCTGCTGGCGCTGGAGCGCCGTGCCTTCGTCGAACTGCTGGGCACCGCGAAGACGCAGGAACGGATCATGAGCCTGCTGCAGGGCGGCAAACCGGCGCGCAACTGAGCGGCCCGCCCGGGTGGCTCTCGACCGAGCGTATCAACTGAGCGAAGCAATGGCGCGCCGCCACGGCGCGCGCCTCGCGACGGAAGGGGAAGAAGATGAGCAAGCAAGTCCAGGATGCCTACATCGTCGCCGCGACGCGCACGCCGGTGGGCAAGGCGCCGCGCGGGTCGCTGCGGCATGTGCGTCCCGACGAGATGCTGGCGCACGTGTTGCGCGCGGCGTTGCAGGCGGTGCCGTCGCTCGATCCGGCGGCGATCGAGGATGCGATTATCGGCTGCGCGATGCCCGAGGCGGAGCAGGGGCTGAATATCGCGCGTATCGGCGTGCTGCTCGCGGGCCTGCCGCAATCGGTCGGAGGGGTCACGGTCAACCGCTTCTGCGCGTCGGGATTGAGCGCGCTGGCGATGGCCGCGGACCGGATTCGCGTCGGCGAGGCGGACGTGATGTTCGCCGGCGGCGTCGAGTCGATGAGCATGGTGCCGATGACCGGCAACACGCCGTCGGTGTCGCCGCATGTCTACGATCGCGACGAGAACGTCGCGATCGCCTATGGCATGGGGCTGACGGCCGAGCGCGTGGCCGAGCGCTGGAAGGTCAGCCGCGAGGACCAGGACGCGTTCGCGGTCGAGTCGCACCGCCGCGCGCTTGCCGCGCAGCAGGCGGGCGAATTCGACGCGGAAATCGCGCCGTTGACCGTGACCGAGCATGACGCCGATCTCGCCACCGCGCAGGTGCGCGTCGTCACCCGCGAACTCGGGCGCGACGAGGGACCGCGTGCGGAGTCGTCCGCCGACGCGCTCGCCCGCCTCAAACCGGTGTTCGCGAACCAGGGCTCGGTGACGGCGGGCAACAGTTCGCAGATGTCCGACGGCGCGGGCGCGCTGCTGGTCGTGTCGGAACGGGCGCTGAAGCAGTTCGGTCTCACGCCGCTCGCGCGCTTCGCCGGTTTCGCGGTGCGGGGGGTGCCGCCGGAGGTCATGGGCATCGGACCGAAAGAGGCGATTCCCGCGGTGCTGCGCACCACCGGCCTGACGCAGGAGGCGCTCGACTGGATCGAGTTGAACGAAGCGTTCGCCGCGCAGTCGCTGGCGGTGATCCGCGATCTCGGACTGGATGCCGCGAAGGTCAACCCGCTGGGCGGCGCGATCGCGCTGGGACACCCGCTCGGGGCGACCGGCGCGATCCGCGCGGCGACACTCGTGCATGCGCTGCAACGACGCAGGCTCAAGTACGGCATGGTGACCATGTGCGTCGGTACCGGCATGGGCGCGGCCGGCATCCTGGAAAACATGTCGTGACGGTTCCCGGGAAGGCTCTCGGTAAAGCTCCCGGTAAGGCTCCCGGTAAGGCTCCCGGTAAGGCTCCCGGTAAGGCTCCCGGTAGGATTTCCGGTGCGGCGCCTTTGCCGGACGCTGCCCCCGACATGGCGTCGGCGCTCGCCCTGGACGTTGCCGGGAACGTCGCCCCGGACGTCACCCTCATGCACCAGGGCGCCGTCGCGGTGTTGCGCTGGAACCGGCCCGGGAAACGCAATGCGATCACCGCGGCGATGTATGCGCGGATGGCCGATCTGCTGGCGGCGGCGGACGCCGACCCGCGCGTGAAAGCGATCGTGCTCGGGGGTACGGGGCCGGCCTTCAGCGCGGGCAACGACATCGACGATTTCATCCGCCATCCGCCGATGGGTCCGGACGCGCCCGTGACGCGCTTCCTGCATGTGCTGGCGGCACTCGTCACGCCCCTGGTGGCGGCCGTACGCGGGCCGGCGATCGGCGTCGGCACCACGATGCTGCTGCATTGCGATCTGGTCTACGCGGGCAGCGACGCGCGGTTTGGCCTGCCGTTCGCGCAGCTTGGACTGTGCCCGGAAGCCGCGTCGAGCCTGCTGCTGCCGCGTCTGAGCGGCCATCAGCGCGCCGCGGAGAAACTGCTGCTGGGCGACCCGTTCGACGCCGAGGAGGCGCGAGCGATGGGGTTCGTCAATCGCATCGTCGCGCCGGAAGCGGTCGAGGACGAGGCGCTGCGGCAGGCACAGCGGCTCGTGGCCCTGCCGGTGGCCGCGCTGCGCGCGACCAAGGCGCTGCTGAAGGCGGATCCGATGCAAACGGTCGCCGCCCGCATCGATGCCGAGATCGCGCAATTCGCGGCCTTGCTGGGCGGCCCGGCGGCGCAGGAGGCGCTGCGGGCGTTCGTGGAGAAGCGCCGGCCGGATTTCGCGGCGCTCGACGGCCCGAAGCGCTAACGCGCCTGCTGCGCCGTTCCCATATCCGCCCCCGCATACTCGACGAAGCCATCGTCGCGGCAGAAGCTCGCGAGCCGGATGCCGGCCTTCTCGGCGATGCGCACCGCCAGCGACGTCGGCGCGGAGATCGTCGCGAGCATCGGAATGCCGACGCGCGCCGCCTTGCGTACCAGTTCGTAGCTGGCGCGGCTCGACATGAAGACGAAGCCGCTGCCGAAATCCGTGCGATCGCGCGCCAGCTGACCGATCAGCTTGTCGAGCGCATTGTGGCGGCCCACGTCCTCGAACGCGCGCAGGATCTCGCCATCGCGGCCGCACCACGCCGCCGCGTGCACGCCGCCGGTCTGCTGCATCAGCGTTTGCCGGGGCCGCAGTTCGCGCGCCGCGCGCTGAATGGCCGCGTCGTCGATCGCGCTTGCGGCCGTCGGGCCGGCGTTGCCGGCCTCGGCGATGCGCTCCGGTTCGAGATCGAGCAGGGCGAGACTTTCGATGCCGCACACGCCGCAACCGGTGCGCCCGACCAGCGAACGGCGTTTGTCCTTCAGCCCGACGAACGCGCCCTGCAGCAGTTCGATCGCCACCTCGGCGCTCTCCTCATGGAAGGTCGTCTCGATGTCGCGGATCTCGACGATGCTGCGTACGATGCCCTCGCTCAGCGAAAAGCCGACCGCGAAGGCTTCCAGGTCGCGCGGCGTGGTCATCATCACCGCATGCGAGATGCCGTTGAATACCAGCGCGACGGGCCATTCCTCGGCCACCTGATCGTCGGCGGGTTGATGCGCGCCGGCGCGGTGCCGCAGCACGGGCAGCCGGCGCCAGCCGGGCGATGGCGACGTGTCGTCGGTGGCATTGTCGGAAACGTCGGAAACGTTGGAGAGGGCAGCGTTCGTGGTCATATGCGTCGTGGTGGCGGTGGCCATGGTCCGGCGTGCGGGCAGGTCCGGTTCCCGACATCGCGTCGGGGCGCCGCCGCCTCTACCGTGGGCCGCGCGAGGGCCGCGGCCGATGTCGAGACTCTACCCCTTTTACGTTAGCTGCGTAGAATGCCTCCAGAACCCGCCATATTCCCCAGAGGCCGCCGTGACCCGCCAGGATCGTCCCCAACTGTTCGACTTCGAAGTGCCGTCTTCGGAAAATCTGTCCTATATCCCGCTCTCGGTGCGCTTTCATCTCGACCGCAGCGGGCAGCGCATCTCGCTCGACGACTGGCAGCGGTTGCCCTACGACGCGCGCGTGACGCTGGCATCGTATGCCGTCGAGGAGGGACCCGGCGGCGGGGCGCTTGGCGGGACGGACGGCGTGGCGCGCACCCGGACTTCGCCGTCGACCGTGCAGCAGAGCAGCGAGGCGGACTTCGCCGCCTTGTTGCGCGCCTGGATGCTGGAGCATGTCGGGCGGCCGCCCGAGACCGGCGCGCCGCCGGCGTCGCTCCCGGGCGACGACCGCGCGGCCTTGCCCGCCAGCGTGGCCGCGCAATGCGCGCTCGCGGGCCTGGACGTGCCGGGCGACGACGCGTGGGCGGCGTTGAGCCGCTTCCAGCGCTACGCGTTGGCGAAACTCTCGCGCAAGGCGACGTTGAACCACGACTTCGTTCCGGCCATGACCGAGTTCCGGCTCGTTCACGGTCAGGCCGTCTAGCGTCCCGCCATGCGCCGTGGTGCTTCCGGGTCCCTGCCACCCCCCGTCCCTCCGATGCCCGGCCAGGCGCGCCGAGACTGGCACGCCATCGTCGCGCTCCTGCCCTATCTTGCCGGCTACCGGCTGCGCATCGGGCTCGCGCTCGGCTGCATGATCGCAGCCAAGGTGGCGAACCTGGGCGTGCCCTTGCTCTTGAAGCTGATCGTCGACCATCTGTCGGCGGCGAAGACCTTGAGCGCGCTGGGCCGCGCGCACGATTCGCCCGCGGTGATCCTGCTCGGCGGCGTCGGCCTGCTCGTCGTCGCGTACGCGATCGTGCGCCTGTCCACGTCGCTCTTCACCGAGCTGCGCGAACTGCTGTTCGCGAAAGTGACCGAAAACGCCGTGCGTGGCATCGCGCTGGAAGTGTTTCGCCATCTGCATGGCCTGTCGCTGCGCTTTCACCTGGACCGCCAGACCGGCGGCATGACGCGCGACATCGAGCGCGGCACCCGCGGCGTGCAGAGCGTCATCACGTACTCGGTCTACAACATCCTGCCGACCCTGGTCGAGATCGGTCTGGTGCTCGTGGTGTTCGTGACCCGCTACGAGGCGTACTACGCGCTCGTCACGCTGGCGGCGTTGCTCGTCTACATAACCTTCACGGTGAAGATCAGCGCGTGGCGCACGCATTTCCGGCGCTCGATGAACGAACTCGAATCGCGCGCCAGTTCGCGCGCGATCGATTCGCTGCTGAACTACGAGACGGTCAAGTACTTCGGCAACGAGGCCTTCGAGGCCGAACGCTACGACGACAACCTGCGGCGTTTCCGGGCCGCGGCGGTGCGTTCGCAGCGCTCGCTGTCGATGCTGAACTTCGGGCAGCAGACGATCATCGCGACCGGTCTCGTTTTCATCCTCTGGCGCGCGACGCTCGCCGTGGCCGCCGGCCGGCAGACGCTGGGCGATCTGGTCCTGATCAACACCTTCATGCTGCAACTGTACGTGCCGCTGAATTTCCTGGGGATCATCTACCGCGAGCTCAAGCAGAGCCTGACCGACATGGATCGCCTGTTTACGCTCACGCGGCAGCCGCGCGAGATCGCCGACCGGGAGCACGCGCCGGCCTTGCGCATCGACGCGAAGCGGGGCGCGCGGGTGGTCTTCGAGCATGTCGATTTCGCCTATCATCCGGATCGATCGATCCTGCACGATGTGTCGTTCGTCGTGGAGGCGGGCACGACGACGGCGATCGTCGGGCATAGCGGCTCGGGCAAGTCGACGCTGGCGCGGCTCCTGTTCCGTTTCTACGATGTCGATTCCGCCGGCGCGGGACGCATCCTCGTCGACGGCCAGGACATCCGCGACGTGCAGCAGGACACGCTGCGCGCCGCCATCGGCATCGTGCCGCAGGACACCGTGCTGTTCAACGACAGTCTGTATTTCAATATCGCCTACGGACGCCCGGGCGCGTCGCGCGACGACGTCATCGCGGCGGCGCGGGCGGGGCAGATCGATGCGTTCATCGAGAGTCTGCCGCAGGGTTACGAGACCTCGGTCGGCGAACGCGGGCTGAAACTCTCCGGCGGCGAAAAGCAGCGCGTCGCGATCGCGCGCACCCTGCTCAAGGACCCGCCGATCCTGATCCTCGACGAGGCTACGTCCGCGCTCGATTCGCGCTCGGAACGGGCGATCCAGGGCGCGCTCGAACGCGTCGCGCGCGGGCGCACCACGCTGGTGATCGCGCACCGGCTCTCGACCGTCGTGTCGGCCGAGCAGATCCTGGTGATGGAGCAGGGTCGCATCGTCGAACGCGGCACCCATGCGGCCCTGCTCGCCGCGAACGGCACCTACGCACAGATGTGGGGGTTGCAGCAGTATGGGCAGGCCGGCCTGGCGCAGGGCAACCTGGGGCAGGCCGGCCTGGCGCAGGGCAACCCGGCACAAACCGACTCGCCGCGGACTTCCCCCCCGTCGCCGCACGCCGCGTGCGACGCCGCCTGAGGTCAACCCGGAAAGATCGATGGAAACCAAGTGGCTCGAGGATTTCATTTCCCTCGCCGAAACGCGCAGCTTCAGCCGCTCGGCGGCCTTGCGCCATGTCACGCAGCCGGCTTTCTCGCGGCGCATCCAGGCGCTCGAGGCCTGGCTGGGCGCGGAGCTGATCGATCGTTCCGGTTACCCGACACGCTTGACCCAGGCGGGCAATATCTTCCATGCGCAGGCGCTGACGATGCTCAGCCAGACGCAGGAAGCGCGCATGCTGCTGCGCGGACAGAACCTGACGAGCGCGGCGACGATCGATTTCGCCGTGCCGCATACCTTGTCGCTCACCTTCTTTCCCGTCTGGATCGAGGCGATCGACCGGCGCGTGCGCGATGCCACGGTGACGGGTCCGGACGGCGCGCAGCGGCCGGTCTGTCCGGACGCCCGCCTGCACGCGAAGCTGCGCGCGCTGAATGTCCACGATGCGGTGCTGAACCTGACCGAAGGCGGCTGCGACCTGATGATGGGGTATCACCATCCGAGCCATCCGGTGGTGCTCGATCCGCGCCGCTACGATTTCCTCACGCTCGGCACGGAAACGATCAGCCCGTTCTGCGCGCCGTGGCGGGGCGACGCCGCGGCGGCTTCCCACGCGATGCCACATGCGGCACCACACGCAGCGCAACACGCAGCACCCCACGCAGCACCCCACGCAGCACCCCACGCAGCACCCCACGCAGCGCCCGACGTGGGCAGCCCGCGCTTTTCCCTTCCGGGGCGCGCCGGCGCGCCGATTCCCTATCTGGCCTACAGCCCGGGCGCCTATCTGGGGCGCATGACCGAGGTGCTGCTGATGCGCGCGCCGCAGCCGCTGTTTCTCGACCGCGTCTACGAAACCGACATGGCCGAGGGCTTGAAACTCATGGCGCTGGCCGGCCACGGGCTGGCCTTCCTGCCGCACAGCGCGGCCGCCGAGGCGCTCGCCGACGGGCGCCTGGTCCCACCCGGCCTGCCGCCAGAGCTGGCAGGGGAGGCCGCGCCCGCTTTCTCGCTGACGATGGAAATCCGTCTCTACCGCGACAAGCTGCAGGAGGGCGATGCGTCCCGCAGCGCGCTGATCGAAGCGGTCTGGCATGCCGCGCGCGCCGTCGCGCAGGAAACCACGGTGCCGCGCCCCGTCGACGTCGCCCGCTGATTTTCCGACGCGTCCGCTGGCCCATGCAAAAAACGCATGGAAAAATGTGCATTCGGCATTGGCTATCTGTTTTTCGGGGGCTTACAGTTTCCGGCACTTACTTCATTTGCCTGCTGCCTGTTTATTTATACGCCTAGTTAAATGGTGTCTTCCCGCCATTCCTACACGCGCCAATCCATTGCGGAGTTTTTCATGTCGGAACGTCATGCCATCCCGTCCTACCTGCAGCCCGATGCGCTGGGTCCCTGGGGCAGTTATCTGCAGCAGATCGACCGCGTCACGCCCTACCTGGGTCATCTGAGCCGCTGGGTCGAAACGCTGAAACGCCCCAAGCGCGTGATGATCGTCGATGTGCCGATCCAGCTCGACAATGGCACGATCGCGCATTTCGAGGGCTATCGCGTGCAGCACAACGTCTCGCGCGGCCCGGGCAAGGGAGGGGTGCGTTTCCACCAGGACGTGACGCTCACCGAGGTGATGTCCCTCGCCGCCTGGATGTCCGTCAAGAACGCCACGGTCAACGTACCCTTCGGCGGTGCCAAGGGCGGCGTGCGCGTCGACCCGCGCACGCTGTCGCGCGCCGAGCTCGAACGGGTGACGCGCCGTTATACCAGCGAGATCAATGTCATCATCGGGCCGAACACGGACATTCCGGCGCCCGACGTCAACACCAACGAACAGGTGATGGCATGGATGATGGACACCTACTCGCAGAATCTGGGGCGCACCGCGACCGGCGTCGTGACCGGCAAGCCGATCTCGCTGGGCGGCAGTCTCGGCCGGCGCGACGCGACCGGGCGCGGCGTCTTCGTGGTCGCCTCGGAGGCGGCGCGCAGGATCGGACTGGAACTGCCCGGCGCGCGCATCGCGGTGCAGGGCTTCGGCAATGTCGGCGGCGTCGCCGCACGGCTGTTCCACGACGCGGGCGCGAAGATCGTCGCGGCGCAGGATCATAGCGCGACGCTCTACGCGCCGGGCGGACTCGACACGCACGCATTGCTCGCGCACGTGGCCGAACACCGGGGCATCGCCGGTTTTCCCGGCGCGGAAACGCTGGACGATCCGGCGGAATTCTTCAAGATCGAAAGCGACATCCTGATCCCCGCCGCGCTCGAAGAGCAGATCACGGCGCAGAACGCGGGCGCGATCCGTACCCGCATCATCGTCGAGGGGGCGAACGGTCCGACGACGCCCGCCGCCGACGATATCCTGCAGGAAAACGGCGTGCTGGTGATCCCGGACGTGGTCGCCAACGCCGGCGGCGTGACGGTCAGCTATTTCGAGTGGGTGCAGGATTTTTCCAGCTTCTTCTGGAGCGAGGACGAAATCAACCAGCGTCTCGACCGCGTGATGCGCGAGGCCTTCGACGCGGTGTGGCAGGTCAGCGTGGACAAGCACGTGACGATTCGGACCGCTGCCTATATCGTGGCCTGCACGCGCATTCTCGAAGCGCGCGAACTGCGCGGCCTCTACCCGTGATGCAGGGGCGCGGCGCAGGTGCCGGTACGCCGCGCGCGGTCAATTTTTCCGAAAACGTTGCGTGGCGCTGAAAAGGGCAGGTTCCCATTGCCGCCATCCGCTGGAATGTTATATAAATGCAGCCAACGCACAAGGGGACTGTAAGTCGCCAATGCGTTGGCGCAGCGGATGATGCATCCGGTGTTATTGACTGGGGTAGACTCACACGGTTTTCGGCAAGGAGCGTTTTTCAATGAATGTCAAAAAGTTGTCGCTGGCGCTGTGCGCGCTCGGAATCATCGCCACGAGCGCACATGCGCAGGATAGCGGGACGCTGAAGAAGATCAAGGACACGGGTGTGATCTCGATCGGTCACCGGGAGTCGTCGATCCCCTTCTCGTACTACGATGACAAGCAACAAGTAGTCGGCTACTCGCAGGACTACGCGATGGCGATCGTCGCCGCCCTGAAGCAGAAGCTGAACATGCCGAACCTGCAGGTCAAGATGACCCCGGTGACGTCGCAGAACCGCATCCCGCTGCTGCAGAACAACACGATCGACATCGAGTGCGGTTCGACGACGAACAACCTCGAGCGTCAACAGCAGGCCGCGTTCACCGATACGATCTTCGTGATCGGCACGCGCCTGATGACGAAGAAAAGCTCCGGCATCAAGGGCTTCGACGACCTGAAGGGCAAGACGGTCGTGACCACGGCCGGCACCACGTCCGAGCGCCTGCTGCGCAAGATGAATCAGGACAAGAGCATGGGCATGAACATCATCAGCGCGAAGGATCATGGCGATTCCTTTCTGACGCTGCAGACCGGCCGCGCGGTCGCGTTCATGATGGACGATGCATTGCTGGCCGGCGAGCGCGCGAAAGCGAGCAACCCGCAGGACTACGTGATCGTCGGCGAGCCGCAGTCGCGCGAAGCCTACGGCTGCATGGTGCGCAAGGGCGATGCCGACTTCAAGAAGGTCGCCGATGGCGCGATCGCGCATGTGCAGACTTCCGGCGAAGCGCTGAAGTGGTACAAGAAGTGGTTCCAGTCGCCGATTCCGCCGAAGGGCCTGAACCTGGACTTCCCGGTCAGCCCGGACATGGAGAAGATCTTCAAGGAGCCGAACGACAAGGCCATCGAATAGCCTTCGAGGTCACGGTCGTGTGTCCGCGCCGCTCGCGAGAGCCGGCGCGGACCGCCGGGCCCGCCATTTAGGCGGGCCTTGTTTTTATAGAGGCAGGATTTCTGCTTAATCGTTCTGGAGCAATTCATGGCTTATCACTGGAACTGGGGCATCTTGCTGAGCCCGGTTTCGACCGGCGAGCCGACCACCTATCTGGGCTGGCTGCTGTCCGGCCTGGTCGTGACGGTCGAGTTGTCGCTGCTCGCCTGGGTGATCGCGCTGGCGGTCGGCGCCTTTTTCGGCGTACTGCGGACCTTGCCAGGCAAACTGCTGCCGGCCATCGGCACGCTCTACGTGGCGATTTTCCGGAATATCCCGCTGATCGTGCAGTTCTTCATCTGGTATCTGGTGATTCCGGAACTGGTGCCGCCGGAACTCGGCAACTGGTACAAGCAACTGCCGCCGACCGTGCAGTTCTTTTCGTCGTCGGTGATCTGCCTGGGCCTGTTCACCGCCGCGCGCGTGTGCGAGCAGGTGCGCTCGGGCATCGAGGCGCTGCCGCGCGGCCAGCGCGCCGCGGCGCAGGCGCTGGGGCTGACGACCGCGCAAAGCTACCGCTATGTGTTGCTGCCGGTGGCGTTTCGCATCATCGTCCCGCCGCTCACCTCCGAGTGCCTGAATATCTTCAAGAACTCCGCCGTGGCGTCGACGATCGGACTGCTCGAACTGTCCGCGCAGGCCCGGCAACTGGTCGACTATACGGCACAGACGTATGAATCCTTCATCGCGGTCACGGTCGCCTACTTCCTGATCAACATGATCGTGCTGAACATCGCGCGCTGGATCGAAAAGAAAACGCGGTTGCCCGGCTATATCGGAGGCAAGTAATGCATCATTTCAATTGGACGTCGATCCCGGTGTCGCTGCACGTGCTGTGGCAGGGCGCGATCGTGACCTTCGAGATCACCGCTTTCGCGATCGTCGTCGGCATCGTTTGGGGCACCATCCTCGCGCTGTTGCGCCTGTCGGGTTCCCGGCTGCTGTCGGGTTTCGCCGCGGTCTACGTGACGCTGTTCCGCTCGATCCCGCTGGTGATGGTGTTGCTGTGGTTCTTCCTGATCGTGCCGCAGTTCCTGCAATCGGTGCTCGGCCTGTCGCCGAATATTGACATCCGCTTCGCATCGGCGATGATTGCGTTTGCACTGTTCGAAGCCGCGTACTATTCGGAGATCATCCGCGCCGGCGTGCAGAGCGTCGCGCGCGGGCAGGCGCAGGCCGCGTCGGCGCTCGGCATGACCTATCTGCAATCGATGCGCCTGGTGGTGCTGCCGCAGGCCTTCAAGGCGATGGTGCCGCTACTGCTCACGCAGGGCATCGTCCTGTTCCAGGATACGTCGCTGGTGTATGTGATCGGGCTCGCCGATTTCTTCCGCACGGCCACCAATGTGGGCGACCGTGACGGGACGACCGTCGAAATGGTGCTGTTCGCCGGTGCCTGTTATTTTGTGGTCTGCGTGGTCGCCTCGACCCTCGTCAAACGCATGCAAAAGAGGTATGCAAGATGATCGAATTGAAGAATGTGTCGAAGTGGTACGGGCAGTTCCAGGTCCTGACCGATTGTTCGACCGAAGTGAAGAAGGGTGAAGTCGTGGTCGTGTGCGGACCGTCGGGTTCCGGCAAGTCGACGCTGATCAAGACCGTCAACGGCCTGGAGCCGGTGCAGAAGGGTCAGATCACGATCGACGGCGTCTCGGTGGTGGACCACAAGACGAACCTGTCGAAGCTGCGCGCGCGCGTGGGCATGGTGTTCCAGCATTTCGAGCTGTTTCCGCATCTCTCGATCACCCAGAACCTGACGCTCGCGCAGGTCAAGGTGCTGGGCCGCAGCCGCGACGAGGCGGCGACGAAGGCGCTGAAACTGCTCGACCGCGTGGGCCTGCGCGCGCATGCCGACAAGTTTCCCGGCCAGCTGTCCGGCGGTCAGCAGCAACGCGTGGCCATCGCGCGTGCCTTGTCGATGGATCCGATCGCGATGCTGTTCGACGAGCCCACTTCGGCGCTCGATCCGGAGATGATCAACGAAGTGCTCGACGTGATGGTCGAACTCGCGCAGGAAGGCATGACGATGATGTGCGTCACGCACGAGATGGGTTTCGCGAAAAAGGTCGCGCACCGCGTGATCTTCATGGACCGCGGCCTGATCGTCGAGGACGACCGCAAGGAAGAGTTCTTCGCGAGCCCGAAGTCGGAGCGGGCCCGGGATTTTCTGGCGAAGATCCTGCATTGAGCAACGGGCCGCCGGTCTCGCCGGCGGCCCGCCGTTCGTTCAATAGCAGTTGTGCGAACAGCCCCCGGACAGCGTGCTGCCCACCAACACGCCGCCCAGCACCGCGCCGGCGGCGAGATTCTCGAACGTCGTCGCGCAACCCGACACAGCGAGCAGGATCAGCAGCGCGAAAGCCATCGCGAGCTTGCGCATGTCCGCCTCCTTCAGATGAGAATCGATATGATGCCGCCGATCGTCGCGGCCGCGGCGATCCATTTGCCGATGCTGTAATACTCGTCGGTGTTCTTCGCGGCTTCCTCGGGACTCTGCAGGCCGAGGGCGCCCGAAACCAGGGACTTGATCGGCGAGGATTCGGGCTCGTGCTTGGCGCCGCCGGCATGCTCGGCGGACTCCTTCGCGCTCGCCTTGGCGTCGTGTTTTCCGTCGGCCTTGTGCGCCTTGTCCGTGTCCTTCGTCGCGCCGGCCTTCGGCTCCGCCTTGGCATCCGCTTTCACGTCCGCCTTGGCGTCGGTCCTTGCATCCGCCTTGTCGTCGGCCTTTGCGTCAGTCCTGGCATCGGCTTTTGCGTCGGCCGGTGCTGCCTTGCCGTTGGCCTCGGTGTCCTGGCTCGCTTTTGCCGCGTCGGACAAGCTCACCTTGGCGCTACTCGCCGAGGCGCTCTCCGCCGTCGCAACGGGGGGGCGGGCGGCGGGTTGATGCGGCGTCGTGGGCGTGGCCGCGGGTGTCGATGCGCTCACGATCTGCATGGGCTTGTCCTTGTGCGTGCTGAAGTCGGGTCTGCTTCCTCATTAACGGCACGCGGAACGAAATCCTTAGGCATTTTTGCGCGGCCGATGCGGCCACGGAAATCGCGAGCGGTCAGTCGCCGGCGAACGCGCCGAGACCGGGGCCGAGTTCGGCAAGGGCGGCGGCCGACGCGGGAGGTTGCCGTTTGCGTGGCACGTTCGCCGCGGCCAGGACGGCGGGCGGGACCGGGATGTTGCGCGACAGCAGGCGTTCGCCGTCGCGGAACAGGTAGAGGTCCCCCGGCGCGAAAGCCGTCCAGACCTCGTCGTCGGTGAGGGGCAGGGTGGCGATCACGGTCACCCGGTCCTCGGGCGTGGTGTATTGCGCGAAATCGATCGACATGTCCGCGTCGATCAGATGCGCCGTCGAGAACGGCCACTGCCGCGTCAGATAGTGGAGATGCGTCGAACAGTGCGCGAACATTGCCTGGCCGTTCGACATGAGGAAATTGAAACTGCCGTGGCGGGTAAGGTCGGCGGTCAGTTCGGCCACGCCGTCGAACAGCTCGTCGAGCGGCGGCTGCGCGCCCGGAAAGCGGCAGCGCAGGCCCTGCAGCATCGCGCAGAAGGCGAGTTCGCTATCGGTCGTGCCGATCGGCTGGTAAGGGCCGGTCAGCGCGGGTGCATGTCCGTGCAGGTCGCCGTTGTGCGCGAAGATCCAGTGCCGTCCCCACAGCTCGCGCATGAAAGGGTGGCAGTTCTCGAGCATGGTCAGGCCCTGGGTGGCCTTGCGGATATGGGCGATCGTGTTCCGGGACTTGATCGGATAGCGCTTGACCAGTTCGGCGACCGGCGAACTGGCCGAGGATTGATGGTCGATGAACATCCGGCACGCCTTGTCCTCGAAGAAGGCGATGCCCCAGCCGTCGGCATGGTGGTCGGTCATGCCGCCGCGCGCGGCGAACCCGGTGAACGAAAACCGGACATCGGTCGGAGTCGCGCAGTTCAATCCCAGGAGTTCGCACATAAGAAAATGAGGCGGCAGGCAAGGGCGAAAAAAGGGGGCGGCGGCGGCCGTGGACAGCGCCGCACGTGCGTGGCCGCGCCGGTACAATGGCGGCAATCCAGAATATCATCGCCCGCCAGGCCATAAAAGCCCTCTTCCTTCTCCGCCCATGACATCCGCTTCGCAAAATCCGTCTTCCGCCACGCATTCGGACGCGCACCCGTCCGCCGACGCGTCGCCCGCCGCGTTATCGACCCTGACCCTGGCACGGCCCGACGACTGGCACCTGCACGTCCGCGATGGCGCGATGCTGGACGCGGTGCTGCCGCATACTGCCCGTCAGTTCGCGCGCGCGATCATCATGCCGAACCTCCGTCCGCCGGTGACGACGACCGCGCAGGCGCTCGCCTATCGGGAGCGCATCGTCGCTGCGATCCCCGCCGGAAGGCGCTTCGCGCCGCTCATGACGCTGTATCTGACCGACAACACGCCGCCCGAGGAGATTCGGCGCGCGCGCGACAGCGGTCAGGTACAGGCGGTGAAGCTCTATCCCGCCGGCGCGACGACGAATTCGGATGCCGGCGTGACGGACCTCGCGAAATGCGCGAGAACGCTCGACGCGATGCAGGAAGCCGGCATGCCGCTGCTGCTGCATGGCGAAGCGACGGATCCGGCGATCGACCTGTTCGATCGGGAAAACGTGTTCATCGAGCAGGTGTTGATTCCGTTGCGTGCGCGCCACCCCGGTCTGAAGATCGTCTTCGAGCACATCACCACGCGGCAGGCCGCCGAGTACGTACGCGATGCCGACGCCGCACCGGGTACCCTGGGCGCGACGATCACCCCACAGCATTTGTTGTTCAATCGCAACGCGATCTTCGCAGGGGGCGTGCGGCCGCACTATTACTGTCTGCCTGTGCTGAAGCGCGAATCACACCGGGTTGCGCTGGTCGAGGCGGCGACGTCGGGCAACCCCCGTTTCTTCCTCGGCACGGACAGCGCGCCGCATCTGCAAGGTCTGAAGGAGAACGCCTGCGGTTGCGCGGGCTGCTTCACCGCGCCGCACGCGCTGGAACTGTATGCGGAAGCGTTCGACAAGGTGAACGCACTGGACCGTCTGGAAGGTTTCGCCAGTTTCCACGGGGCCGATTTCTACGGGCTGCCGCGCAACACGGAGCGGGTGACGCTGCGGCGCGAACCCTGGACGTTGCCGGAGGTGTTCGATGCAGCCGGGCAGGCGGTCGTCCCGCTGCGCGCCGGCGAGACGCTTCAGTGGCGGCTGGTCGATCCTGACTGAGCGGCGCCGCGGCACAACGTGGGCGGCAAGGCGCGGCGAGCCGCGCCCGGCGACCGCGCGGGCAGCCTGGCGCGGCATGATAGAATCAGCGCGGCAAAGCGTTCCAGACAGTCGCCGCCGCCGCAAGGCGGGGGAGGAAAGTCCGGACTCCACAGGGCAGGGTGATGGCTAACGGCCATCCGTGGCAACACGCGGAACAGGGCAACAGAAAGCAAACCGCCGATGGCCCCGGGCTTCGGTCCGGCGGATCAGGTAAGGGTGAAACGGTGCGGTAAGAGCGCACCGCGGCTGCGGTGACGTGGCCGGCACGGTAACCTCCACCCGGAGCAATTCCAAATAGGCAGGCACGGCGACCTTCGGGGCGCCAGGACGGGGCCCCCGTTCGCCTGCGGGTAGGGAGCTCGAGCGCGTCAGCAATGACGCGTCTAGATGAATGACTGTCACGCGCTTTCGGGCGCGCACAGAATCCGGCTTATCGGAACGCTTTGCCCCATTTTCCGGCGCCGCTCGACGTCAGACTTCGACGATGTCGAACGAGTGCGTCAGTGCCGCGGTCTTCGCGATCATGATCGAGGCCGAACAGTACTTGTCGTGCGACAGATTGATCGCGCGCTCCACCGTCGACGGATTCAGGTTCCGCCCCGTGACCGTGAAGTGAAAGTTGACCTTCGTGAAAACCTTCGGGTCCTCGCTGGCGCGGTCCGCCTGCAACGCGACCGTGCAGCCTCGGACGTCCTGCCGGCTCTTCTGCAGGATCATCACCACGTCGTAGGCGGTGCAGCCGCCGGTGCCGACCAGTACCATTTCCATCGGCCGGGGCGCGAGGTCGCGGCCGCCGCCTTCCGGCGCGCCGTCCATCGTGACCATGTGCCCGCTACCGGTTTCCGCGGCGAACGACATGCCGCCCGGGCCCATCCAGCTTATCTTGCATTCCATCGTTTCTGGCTCCTCTGAGACGCGCATTCTAACGTCAGCGCCACTACGCGTGCATGTGTTGGCCGGGGCGGATCGACGCATTCCGCGCCCTCCGGCGAACGGTCGCGCCGATTTTTCAGCGCGCGCCCGCTCCGAAAACATTTTCCCCCCATGATAGCGGTCCCGAAACGATCTGCCCGGGGACCGACGGGGAAGGCGTTCGGAAAGCAGATTTATCCCAAGCCGCGGGACGGTGACGTCTCGTCGTGCGAATGCCGGGCCGCTTCCCGCGCTTTCGATCCATGCCTTTCCCAATTCTCCGAAACCGGTTATAATCGTCGGCTTTCCCGACTCATGCCCGGCGGGAAAGAAGGCCTCACGCATCAGCAGTACAGCCAAGGCAGGCGAGTGCAGGGAAGCGGAGGGAAGTCGGGACGGGCGGCAATGCGTCCGGGCGACCCTACAAGAGTTCCGCACACTCGTAGCCGAAGCGAAAAGGGCAGGCAAATTTTTGGATCAATCATGAAGACATTTTCTGCAAAGGCCCAAGAGGTCACGCACGAATGGTACGTGATTGACGCGACGGATAAAGTTCTCGGCCGTGTCGCCAGCGAAGTGGCACGCCGCTTGCGCGGCAAGCACAAGCCTGAATTTACTCCTCACGTCGACACTGGCGATTTCATCGTCATCATCAACGCCGGCAAGCTGAAAGTGACCGGCAAGAAGACGACCGACAAGAAGTACTTCCGCCACACCGGTTATCCGGGCGGGATCTACGAGACGACGTTCGGCAAGATGCAGGAGCGTTTCCCGGGCCGCGCGCTCGAGAAAGCCGTCAAGGGCATGCTCCCCAAGGGCCCGCTCGGCTACGCGATGATCAAGAAGCTCAAGGTCTACGCTGAAGGCACGCATCCGCATTCGGCCCAACAGCCGAAAGCGCTCGAGATCTAAGGAGCCTATACCGTGATCGGAAATTGGAACAATGGCACAGGCCGCCGTAAAAGCGCCGTCGCACGAGTTTTCCTGAAGGCTGGCAAGGGCGACATCATCGTCAATGGCAAGCCGATCAGCGAATACTTTTCGCGTGAAACGTCGCTGATGATCGTGCGCCAGCCGCTCGAACTGACCAACAATGTCCAGGCATTCGACATCAAGGTCAACGTCGCCGGCGGTGGTGAAACGGGTCAGGCCGGCGCGGTGCGCCACGGCATCACCCGCGCGCTGATCGACTACGACGCGACGTTGAAGCCGGGTCTGTCGCAAGCAGGGTACGTGACGCGCGATGCGCGTGAAGTGGAGCGTAAGAAGGTCGGCTTCCACAAGGCACGTAAGCGGAAGCAGTTCTCGAAGCGCTGATCCATCGGGCGGCTTGCCGCCCTTGG
Source organism: Robbsia betulipollinis (assembly GCF_026624755.1). Taxonomy (NCBI): domain Bacteria; kingdom Pseudomonadati; phylum Pseudomonadota; class Betaproteobacteria; order Burkholderiales; family Burkholderiaceae; genus Robbsia; species Robbsia betulipollinis. The sequence goes on from NZ_JAPMXC010000001.1 coordinate 2,051,229, forward strand.
ACAGTCAGCTGGCGGAAGGCGGGTCGGACGGGAATTGCCGTCGGCTTGCCGCTCCGGCCGGAAAAACGCCGTCGACTTTGTCCGACGGCGTTTTGCATTTCCGCTGCTTCCTTTTCCTTTGTCGGGATTCGCCCTCCGGCATTGTCGGGCGACGGATGCCCCTGCTGGCATTGCGTGTAATCCGCCGTGCCGGGCAAGGACTACAATAGCGGCAAAGTCGTTTCTCTGGAGAGATCAATGAACGCTGTAATAGATACCCCGACCACCGAAATGCCCACCTTCCTGGTCTTTACGGACAGCGCGGCCGACAAGGTCAAGGACCTGATCGAGGAAGAAGGCAACCCGGAACTGAAGTTGCGCGTGTTCGTGCAGGGCGGCGGCTGTTCGGGCTTCCAGTACGGTTTCACGTTCGACGAGGAAGTGAACGAGGACGATACCGTGATGGACAAGAACGGCGTTCAGTTGCTGATCGATTCGATGAGCTACCAGTATCTGGTGGGCGCCGAGATCGACTACAAGGACGACCTCAACGGCGCGCAATTCGTGATCAAGAATCCGAATGCGACGACGACCTGCGGCTGCGGTTCGTCCTTTTCCGTCTGATATCGTTGTTTTTTGTCCTCGAGTGGCGTTTTATCGAGGATAAAGCGCGCCGAGGACGCGCGGGCCCGCGGCGCCGGTAACGGCCGCCAGATTTCCGGGTTCGCGTTCGACGAAACGTCGGGCCAGCCAGGCAAAGGCCAGCGCTTCCACTTGTTGTGGATCGATGCCCAGGCGTTGCGTGCTCTCGACGGCGATCGTCCGCGCCACGGCACCGGCTGCCCGCGCTCGCGTCAGCGCCTGCCGCAGCATGTCCAGTAGTACCGGATTGCGCGCGCCACCTCCACAGACAAACACCGTATCGCATCCCGGTGCGTGCAGCGCGACGTCGCGCGCGATGGCCTCGGCGGTCAACGCGGTCAGCGTGGCCTGCACGTCGGCCGGGTCGAGGTCCGCGAACGGTGTCAGCTTCGTCTCCAGCCACGCCGGATTGAAAAGATCGCGTCCCGTGCTTTTCGGCGGCGGCAGCGCCAGGAAGGGCTCCGCCAGCAATACCGCGAGCAGGGGCGCGTGCACGCTTCCGCGGGCGGCGAAGCGACCCTCCGCGTCGAATGGCTGACCGAGATGCTGGCCGGCCCAGGCGTCGAGCAGCGCATTGCCCGGGCCGCAGTCGAAACCGCGCGCCGCTTCCCGGCCCTGCAGGATCGAAACATTGCTGATGCCGCCAATGTTGCAGATGACACGCGTGTGTCCAGGCGCGCCGAAAACGGCGGCGTGGAAGGCCGGTACCAGCGGCGCGCCCTGGCCGCCCGCCGCGACGTCGCGGCTGCGGAAGTCGGCGATGACATCGATGCCGGCGCGCTCGGCGAGCCGGGCCGGGTTGTTGGTCTGCCGTGTATAGCCCCGTTCCGGCCGGTGCCGGATGGTCTGGCCGTGCACGCCGATCGCGACGACGGCTTCGGGCGTGGCATGGTGCGCCTGTAGCAGCCGTTCGCAACAGGTGGCATAGGTATCGGCGAGCTGATTCGCGGCCAGCGCCTCGCGCTCGATTTCGTTGTCGCCGGGCGACTGCAATGCGAACAGCGCGTCGCGCAGCGGCGCATCGAACGGGATATGCGCCTCCGCCTCCGGATGCGGGCGGCCCTCCGCATCGAAGCGCGCGATGACGCCATCGACGCCGTCCATGCTGGTTCCGGACATGAGTCCAATGTACAAAGAGCGTTCCACGTGCATTCCATTCCTCGCAGGGGCAGGGTCAGCTTTCGCGACCGGCAGGCAGGGCCCGCATGCGCGCGATCTGCGCGAGCAGCGGGCTGGCGGCGTGCCGGAAAGCGCGCAGCGCCTCGCCCCGCAGCGGCGTCGCCGCCTGGCGCAGTTCCGGCATCGGGTCCACCGGACGATCCGCGATCCGCAGTTCGAAATGCAGATGCGGACCCGTGGCGGCGCCAGTGCTGCCCACTTGCCCGATCGTCTCGCCGCGCGCGACGGGCCGGCCCGCCCGAATGCCCGGCGCGAAGCTGTCGAGATGTGCATAGTACGTGGAATAGGGAGGCGCGTGGCGGATGACGAGCAGCCGGCCATAGCCGTTGCGCCAGCCCGCGAACGAGATCGTGCCGGGCGCCGCGGCGGCGACCGCCGTGCCGCGTGGCGCGGCGAGGTCCACGCCTTCGTGGTGCCGCGAATAGCCGGACAGCGGATGGATGCGCACGCCGAAGGAGGAGGCGATCCGGGCGCCGGCGTCCGGCGCCCGGATCGGCATGTGCCATGCCGCCTCCCGGTGCAGCGGAGCGCCCTCGAACGTAAAGTAGCGGCCCCCGTTGCCCGCGACGGCCGGAAACGTCGCCGCCGCGGTTATGCGCGAAGCCTCGCCCGGCGAGGCGCCGCCCGGCGAGGCGTCGCCCGGCGGCGTCCCAGGCGAAGCCTCGCCGGGCGGGCGGGCCGGCGGATGCCAGACCGCGCGATGCCATGTGCCCCGGGCCTGTAACTCCACGGCCAGGAGGCGGCCGGTGCGCGTGGGTCCCATCGCGCCGGCGAGCTGTTCGTAGATCAGGTGGAATGCGTCGCCCGGACGAAACCCCTGGCGAAAATCGATGCGATCGCGAAACAGCCGCAACGTTTCGGCGACGATCTGGCCGGGGACGTCCGCGCGCGCCATCGACGAAAAAAAACCGGTTCCGATCACGCCGGAACGAAAGTGCCAGTAGGCGTCGTGCGGCTGAAATGTCTCGGACACGGCGAAACGGCCGGATGCCGTCCGCTCGACGACGACGCGCCGCGAACCCGACACGGCGCCTGCCATGGCACGGATGCCGGACCCTGTCGTCAGGGATACCTTAGACACCGGGCTCTCGATCTGGACGACCAACGCCTGCAGCCGGCGCTGTTCGTCGCAGCGCAGATGGATGTCGTCGCCCGCGCCCAGTGCGCGCAATGTCCGCGCGTCCGGGTCCTGCCGGAGCGTGCGCTGCAGCGCCGGATCGGCAAGCTTCATCCGGCGTAACGCTGCATCGATGTCCTCGCCGTGCGCCAGCGTCGTCACCGCGACGTATTGCGCGGGCATGCGCGCGAGCGCCGTTTGCTGCGTGGCGATATCGTCGGCCGGGAAGGGCAGCACGTGCGTGACGTATCCGTCGACGACTCCCAGCCGTGACGATGACACGATCGACAGCGTGACGAGGATGACCAGCGTGGTCAGCCCGACGTACGCGCCGCGCCGGGTGCGCGGGAAACGGAAAGACCACATCACATAGACTCGCGCGGCGGATCGCACGTAAAATCGGGCATTCGCGTACGATGGCGCGCGGCGGTACCGCCGAACGGGCCGATCGGGGAGCCGATGAGCGGGCCGATGGCTCGCCCGCGACGGATGCCGGCGGTGCGCGGGAAAGCGGATGCGTGTTTCGCTGTGTTCATCGGAAGCGGATGTCGGTGCACGCGGACGCCGCGTGCGAGGGCCTTTCGGCGACGCCTCTAGCCTACGGGTGCCGGTCGTACGCTTCCATCAGATTTTTCCTCTTTATTTACTGATTCGAATGAGTTCAGACTCCTACACCGGCGCCCCTGCGCCGGGCCACGCGCGTGCTGCCGGCGCTGCGCCATCCTGGCCCGTCACCGACGCGGTTCGCCAGGCGCTTGCGATCGCGCGCCGGGGCTGCGACGAGCTGCTGATCGAGGACGAATTCACGCTGAAGCTCGCCCGTAGCGCCGCCACCGGCACGCCGCTGCGCATCAAGCTCGGCCTGGACCCGACCGCGCCCGACATCCATCTCGGCCATACGGTCGTGCTGAACAAGATGCGCCAGTTGCAGGATCTGGGGCATACGGTCATCTTCCTGATCGGCGACTTCACGTCGCTGATCGGCGATCCATCGGGCCGCAACAGCACGCGTCCGCCGCTGACGGAAGAACAGATCGACGTCAACGCGAAGACCTATTTCGAACAGGCGACGCTGGTGCTCGACCGCGAGAAGACCGAGGTGCGGCACAATCGCGAATGGTTGTCGCCGCTGGGCGCCGACGGCCTGATCAAGCTCGCCTCGCGCTACACGGTCGCGCGGATGCTGGAGCGCGACGATTTCACCAAGCGTTTCGCGGGCGGCGTGCCGATCTCGATCCACGAATTCCTGTACCCCTTGCTGCAGGGCTATGACTCGGTGGCGCTGAAGGCCGATCTCGAACTCGGCGGCACCGACCAGAAATTCAATCTGCTGGTGGGACGCGAATTGCAGAAACAGTCCGGTCAGGAGCCGCAGTGCGTGTTGACGATGCCGCTGCTCGAAGGCCTCGACGGCGTCGACAAGATGTCCAAGTCGAAGAACAACTACATCGGCATCAGCGAAAGGCCGAACGACATGTTCGGCAAGCTGATGAGCATTTCGGATACCCTGATGTGGCGGTATTTCGAACTGCTGTCGTTCCAGTCGATCGAGGCGCTGGCGCGGTTCAGGGCCGAGGCCGAGGGCGGACGCAACCCGCGCGACTTCAAGGTCATGCTGGCGCAGGAGATCGTCACGCGCTTTCATTCGGCCCGGGACGCGGAACGGGCGCTCGAGGATTTCAACCACCGCGCGCGCGGCGGCGTGCCGGACGACGTGCCGGAAGTGGCGCTGAGCGGCGCGCCGCTGGGCATCGCGGCCCTGCTGAAACAGGCGGGCCTGGTGCCGTCGGGGGCCGAGGCGACCCGCAATATCGAACAGAACGGCGTGCGCATCGATGGCACCGTCGTCAGCGACCGCGCATTGAAGCTGGAGGCGGGCGTCTATGTGGTGCAGGTGGGCAAGCGCCGCTTCGCGCGCGTCACGCTCGCATGAGGCGGGGGAGGCGGGGCACGCGATGATCGGTCTCGTGCAGCGCGTCACGCGCGCCGAGGTCGACATCGATGGCCGGCGCGTGGGCGCGATCGAGGCCGGCCTGCTGGCGCTGGTGTGCGCGGAACGGGGCGACACGCCCGAGACGGCGGCGCGTCTCGCCGCCAAGCTGCTCGGGTATCGGGTCTTCGGCGACGCGGCGGGGAAGATGAACCGCAGCGTCCAGGATCTCGACGGCGCGGGGACGCCGGGCGGCGTGCTGCTGGTGCCGCAGTTCACGCTTGCCGCCGACACACGGTCCGGCAGCCGTCCGAGCTTCTCCGGGGCCGCGACGCCGGAACTCGCGCGTGTCTTGTTCGATGGCTTCGTGGCCGAAGTGCGCGCGCGCCATGCGCAGGTGTCCACCGGCGTCTTCGGGGCACACATGCAGGTCGCGCTCGTCAACGACGGGCCGGTCACCTTCTGGCTGCGGATTCCGCCGGCAGCCTGACTTCCTTCTTTTGCGAATTCTCATGGCCGACACGTTCGACGGCACCACGCTGATCCTGGTTCGTCATGGCGAGACCGGCTGGAACCGGATCAAGCGCATACAGGGACAGATCGACATCGCACTGTCGCCGCTCGGCGAGCGGCAGGCCGCGCTGCTGGGCGCGCGGACCGCCGCCGAGCGGGCCGCGCGCGAGGGTACGTTGGGGCGGATCGACGCGGTGGTGAGCAGCGACCTCGCGCGCGCGATGCAGACGGCGGCACCGATCGCCCGCGCGGCCGGCGTCGCGGTACAGGCCGACCACGGCTTGCGCGAGCGTCATTACGGGGTCTTCCAGGGCCACGACGCCGCGACGATCCGCGCGCGGGCACCCGACGCCTATGCGCACTGGATCGCGCACGATCCCGATTTCACGCCGGAGGGCGGCGAATCCCTGCGCACGCTGTACGGCCGCGTGGTGCGGACATTGGGAGCGATCGCGCGCCGCCATCCAGGGCGCACCGTGGTGTGCGTCACGCACGGCGGCGTGCTCGACTGCGCCTACCGTTTCGCCGCGGCGCTGCCGCTGACGGGGCCGCGCGCCTGTCCGGTGCTCAACGCGAGCGTGAATCGCATCGTCTGGCACAACGGCGCGCCCGATGCCCCGGTGCAGGCCGGTGCCGACCGCGCAGCGGTGCTCGCCTGGGCCGATATCGCCCATCTGGCGGGTCTGGTCGACACGCGCGACGACGTCTAGGCGCTTCCTCCGCCCGCCTGGTCGGTTCGCCTGGTCCGCTGGTTTGATCCGCGTGCCTAGCCCGTTTCGATCCCAGCCGCGCCAACGCGCGCCCGTGCCCGTTTCGATACCCCGTTGGTCAGCGCCCAGCGCATGACCGGCGCGACGCCGTTGACGCCGGCGCGTACCACCAGGCGGCGCAGCGCGGCATGGCGATCCAGGCCGAACATCGCCTGCGCCCAGTCGGGCAGCAGATCGGGACCGGCGTGCAGCAGCAGCCGGGCCGCCGGCCAGGTCGCCAGATTCGGCGCCGGCGCATGCATCAGCACGTCGACGACCGCACGCGTGCGCGCATCGCACACCAGCACCGCACGTTGTTCGAGCAAATAGTCGGCGATTTCCGCGCGGTTGCGCGGCACGCCGCGCGCGCCGAGCATTTCGGCGACCAGCGCCGTTTCCGCGTAGTAGCGGTCCTGCGCCTGCGGCGACAGATCCGGGTTCACGTAGACGAGGTGGGCGCGCAGGAAACTCGACATCTCCGCCACGTGCACCCAGGTCAGCAAGGCGGGATCGTTCGCCGCGTACGGCGTGCCGTCGGGCGCGACGCCGCGCACATGCTCATGGATCTTGCGGACCCGTTCGATGAGGGACAGCGCATCGGCGCGGCTGCCGTAGGTGGTGGCGGCGATGAAGGTGGCGGTGCGCCCGAGGCGGCCATGGATGTCGTCGCGGAACGTCGAATGGTCCCAGACGCCGGCCAGCGCCAGCGGGTGCAGCATCTGCAGCAGCAGGGCGGCGACCCCGCCGACCAGCATCGAGGTGAAATCGGCGTGCACCTGCCAGCACACGGCGTCCGGCCCGAACAGTCCCGGGTCGCCGAGCGGCGTGCCGTAGTCGATGCGCCGCTTGCTGTCGGTCGTGACGCGATTCACGCCGCTGGCGATGCGCGCGCGCAGGAAATCGAGCGGGTGGCGCAGGGAAGGAGGACGCGCGGACATGGTCGTGATCCTAGGCGCCGGGCGGCGCTTCCCACAAGTCCCGCACCGGGGCGCTGTCCGGCGACGCGATGCCGAAATGCCGGTAGGCGAGCAGCGTCGCGATGCGCCCGCGCGGCGTGCGCTGCACGTAGCCCTGCTGGATCAGATAGGGCTCGATCACGTCCTCGATGGTGTCGCGTTCCTCGCCGATCGCCGCCGCAAGATTGTCCAGGCCGACCGGCCCGCCGTCGAATTTCTCGAGGATGGCTTCGAGCAGCTTGCGGTCCATCACGTCGAAACCCACCGGATCGACGTCGAGCATTTCGAGCGCCGCGTCGGCGATGGCTGGCGTGATGCGGCCGTCGGCCTTGACTTCGGCATAGTCGCGCACGCGCCGCAGCAGACGGTTGGCGATACGCGGCGTGCCGCGCGAGCGCTTGGCGATCTCGAACGCGCCCTCGGGACCGATTTCCGCGCCCAGCAGGTTCGCCGAGCGCTGCACGATCTTCGTCAGCTCGGTCGCGGTATAGAATTCGAGCCGGGCGACGATGCCGAAGCGGTCGCGCAGCGGGTTGGTCAGCATGCCGGCGCGGGTCGTCGCGCCCACCAGCGTGAACGGCTGCAGGTCGAGCTTGACGCTGCGCGCGCCCGGCCCCTCGCCGATCATGATGTCGATCTGGTAGTCCTCGAGGGCCGGGTACAGAATCTCCTCGACGACCGGCGAGAGCCGGTGGATTTCGTCGATGAACAGCACGTCGTTCGCTTCGAGATTGGTCAGCAGCGCGGCGAGATCGCCGGCGCGTTCGAGCACGGGCCCCGACGTCTGCCGCAGATTAACGCCCATCTCGCGCGCGATAATGTGCGCGAGGGTGGTCTTGCCCAATCCGGGCGGACCGAACAGCAGCACGTGATCGAGCGCCTCGGCGCGCTTGCGGGCCGCCTGGACGAAGATCTCGAGCTGACCGCGCACTTTCTGCTGGCCGACGTATTCGTCGAGCTGCCGCGGGCGCAGCGCGCGTTCGTAGGCTTCCTCGCGCACCGACGTGGGTGCCGCGGAAATCAGCCGCTCGCCGGAAAGTTTGTCTGTTTCGATCATGCAGCCATTGTACCGTCAGGGCGCCGCCGCATGGCGATGGCGGCGACCCGCTGCGGCGCCTTCCCATGCCTCAGTTGCGCGACAGGGCCTTCAACGCCAGGCGGATGCCGGTCGAGACGTCGGTGCCCGCCGGCAGCGCGCGCACCTGGAGTTGCGATTCCTTTTCCGAATAGCCGAGCGCGAGCAACGCGTGCAGCACGTCGCTGCCTTCGTTGACCGGTGCCGCGCCGCCGGCGCCGGCCGCGCCAAGATCGGCGCCCAGCTTGCCCTTGAGTTCGAGCAGCAGGCGTTCGGCGGTTTTCTTGCCGATGCCGGGCACGCGCGTCAGGCTGCCGACTTCCTGCATCGTCACCGCCTGGGCGAGTTCGCCGACGTTCATGCCGGACAGCACCGCGAGCGCCATGCGCGCGCCGACGCCGGTGATCTTGAGCATCTCGCGGAACGCGCCGCGCTCCTGCGCGCTGCCGAAGCCGTACAGCAGGTGCGCATCCTCGCGCACGATCTGCTGAACCAGCAGCACCACCTTCTCGTTCAGATGCGGCAGCCCGTAGAAGGTGCTCATCGGCACCGCGATTTCGTAACCCACGCCCGCGCAGTCCACCAGGATGTGCGGTGGATTTTTTTCAAGCAGGACACCAGCGATTCGACCGATCATGGTTTTTCAGGGAACAGGAAAGACGAGGGACAAAGGGAGGGCAAAGGGAAGGCAAAGGGAAGGCAAAGGGAAGGCAAAAACAAGGCAGGCATGTCATTTTACAGGCCCGCGGGGGCCGCGTACCCCGTCGATCAGCCGATCAGCCGGCCGCGGCGCACACGCATGCCCTTGCGCACGAGCTGCGGCGCCAGATCGCTCAACTGGCCGAGAATGGCGCTCGCATTGGCGTGACAGATCGCGACGCCCAGCGCATCGGCGGCGTCGGTGCCGGGCAGGCCGGAGAGACACAGCAGGCGCGCGACCATTTCCTGCACCTGGTCCTTGCGCGCGCGGCCGCTGCCGACCACCGCCTGCTTGAGTTGCAGCGCGGTGTATTCGGCCACCGGAACGCCGCCGCCCACCAGCGCGCAGATCGCCGCGCCGCGCGCCTGGCCCAGCAGCAGGGTGGATTGCGGATTGACGTTGACGAAGACCTTCTCGATCGACGACTGGTCCGGTGCGTACTGCCGCACCAGCGAGGAGACGCCCGCGAAGATGACGCCGAGGCGCGCGGGCAGATCGCCGTCGCCGCTGCGGATCACGCCGCTGGTGACGTAGTCGAGCCGCTGGCCGTGCTTCTCGATGACGCCGAAGCCCGTGACCCGCAAGCCGGGATCGATGCCCAGGATTCTCATCGCCGGGTTGCCCGTTCAGGCACGACCCGGCAGGCCATGCGGCACGGAAGCGCGGTGGGGTTCAATGGCGGAAGTGGCGCGTGCCGGTCAGCACCATCGCGACGTTCTGCTCGTCGGCGGCGGCGATGACTTCGTTGTCGCGCATCGAACCGCCCGGATGGATCACGCACGTGGCGCCCGCCCGCACGACCACGTCGAGGCCGTCACGGAACGGGAAGAAGGCGTCCGATGCGACCGCCGACCCGGCGAGCGTCAACCCGGCGTTCTCGGCCTTGATGCTGGCGATGCGGGCCGAGTCGATCCGGCTCATCTGGCCGGCACCGACGCCCAGCGTCTGACCGTTCGCGCAGAAGACGATCGCGTTGGACTTGACGAACTTGGCGACGCGCCAGGCGAACAGCAGGTCGTCCATTTCCTTCGGCGTGGGCTGGCGCCGCGTCACCACCCGCAGTTCCTCGGGACGGATGTTCTTGTCGTCCGCCGACTGCACCAGCAGACCGCCGCCCACGCGCTTGAAGTCGAGCGCGTTGGTGGCAGGTGCGCCCGCGGCGGGCAGCGTGATGGCCAGCACCCGGACGTTCTGCTTGGCGTTGAGCAGTTGCTGCGCGCCGGCGGTGAACGACGGCGCGAGCAGCACTTCGACGAACTGCCTGCTCACGGCTTCGGCGGTGGCTTCGTCGACTTCGCGGTTGAAGGCGATGATGCCGCCGAACGCCGAGGTCGGGTCGGTCGCGAAGGCCTTCGCGTAGGCGCCGGCGGGGGTGTCGGCGATCGCCACGCCGCAGGGGTTCGCATGCTTGACGATGACGCAGGCGGGCACGTCGAAGGTCTTTACGCATTCCCAGGCGGCGTCGGCGTCGGCGATGTTGTTGTACGACAGTTCCTTGCCCTGCAACTGGCGGTAGGCGGACAGCGCGCCGACCGGGGCCGCCAGGTCGCGGTAGAAGGCACCGCTCTGGTGCGGGTTTTCGCCGTAGCGCAGGTCCTGGACCTTCTCGAACGCGACGTTGAGCGTCGCGGGATAGGCGTTGCGCTCGCTGTGCAGGCGCGCGTCGCCGAGGCTCGTCAGATAGTTCGTGATCGCGCCGTCGTACTGCGCGGTGTGGGCGAAAACCTTGGTCGCGAGACGGAAGTTGGTCGGATAGCCGACCGTGTTGCCGTTCGCGCGCATTTCCTCGAGCACGCCCGCGTAATCCGCCGGGTCGACCAGCACGGTCACGTCGCGGTGGTTCTTCGCGGCGGAACGCAGCATCGTCGGGCCGCCGATGTCGATGTTTTCGATCGCTTCCTCGAGCGTGGCGTCGTCCCGCGCGATGGTCTCGCGAAACGGGTAGAGATTGACCACCAGCAGGTCGATCGTCGGGATGCCGTGCGCGTCGATGGCCGCGACGTGTTCCGGGAGATCGCGGCGCGCGAGGATGCCGCCGTGGATCTTCGGATGCAGGGTCTTGACCCGGCCGTCGAGCATTTCCGGAAAGCCGGTGTAGTCGCCCACTTCGGTCACGGCGAGGCCGGATTCGGCGAGCAGCCGCGCGGTGCCGCCGGTCGAGAGGATCGACACCCCCAGTTCGGCGAGGGAGCGGGCGAAGTCGACGACGCCCGATTTATCGGATACGGAGATAAGCGCTTGTTTGATCATGACGAAGGAAGAGGCCGGCGATATGGAGGAAGCGATAGGAAGCGATAGAAATCAGTGGAAAGCGGTGCGGGCGCGACCAGAGAGCCCGGCAGGGAGCGGCGGCGGACGATACGCGCCACGATGCACGCCACTACAGCAGGCCGTGCTGCTGCAGCTTCTTGCGCAGCGTATTGCGGTTGATCCCGAGATACTCCGCCGCGAGCGACTGGTTGCCGCTCGCGCGCTCGAGCACCACTTCGAGCATCGGTTTTTCGACGCAGGAAATGATCATCTCGTAGATCGCGTTCGGATTCGATCCGTCGAGATCCTGGAAGTATTCGTTCAGGCTGTCACGGACACACCGTTCGATGTGATGTCTGCTCATGCGGCGAGTCGGTTCGTGGGAGGCGGTGTGCCGGCGGTGTCGGCGCGGTCCGGGACGGTGTCGCCGGTGTCGCCGGTGTCATAGACGAGACGTTCCGATCGGACTTTCTGCTCGTCGAAGAAGGTATTGACGGCGGCCAGTTGTTCCCGGGTCGTGTCCAGCGTGTTCATGCGGTGCCGGAACGCATTGGCGCCGACGAGGGCGCGAGTGTACCAGCCGATGTGCTTGCGCGCAGTACGCACGCCGGTGAATTCGCCATAGAACGCGTAATGGTCCTCGAGGTGCCGGTTCATGACCTGCTGGATTTCGTCGACCCGCGGCGCAGGCAAGTGCTCGCCGGTGTCCAGATAGTGGGCAATCTCGCGAAAGATCCATGGCCGCCCTTGCGCGGCGCGACCGATCATCAATGCGTCGGCGCCGGTCGCGCGCAGCACCTGCCGAGCTTTTTCCGGGGAATCGATGTCGCCGTTCGCCACCACCGGGATCGAAATCGCCGCCTTCACCGCGGCGATCGTCGCGTACTCCGCGTCGCCCCTGTAGAGGTCGGCGCGCGTGCGGCCATGGATGGTCAGCATCGCGATGCCGGACGCCTCGGCGATCCGGGCGATCGTCAGGGCGTTGCGGTTTTCCGGATTCCAGCCGGTGCGGATCTTGAGCGTGACCGGGACGGCGTCCGGGCCGACGCCCACGGCGCCGACGACGGCCTCGAGAATCTCGGCCACCAGTGCCTCGTTCTGCAACAACGCCGAACCGGCGGCGACATTGCAGACCTTCTTCGCCGGGCAGCCCATGTTGATGTCGATGATCTGCGCGCCGTGCGCGACGTTATGGCGCGCCGCGTCGGCCAGCATGCGCGGGTCGGCGCCGGCGATCTGGACCGACACCGGTTCGACCTCGCCGGTGTGGTCCGCGCGGCGCAGCGTCTTTTCGCTTTTCCACAGCAGTGCGTTCGATGCCACCATCTCCGACACCGCGTAGCCGGCGCCCAGGTGTTTGCACAACTGCCGGAAGGGCCGGTCGGTCACGCCGGCCATGGGCGCGACGAACAAGGCATTGCGAAGCGAATGAGATCCGATGCGAAGCATGTGGTGTCCGGCGTGACGCGCGAGGGCGCCGAAGCGCTGGGTGACGAAACAACTGGCCAGGCGGCTGTCGAAACAGCCGGCGAAGCGGCGCGGACGGCAGCCGGGAAAAGCCTCGCCGGCCGCCACGCCGATGGAAAAATCGCGTTTTGCAGCCGTATTTTAGCGCAAGCCGACGCGCCCACGTGGCGTGCCGGCGAGATTATCTCAGCGCCGTTGCCCGAACATCATCTGCCGGGCCAGCAGCGATTTCGCGCCCGGCAGCCAGTCCAGCGCGGCCAGGGCCAGCCCCCGCAACGCGGCGACCGGTGCGAGATCGACGGTGAAGCCGCGCGCCAGCAGGTCGGTCATGCCGATCGTCACCGCGCGGTCGCGCTGCCGGCGGCGCGCGTAGTCGGCGAGCGCCGCCGGCGTCGCGCCATGCTGCCCCAGCGCCGCGGCCAGCGCCTGGGCGTCGCGCAGACCGAGGTTCAGCCCCTGGCCGGCGACCGGATGCAGCGTTTGCGCGGCATTGCCGATCGCCGCGGCTCGCCGGTCGACGAGCCGGTCCCGACGGTTCAGGCCGAGCGGAAACATCGCCCGCCCGGCGAGTTGCGTGAACTTCCCCACCCGGGCGCCGAACGCCGTATCGAGTTCGGCGAGGAAGGCGCTGTCCGGGAGTTGCATGCGCCGCGCCGCCTGTTCCGGCGTCTGGCACCAGACCAGCGCGTAGTCGGCCGGCTCCGAACCCTGGACATCCGGTCGGTCCGACGACCCCGCCGGGCGTGCCTGTCCCGATTCGGCGAGCGGCAGCAGCGCCACCGGCCCTTCGTCGGTGAAGCGTTCCCAGGCGACGCGCGGCAGCGCGGCGCTGCACCGCACGCTGCCGACGATGGCGGTCTGTTGATAATCGCGCGACCGCGGGTGCATGCCGGCCGCCGCCTGTGCGTCGAACAGACCGCCTTCGGCATGGATCAGCAGGCGCGCGCGCAAGCTGCGGGGGGCGGCCTCGGCGGTATCGACGGAGGCGGCATCGTCGGCGGTCGCATCGATGGCGGCAGCGGCAGCGGCAGCGGCGGCGGCAGATGAGGGCATCGACGCCGTCGCCATTCGTACGGTGACGCCGTGTTCATCCTGCAGGTCGTCGCGCACCGTGCTGTGTTCCAGGACCCGCACGCGTGCCCCGGCCGCGATGGTCCGGTCCAGGCCGGCGCGCAGGGCGGCCGTCAGCGCACCGTAGCGGAGCACGTAGCCGAGGGCGGGCAGGTCGTGCTCGCGCCGGTCGATGCGCGTGCGGCCGAAGCGACCGCGTTGCGAAATGTGGATTTCCTCGATCGGCGTCGCGGCGGCCGGCCAGCCGAGCGGTTCGAGCAGCGTCCGGCTGCCGTACGAGAGCGCCAGCACGCGCGGGTCGCGGTGCGCGGCAGCGGCGTCGCGCGCGTCGATCAGTACGATCGAGAGCGCCGCGGTCGCGCTGCGGCGCGCCAGCGCTCCGGCCAGCGCCAGCCCGACGGGCCCCGCGCCGACGATCGCGATGTCGCAGTCGAACGCCGCTGCGTCCGTATCCGCGTCTGCGCTCAACGCAGAGAACTGGCTCAGCATCGCGCCTCCCGCATCAGGGCTTCGATCGCGTCGGCCTCGACGGGGACGTCACGGGTGATCAGCTCGCAACCGTCCTCGGTGACAACCGCATCGTCCTCGACGCGAATGCCGATGTCCCAGAACGCCTCGGGCACGTCGTCGGCACGGCGCACGTACAGGCCGGGTTCGATCGTCAGCACCATGCCCGCGCGCAGGACGCGCGAGGCCGGCGGCGCGGGCGCGGCGGTATCGTCCGCATCGTCGGTCGGGGTCGTCGCGCCCGCGTCCGCCTCGCTGTCGCCCGTCTCGCCGCGTTCCTCGTAGTCCCCGCAGTCGTGCACGTCGAGCCCGAGCCAGTGGCCCGTGCGGTGCATGTAGAAACGCGTATAGGCCCGCGCGGCGATGGCGTCGTCGACGCTGCCGTGCGCGTCCGCGCGCAACAGACCGGTGTCGAACAGGCCCTGCACCAGCACACGCAACGCGGCCTGGTGCGCGTCGTCGAAACGGGCGCCGGGTCGGGTCGCGACGGCGGCGGCATGGTTCGCCGCGACGACGATGTCGTAAAGCGCACGCTGCGGGCCGCTGAAGCGGCCGTTCGCCGGAAAGGTCCGGGTGATGTCGGAGGCGTAGCCGTCGAGTTCGCAGGCGGCGTCGATCAACACCAGGTCGCCGTCCGCGAGCACCTTGTCGCCCGCCGGGTAATGGAGAATGCAGGCGTTCGCGCCGGCCGCCACGATCGAGCCATAAGCGGGGGCCTGCGCGCCATGACGTCGGAACTCATACAGCAATTCGGCTTCGAGCGCGTATTCGGGCAGGCCGGGGCGCGCGGCGCGCATCGCACGCAGATGCGCCTGCGCGGAGATGGCCGCGGCGGCGCGCATGCGGGCAAGTTCGCTGGCGTCCTTGACGATGCGCATCGCTTCGATCACGGGCGTCAGGTCGTGGCGCGACGCGGGCGCGCGGTGGCCGCGCCGGCCGCGCACGGTGGCGATCCAGCGCGCGATGTCCGCGTCGAGGCCCGTATCCGCATGGAACGGATGGAAGAGCGTGGGCGCGCCGTCCAGGCAGGCCGGCAGATGGGTGTCGCGCGCGCTGTTCGGCAGCGCGGCGTCCACGCCGAACGCCCGACGTGCGGCATCGGGTCCGTAGTGGAATCCTTCCCAGACTTCGCGCGCCGGGTCTTTTTCCCGGCAAAACAGCGTGCTCGACGGCGCTTCCGTTTTCCCCGCGCCGCGGCTGTCGAGCAGCAGCAGCGCGTCGGGCTCGGTGAAACCGGTCAGATAGAAAAAGTCGCTGTCCTGCCGGTAGGGGAAATCGCCGTCGCGGCTGCGGACCCGGGCCGGTGCCGCGGCGATCAGGGCGATGCCGCCTCCGGCCGCGCGCAACGCCGCGAGCACCCGTTGGCGCCGTCGCGCGAATACTTCGGGAGGAAAGGCGCGGTCCGCGACCCGGGGCGGCGTGCGGTGCGCGTCGGGTGCCGATGGGCGCGCGGCGTCGGTCGCGAAAGAACGAGAGGAGGCGGGAGAGGGCGGGTGCATAGGCGATTCTAGCGCGCGTTCGCGCGCAGCGCCGTATCCAGCGCGGTTAATTCGGCAGGCGTGCCGACGTTCGCCCAGCGGCCTCGCCAGACCTCGGCCGACGCGCGACCGCTGGCGATCGCTTCACGGAAGAACGGCAACAGGGCCATGCGCGGCACCGGCGCGCGGCGTGCGATCGCCGCGAACGTGCGGCTGTCGTACAGGCCGAAGCTGGCGAATGTGAAGCGTGCCGGGCCGTCGGCGCTGAGCGTCTCGCCGTCGAAGGCGAAGTCGCCGTGCGGATGGAAGGGCGGATTCGGCACCATGACCAGGTGCATGGCCGGTTGCGCGCGCTGATGCATCGCACGCGCGCGCTCGCGCAACGTGGCGAAATCGAAATCGCAGAAAACATCGCCGGCGACCGCGAGGAAAACCGTGTGCGTGGCGGCCGGCGTCCCTGCGGCCGGCGCTCCGGCGGCCGGCGCTCCGGCAGCGCGGGCCTCGCCCGTTTCGGCGATTGCGTCCGCGCCTGCCAGCAGCGGCAGCGCCTGTGCGATGCCGCCGGCGGTCTCCAGCGCGCGCGCGCCTTCCGCGGAGTACCGCAGCGAGACGCCCCAGCGACTCCCGTCGCCCAGCGCCGCCGCGAACTGCTCGCCCAGCCAGGCGTGGTTGATGACGATGCGCCGGATGCCGGCGCGCGCCAGCGCCTCGATCTGCCAGACGATCAGCGGCTTGCCGCCGGCTTCCAGCAGGGGCTTGGGAGTATGGTCGGTCAGCGGTCGCATCCGTTCGCCGCGGCCGGCGGCGAAAATCATTGCAGTATCCATGGCCTGTCCGGGTAGGGGGCGTTGCAGGGGAAGGGCGTCAGAACGTATAGCCGACGGTTTCCGCACGGTTCTCGATCTGGTCGAGCAGCCGCGCGAGCGGCGTCAATTCGCGATAACGGCCTGCGACCTTGCGCGCATAGGCGATGAAGCGCGGCGTGTCCGCCAGATAGCGGGGCTTGCCGTCGCGGTAGGCGAGCCGGGCGAACAGGCCGATGATTTTCAGATGGCGCTGCAGGCCCATCCATTCGAGTTCGCGGTAATACTCGGAGAAATCGGCCCGCACCGGCAGGCCGGCGGCCTTCGCGCGGCCCCAGTACCAGGCGATGCAATCGAGCTCGAACCCTTCGTCCCAGCTGATGAAGGCGTCGCGGAACAGGGACGCGACGTCGTAGGTGGCGGGGCCCAGCACCGCGTCCTGGAAGTCGAGCACGGCCGGCGCGGGCGGCGCCACCATCAGGTTGCGCGGCATGAAATCGCGATGCACGAAGAGCCGCGGCTGCGCCAGGGCGCTGTCGATCAGCGTGCGGAAGACGCCGTCGAGGGTGGCGCGCTCGGTCGCGTCGAGCGTGCGGCCGAGATGGCGGCCGAGATACCACTCGGGCAGCAGTTCGAGTTCGCGGCGCAGCAGCGGTTCGTCGTATTCCGGGAGGACCTGCGGCCGGCTGGCGGACTGCCAGCGGATCAGCGTGTCGAGCGCGGCGCGCATCAGCGCCCGGGCGTCCTCTTCGCCGGCACCGGACAGGGCGTCCAGATAGGACGTCGTGCCCAGGTCGGACAGCAGCATGAAGCCGCGTTCGACGTCGGCGGCGAGGATGCGCGGCACGTGCACGCCGGCCTCGGCCAGCAGGGCCTGGATCTGCACGAACTCGCGCGATTTCTCGGGCGGCGGCGCATCCATGGCGATCAGCGAGCCGGCGCGCGCGGGCAGGCGGAAGTAGCGCCGGAAGCCCGCGTCGGAGGAGGCCGGTGCGAGCGCCGCGACGTCGAGCCCGGGATCGGCGTCCGTTCCCGTCGGCGCGGCGCAGGCCACGCCGCGCAGCCACGCGCGCAACGCCGTCAGGCGGAGATCGTCGGCGACCTGGTCCGCGGCGGTGTCTGCCTGTGTCGCGGGGGGCGCTGCGGCGGCCGGGGGGGAAAGAGGCGCGGAGCGGGAACTGTTTTGTGTCATTCGACGGGGGACGAGAGGGGGCCGGCACGCCGCCTGGCGGACGCGTCGACGAGCTTATTTGACAACGCATTGCCAACTAAGCGGCGCATTCGGCTGGAGCAAGGGATGGATTGCCATATAATACCCCACGAATTCGGACACCCCGTGCGAATCCCGACTGTCCGAGCCGCACCAGCCGCACCCCCCGGGGGGCGCCGGGCGCGCCGGTCGAAGCGCCTCCTGCATTCATGCCGCCCAGACTGTTCATACGATCGAATCCGTTCGCCAGCCCGCCATCGCGAAGAAAGCGCGTCGTGATCGCGCTCTTCGCCGCAGGCTGCGTCTCCCCGGTAACGGGCTTCGCCCAACTGACCGGCGACGCCGCGCGCCCGGTCGCGCTCGACCCGAAATGGGGCTTCAGTCTCGCGCCGCAGATCGTCGAGCAGCCGCTGGCCCCGGGCCAGACCTCGGGCACGTTCTCGCTGGGCGATCACGTCAGCGCGGACGGCGAGCGTCAGACCACGCTGACCGGCAACGCCGAACTGCGTCGCTACGGCGCGATCATCCGTGCCGACAAGATCCATTACGACGCGGATACCGACGTCGCCGACGCCTACGGCAACGTGCGGATCAACCAGCATGGCAACCTGTTCGTCGGGCCGCGCGCGCAAATGGCGCTCGAGGCGCGGGTCGGCTACATGTTGACGCCGACCTATCATTTCGGTGAATCCGGCGCGGGCGGCAAGGGCGAACGGCTCGACATGCTCGACGACGAACGCACGCGCATCACCCGCGGCACGTATAGCGCCTGTGCCTGCGCGGACCCGAGCTGGTACGTGCGCGCGAGCCGTTTCGACATGGACCAGGGCGACAACCTCGGCACCGCCCTCAACGGCGTGCTGTTTTTCCAGGGGGTGCCGATCTTCGCCAGCCCTTACCTGACGTTTCCGTTGTCGAGCGACCGGCAGTCCGGCGTCCTGCCGCCCACGTTCACCTACAGTTCGACCAGCGGCGCGGACATCACCATTCCGTACTACGTGAACATCGCGCCGAACCGCGACCTGACGCTGCGGCCACGCATCCTGGAGCGGCGCGGAGCGTTTCTGGGGATGGACTACCGGTACCTGTCGCCCACCTACTCCGGCACGGATACGATCGAGTACATGCCCCACGACGCGGTGGCGCAGCGCGACAACCGTTATGCGATCTTCCTGAAACACAATCAGAATTTCGGCGACGGGTTCAGCGGCTACATCAATTACAACCGGGTGTCGGACGCGGCGTATACATCGGATCTGTCCAGCGGCAACACGATCATCTACAACGGCACGCAGTTGCTGTTCCAGCAGGAAGCCGGACTGCGCTATGACAAGGGTCCGTGGTCCGTGCTGGTGCGCGAGCAGCGCTGGCAGTCGCTCGACAACGCGGCGCCGCCTTATTCCCGCGAACCGGAACTCGACGTCAATTACCAGAAATACGATGTCGGCGGCTTCGATTTCGGCGCGGAAGGCAATTACACGCGATTCACGAGCATCGAGTCCACGATGCCCGAGGGCGAGCGCCTGTTCCTGAATCCGTACATCAGCTATCCGATCGTGCACCCGGGCTGGTTCGTGATTCCGAAGGTGCAATACCACCTGGCGTCGTACAACCTCTCCTACATTCCGTCGACGATTTCCTCGACGCAACCGCAGTCCCTGCCGAACAAGAACATCAACGTCGCGATCCCGACGGTGAGCCTGGACAGCGGCCTCAAATTCGAAAGGCATGTGCGCGTGTTCGGGCGCGACTATATTCAGACGCTCGAGCCGCGGCTCTTTTACGTCTATACGCCGTACCGGAACCAGTCCGACATCCCGGTGTTCGACACGGCGCAGTCCGATTTCGGGCTCGCCGAGATCTTCACGACGAACACCTTCGTCGGCAATGACCGCATCGCCGACGCCAACCGGTTGACCGCCGCGGTGACGACGCGTTTCCTGAACCCCGACACCGGGGACGAGCGCGCGCGCTTCGTCATCGCGCAGCAATACAATTTCCGCATGCAGCAGACGACGATGCCGAACGTGAGCGTGGACGAATCGTCGCGTACGGATCTGATCCTGGGGGCATCGTTCAAGCTGACCGACACGTTCGCCACCCAGAACGCGTTCCAGTACAACCAGGAAACGAACCAGATCGATCGCCTGAACACGGGCTTCGCCTGGAGCCCCGAGGACCGCAAGGTCATCAATCTCGCCTACCGGTACACGCGCGCGACGTCGACGCTCGCGGACACCACCGGCGAGATCAAGCAGGCGGTCCTGTCCGCGCAATGGCCGGTGATGCGCAACGTCTACGCGGTCGGGCGCGTCAACTACGCGTTCGATTCGCACCGTCTGGTCGACGGTCTGCTGGGTTTTCAGTACGATGCGCCCTGCTGGACGCTGGGCATGGCGATCCAGCGCTATGCGAACGGGCTGACGACGACAGGCCTGCCGGCGACCGGTACGCGTTTCCTTGCGCAGCTGACGCTCAAGGGCTTCTCGAACATCGACAATGGCCTGGTGGCCTCGTTCCGGGCCAGCGTGCCCGGTTACGTCCCGCCGCCGCCGCCCGCCGATCCGGTATCGCGCTTCTCCGACTATGACTGACGCAACCGCTGTCGTCGGCAATTTCCGCCGCGTGCCGCAACCCGAAGGAGTCTCTGTTGGCAATGGTTAAGACTTTACGATTGGCCTCGATGGCCAGTGCAACGATTTTCGCCGGCGCGCTGCTGTCGGCGTCGCCGGCAATGGCGCAGGCACTGAGCGGTTCGGCCGCCGCGCCGCAGGCGAAAGCCGCGCGAACGGGGGACGAGGTGGACCGCATCATCGCCGTCGTCGACAACGGCGTGATCACCGAGCGTCAGCTCGACCGCCGCGTGGCGATGGTCAAGCGGCGCCTCCAGGGCCGCAGCCAGTTGCCGTCCGACGCCGAGTTGCGCAAGCAGGTGCTCAACCAGATGGTGGTCACCGAGATCCAGTTGCAGAAGGCCGAGTCCGAAGGCATTCACATCGACGATGCCGCGGTCGACGCGACGCTCACGCGGCTGGCCCAGTCGAACGGTCTGCCGCTCGACCAGTTCCGTGCCCGCATCGAAGCCGAGAACGTGCCCTGGACGACGTTTCGCAGCGACGCGCGCGACGAGATGACGCTCGCCGAACTGCGGCGCCGCGACGTCGACAGCAAGATCACGGTATCGGACGCCGAGGTCGCGAACTACATCGCGAGCCAGCACGGCATCACCTCGGCGCCGAACGACCTGCATTTGCAGCATTTGCTGGTGGCGGTGCCGGCGGGCGCGCCGGAAGCGGATGTGCAGGCTGCGGAAAAGCGCGCGGAGAAGGTCATCGCCGATGCGCGTGACGGCCGCGATTTCGCGCGCCTCGCGAAGTCGAATTCGCAGGCGGGCGATGCGAAGGCCGGCGGCGACCTCGGTTTCAAGGCGCCCGACGCCTTGCCCAAGCCCTTCGTCGACGCAGTCGCCACGATCGCGCCGGGCCAGGTCGTGCCGGAGCCGATCCGCACCGCCGACGGCTGGGAAGTGGTCCGGCTCGTCGAGCGCCGCGCATCGAGTTCGGCCGCGAGCAAGATTACGCAGACGCATGTCAGCCATATCCTGCTGCGCGTGGGCGAGGGGTCGTCCGAAGCGGACGTGGTCAGCAAGCTGCAACGCATCAAACGCGATATCGAGGCCGGCAAGGGCACGTTCGCCGAATACGCGCGCAGCAATTCGCAGGACGGCTCGGCCGGACAGGGCGGTGACCTGGGCTGGATCAACCCGGGCCAGACCGTACCGGATTTCGAACGCGTGATGAACCAGTTGCAGCCGGGGCAGATCAGCAACCCGGTGCGTTCCGAGTATGGCTATCACCTGATCCTGGTGCAGGGACGCCGCGAATCGGTGGCAACGCCGGCCGAGCAGGAGGACGCGGCGCGTCAGGCGGTCGGGTCGCGCAAGTCCGAGCAGGCATACGCGGACTGGCTGCGCGAGCTGTACGATTCGGCCTACATCAAGACGATGCTGGACACCACCACGCCGTGAACACCGTGTCCCCGGTCCCCGGCCTGGCGGCCGTCGCGCCGCCCGACGACGCCGTCGCGTTGACGGTGGCGATCACCACCGGCGAGCCGGCGGGGGTCGGGCCCGAGCTGACGCTGGCGGCGCTGGCGCGGGGACGGGCCGATGCGCGCTGGCCGGACACGCGCTTCGTGGTGCTGGGCGATGGGGCCTTGCTGGCGGCGCGTGCGTCGGCGGTGGGGGTCGACTGGCAGGCGCTGCTGGCGAATGGGCAGGTCGTGCTGGCCGATGTGCCGGCGGCGGTTCCGGTCGTCGCCGGGCGGCTCGATGCGCGTAACGGCGCCTACGTGCTGGCCCTGCTCGATGCGGCGATCGATGGCGCGCGTGCCGGCGATTTCGATGCGATCGTCACCGCGCCTCTGCAAAAGAGCACCATCAACGACGCCGGCGTGCCCTTCACCGGCCACACCGAATACCTGGCGGAGCGCACCGCGACCGAACAGGTCGTGATGATGCTCGCCGGCACCGGCGAACGGCCCCTGCGCGTCGCGCTGGCGACCACGCACCTGCCGCTGTCGCAGGTCGCCGGCGCGTTGTCGCGCGCGTCGCTGGTACGGATACTGACCATCATCGACGCGGATCTGCGGCGCGGCTTCGGCATCGCCGCGCCGCGCATCCTGGTGACGGGCCTGAACCCGCATGCGGGGGAGAACGGCTATCTCGGACGCGAGGAGATCGACGTCATTTCTCCCGCGATCGAGCAGGCCCGCGCGGCTGGCATCGATGCGCGCGGCCCGTATCCCGCCGACACGCTGTTTCAGCCGCGCCATCTCGCCGACGCCGACTGCGTGCTGGCGATGTTTCACGATCAGGGGCTGCCGGTGCTGAAATACGCCACCTTCGGCGCGGGCATCAACATCACGCTGGGCCTGCCGATCATTCGCACGTCGGTGGATCACGGCACGGCGCTCGACCTGGCCGGCAGCGGCCGCGCCGACCCGGGCAGCATGCTCGCGGCGCTCGATACCGCGGTGCAGATGGGGCGCCATCGGCGCCGCCCCCAGCCGGCGTAACGACCGCCGCCAACGCGTTCGCGTCCCCGGCGCACGGCGCGGGACATGCCCGATCCACCGCCTTGCGCGGCGCGCACCGGTCCGCCGGTCACGCGTGCGGATTTTCGATAGCACACCACCGTTTTAAGACCATTCTTATGTCCGCCTTCTCCCGTAGCCCCGTCCAGGGCCATGTCGCACGCAAGCGCTTCGGCCAGAACTTCCTGGTCGATCAGGGCATCATCCAGTCCATCGTCGCCTGCATCGCGCCGCGCGCGGGCGAACGGGTCGTGGAGATCGGCCCGGGGCTGGGGGCATTGACCGGCCCCCTGGCCGATGCGCTGGGCACGCCGCTGCATGTGGTCGAACTCGACCGCGACCTGATCGGCCGTCTGCACAGGACATTCGGCGAGCGCCTGGTGGTGCACGCCGGCGACGCGCTCGCGTTCGATTTCGGTGCGCTGGCGGTGGCGTCCGGCGCCGCGGAGGACGCACGCGGCGGGGTGGGCGAGGCCGGGGAGGGTCGCGTCGGCGCGCGCCCGGCGCCGTCCCTGCGGATCGTCGGCAACCTGCCTTACAACATTTCCAGCCCGCTGCTGTTCCACCTGATGGGCTGCGCCGACAAGGTCGTCGATCAGCATTTCATGTTGCAGGACGAAGTCGTCGAGCGCATGGTCGCGGTGCCCGGTACCAAGGCCTACAGCCGTCTGAGCGTGATGCTGCAGTTCCGTTACGCGATGGAGAAGCTGATGGACGTGCCGCCGGAATCGTTCAATCCGGCGCCCAAGGTCAACTCGGCCATCGTGCGCATGTTGCCCCACCGGCCCGAGGACTTGCCGGAGGTGCCGGCGCGCCGTTTCGCGGAAGTCGTGACCGCCGCGTTCTCGCAACGCCGCAAGATGCTGCGCAATACGCTGGGCGCCTATCGCGAGACGGTCGACTTCGACGCCCTCGGCTTCGATTTGTCGCGGCGCGCGGAGGACGTGCCGGTCGCCGAATACGTGACGGTCGCGCAACGGCTCGCGGCGTCCGTCTGAAGGGGATTCTCTGCCGAAAAGGGAAGGGGGCGCACGCCTGGGCAAAGAACGTCAGCGCAAAACGAATGAATCGAACGTCGACACGCGCCATGCGCGACGCGCGCCTGACGGTTTTCCTTTGTCGCGGGCGCCGCGGTCTTATTGCGTGCCGCGCTGGATCAGTTCGATCTTGTAGCCGTCCGGGTCCTCGACGAAAGCGATGACGGTGGTGCCGTGTTTCATCGGGCCGGCCTCGCGGCTGACCTTGCCGCCCTTGCTGCGCACGTCGTCGCAGGCCGCGTACGCGTCGTCGACCTGCAGCGCGATGTGACCATAGCCGCTGCCCAGTTCGTAGGCGGGCGTATCCCAGTTGTATGTCAGTTCGATCGCGGCGGCTTCCGATTCGGGCGCGTAACCGACGAAGGCGAGCGTGAAACGTCCATCCGGGTAATCGTGCTGGCGCAGCAGTTTCATGCCGAGCACCTGGGTGTAGAAATCGATCGAGCGTTGCAGATCGCCGACGCGCAGCATGGTGTGCAGAATTCTTCGCATGGTGGGAATTTTATAGGGGAGTTGTGCACGGCGTGATGCCATGCCATTCAGGAATTTTACCGCTCCGCGCCGAATCTGGCTGGGGCAGGGTGCCGAAGAGAAAGGACTACAACCGCGGCAGCGCGCCGGCCGCGGGCTGCTTGAGCATGGCGCGCAGTTGCCGGTAGTCCGGCAGGACGCCCTCGACCACGGCCCAGAAGCGTGGGCTGTGGTTCATTTCGCGCAGGTGCGCGAGTTCGTGGATCACCACGTAATCGAGTACCGCGAGCGGAAAATGCACGAGCCGCCAGTTCAGACGGATATTGCCGGCGCTGGAGCAACTGCCCCAGCGCGTGGTTGCCGAGGACAACGCGAAGGCCTTGAAACGCACGCCGACGACCGGGGCGTACAAGGCGAGACGCTCGGCGAACCGGCGCCGCGCCTCGCCCTGGAACCAGGCCTGCAGCAGCGCGCCGATTCGGACGTCGTCGACCGGCACGGCCGGCGCGGGCGACGGGATCGGTGCGACCGGCAGCGCGACGCACAGCGTACGCGACGCCGCATCATAGTCGACCCGCGCGCGCGCGCCTGCCGCCGCCGACAGCCGCAGCGTCACCGCCTCGCCGTACAGGGCGATCTGCGCGCCGTCCCGCCATGCGACCGGCACTTCCTCGGGCGGCAGCGCGCGGTCCACCCAGTCATCGAGCTTGGCGAAGATCCAGCGCTGCTTGCCCGCGATCGCGTTTTCGATCGCCTGCAGCGATAGCCGCTGCGGCGCGGTGACCGCCAGGCCGCGGCGGCTGATGACGAAGCCGATGGTGCGCCGCGCCGAGCGCCGGAGCGTATAGGTGAGCAGGCGCGAGCCGAGACGCAGCGTGCGCAGACGCGACTCCGCAGGCGCGAGGGGCGCGGGGGAGGCAACGCGGGCGGGCGGGCGGAAAAACGCGTTCAAGACGGTGCCGGGTTCAGGGTCGCGCGGCCGGCGCGGTGGCTTCCGTCGCGTAGGCGTGGGGATCGAGCCGGCGCATTTCCGCCTCGATCCATGCCGCCACGCGGGAATTGACGGTGTCGGCGTCGAGCCCGGCCGTGGGAATCAGCGGCCCGATCGAGAGGGTCACCAGGCCCGCGCGCTTGATCAGCGCGTTGCGCGGCCAGACGCGTCCGGCGTCATGCGCGACCGGGATCACCGGCGCGCCGGTGGCAATCGCAAAGCGCGCGCCGCCCGATTTATAGACGCCCGTGACGCCGGTCGGCGTGCGGGTGCCTTCGGGAAACATGATGACCCACGAACCGTCCGCCAGCCGTTCGCGCCCCTGCCGGATCACCGACACGAAGGCGCGCGGGCCCTTGTTGCGGTCGATATGGATCATCTTCAGCATGGCCATCGTCCAGCCGAAGAACGGCACGTACAGCAATTCGCGCTTGAAGACGAAGCACAAGGGCCGCGGCATCAGCGCGGGGAAGGCCAGCGTTTCCCAGGCGGACTGGTGCTTGGAGAGGATCACGGCCGGCCCGTCGGGCAGGTTCTCGGCACCGATCACCCGATAGCGGATGCCGCACAGCACCCGCGCGGCCCGGATGATGGTGCGACACCAGACGGCGATCATCCAGTAACGCCGGTGCGCGTTCATGAAGGGAAAGGCGATGAAACACGCGATCGCATAGGGCGGCGTGAAGACGATCATGAACAGCAGCAGGACGAGCGAGCCAAGCAGGCGCAGGAGCGTGAGCATGGGCGGTCACTCCCCGTGCCGGGCGAGGAAATCGAAAGCGAATTCCCGCAGATTGTCGTGGATGCGCGTGCCGTCGGGCAGGTCGCCGGCGGCGAGGGTCTTGTCGCCCTTGCCGGTACGCACCAGATGCGGCTGAAATCCGGCGGCCGCGGCCGCCTGCACGTCCCGCAGCGCGTCGCCGACCATCGGCACCAGCGCCGCATCGGCGACGTCGAAGCGCTCGATGATCTGCGTGAGCATGCCCGGGAGCGGCTTGCGGCAGTCGCAACGGTCGTGGTTCGTGTGCGGGCAGAAAAACACGGCGTCGATGCGCGCGCCAGCGGCGGCGGCTGCCCGGTGCATCTTCGAGTGGATCTCGTTGAGCATCGCGGTGTCGAACAGGCCGCGGCCGATGCCGGACTGATTGGTGGCGACGACGACGCGAAACCCCGCGCGGTTGAGGCGGGCGATGGCTTCCAGGCTGCCCGGGATGGGCTGCCATTCGTCGGGCGACTTGATGAAGGCCGCCGAGTCGTGATTGATCACGCCATCGCGATCGAGCACGACGAGCTTGCGGGCACTGCCGGAGTTTCCGTGGGAAGCGGGCATGGTCAGCTGGCCAGTTTGGAGATGTCGGCGACGGCGTTCATCGGGCGGTGGAGCTGCGCGAGCAGCGCCAGACGGTTTGCCCGCAGCGCCGCGTCCTCGGCATTGACCATCACGTCGTTGAAGAAGGCGTCGACGCTGCCCCGCAATCCGGCGAGCGCCGACAGCGCCTCGGCGTATCGGCCCGCATCGCGGTGCGCCTGCGCGAGCGGTGCGACCCGTTGCAGGTCGGCGAACAGTGCCTGCTCCGCGGGTTCCACCAGCCGCGCCGCGTCGACGCTCGCGGGAATCGCCGCCGCATCGGCTTTTTTCAGGATGTTGCCGATCCGCTTGTTGGCCGCGGCCAGCGCGTCGGCCTCGGGCAGCGCCGCGAACGCGCGCACCGCGTCGAGCCGGCCGATGATGTCGTCGAAGCGCGTCGGCTGTTCGGCCAGCACCGCCTCGACCTCGTTCGCCGAATAGCCGCGTTCGCGCAGCTGCGCGCGCAGGCGGTCGAGGAAGAAGACGCGCAGCGCGTCGACCGGATCGCTCACCGCCGGCAGCGTCGCGAACTGCGCATAGCTGACCTGCAGCAATTGCAGCAGGTCGAGCGGCAACGCTTTTTCGATCAGGATGCGCAGCACGCCGAGCGCATGGCGGCGCAGCGCGAACGGATCCTTCTCGCCGGTGGGAGCAAGGCCGATGCCCCAGATGCCGACCAGCGTTTCGAGCTTGTCGGCCAGCGCGACCACGGTGCCGGTCAGCGTTGCGGGCAGCGCGTCGCCGGAGAAGCGGGGCCGGTAATGTTCCGAGCAGGCCAGCGCGACCTCGTCGGCTTCGCCGTCGTGACGCGCGTAATAGGTGCCCATCGTGCCCTGCAACTCGGGGAACTCGCCGACCATGTCGGTCGTCAGGTCGGCCTTTGCCAGCAGCGCGCCGCGTGCCGCCCGCGCCACATCCGCGCCGACGCGCGGTGCGATGGCCTCGGCGATCGCGACCACGCGTTGCGTGCGTTGCAGCTGGGACCCCAGCTTGTTGTGGTACACCACCGCGCCCAGTTGCGACACCCGCTCGGCGAGCGGTTTCTTCTTGTCCTGGCGGAAGAAGAAGCGCGCATCGGCGAGACGCGGACGGATCACCCGTTCGTTGCCTTCGATGATGTCGGCGGGCGTGGCGGTGTCGATGTTCGACACGACCAGGAAGCGCGGTCGCAACCGGCCGTCCGCGTCGGTCAGGGCGAAATACTTCTGGTTGGTCTGCATCGTCAGGATCAGGCATTCCTGCGGCACTTCGAGAAACGCCGCGTCGAAGCTGCACGCATAGACCTTCGGCCATTCGACCAGCGCGCTGACCTCGTCGACCAGGGCGGCGGGCATCACGACACGGTCCGCGCCGGCGGCGGCCAGCAACTGGCGCTCGATCGACGCGCGGCGCTCGTCCTGGCTCGCGATCACCCGCCCGCGCTGTTCGAGCAGCGCGGCATAGTGATCCGCCGTGTCGATCGCGATTTCGCCGGACGACATGAAACGATGACCCAGCGTGGCGCGTCCGGCAGGCAGGCCGAACGCGGACACGGGAACGAGGTCGGCGCCATGCAGCGCCAGCAGACGGTGCACCGGCCGCGCGAAATCGACGGTCTGCACGCCAGCGGGGGCGGTGCTGCCGACGGCGGTGTTTGCACCGGCATCCGTCGCGACACCCGCGCCGCTACCCGGGCCGACCCGCTGCGAGGCGTGCGGGTAACGCTGGTAGCGCATCATTTTCGGCACCGGCAGCCTGGCCAGCGTGTCGGTCAGCGCGGCCTGCAGTACGTCGGCCAGATGCCGGCCCGGCGCGGTATGGCTGAGGAAGAAAGCCTCGGTCTTGCCGTCCGGCGCGCGTTCCAGTTCGTCCACGCCGATATCGGGAAAGCCGAGCGCGGCCAGTTTTTTCGCGAGCGGCGCGGTGGGCTGGCCATTCGCGTCGAGCGCGACGCTCACCGGCAAAACCTTCTGGCGAACCTGGCGCGCGGGGGAGACCGACCGCACGTTGTGGATCGCGACGGCGAGGCGGCGCGGCGTTGCGTAGATCGTGCAGGTTGCCGGGGCGGGATCGGCGGTGGCCGGGGCCTCGATCAGGTCGGCGGCGGCGAGACGGCTCGCCAGGCCGCCGGCGAACGCCTCGGCGAGGCGGGCGAGCGCCTTCGGCGGCAATTCCTCGGTCAGCAGTTCGACGAGGAGGGTGCGACAAAGCGGGACAGTTTGGCTCATGGTATTCAAGGTCAGGCAGCCAGCGAAGGCGGGGTCGCCGTCGCCGCCAGCGACGCCAGGGTCTCGGCGGTCGCCATCGGGAAACCGAGCTTCTCGCGCGAATCGTAGTACGCCTGGGCGACCAGGCGCGACAGCGCGCGGATCCGGCCGATATAGGCGGCGCGCTCGGTCACCGAGATCGCCCCGCGGGCGTCGAGCAGGTTGAAGGTGTGAGCGGCCTTGAGGATCATCTCGTAGGCGGGCAGCGCCAGTTGCACCTCGATCAGCCGCTTGGCCTCGGCTTCGTAATGCGAGAAGAAACCGAACAGCATTTCCGCGTTCGAGTGCTCGAAGTTGTACGTCGATTGTTCGACTTCGTTCTGATGGAAGACGTCGCCATAGGTCAGCGAACGGCGTTCGCCGTTTTCCTCCCACTCCGTCCAGACCAGGTCGTAGATGTTCTCGACCTTTTGGAGGTACATCGCGAGCCGTTCGATGCCATAGGTGATCTCGCCGAGCACCGGCCGGCAGTCGATGCCGCCCACTTGCTGGAAATAGGTGAACTGCGTCACTTCCATGCCGTTGAGCCAGACTTCCCAGCCCAGGCCCCAGGCGCCGAGCGTCGGGTTTTCCCAATCGTCCTCGACGAGGCGCACGTCGTTCTGCTGCAGGTCCAGGCCGAGCGCCGCGAGCGAGCCGAAGTACAGGTCGAGGATGTTTTCCGGCGCGGGCTTCAGGACCACCTGATACTGGTAGTAGTGTTGCAGGCGGTTCGGGTTCTCGCCATAGCGGCCGTCCTTCGGGCGGCGCGAGGGCTGCACGTAGGCGGCGCGCCAGTGCTCCGGCCCGATCGCGCGCAGGAAGGTCGCGGTGTGCGAGGTGCCGGCGCCGACTTCCATGTCATACGGCTGCAAAAGCGCGCAGCCCTGTTTATCCCAATACGACTGCAGGGTCAGGATGATTTGCTGGAAGGTAAGCATTGGGTGGCGTCCAGGTGTCCAGATAATCGTGCGGAGCCGCGGGCGAGGACCGTCGGCGCGGCCCGGCGCGGGGCCGAAACGCGCAATTTTAGCCGTTACCGCCGCGGTTGGCGATTGCTGCGCGGGTTTTACCCGTTTGCGCGGCGGTGAAAGTGCGGGATGCCGTCGCGCACCGGTCCTCAGCGCGGAGGGCGGCGCGCGGAACGGCGTCCGATCCGCGCCGCGCCGAGCAGCAGCAAGGCGAGCAGCAGCACCGGCAGGTCGCCGAAGCGGACATAGGGGGTCAGCCCGACGGTGCCCTGCACGGTGGCGTCGAGCGCGCCGGTGGTGAAGCTCGGCAGGCGGTCCGTGACGCGGCCATACGCATCGATGGCCGCGGTCGCGCCGGTATTGGTCGCGCGCACGACCGGGCGCTGCGTTTCGAGCGCGCGCATGCGCGCCATCTGCAGATGCTGGTCGAGTGCGACGGTGTTGCCGAACCAGCCGAGGTTGGTGGAATTCACCAGGATGCTGGCGGGGTCGGCGGCCCGGCGCAGGCGCCGGGCGATCTCGTCGCCGAAGATGTCCTCGTAGCAGATATCGATGGCAACGCGCTCGCCCTTGATCGCGAACGACGGCTGCACCAGCGGCCCGCGGGCGAAATCGCCCAGCGGGATGTGCATCAGGTCGACGAACCAGCGAAATCCCCAGGGAACGAATTCGCCGAACGGCACCAGGTGATGCTTGTCGTAGCGGTACAGCTCGCCGCGGCCGGGGCTCAGGCCGAAGATCGAATTGGTATAGCCGACCGGCGGGGCGGCGGCACCGGCCGGGGTCCCGGCCGCGCGGGGCGGGGCGATGACGCCTGCCGCGCCGAGCAGGATCGCGCTGCCGGTGCGGTCGGCGAACGCGCGGACCGTCTGTGCGAATTCGGCCGGGGTATTGCCGATCAGGATCGGCAGCGCGGTTTCCGGCGTGACGATCAGATCCGCCGGTTTTTCGGTGATCAGGCGCTGGTACAGGGCAATCGACCGG
Source organism: Robbsia betulipollinis (assembly GCF_026624755.1). NCBI lineage: Bacteria > Pseudomonadati > Pseudomonadota > Betaproteobacteria > Burkholderiales > Burkholderiaceae > Robbsia > Robbsia betulipollinis. Next base: position 2,081,976 of record NZ_JAPMXC010000001.1, read on the forward strand.
TCGAGTTCGGACTGCTCGAACTTCATGTCCTGCGCGACGTTGCCCTGCAGCAGGCGCACGGTGAGCGGCGCCTGGCGCGGCGTCGCGAAACGCACGGTGGCGCCCAGCAGGCCGAGCCCCAGCAGGGCCAGCAGACACGCGCCGGGAACGAGTGCCATGCGCACCGGTTGCCCGCGGCGGTGCCGCAGCGCGAACAGGCACTGCGCGAGCAGGGCCCCGGCGCTGGCGGTCGCGAAGCCGACGCCCATCACGCCGACGAAGGGGGCGAGGCCGGCCAACGGGCCGTCGACCTGCGCATAGCCGCTCGACAGCCAGGGAAAACCGGTGAAAACCGTTTCGCGCAGCCATTCGCCCAGCGCCCAGGTGGCGCCGAACACGGCGGCCGACAGCAGCGCTCCCGCCGGCCCGGCGGACCCAGCGGTCGCCGGCGGCGCGTCGCGTGATGCGCCGCCGGCATCAACGCGCGCGAAGGCGAACGGCACACGGCGCGGGGTTTCGGTCGCCCGCCAGGCGCCGCACGCCAGGGCCGGGTAGCAGGCCAGATAGAGCGAGAACAACACCACCGCGCCACCCGCGAGCGGGGGCGGCATGCCGCCGTAGTCGTGCATGCTGATATAGAGCCAGTACGCGCCGGTGACGAAATTGCCGAAGCCGAAGGCCAGGCCGAGCGCGGCGGCGCCCGGACGCGTGCGTGCCTGCGCGATCAACCAGAACAGCGCGGCGAACACGGGGAATTGCAGCCAGCCGCCATGCTGCGTCGGCGCGAACGCGAGCGTATGCGCGCCGCCAAGGAGGGCGCCCAGCGCGAGCGTCGCGGCGCAACGCCGGCGGGAAGGGGCGTGATGGCTAACGGACGGCATCGGGGCAAGGGGGGCGGAGTGTGATCCGGCGCATCGGCTTCTTCACCCGGCGTCAGCCTTCCTGGGGCGCGGTGCCGGCATCGCCCGGATGCTCGCGCACGACCCGGTTCACCAGAAGTACGTGCAGCTGCCGCGCGTCGCCGCGCAGGATTTCGAATTCGAAGCCGTCGATTTCGACATGTTCGCCGCGGTGCGGCACGCGCCCGAAACGGTGGGTCACCAGGCCGCCGATCGTATCGACTTCGTCGTCGCTGTAATGGGTGCCGAAGACCTCGTTGAACTGCGCGACCTCGGTCAGCGCCCGCACCCGGTAGCGGCCGTCGGGTGCCGCGATGATATTGCCGGCCTCTTCGTCGAAGTCGTATTCATCCTCGATGTCGCCGACGATCTGCTCGAGCACGTCTTCGATCGTGATCAGCCCGGCGACGCCGCCATATTCATCGACGACGATCGCGATATGGTTGCGATTGACGCGAAAGTCGTGCAGCAGCACGTTCAGTCGCTTCGATTCCGGGATGAAGACCGCCGGGCGCAGCATGCCGCGCACGTCGAATTCCTCCTCGGCATAAAAGCGCAGCAGGTCTTTCGCGAGCAGCACGCCGATGACATTGTCCCGGCCGCCCTCGAACACCGGATAGCGCGAGTGCGCCTTGTCGAGCACGAAGGGGATGAATTCCTCGGGCGACTCGGCGATGTTGATCGCGTCCATCTGGGCGCGGGGCACCATGATGTCGCGCGCGCTCATCTCGGCGACCTGGAACACGCCCTCGATCATCGACAGCGAATCCGCGTCGATGAGGTTGCGTTCGTGCGCGTCCTGCAGGATCTCGAGCAGCTCCGCCCGGGATTCGGGTTCGGGGGAAATCAGGTCGGTCAGCCGCTCGAGCAGCGAGCGGGGTCGGTCGGCGGATCTTCGACTGGGATATGAGTCGTTCATGGTGGCGCGTCGGATCGTCAGGTGCGTCGCGGATTTCCGGCGGCGACCAAACGGCATCGCAATCGGGCGGGCGGGAAAAACGCTGGCGTCAGGACGCAAAGGTTCCTATCGGGATAGTGAAGCATACACTATCGTGGTTCGGGAGCCGCCGCAGCGGGGTTGCGGCAGCGCCGCAGCAGCGCGTCGAGGGCCCGATCGGGGATGCCGCCGGCGTTCAGCGCCGCGACGGTTTTCTCGACATATTCGAGGGTGCTGCCGTAGTGGCCGTGCGCATGCTGGAACACCCAGCGGATGATGTCGTCGGGCAAACGCCCGGCATAGGCGCTGGATTCCCGGCGGATGACGAAGCATAGCGCGCGCACCGCCCGGCCATCGGCCAGCACGCAGCGCAGCCAGGCCGGCCGGTACTCGCCCATCGACATCTCGCGGCGCCACAGCGTCACGAGATGCGGCTGCGCGCCCACCGGCGACAGGCGAAAGGCCACGCCCGGGCAGGAGCCGCCGCGGTCTACGGCAAGCACGAGTCCGGGCCGCTCGGGCGTGCCGCGGTTGTGACGCGACCACATATACAAGCCGCGATGGTAGCCGTTGACGCGCGCCGGGCAGGATTCCTCGACCGGCAGGCCGGGGTTCCAGATCAGCGAGCCATAGCCGAACAGCCAGATATCCTCGCCGGGGGCATGCTCGCGAAAGCACGCCGTCAGCGAGGCGGCCAGCCGCTCTTCGCTGAGAAAGGCGCTGTCGCCAACGGGCGGCGGGTAGCCGGCGTTCTGGAACACGGCGGGCGGGGGCGCGGTGGCCTCGGGCGACGCCTCGTCCGCGATCGGCGCAGGCGGCGCAGGCGGCGTATCGGCATGGGGGACGGCCGGCAGGGCGAGGGCATCCGCGCCGCCTTCCGGCGCCTCGCGTTCCGGTATGTCGTTGTCGTCGATCTCGCTCATGGCACGTTCGCGCCGGGAAACGCGCCCGGCGCCGCAGGTTCGTCGGCGATGCGGCCCGTTTGCGCGTCGGCGTAGGGGTCGGCATGGCCGAGCGCGAGCAGCAACTCGGTCTCGATCGACTCCATCTCGACGGCCTCGGCGTCGTCCTCGTGGTCATAGCCCTGGGCATGCAGAACGCCATGCACGACGAGATGCGCATAGTGCGCGTCGAGCGTCTTGCCCTGTTCGGCGGCTTCGCGCTCGACGACGGGGCAGCAGAGGACGAGGTCGCCGCTGACCGGATCGTCCGCCGATTCGGCGTACGCGAACGTCAGCACGTTCGTCGCGTAGTCGCGTCCCCGAAACGAGCGGTTCAGCGTGCGGCCTTCCTCGGCGTCGACGAAGCGCAGCGTGAGCGTCGCGTCCGCGAAGAGCGCGGCGCCGGCCCAGCGCTTGAGGCGCGCGCGCGTGAGCAGCTTGCGATGCGTCGGGTAAGCCGGTGCGACGAACTGGATGTTCAGGTCCAGACGCGGCGGCACCGCCGCCGCGGATGCAGCCGGCGCCGCGGCCGGCATGGAAGGCTCGCCGCTCACGTGCCGCGTCCCATGCGCAGCATGTGCGCATCGTAGGCGTCGACGATGCGGCCGACCAGCGGATGCCGGACGACGTCGGCGCTGGTGAAGCGCGTCATCGCGATGCCGCGCACGTCGCCCAGCACCTCCTGCGCCTCCACCAGACCGCTCTTGTGGCCACGGGGCAGGTCGACCTGCGTGGTGTCGCCGGTCACCACCGCCTTCGAGCCGAAACCGATACGCGTGAGGAACATCTTCATCTGTTCCGGCGTGGTGTTCTGCGCCTCGTCGAGAATGATGAACGCGTGGTTCAGGGTGCGCCCGCGCATGTAGGCGAGCGGCGCGATCTCGATCATCTGGCGCTCGAACATCTTCGCGGTGCGGTCGAAACCCAGCAGGTCGTAGAGCGCGTCATACAGCGGACGCAGGTAGGGATCCACCTTCTGCGTCAGGTCGCCGGGCAGGAAGCCGAGCCGCTCGCCTGCCTCCACCGCCGGGCGCGTGAGCACGATGCGCTTGATCTGGTCGCGCTCGAGCGCGTCGACCGCACAGGCCACGGCCAGATAGGTCTTGCCGGTGCCCGCGGGCCCGAGGCCGAACGTGACATCGTGCGCGAGGATGTTCTTCAGGTATTCGTGCTGGGTGGGCGTGCGGCCGCGCAGGTCGGTGCGCCGCGTGTGCAGCACGATCGGTTCCGGACCGACCGGCGGCGGCACGGCCCCCAGCGCCGGGCCCGCCGCCGGCGCATCCGGGTCGCCCGGACCCGCGTCGGTCACGGGGGTGGCATGGGACGGGCCGACGGTGCCGCGTTCGTAGGCGGCGCGCGCGCCGGCGGACGTGCCGGGCGTACTGCTGCGTCCGGCACTGCGGGTGGTGGTGCCGCCCGTCTGGCGCGCCTCGACGAGGCCGAGCTGCACATCGTCGAGCGACAGCGGATTGCGGGCACGGTTGTAGAAATCTTCCAGCGCCGCCACGGCGAGTTTCGCGTTGCGGCCGCGCACCGCGATGCGGTGCCCGCGACGCGCCAGCGTCACGTCGAAGGCCTGCTCGACCTGCCGCAGGTTCTCGTCGAGCGGGCCGCACAGGTTGGCAAGCCGCGTATTGTCGTCGCGCGGCGCGGTGAATTCTTCTTGAGCGATTTTCAAGGCCAGGGAGCCTTCCTTCTCCGGGACATCAAGGGGGTGAACCGGTCGACCGGGCGCAGGGAGCGCCGCAACGTCAGACCGGTAGTCAGGTGTGCAAGACGGGCTGTTGCGGTGCGGCGTCCGTATCGGCCGTCACGATCTGGCCGCGCAGCGAATGCGGGTAGGCCTGGTCGATCAGGACATCGATCATCTGCCCGGGCAGGCGCGCGAGCGCGGCCGGCGATGCCGGAAAATTGACGACCCGGTTGTTCTCGGTGCGCCCGTGCAGTTCGTTCGGGTCCTTGCGCGACGGCCCCTCGACCAGCACCCGCTGCACGCTGCCGACCATCGATGCGCTGATGCGGCGCACGTTCGCCTCGATCGTTGCCTGCAGATGCGTCAGGCGGGCAAGCTTCACCGCGTGCGGCGTATCGTCGTGCAGGCTGGCTGCCGGCGTGCCGGGGCGCGGGCTGTAGATGAAGGAATAGCTGGTGTCGTAGCCGATGTCCTCGACCAGCGCCATCATCTTGTCGAAATCGCCCGCCGTCTCGCCCGGAAAACCGACGATAAAGTCGGTCGAAACCGAAAGGTTCGGCCGTATCGCCCGCAGCTTGCGGATGATCGATTTGTATTCCAGCACCGAATAGCCGCGTTTCATGGCCATCAGCACCCGGTCCGAGCCGTGCTGCACCGGCAGGTGCAGGTGATCCACCAGTTTCGGTACGTTCGCGTAGGCGTCGATCAACTGTTGCGTGAATTCCTTTGGATGCGACGTGGTGTAGCGAATGCGTTCGATGCCCGGGATCTCCGCGACGAACTCGATCAGCGACGCGAAATCCATCTGGTCGAGGCCGCCCTTGGAGACCGGCGCGCGATAGGCATTCACGTTCTGGCCGAGCAGCGTCACCTCGCGCACGCCCTGGTCGGCCAGTTCGGCGATCTCGGTCAGGACGTCGTCGAGCGGGCGCGACACTTCCTCGCCGCGCGTATACGGCACCACGCAGTAGCTGCAGTATTTGCTGCAGCCTTCCATGATCGATACGAAGGCGCTCGGTCCCTCGACCCGCGCGGGCGGCAGGTGATCGAACTTCTCGATCTCGGGAAAGGAAATATCCACCTGGGAACGCCCGCTGCGGCGCCGCGCGTCGATCATGCCGGGCAACCGGTGCAGCGTCTGCGGCCCGAAAACGACATCGACATACGGTGCGCGCGCGACGATCGCCGCGCCTTCCTGACTGGCGACACAGCCGCCGACGCCGATGATCAGATCCGGCTTCGCTTCCTTCAGCGCGCGCGCGCGCCCGAGTTCCGAAAAGACCTTCTCCTGCGCTTTTTCGCGCACCGAGCAGGTATTGAAAAGGATCACGTCGGCATCGTCCACGCTATGCGTCTGGACCAGACCGTGCGCGGCGCCGAGCACGTCGACCATCTTGTCGGAGTCGTACTCGTTCATCTGACAGCCATAGGTCTTGATGAATACTTTTTTCGTGTCGTTCGTCGTCATGAGCGCCGTTCGCAGTGGTTGACCTGGGGGCGGGGGGAAGGCCGTGCGCGGCCGTCAGCGGCGCACACGCAGCACAGCCGGCGATTATAGCGTGTTGCGCGGGCGAAAGCCCGGACGGCGTGCGGCCTGGCGCGCGAAGAAAAAAGCCGTCCGGGCCCATGGCCGTGAAATAAACGGTAACCGTGCACGATTATTGCTTATGGTTCGCTGCGCTACCGACCCACCGGGTATCGGGGGGACGATTCTGTGCAGGCGAACCCCGCGCTGCGTGACCGGTAACTCGGCGCGCGCGACGGACCGCCGCACTTCCTGCCGGGGTATCAACCACTTCGACCCATGCACGCCCTACACGATTCGGCACTTTCAGAAAAACCGTCGCCGCCCGACCACGACGGCGCGCTGCGGCGTGCGCTCGACGTGCTGGCGGCGGGAGAAGCGGGCCTGGCACCGCCGTACGACGCGGGTCAGGTCGGCGCGGCGCTGGCGTTGCTCGTCGAGCGTGGCGTCGACCGTCCGCCGCTGCCCGGCGCGGCGCCCGGCGCGACGCTGGCACGCTGGCGCATGCTGGCCGACGTCGCCGCGCACGACGTGGGTCTCGTCAAGCTTTATGAAGGGCACACCGACGCGGTAGCGATTCTCGCGGAGCTGGGCGCGCCGCCCGCGCCGCGCGGCACGCGCTGGGCAGTCTGGGCGGCCGAGCCGCCGCAGGCCCGCCTGGTTGCCCGGCGGGGCGCCGACGCCGCGGGTATGCCTGCTCCCGGTGTCGCAGAAGTCCGCCGCGCGGGTGCCGCCCGCACCGCCGGCAGCGTTGGCGCCCCCGACAACGCCCTCGACCTGCGCCTGGATGGCCGCAAGGCGTGGTGCTCGGGCGCGGCGAGCGTGACGCATGCGCTGGTCACGGCCTGGCTTGACGACCAGACCGCCTGCCTGGCGCAGGTGGCACTCGATCAGCCCGGCGTGCGTGTGACGGGAGAGGGCTGGCATGCCCGGGGCATGGCGGCTACCGCGAGCGTCGACGTGGTATTCGAGAACGCCGCGGCGACGCTCGTCGGTGCGCCCGGGGAATATCTGGCGCGCCCCGGGTTCTGGCATGGCGGCGCGGGGATCGGTGCCTGCTGGTACGGCGCGGCAGCGGCGATCGGCCGTTATGCGATGGCGCGCCTCGCAGTCCGTGCGGCCGGTGGCGCGCTCGACGATCTGTCGGCGCTCTACGCCGCCGAGCTGGACCTGGCGCTGGCGGCGGCGGTGACGCTGCTGCGCGAGAGCGCGGCAGCGATCGATGCCGTCCCCCAGGCGCCCGCCCAGGCGCTGGCCATGCGGGTCCGGCTGGAAATCGAAGCGTTGGCGGAAAGGGTGCTGCGCGCGGCCGGCCGCGCGCTGGGTGCCGGGCCCCTGTGCCGCGATGCGCGCTTCGCGGCACTGATGACGGATCTGCCCGTGTTTCTGCGGCAGAGCCATGCGGAACGTGACCTGGCGGCCTACGGCCGTGCGGGTATCGAGCAGCGAACCACGGGGGAGCAGGCATGGAGACTGTAGGCAAGGAGACGCCGCCGGCGGGTTTCGACCAGGCGTATTTCGAGAACATGTTCGCTGCGAGCGACGACCCCTGGCAGTTCCGCCAGCGGTGGTACGAGCGCCGCAAGCGCGCGCTGACGCTGGCGATGCTGCCCAAGGCGCGCTACGCGAGCGGTTTCGAGCCCGGTTGCGCGAACGGCGAACTGGCCGCGGAACTGGCCACGCGCTGCGAGCGTCTGCTCGCGAGCGACGGCAGCCCTCGGGCGGCCGCCCTGGCGGAGGAACGGCTCGTCGACGCCACCCATGTCCGGGTCGAACGGCTGATTCTGCCCGAGAACTGGCCGGACGAACGCTTCGATCTGGTGGTCATCAGCGAACTCGGCTACTACCTGGATTCCGCGCAGCGCGACGTGCTGGGCGCGCGGATCGAGGCGTCGCTGCTGCCGGGAGGAACTTTCCTGGCATGTCACTGGCGCTACCCGATCGAAGGCTGGGAGGCCAGCGGCGACGACGTGCATGCCGCTTTCGATGCGCGCGCCGGTTTGCACCGGCTGGCCCATTACGAGGATGCGGATATGCTGCTCGACGTCTGGTCGAACGATCCGCGCTCGGTTGCGCACTGCGAGGGCTTATGATCGGCATCGTTATCCCGGCGCATAACGAACAACACGGCCTGCGCGACTGTCTCGCCTCGATCCAGCTCGCCGCGGGCCATCCGGACCTGCAGGGCGAGGACGTGGCGATCCTGGTGGTGCTGGATGCCTGCACCGACGCTTCCGCGATGATCGCGGCGTCGCTGGGCGTGGCGACGCTGACGATCGGCGCGCGCAATGTCGGCCGCGCGCGCGCGGCGGGCGCCGACCATCAGCTCGCCGCCGGCGCGCGCTGGCTCGCGTTTACCGATGCCGATACCGTCGTGTCGCCGGACTGGCTCGTCGCCCAGCTTGGTCTGCGGGCCGAGGCGGTCTGTGGGACGGTGTCGGTGGGCGACTGGTCGCCGCATGGCGCGCAGCTGGAACGGGTGCGCCGGCATTTCGCCGAGCATTACCTGGATGCCGACGGGCACCGTCACATCCACGGCGCGAACATGGGCGTCAGCGCCCATGCCTACCGGCGCGCCGGCGGTTTCCCGCCGCTCGCGCTCAGCGAGGACGTGGCGCTGGTGGAGGCGCTGCTGGCTGTCGGCGTCGACATTGCGTGGAGCGCGCTGCCGCGGGTCACCACCAGCGCGCGGCTGGACGCTCGCGCGGCGGGCGGCTTCGGCGACACCCTGCGCGGCTATGCCGCAGGGGCGCAGAGCGGGGTCGTGCAATTGCTCCCTGGCTGAGTCCCGGCTGCCGCCGGCACCGCCCGCGGCCGCGCCGCCGCGCGCCGTGCCCCGATCGTGTATTCATCGCAAGTCTGCACGCGCCGGCCGATCCTGCGACAATACCCGCCGTCGATCGCGTCGCGCGGGCCGCCTGCGCGTCCCCGATGCCGCTTTCCGAGCGCAGATAGATGGCGTAACAAATTAAATCGTGAAGGCGGTACGCGCCGTTTGACAGGCGCGGGCCGCTTGCGCAAACTGCCTTCCAGGCAGGCGGGCCGGCGGCTTCGTTGGCCTGGCGCAAGGCACCATGGACTGCCGCCAGGGGAAAAGCCCTGCGCGGCGCATTTTCCATCCCGCGTGTGACGGGAATTTTCATTATTATGGCGAATAAGAATGCCAACGTGGCCGGGGGCGGGTTTCTGCCGGGCACCGGCACTTACCACCGGCACGGTTCTCGGAGGCAGTAAAAGTGCAAACCGACTATGTACCGCCGCTACCGTGGCGGCTCGAAGACATCGATTTCGACGCCATCGATCCGGATCTGGCCGCGAAAAACGAGGATTTGGTGGTGCTGTTGTGTGCATCGTCGTTCATCGAGAGCGGTTCGGATCTTTACAGCCGCAATCTGTCGACCTATTTCGAGGGCGACGAGGAAGTGGCGCAATGGCTCGACGCGCATTGGGAAGTCGAGGAGCTGCAGCACGGGCGGGCGTTGAAGAAGTACATCGCCTGCGCCTGGCCGGACTTCGACTGGGACAAGGCTTTCAAGCAGTTTTTCGCGGAATACTCGCTGACGTGCAAGATCGAGGACTTCGAAAAAACGCGCGCGCTCGAAATGGCGGCGCGTTGCGTCGTCGAGACCGGAACCGCGACGCTGTATCGCGCGATCAACGAGTCGTGCGACGAGCCGGTCCTCAAGCAGCTGACCGCGAACATCCGTTCCGACGAAGTGCGCCACTACAAGCATTTCCTGAATTATTTCAAGAAATACAACGCGGTCGAGCGCAACGGCCGGCTGGCGGTGTTCGGGGCGCTGACGCGACGTTTGATGGAAATGCGCAGCGAGGATTCCGATATTGCACTGCGCCACGTGTATGCCGAACGCTACGATCAGGATGCGGTGAAGAGCGAACGTTTCCGCTCGATGAGCAAGCGGGTCAACGGGCTGGTCAAGCGCAATCTTTCCGCTGACATGTGCATCAAGATGCTGCTCAAGCCGCTCGATCTGCCGATGCGGCTGCAGTCCGGCATCCAGTTTCCGCTGACGAAAATCACCCAGCATGTCTTTTTCCGCTGAAGCGGCCGAACCGCGCCGACGGCGGCAGTGAGCGCCAGCGTGCCGGCTCCGGATAGGGACGCGGGCGCAACCACGCGCACGTCCCTCGTCTCCCTGGACGATGTCCTGCTGCGCTGGTTCGATGGCGAAGCGGTGACATCCGGCCTTCCGGATAAAGGCCGCGCCGGGTTCACCTTATCGCTGACCACCGTCGACGAGCAGGGCTGGCCGCGCACCGCACTTCTTGGCCTTGCCGAGGTCTTTGCGCCGGACAGCCGGCATCTGGTCCTGGCGCTCTGGCAGACGTCGCGCAGCAGTCATTGCCTGCGTGCGCGCGGCCGGGCGGTACTGAGCTTCGTGTTCGAGGGGCGTTTCCACCAGTGGCGGCTGCTTACTCGCCGCAGCGAGGCCCCTGCGCTCGCGGCGGATGCCGGCCATCCCGTGTGCCACCTGATGCGACTCGACGGCGGCGAGGCGCAGGGCGTGCCGTATGCGACGCTGACTTCCGGAATGCGCTACGCGCTTGCCGACGAGGCGGCGACCCTGGCCCGCTGGCGCGAGCAGATGGGCCGCATGCGTCAATTCGCAAAAGGGGCGTGACCGGCAACCGGTCACGCCCCTTTTTTTCCTGGATGCGACGCCGCCCGGCTTGACCGGGTCAGTGCCGCCAGCGTCCGCCGCTGCTTTTACTTCGAACGGTTGCCGTTGCGGCCGGCCGACTGGCTCAGCAGCGCTGCGGGCCGGCCGTCGGCGCCCGCGGGCGCGCCGCCCCGGGCCGGGGCGGAACGCGGCGTGGCCGGATTGCCGCCACCATTGCCACCATTGCCGCTGCCACCGTTACCACGGCCGCTCGCGGCTGCCGGGCGGCCGCCGCCATTCCCACCATGATTGCCGCCGCCGCTGCGGCCGTTTTCTCCGCGCGGGGCACCCTGCGGCGCGCGCGGTGCCTGGTTGCGGCCTCCGCCACCCGAGCGGTCCCCGCGCTTCTGGATCGGTTCCGGCTTGATCGACGGATCCGGTTCGAAGCCCGGCACGATTTCCTTCGGGAAGCTGCGGCCGATGACCTTCTCGATATCGATCAGCAACTGTTTCTCGTCGATGCAGACCAGCGACCACGCTTCGCCGGTCGCGCCGGCACGTCCGGTGCGGCCGATACGGTGCACGTAGTCCTCGGGGACGTTCGGCAGATCGAAGTTGACGACATGGGGCAACTGGTCGATATCGATGCCGCGCGCGGCGATATCGGTGGCGACGAGCACCTGCAGCGTCGCATCCTTGAATTCGGACAGCGCACGGGTCCGCGCCGACTGGCTCTTGTTGCCGTGAATCGCCAGCGCCTTGATACCGTCCTTGTCCAGTTGCTCGGCCAGTCGGTTCGCGCCGTGCTTGGTGCGCGTGAAGACCAGCACCTGAAACCAGTTGTTGTCGCGGATCAGTTTCGTCAACAGTTCGCGCTTGCGCTCCCGGTCCACCAGGTAGACGCGCTGGTCGACGGTCTGCGCGGTGGTGTTGCGGCGCGCCACCTCGATGATCTTCGGCGCGTCCAGCAAGCCCGCGGCCAGGCTCTTGATCTCGTCGGAGAACGTGGCCGAGAAGAGCAGGTTCTGACGCCGCGCCGGCAGCTTCGCCAGCACCTTGCGAATATCGCGGATGAAGCCCATGTCGAGCATCCGGTCGGCCTCGTCGAGCACGAAGATCTCGATCTGCGACAGGTCGACCGTGCCTTGCTGCATATGGTCGAGGAGCCGGCCGGGCGTGGCGACGAGGATATCGACACCACGCCGCAACTGGTCGATCTGCGGATGGATGCCCACGCCGCCGAACATCATCATCGACTTCAGCTTCAGATATTTGCCATAGTCGCGCACGCTTTCCTCGACCTGGGCGGCGAGTTCGCGGGTAGGGGTCAGCACCAGCGCGCGGATCGCCGGCTTGCCGTTGCCCTGGTTGCGTGCCGGCGAGCGCGACAGACGCTCGAGCAGCGGCAGGGTGAAGCCGGCGGTCTTGCCGGTGCCCGTCTGGGCGCCCGCGAGCAGGTCGCCCCCTTCGAGGACGACGGGAATGGCCTGCTGCTGGATCGGCGTAGGCGTTTCATAGCCCAGGTCCGCCACGGCGCGCAGCAGGGGTTCGGATAGTCCGAGTTCGGTAAAAGACATGAAATCTCAAGTTTCGCCAGCCCGTCGCGGGAAACGCGCCAGTCTGAGGCCGGTCGAATGATGGGTCGAATGCCAGGCCACGAAGACTGGATCGCGTGGCCGGCGAAAGGGGACACCTGTTGCCGGAAATGGGTGCCGGATGGTACTGCACGGCCAGCCCGCGGTGCTTTCCGGCGGTGCTTTGCGGTACACGGACCGCGAGGGCGCGCACGGCGGCGGGCGCCGGGTCATGCCGGAACGGCATGTTCCGGCGCGGTCCGCGCAAAAAAAACCGGCCGGTAGCGAAGCATGGAGACTTCGCTGCCGGCCGCCGTGACACTCAGCTTATCAGTCGAGCGGTGCCGAGCGCAACTCATTGACCTGTTGCGGCGAGACCGCCCCGGCGCCATTATCCCAGGCTTTGCGGATATAGGACACCACCGCGGCCACTTCGCGGTCCGACAGCGTCTGCGCGAACGGCGGCATGCCATAAGGGCGCGGGTTGCCCGCCGTTACCGGCGGATAGCCGCCGTTAAGCACCATTCGGATCGGGTTGACCGACGAATGCATCAGAATCGACTGATTCTTCGCAAGCCGCGGGAAATGCGGCAACTGGCCTTCGCCTTTGTCGCCATGGCATTCCGCGCAACTGGCCCTATAGATTTTCGCGCCGTCCTTGAACAACTGTTCGCCATAGGCCTCGGACACCTCGAACTGCATCGGCTTGGGCGCCGGCTTTTTCTGCGGGATCGACTTCAGATACAGCGCCATCGCGCGGGCATCGGACGCCGACAGGTACTGCGTGCTGTTGTGCACGACATCGGCCATCGGACCGTACACCACACCCTTGTCGGAAACGCCGGTCGTCAGGAACTGCGACAATTCCTCGACGCTCCAGCCGCCGATGCCCAGGTGCGGGTCCGACGTCAGCGACGGCGCGTACCAGTTCTGGATCGGGATCAGGCCGCCCGAGAAGGCCGAACCGTTGTAGGGCGAACCGAGCGGATTGAGCTGGGTATGGCACATCGCGCAATGGCCCGCGCCATCCACCAGATACTTGCCCCGGTTCCATTCCGCGGACTGCGCGGTATCGGGCACGTATTCGCCCTTGCGGAAGAACATGATGCGCCAGCCCAGCAGGATGATCCGCTGGTTGAACGGAAAGGGCATGTCGTTCGCCCGCTGCGGATTGTGGACCGGCTCCAGGGATGTCAGATAGGCGAAAATCGCGTCGGTATCGGCGCGCGACATCTTCGTGTAACTGGTGAAGGGGAAGGCCGGGTAGAGATAGCTGCCGTCCTTCGAAACACCGTCGTGCATCGCCCGGTAGAAGTCGTCGGACGTCCATTTGCCGATGCCGGTCGCATTATCGGGCGTCAGGTTCGGGGTGTACATCGTGCCGAAGGGACTGGGGACCGCGTAATTGCCCGAGAACGGTTTCGCGCCCCGGGTGGTGTGACAGGCAACGCAATCGCCCATCGCGGCCAGGTACTGGCCGCGCTTGACCAGCGCGTCGGCGTTCACCGGCGTTGCCGGCGCAGCGTTTTCGCCGCCGTTGCTGCCCGCGTGGGCGACGTCGGTGCCGCTGCCGGGCAGCAGCGACGGCAGGAAACTCGCCGCGCCGATCGCAGCGGCGGCGCACAGCGCATAGAAGGTCTTGCGTGACATGGTCTCTGCTCCTTAGCGCGGCCTGGCCTGAGCGGCGGGCCGGGCGGCGGCCTGACCGTCGGTCTGACCGTCGGTCTGACTGCCGCATGCCAGCGGCAGTGCCTCGGCGCTGGCCGGAGCCGGCGACAGATCCCGGGGCACCGGCTGCGCGGAGAGCCATGCGCTGACCGCACCGATATCGGTATCGCTCAGCTTGAGTGCGACCTGCTGCATGCAGTCCGGCGCGATGGCGTGCCGCACGCCGGTGCGGAACGCGCCCAGCTGCGCGCTCAGATAGTCGTGCGGCAGGCCGATGATGCCGGGAATCCCCGGCAGGCGGCCCGTAAACGAAGCGGTATGGCAACTGGCGCAGGCGGGAATGCCGCGCGCGGCGTCGCCCAGCGTCGCCAGCGTGCGGCCCCGTTCCAGTACGGCCGCGGTCGCGACCGCCGTCGCGGGCTTGCCGGCCGGGACGACCGGTTTCTGGGCGGAGAAATACGCGGCGATTTCGTGCAGGTAGTCGTCGGTCAGATAGGACGTCAGGTAATTCATCGCCGGATACTTGCGGTGTTCGCCGCGAAACGCCTGAAGCTGATGGAACAGGTAGTCGGGCGGCTGTCCGGCCAGACGCGGAAAATAGGCGCCGTTGCCTTCGCCTTTCGCACCGTGGCAGGCGGCACACCCCATCATGCGCGCTGCCATCGTGTCGGGCGCGGGAGTCTGCGCGTGCGCGCCGGAAAGGATGTTCGCGCTACTGAACAGTAACAGCGCCAGCAAGGGGCGAAAGATCCGTCTGGGGGACACGCGTAACTCCATCTGATTTCGATGATCGACGGGCTTGTGGGGGGTTGCCTGTTTTCCCGCCCGCTTGCTCGATGAGCGGGCGCGACGACGCCGCATTCTAACATCCACGCCCGCACCTGCCTATCGGCCTCGGGAATCCCGCGTGGCACCGGTCATCTTACCCGACGCGGGCCTCCGGATCCTGCATGCCGAGCGCGATCAATGCGACGACGATGCCATCTTTTCGTGCCCCGCGCCCAAGGCTACGCGAGCCGGTACGGGCCGCCTTTCTCGAGTGCCCGCTGGTAGGCGGGGCGGGCCTGCGCTCGGGCGAGGAAGGCGGCCAGGCGCGGGTGGCCGGCGAAGCCGGCACGCGCGGCGGCGGCCTCGAGCGGGAAGCTCAACTGCATGTCGGCGCCGCTCAGCGTGTTGTCGACGAACCAGTCGCTGCTTCCCAGCCGCGCTTCGAGATAATCCAGATGCAGTTTCAACTGCGGATCGACGAAGCCCTGCTGCGCGCCGTTCGCCACTTTCTTCAGGACCGGGCGGATGTAGAAGGGCGCCGGCGTCTGCGCGACCCGGCGAAACGCGAGCTTCAGCAGCAGCAGCGGCATCAGCGAACCCTCCGCGTAGTGCAGCCAGTAGCGGAAGTCCAGTCGCGCATCGCTGCCGGGCGCGGGCGCAAAGCGCCCCTTGCCGTAACGTTCGATCAGGTACTCGATGATCAGGCCCGACTCCGCGAGCGTCAGTGCCCCGTCCGTGACGACCGGCGATTTGCCCAGCGGATGCACCGCCTTGAGTTCCGCGGGTGCCAGCATCGTCGCCGGATCGCGCTGATAGCGCCTGATCTCGTAGGGAACGCCCAGTTCCTCGAGCAGCCAGAGGACGCGCTGGGAGCGAGAATTGTTCAAATGATGGAGGGTCAGCATGCGCGGGGTCTTCCTGTCGGTCCATGAACTGTGAACGCATTCTGACAGTTCGGCTCGCTTCGCGGCGGTGTTTCTGCTCCGGACCCATCGTTCCGATCCCCGCGGTGGGGGGGGCCCTGCTGGAAACCACGATTGCGTTTCCGGGGGGATCCGCGGCATAAATACACCCTGGTTTGCCGATGCGCTCGCAAGCGGACGCGAGGGTGGCTGCGCACGCGCCTCCGCGCCCGTCCGTCATGCCTCGGTACGCCTCGCGGCGCGCATCCGCGCCCGCCCATGCGAGAGAGGGAGGACCTATGAATCACGCGGACATGCAGTTCCTGGGCGTCGAGTTCCCGTACAAGAAGCAATATCAGAATTTCATCGGCGGACAGTGGGTGCCGCCGCTCGACGGCGAGTATTTCGACAACCTCTCGCCCATCACCGGCCTGCCGTTCACCTCGGTGCCACGCTCGAAAGCCGCCGACATCGAACTGGCGCTCGACGCCGCGCACGGGGCCAGACGCGCCTGGGGCCGGACGTCGCCGGCCGAGCGCGCCCAGGTGCTGAACCGGATCGCGGACCGCCTGGAGCAGAACCTGACCCGCCTGGCCTATGCCGAGTCGATCGACAACGGCAAGCCGGTGCGCGAGACGCTGGCCGCCGACATTCCGCTCGCGATCGATCATTTCCGGTACTTCGCCGGCTGCATCCGCGCGCAGGAGGGCTCGCTCAGCGAGGTCGACGCGGACATGATCGCCTATCATTTCCACGAGCCGCTGGGCGTCGTCGGCCAGATCATTCCGTGGAATTTTCCGATCCTGATGGCCGCCTGGAAGGTCGCGCCGGCACTGGCCGCGGGCAACTGCATCGTGCTCAAGCCGGCGGAACAGACGCCGGCATCGATGCTGGTCCTCGCCGAACTGATCGCGGACCTGCTGCCCCCCGGCGTGCTGAACATCGTCAATGGTTTCGGGCTGGAGGCGGGGCGACCGCTCGCGTCGAACAAACGCATCGCGAAGATCGCCTTCACCGGAGAAACCACCACCGGACGGCTGATCATGCAGTATGCCAGCCAGAACCTGATTCCGGTCACGCTGGAGCTGGGCGGCAAGAGCCCGAACATCTTCTTCGCCGATGTGATGAACGCGGACGACAGCTATTTCGACAAGGCGCTCGAGGGGTTCGCGATGTTCGCGCTGAACCAGGGCGAGGTCTGTACCTGTCCGTCGCGGGCGCTCGTGCAGGAAAGCATCTACGAGCGCTTCATCGAACGCGCGCTCGAACGCGTCAAGCGCATCCGTCAGGGTCATCCGCTCGACGCGCAGACGATGATCGGCGCTCAGGCCTCGCGCGAACAGCTCGAGAAGATCCTGTCCTATGTCGATCTGGGCCGTCAGGAGGGCGCGGAATGCCTGATCGGCGGCGGGCGCGCGAAACTCGCGGGCGAGCTGGAAAATGGCTATTACGTGAATCCCACCGTATTTCGCGGACACAACCGGATGCGCATCTTCCAGGAGGAAATCTTCGGCCCGGTATTGTCCGTCACCACGTTCAAGAACGAGGAGGAAGCGCTGGAAATCGCCAACGACACGCTGTACGGTCTCGGCGCGGGCGTCTGGACGCGCGACGGCACGCGCGCCTATCGTTTCGGTCGCGAGATCCAGGCGGGCCGGGTCTGGACCAACTGCTACCATGCCTATCCGGCCCATGCCGCGTTCGGCGGTTACAAGCAATCGGGCATCGGCCGCGAGAACCACAAGATGATGCTCGACCATTACCAGCAGACCAAGAACCTGCTGGTCAGCTACAGCGATCAGCCGCTCGGATTCTTCTGAATGGACCGTGCCCCGGTTTCCCCGACACCCGGCCCCGTCGACGAGAAGGCGGTGGCGCGCGTCGTCGCGACGTCCGCCGCGCTGGAATTGCTCGCCCGCCTGGGCGAAACGCACGGGGCGCTGCTGCTTCATCAGTCCGGAGGCTGCTGCGACGGCAGCGCGCCGATGTGCTTTCCCGTTTCGGATTTCCTTGTCGGCAGCGCCGACGTGCGGCTGGGCGAGATCGGCGGCGTATCCTTCTACATGGGCGCGGCCCAGTTTGCCTACTGGGCGCACACGCAATTGATCATCGACATCGTCCCGGGCAACGGCGGCATGTTTTCCGTCGAGCGGCCGACCGGGTGGCGGTTCATCACCCGTTCCCGGCTGTTCGACGCGCAGGAGGGCGCCTGGCTCGACCGGCACCCCGTGGAAATGGTCGAGTGATGCCGCTGGCGCCGGGCGAGGACGGTATAATCCCGTGCTCGCAGTGCGTCGTCCGCCGCACGATGCAGCGATCAATCAGGCAACTCGCCCGTTCGGCGTTTCACGCACGGACGCAAGCGTCGCCGCGCAAGGGAAAGAACGATGGAACAGAACAATGATCTCCTGGTGGTCGACGACAACGTCGATTCGGCGGAGAGTCTCGCGATGTTGCTGGACCTGTGCGGCTATCCCACGCGTCTGGCCCACGACGGGCCGACGGCGCTCGATGCGGTCGAGGCCGCGCTGCCGCGCACGGTCATCCTCGACATCAGCATGCCGGGAATGGACGGTTACGAGGTCGCGCGCCGGTTGCGCGCCCGCTATTCGGCCGAGCAGCTGCAACTCGTGGGCCTTTCCGGCTACGGCGACCAGGAAAGCCATCGTCAGGCGCAGGCGGCGGGCTTCGATCGCCTGCTGGTCAAGCCCGTGGACGTCGACGCGATCATCGCCGTGCTGAAAAAATAAAGGGGACGGAGGCCCGCCTCGTGCGGGCCTCCGTCCCCTATCGGTCCGATCCGTGAAGGATCAGTAGCCCGGGCCGCGATGGTGCATCGGGCCTACCGGGTGACAGCGGCGCTCCGGGTGACCATGCACCCAGACGCGCTTGCAGACCATGTGGGGGCGCGCCTGCGCGGGGACGGCGGTCAACAGACCGGCGGTCGTGGCAATCGCGCCCAGTGCGACAATCAACTTCTTCATCATGGATCTCTCGCTTTTTTATAAGATAAGGTATGTAAGCATACCAACAAGCTTCGAAGTTGATTCGTCAATTTTGCAATTCCGGCACGCAAACTGTTACCGCATGTCACGCGGGGGCCGTGCGTGCCCCGCCGCTTCATCTCGCGATCCTATAATGGGCGATCGTCGAGTCATCGGGAGATTCTATGCCGACCCCAACCGCTGCGCGTGTCGAACCCTTTTACGATGCCGTCACCGCCACCATCAGCTATGTGCTGTGGGACGCCGTCGGCGGTGAGTGCGCGATCATCGATTCGGTCCTCGATTACGACCCCCGGGCCGCGCGCCTCTCGACGGCGGCGGCGGACAGGATCGTCGCATTCGTGGTCGCGCATCGGCTGCAGACGCGGTGGCTCCTCGAAACGCACGCCCATGCGGACCATCTGTCGGCCGCGCCGTATTTGCGCCGTCGCCTTGGCGGGCGCATCGCCATCGGCGCGGGGATCTGCGCCGTGCAAGACGCGTTCAGCAAAGTTTTCAATCTCGAACCGGGATTCCGGCTCGACGGCTCGCAGTTCGATCACCTGTTCCGGGACAACGAGATTTTTTATATAGGATCGCTACGCATGCGGACGATGCCCGTTCCCGGGCACACCCCCGCGGACGTCGCCTATCTGCATGAGAGGGACGACGGCGAAACGCCGCTGGCCTTCATCGGCGATACCCTGTTCATGCCGGATGTCGGCAGCGCCCGCTGCGATTTTCCGGGAGGCGACGCGCGCATGCTGTATCGCTCCGCACAGAAAATCCTTGCCCTGCCGGACGCTACCCGGCTGTTCATGTGCCACGACTATCCGCCCGCGGACCGCGAAGTGCGATGGGAAACCACCGTGGCCGCGCAGCGGCAGGGCAATATCCACCTGCACGCCGGGGTTGGCGAGGCGTATTTCGTGACGCTGCGCGAAAGCCGGGATGGGACGCTGCCGATGCCGGTGCTGCTCCTGCCCGCGATCCAGGTCAATATTCGCGCCGGGGAGCTGCCTCCGGCGGAAGACAACGGTATCCGCTACCTGAAGATACCTGTCGCAGGGATACCTGTCGCGGAACGGTAAAAGCCCGCTGCCGCCGCATCGAAGCGCGCAGGGCGCTTACTTCAGTTCGGCGGGAACCTTGCCGCCATTCTGCTCGAGCTTCTGCATGACCTGCTTTTGCAACCAGATATTCATCGTCGCGGAATCGTTGGTGTCGCCCGAGTACTGAAGCTCCGCGGCCAGCTTCTTGCGCGAATCGAGGCTGCTGTCCAGGTCGAGCAGTTTCAGCAAATCGACGATCGAAGTCTGCCAGTTCAACTTCTCGGTACGCTGCGCCGCCAGACCGCTCAACACTTCCGCAACGTCGACCTGCGGCACGGCTGCTGCAGCCGGTGCCGCTGGCGCAGCCACGGGCGCGG
Organism: Robbsia betulipollinis; assembly: GCF_026624755.1. NCBI lineage: Bacteria > Pseudomonadati > Pseudomonadota > Betaproteobacteria > Burkholderiales > Burkholderiaceae > Robbsia > Robbsia betulipollinis. The sequence goes on from NZ_JAPMXC010000001.1 coordinate 2,101,897, forward strand.
CGCTGGCCGCGGGCGCGGCGCTGGCCGCGGGCGCGGCGCCGGCCGCGGGGGCCGGGTTCGCCGCAGCGGGCGTCTGCGCGTGGGAAGGGAAGATCTTGCCGAGGATGGCGCTGAAAATACTCATATGTGTCTCCTGAAGGTTGATATCGCCCGCAAGTCGAAGCAATAAAGGTGCCTGCCACGGCGAGCGCCGGGTTCCCCCTCATCCGCTGATACGGCCGGGCGTAGCCGCAGCCAGGCGCGTTGCGCCCGTGGCGTATGGCCTGTCTTCGTTTCGCTCTCCCCGGGTTCGGCGCGTCTCGCGCGTCGGCGGCGCTGCGCGGCGGCCCTACGTCCGCCAGCACACTGTTGCGCGCCCCCGCCACTGCGTGAAAGCCCGTGAGTTACATTTTCCCGGCAACGAGAAGGTTGTCCGCCATCGGCTGCAACGGCGCCCGCTCGTGGCAACGACGCAGGCACACGCGAACGCTCGCGCTGCGCCTCACTAATGCGAAGCACAGATGGGGAATTCAAGATGACACTTGCGAAAGCGGACACTGAGGCAGGAACGAATCGCGGAGCGCGCGCATCCATCACCTCGGTCGTCTTGGTCGGGTTCGGCGCGATCAGCCGGGCCCTGATGCCGATCCTGCTATCGAAAATGGCGCCCGGTGTCACCTTCGTGGCAATCGATCCGCTCGGCTCCGCGGAAGACATCGGCCAGGAATACGGTCCCCGGATCACCTATCTCAAAACGCGGATCACGCCGACGAATCTGCACGAAGTACTGAAACCGTTACTGGGCCCGCAAACCTTCCTGCTGAATTTGACGACGGGCGCTTCCTCGCTCGCGCTGATCGCGCTCTGTCAGGAAACCGGCGCCCTCTATCTGGATACCGGGATCGAACCCTGGTCGGGCGGCTATACGGACCCCGTCACACACGACCGCGTGACGAATTACGCGCTGCGCAAGGCGGTGCTCGATGCGCGCAGTTCCGGGGCCGGCCGGCGGACCGCCGTCATCGCGCACGGCGCGAACCCCGGACTCATCTCGCATTTCGCGAAGGCGGCGCTCCTGGAGATGGCCGGCAAGGCCTGCATGCTGGATGCGGTGCCGGAAGGCCGGGAAGCGTGGGCGAGGCTGGCCCGCGATCTGGGCGTCAAGGTGATGCAGGTGGCCGAACGCGACATGCAGCAAACGGGCGACAACGTCCCCCCGCGCACCTTTCTCAATACGTGGTCGGTGATCGGGCTGCTCGAGGAAATGAATCAGCCCGCCGAATTCGGTCTCGGCACGCACGAGACGGCGCTGCCCGACGCCGTGCTCGCGCAAGGGGACGACGGTATCGCCGCGCATTTCACGGCGCGGGGCGCGGACGTGAGGGTCAAGTCCTGGATGCCCGAGGGGCCCTATGTCGGAATGATGATCACCCACAACGAATCGATTTCGCTCGCCGACTACCTGACCTGCCGCGCGCCGGGTGAACCCGTGTACCGACCCACGGTCTATTACGCATACCGACCTTGCGATGCGACGATGACGTCGATCGATACGTGGCGGAACCGGTCGTGCCAGGACCCTGAACGGACGCATGTTCTCAAACCCGAGGGCATCGTTTCAGGTGCGGATTATTTGGGTATACTGATCATGTCGGATAGCGGAAAGGGGATATGGTATGGTTCCATACTGAACATAGAGGATGCCGTATCGATAGTACCGTTCAATACGGCGACCACGCTGCAGGTCGCCGCGGGCGTGTATGGCGGCATGATGTGGGCGATCGGCCACCCATGCGAGGGAATCGTCGAGGCCGAGGACATGCAGCACGAGGAAGTGCTGGCCGTCGCGAAACCCTATCTGGGAATCGTCCAGGGTTTCGATACCGATTGGGGTCCGCAAGCGGATGAGGAACATTCCGCGCCACCGACCGCTGCCGCGAAGCGGTCTTTGCAGCTTCGCGAATTCCTTGTTTGACCGGGTGGTCCGCGTGCCTGGCGCGCGGGCGCCGGGCGTGCGACCGCGTGCGATTCCCGCATGCGGGTTACTGATACCGTCCCATGTTTCGTAAAGATGTCGTTTCGGTGCCTCGGCATTTTTTCTCCTATGCCGCGTCCGCCGTCGCCGCTGCGTGGATTTACTGCACGTACATGGTCATCGATGGCCTGTTCATCAGTCACTACATCGGCTCGTCGGCGCTCGCCACCCTCAGTCTCGCGCTGCCCGTCGTTTACCTGCCCTATGCGTTCAGCGTGCTGATCGGGGTCGGGGCATCGACGCTCATCTCGCGGGCCATCGGCGAGGGGCGCACCGACACCGCGCGCGCGATATTCACGCAGGCGTTGTGGCTGATGGCCGGCGCCGGCGTCGCGCTGGCGCTCCTGCTGTATTTCGGCTCGCCCCTGCTGTTGCGGGCGATGAATGTGGATGGCGATCTTCAGGCCCGCACCGTCGGGTTCCTGCGCGTGTCCGCCGGTTTCGGCATCTTCACCGTTTTCGCCTGCGCGCTGGAATTCTTCCTCCGCGTGGATGGCGCCGCGCGGTACGGGCTGTATTGCCTGGCCGTCAGCGCCTTGCTGAACATCGTGCTCGACTATGCGTTCATCGCGCATCTGGGGTGGGGGCTCAATGGCGCAGCGCTGGCGACCGGACTGAGCCAGATCGTGGCGACGGTGCCGATGCTGGCCCATCACCTGTGGCGCTCGCGCCGGTTGCGGCCGGTACGTCGCCCCTTCGCGGCGGGATCGCACGGTATCGCGATCGTCTGCACCGGCCTGGCCGAATTTCTCATCGAGCTTGCGCCCACGGTCACGATCGTCGCGTTCAACTGGGCGATTCTCGCGCGCCTGGGCAACGCGGGGCTGGAAGTCTTCGCCGTCATCGAGTACATGACGATGATCTCGGCGGTGACGCTCGGCGCGCTGGTGCAGAGCATGCAGCCGATCGTCGCATTCCATCGCGGGGGCGGCCGCCCCGCATCCGCGCGTCGCGCGTTTCGCCTGTGCGGTTGCTGCGTTTTCGGTTTTTCCGCGCTGGTCGCGCTGGTCATGATCGTTTTCTGGCAGCCCATCGGCATGCTGTTCTCGATCGAGGCCACCGCCACCCTGGCGATGCTGAAGACCGCGACGCTGTGGTATGCGCTGGCGCTCCTGCCGGCGGCGGCAAATTTTCTGCTCTCCGGGTATCTGACCGCACGCGAACAACTGTTGCCGGCCACGGCGATCGCGACGTTGCGCAGCTGGATCGGCCTGCTGGCGATGCTGTGGCTGCTGCCCCGTCTCTTCGTCACGGACGGCGTCTGGCTGACGGTCCTGGGCGCCGAATTGCTGACCTTGCCATTCGCGCTGTGGCTCTATCGAAACCGGGGTGCCTGCTAACGATTGATTTGCAATTTACTTATTCCATAAAATGTTATCGATTGATAAATCATCCATCAAAACAGGGGTTTAAACATTTTTTAAAGACACTGTCCCGATAGGCAGATAGGGTCCTCGTGGAATCGTTAATCGAACATAATAAAAAGATGAGGTTTGCGCGCCCGGCGAGGGATGACTGGCGCCCGCGCGCAGACTGGACGATCAGCGATGGTTTCGACGGGCAGGGCAGAATCATGAATTTCCAGCAGCTGCGCTATGTGCGCGAGGCGGTGCGCCGCAATCTCAATCTCACCGAGGTCGCCAACGTCCTGCACACGTCGCAGTCCGGGGTCAGCAAACAGATCAAGGACCTCGAAGACGAGTTGGGCATCGATATTTTCGTGCGTCGCGGCAAGCGGCTCACGGCCTTGACGCCGCCCGGCACCGGCGTATTGCATCTGGTCGAGCGCATTCTGCTGGACACCGAGAGCTTGCGGCGCGCAGCCAGCCACTACGCAGCGGAAGACGCGGGCCGGCTGGTGCTGGCGACCACCCATACCCAGGCGCGTTACGCGCTGCCCCGGGTGCTGCCGCAATTCCGCGCCGCCTATCCGAAGGTCAACCTGGCGCTACGTCAGGGCAGCCCCAAACAGGTGGCCGAAATGGTGCTGAGCGGCGAGGCGGACATCGGTATCGCCACCGAGGCCCTGAACCTCTACCCGGACATGACGACCTTTCTGTCGTATTCCTGGCGTCATGTGATCGCCGTGCGGCGCGACCACCCGCTGGTGGAGGAGGGCGAATTGAGTCTGGCCAAGGTCAGCGCCTATCCGTTGATCACCTACGATCTCGAATTCTCGGGCCGCTCGCATATCGACGCCGCTTTCGACGCCGCCGGCATCGCACCCGATATCGTGATGACCGCGATGGATGCCGACGTCATCAAGACGTATGTCGAACTTGGTTTCGGCGTGGGCATCCTTGCCGCGATGGCGGTCGATCCGGTGCGCGACACGCAACTGGTCGTGCTCGATTCCGACCACATGTTCGAGCCGAACACCACCCGCATCGGCGTGCGCACCGGGAATTTCCTGCGCCACTATGCATGCCATCTGATCCAGATGCTGGCGCCGGACCTGACCGAGGCGCAGATTCTGGCGCAGGTGGCGGGCGAGGAATAAGTCGCCGCGTGGCGCCGGCAGGCGAAAACGCGCGCCACGCGACGCAAGCCGATGCGCCGCCTGCGCGCGCACGCTCCATACTTTCGGGGTCGCCGTAGCGTCGGCTGACGCGTCCCGCGGCGGGGCGGGTGCCGGGTCGTCTGGGGGGCGGGGAGCCGATGAGCAAGGGATGGATGAGAAGCACGACAGGCGCTGCGTGCGTGATGGCCGGTCTGGCATGGCCGGACGCCGTCAGCGCGGGGCGCGACGAATTGCGGGATTTGCTCCTGGCGCTGCCGCCCGTCGCGTCGGTGGTCGACCCGCTCGCGCCGCCGTCCGAACTCCGTGTGGTGGAACGTGCGGCGGGGTATGTCGTCAAGAAGGACCTTCGGGGCGATACCCACTTCCTGCTCATCCCGTTCGCGTGTGTGAGCGGGATCGAGGATGCCGCGCTGCGGGAAGCCGGCACGCCGCATTATTTCGAACATGCCTGGCGCCACCGGGATCTTGTCGCGCAGGCGGACGGCGCGCCGTTGCGCGACGAGCAGATCGGCATCGTCGTCAATCCCCTGCGCAGCCGCAGCCAGGATCATCTGCATCTGCATATCAATCGCATCGCGCCGGAGCTGGCTTCCCAACTCGCGGCGCATGGCCCCACGCGGAATCTGCAATGGGAGGCGATGGCGTGGAACGATCGCGTGCTCCATGTGATCCGTGTGCCGCAGTCGCAATTTGCCCGCGTCAATCCGTTCCGTTTGTTCGACGACGTGGCCGCCCTGGCGGGAATCGAGCTCGAAGCGGCAATGTTGCTGATGACGGCAGGTGCCGACGGCGATGGGGAACCGGTTTTTTACCTGATGGCCGGACGCTATGGCGAGCAGGCGCGTGGCGGCTGGGATTTCGAGAATCTGATGGTGCACCAGCCGCCCGTTTCTCCGGCTTCCTGATTTTTTCTAGAGCACCGTGAAACCATGCGTGCCGTCGCGGGCAAGTTGCGCGACCAGCCCGTATTCCCATTCGAGATAGGCATGCATCGCTTCCGTCGCGTTGTCGGTGCCTTCATAGGGACGGCGATAGTGGTCGATGCGCGGCGACGCCAGGCCGCCATCCGTTGCGGCGGGCGATTCCACCGGTGGCGCCGCAGCCGATACGGCATCGGGCGCGGCCGGCACGTCGGTGCCCGCGAGCCGCAGACCGGCCGCGATCCACGCCGCCGTGCCCCCTTCCAGCACATGCACCGGCTTGCCGGTCAGCGCCGCGAGTTCCGGTGCCACGAAGCGCGCCAGCGCGCTCGTGCCGCACGTCACGACATAGCGCCGCGCATCGGGAAGTTCGCGCAGATCCGCCGCAAGGCGCGAGCGCAACAGCCAGTACGCCCCGGGAATATGCCGCGCGACGTAGCGCGCGCTGGTCGTGAAGTCGAGCACCAGCGTGCCCGACGCGGGGTCGCTCAGCAAGCCGGACAATTGCGTGCAGGAGAGGGAGGGGCAGGCGTTGGCGATGTCGCCGGCCGGCGCGGCATGCGACGTCGCGCCGGTCTCGCTGAAGTCGGACGACGTGGCGGCGTCGACGACATGGGTCTCCACGTTCATCTGTGCCAGCCACGAGGCGGTCATATTGGCACGCACGCCGTCGTCGTCGATCAGCACGACCCGTGCGCCGCGCACCGGCGCGAACATATCGGTTTCCTGCACCAGTTGCCCGCCCGGCGCGCTGAGGAAGCCCGGGACGTGGGCCGTCGCGTATTCCGCGGGCGTGCGCACGTCGAAACGATAGGTGGTGCGGGTCGTGTCGCCGGCCCACGCGCGCGTTTCGGCAAGGCCGGCGCGCCGCACGCCGGCGCGATCGGCGAGCGCGCGGGCCGCCGCGGCGCGTTGCGGCAGGCTGGCCCCATCGCGCCCTGTGTGCGGATTGGCATGGCGCGCGCTGCCGTGCTCGAGCGTCTGACCGGCGAGCGTCCAGCCGATCGTGCCGTTGCGCAGCGCCGCGACCGGATTCGGCAGCCCGGCGTTGACCAGCGACTGGGTGCCGATGATGCTGCGCGTGCGGCCCGCGCAATTCACGATGACCCGCGTCGCCGGATCCGGCGCCAGGGCCTGCGCCCGCAGCACCAGCTCCGCGCCGGGCACGCTGATGCTGCCCGGAATGTTCATCGTCTGGTATTCGTCGTAGCGCCGGGCGTCGAGCACGACGACGTTCGCGTCGCGTTCGAGCAGGGCCTGGACTTCCTCGGCCGTCAACGAAGGCGTATGCCTGCGCGACTCGACGAGTTCGCCGAATGCCTTGCTGGGCGAATTGACGTCGCGAAACACCTCGCCGCCGGCGCGCGCCCAGCCGTCGAGGCCGCCGTCGAGCAGCGCCACGTCCCGGTAACCCAGCGCCGCGAGACGGTCCGCGGCGCGTTCGGCGAGGCCTTCGCCCGCGTCGAACACGACGATCGGCACGGATTGGCGCGGCAGGCGCGCGGCGACCTGCAGCTCGAGCGTCGACAGCGCCAGATTGGCGGCGAACAGCGGATGGCCCTGGGCATGCGGATCTTCCTCGCGCACGTCGAGCAGGGCGATTTCCTGCCGGTCCAGCAGGGCGCGACGCACGTCGTCGGTGCTACGCAGGGGATGCAGGGGGACAGCACTCATGGGGTTCCTTCGGAAAATCAGGCGTTGACGAGCGGCGTGTCGTTCGCGTACGCGGAGATGAAGTCGCGCGGCGGCGTGTGCGGCGCGTACACGGCACGCCGCACGGTGCCGATGTCCGCGCCGTAGATATGGATGCTGATCGACACGCGGTCGTCGAAGGCATTGCGCACGCGATGGATATCGCCGATGGCAGGCGACACCGCCGCCACCGCGCCGCGTTCGAGCCGTTCTTCCGGACCCGTGGGCACCAGGCCGGCGGCGGGATCGTACCGGTATGGCAGGCTGCACTCGGCGCCGCGCAGCACGCCGATCAGGCCCCAGACGGTGTGGTCGTGGACGGGCGTCGCCTGTCCGGGCCCCCAGACGAAGCTGACCACCGAGAAGCGTTGCCGCGGGTCGGCGTACAGCAGATATTGCTGATAGCGCTCGGGCGAGGGGCGTGCATGGTCGTCGGGCAGCCAGTCATCGACGGCGATCAGACGCTGCAGCAGCGCCGCGCCCGCGTCGCGTACCCGCGCCTCGGGCGGTGCGGCGTCGATCAGCGCGGTCAGGTCGTCGACGCAGCGGCGGAGTCTTTCGAGCGGCATGGTACGGTCGGGGTCAGGCGGCCTGGCGGACGCGTTCGGTCAGTTCCCGGGTGCGGGGCAGCAGTTCGCGGCCGTATTCGATCGCGTCCTCGACCGGGTCGAAACCCCGCACCAGGAAGGTCGTTACGCCCAACGCGTAATATTCCGCCAGGGTCTCGGCGACCTGCCCCGGCGTGCCGACCAGCGCGGTGGAATTCGAGCGCCCGCCGATCTCTTTCGCGATGCCCGTCCAGAGCCGGTCGTCGGCCCGCACGCCAGCGCCCGCCGCGGCGAGCAGGCGTCGCGCGCCTTCGCTTTGCAATGGCGCGCCCCGATCCACCCCCTGGGCGGCGCGTAGCTGCCGGGTGCGCGCGAGGATGTCATCGGCGCGTTCCCACGCGGCTTTTTCGGTGGCCGCGAGGATCGGCCGAAACGACACCGAAAAACGCGGGTCCCGGCCATGCCCGCGCGCCGCGGCCCGCACCCGCGCGATCTGCTCGGCGACCTGTTCCTTGGATTCGCCCCAGAGCGCGTAGACGTCGGCATGCTTGCCCGCGACCGCGATGGCGGGCGCCGAGGCGCCGCCGAAATAGATCGGCAGATGGGGCTGCTGCCGCGGCTTGACGTCGGAGAAGCCCTGCTCGAAGCGATAGAACTTTCCCGCGTGGTCGAAGGGCGCGCTGTCGGTCCAGACGCGACGCAGGATCTCCAGGTATTCGTCGGTGCGCGCGTAGCGTTCGTCGTGCGAGAGGAAGTCGCCGTCGCGCCGTTGCTCGGCGTCGCTGCCGCCGGAAATGATGTGCACCGCGAGCCGGCCGCCGCTCAACTGATCCAGCGTCGCGAGTTGCCGGGCGGCCAGCGTGGGCGCGACGAAGCCCGGACGGTGGGCGAGCATGAAATGCACGCGCCGGGTCACGCTGCTGGCGTAGGCCACGGTCAGCATGGCGTCCGGACTGGTGGAGTGATAGGGCACCAGCACGCGGTCGAAGCCGGCCTCCTCGTGCGCCTGCGCGAAACGCTGCAGGTAGGGGACATCCACCGCCGGTCCCTGTGCCGGGTGAATTTCCGACACCTTGTTCGGCTGGATCATGCCGATGAATTCGACGCTCATCTTCGACTCCTGGATGGCCGTGCGGCCTGCTCGGGACACCCAGGGTAGAACGGCGCGGCGCGGCGACCAACCATCGTTTCGCGATAAGGTTATCCCGGTTGCGGATTTGGGCGGCCAGAGAGGGTCATGCACTGTGACGCGCCTCCTCGCCCTGTTGCCAGACAAGCAGTTGCCGAGCGCTGACGCTGACGCCGCCGCACACCACCACCACCACGTCCCGCGCGCCGGCCAGACTCGGATGATCCAGGTATGCGGTGGCAAGCGCGACGCCGCAGGCGGGTTCGACCAGTTGCCGGAGGTCGTCCGCGAATCGGACCACGCCCATCAATGCCGCGCTGTCCGGCAGCACGACCGACACATGCGGGAAGCGCCGGATCGCTTCGACCGGCCAACGGGCCACCTGCAAGGCCCCCAGCGACTTCGCCATCGATGTAATGGCGTCGATCCGCACCGGCCGTCCCGCGTCCAGCGCGGCACGAAAGGATGCCGCCCCCTGCGTCTCGCACGCCACCACCCGGCAGTCCAGGCGATCGTGCCGCGCGAGACCCGTCAGTGCCCCTGCAAGCAGGCCGCCGCCGCCGACCGACACGACGATGACGTCCATCTGCGGCAGATCCGCGACGATCTCATCGATCATCGTGCTGTTGCCCTGCCAGATGACCGGGTGATCGAAGGCCGGAGCGTACTGCACGTGCGCCGCCGCGCACAGGTCGAGCGCGTACTGGTTCGATTCCTCCCAGACGTCGCCGTGCACCGTGAGCGTCGCCCCGGTGCGCGCGATCAGTTCGCGCGTGGCGGGCGGGGTGGTCGTCGGCACGACGACTTCGGCGGACATGCCCAGCGCGCGCGCCGCGAGCGCCGCGGAATAACCGGCGTTCCCGCCGGAAGGGGCGACGATGTGGGTCTTGCCGCGCGCTTTCGCGTCCGCGCACAGCGCACCGAGGCCGCGCATCTTGAAGGAGCCGCTGGGCTGCAGATTCTCGAGCTTCAACCAGATGCGCCGTTCGGGCGTGGACAGGAAGGGATGCAAAAGAAGCGGGGTGCGCACGGGGAACATGGGGGACGCTCGACGAAGGAAGGACCGGTTTGCAGGATATACGCGTCATCGCATGAGGCACCACCCCGGGACCGCGGCTGGACAAGAAGTTCATATTTATATATATTGAGATATCTAAATATGTAATTTCATGGAGAAAAAACTTGTCGAGCGAACCCCTGGCGCTGGCCGCCCCGTTGTTCACCCCCTTGCCTTTCGGCGGCATCACCCTGCGCAACCGTATCGCGATGGCGCCGATGACGCGCAATCAGTCGCCGAACGGCGTGCCGGGGGACGACGTCTGTGCGTACTATCGCAGCCGCGCGGCCGGCGGCGTCGGGCTGATCATCACCGAAGGCACCTATATCGGCCATCCGGGCGCGAACGGTTATGCCCGGGTTCCGGCGTTTCACGGCGAAGCGGCGCTGGCGGCATGGGGCAAGGTCGTCGCGGCCGTGCATGCCGAGGGCGGCGCGATCATCCCGCAGCTCTGGCATGTCGGTTCGGCGCGCCGTGCGGGCGTCGAGCCCGATGCCGGCGTGCCCGGCTTCGGCCCGATGGCGATCGACGAGGACGGACAACCCGTCGTGAAAGCGATGGATCAGGCCGACATCGATGCGGCGGTGGATGCGTTCGCCACGGCGGCACGGGACGCGCGGCGCCTCGGCTTCGACGGCGTCGAGTTGCATGGCGCGCACGGCTATCTGATCGACCAGTTCCTGTGGGAAGAAAGCAATCAACGCGACGACGCGTACGGCGGCACGCCGGAAAGGCGCCTGCGTTTCGCGCTGGAAGTCGTGCGGGCGGTGCGCGCGGCGGTGGGCGCCGGCTTTCCGATCGTGTTCCGCTTCTCGCAGTGGAAGCTCGGCGATTACGATGCGCGCATCGCCGCCACCCCGGAAGCCCTGGGTGCGATCCTGAAGCCGCTCGCCGAGGCCGGCGTCGACGTGTTCCATGCCAGCACGCGCCGCATCGGCGAGCCCGCTTTCGCCGGCTCGCCGAAGACGCTGGCCGCCTGGACGCGCGAGTTGGCCGGGCGGCCGGTCATCGCGGTCGGCAGCGTCGGTCTGGATACCACGTTTCGTACCGGCCACTTCACCCGCAGCGAAGCGCCGGATGCGAAGAGCCGCGTCGATCTCGCGCAACTGGTCGAGCGTTTCGAAGCCGGAGACTTCGACATGGTCGCGGTCGGCCGCGCACTGCTGTCGGATCCGCAATGGGCCGCCAAGGTGCGCGACGGGCGCCTCGATGAACTGCGCAATTTCGACGTGCAGGCGCTCGATACGCTGGTGCGCTGACGCCGGTTCCGGCGGCGTTCTCTTATACTGGCGTCCCACACCGTGTCCGTTCGCCGCCTGCCATGAAAATGTCCGAGATCCTCAGCGCGTTGTCGAATCCCGTGCGGCTGAACATCCTTACCTGGCTGAAGGAGCCGTCACGGCATTTCCCCGCGCAGAACGACAATGCGCCGGAGAACGGCATCTGCGTCACGCACATCCAGGAAAAGACCGGACTGTCGCAATCGACGATCTCGCTCTACCTCGCGACGTTGCAGCGCGCCGACCTCGTGCGCTCGCAACGAGTCGGGCAGTGGACGTACTACTCGTTGAACCGCGACGTCGTCACGGCCTTCATCGCCGCGCTTGCCGAACGTCTTTGACGGGACGCGGCGCCGGCCGACGCCGCCGCCGCGCGCGGTGCAAATCCGGCCGAAAAAATAACAATCAAATGGATTTGGTCGGGAAACATCGGTTCTTGCATCGAATCCCGATTTTATTCAGCAGAAAATGCCGTGCGTTACGTCTTACGATTTCAGTGTGCCAGCCGTTCCACCGCCGCTTCCTTCCCTTTCCGTTTTCATTTCTGTTTTCCTGCCAGGAGCAGTTCGCATGAGCAACGACACTATCAAGAACGGGGGATTCAACCGCCGCGACATGATGCGGGTACTGGCTGCGGGGGGGCTGCTCGGCACTGTCGGCGGCACGCTGCTGGGCGCCTCCACGGCCGCGCAGGCCGCGGAGAAGCCGAAGCAGGGCGGCAAGATTCGCGTCGCCTACGATACCGGCTCCGCCGCCGATTCGCTCGACCCCGCCAAGGGCTCGTCCGGTGCCGACTACATCCGCTTCTTCATGTTCTACAGCGGCCTCACCCAGTTCGACGAGACCCTGGCCCCGCGCATGAACCTCGCGGACTCGGTCAGCAGCAGCGACGCCAAGGTGTGGACCGTGAAGTTGCGCAAGGGCGTCACCTTTCACGACGGCAAATCCCTGACGCCGGCCGACGTGGTTTTCTCGCTGATGCGGCACAAGGATCCGCAAACCGCGTCGAAGGTCAAGACCCTGGCGGACCAGTTCGAGGAGATCAAGGCAAGCGGTCCGAACGAAGTGCAGATCACGCTGACCACGCCGAACGCCGACCTGCCGGCGATCCTGGCGACGCCGCAGCTCGTCATCGTCAAGGACGGCACGACGAATTTCATGACCGGCGTTGGCACCGGCCCCTACAAGGTCAAGAGCTTCCAGCCGGGCGTGAGCACCGTGGGCGCCCGCAACGGCAATTACTTCAAACCGGGCCGCCCCTATCTGGACGAAATCGAACTGGTCTCCATCAGTGACGACTCCGCGCGCCTGAACGCCTTGCTGTCGGGCGACGTGCAGCTCATCAATTCGGTCGACCCGCGCTCGACGAAACGGATCACGTCGAATCCCGCCTTCACCCTCCATGAAACGAAGTCGGGTCTCTACACCGACCTCGTCATGCGGCGCGACGACAGGATGACCGGCAATCCCGATTTCGTGCTGGGCATGAAGTATCTGTTCAATCGCGAGCAGATCCGCTCGGCGGTCTTCGCCGGGTATGCGGTGATCGGCAACGATCAGCCGATTCCGCCGGGGCACCGTTATTTCAACGCGTCGCTGCCGCAGCGCGCATTCGACCCCGACAAGGCGAAATTCCATCTGCAGAAAGCCGGCGCCGTCGGCGTGACCCTGCCACCGATCTACGCGACGCCCGCCGCCAACGGTTCGGTCGACATGGCGCAACTGATCCAGCAATCGGCGGCGAAGATCGGCGTGAACCTCACCGTGCAGCGCGTTCCCGGCGACGGCTACTGGTCGAATCACTGGATGAAGCATCCTCTCGGCTTCGGCAGCGTCAATCCGCGTCCGAGCGCCGACGTGCTCTTTACGCAGTTCTTCAAATCGGACGCGCCGTGGAACGAGTCGGGCTGGAAGAGCGCCCGCTTCGATCAACTGCTGCTCGCCGCACGCGCCGAGACGGACGAGACGAAACGCAAGCAGATGTATGACGAAATGCAGGCGATCGTGTGCAATGAAGGCGGCATCGGCATTCCGGCCTTCATCAGCCTGCTGGATGGGTGCGACAGGCGCCTGAAAGGACTGGGCTCGATCCCGACCGGTGCCTTGATGGGCTTTTCCTTCTCGGACCACGTCTGGTGGGATGCCTGACATGACGGCGTACGACGCAGGCAGGCGCCCCGCATGATCGGGAACCCCTCGGCCGCCACACCGGCCGCCACCGCGCCCTGGATCGAGGCCAACGGCGCGCGCATTCCGGCGCTGGGCCTGGGCACCTGGCAAAGCACGCATCGCGAGGGCGTGAACGCGGTGCGCGCTGCGCTCGATGCCGGCTACCGGCATATCGACACGGCCGCGCGCTACGACAACGAGCAGGCCGTGGGCGAGGCGCTTGCCGCCTGCGCGGTGCCGCGCGACGATTTCTTCGTCACCACCAAGGTCTGGCACACCGAATTGCGCGCGGGCGATTTCCAGCGTGCCGCGCAACGCAGCGTCGCCCGGCTGGGGCTGGATCATGTCGACCTGCTGCTCGTGCACTGGCCGAACCCCGCGGTGCCGCTCGAGGAAACGCTCGGCGCGCTGTGCGACGTCCAGCGCAGCGGACTCACGCGCCATATCGGCGTCTCGAACTTTCCGGTGGCGCTGCTCGAGCGCGCGGTCGCCGTGTCGCCGCTGCCGCTGGTCGCGAACCAGTGCGAATACCACCCCTATCTGGATCAGACGGCGCTTCTCGCCGCCTGCGCGCGGCACGGCATCGCCCTGATCGCCCATTCGCCGCTGGGCAGCGGGCGCTTGCTGGCCGACCCGTTGATCGCCGAGGTGGCGCGCGACCATGGCCGCACTCCCGCGCAGATCATCCTGCGCTGGCTGGTACAGCAGCCGGGAGTCGCCGCCATCCCGAAATCCTCGGACCCGACGCGCATCGCCCTGAACCTGGCGGTGTTCGACTTTACGCTCGACCCCGCCACGATGGCACGGATCGGCGCGCTGGCGCGTGCGCACGGACGGGTCAGCCATCCGGTCTGGCAGCCGGAATGGGACGTGCCGGCCTCCCTCCCTGCGGCAACCCCATGAACCCGCTCGACGCGCTGTTGCAGGCGGACCGTCGCCATCTCATGCATCCCGGCACGCATGCCCACGATCATGCGTCGGGCGAACTGACCGGGCGGGTGATGCGCCGCGCCGCGGGCATCCGCATCGAGGACCATGCGGGGCGCACGTACATCGATGGCTTCGCGGGTCTTTACTGCGTGAACATCGGTTACGGACGCGAGGAAATGGCCGAGGCCATCGCCGCGCAGACGCGCGAGCTGTCCTTCTACCACACCTATGCCGGCTTCTCGAACGGGCCGGCGGTCGAGCTGTCACGACGGCTGATCGAGGACTGGTCGCCGCCCGGCATGCGCAAGGTCTACTACGGCATGTCCGGCTCGGACGCCAACGACACGCAGATCAAGCTCATCCGGTATTACCAGAACGTGCTCGGCCGCCCGCGCAAGAAGAAGCTCATCGCCCGGCAGCGCAGCTACCACGGTTCCGGCGTGGCTACCGGCAGCCTGACCGGGCAACCGAAATTCCACGCCGCCTTCGACCTGCCGTTGCCGCAGATCCTGCACACCGCCTGTCCGGATTTCTATCGCGACGGCCGCGACGGCGAGAGCGAAGCCGGCTTCGTCGCGCGTTGCGTCGCGGAACTGGAGCAATTGATCGATCGCGAGGGCGCCGACACCATCGCCGCCTTCTTCGGCGAACCCGTGATGGGCTCCGGCGGACTGCTGCCGCCGCCCGCGGGATACTGGCCCGCGATCCAGGCCGTCCTGCGCCGACACGACATCCTGTTCGTCGCCGACGAAGTCGTCTGCGGTTTCGGCCGGTTGGGATCGCGCACCGGTTGCGCGCACTACGGCATCGCGCCGGACCTGATTTCCGTCGCCAAAGGGCTTACCAGCGGCTATCTGCCGCTCTCCGGCGTCATCGTCGGCGAGCGGGTCTGGGACGTCATCGCGCGCGGCTCGCGGGAGCAGGGCGCGATGAGCCATGGCTGGACCTATTCGGGACATCCGGTATGCGCCGCCGCCGCACTGACCAACCTCGACATCATCGAACGCGAGCAACTGGTCGGCAACGCCGCGACGGTCGGCACCTATCTGCAGGCGCAACTTCACGCGGCCTTCGACGACCACCCGCTGGTCGGCAATGTGCGCGGCGTCGGCCTGCTCGCGGCGCTCGAACTGATGGCGGACAAGGGGGCGCGCCAGGGCTTCGCCGCGCCGGGCAAGGTCAGCGCGCGGGTTGCGCAGGCCGCGCTGCGGCACGGATTGATCCTGCGCTCGCTGGGCATGCACGACATTGTCGGCTTCGCTCCGCCGTTGATCGTGAGCAAGGCCGACGTGGATGAAATCGTCGCGATCACGCACAGGGCGGTGGACGAGGTGGCGGGCGACAGGGATGACGACTAGCCGGTCGTCCATCGGGAAAAACTAAAGACCCTCGACGACGATTTTGGCCGCCGCGGCCAACACCTCCTTGCGGGGAACGGCATCCTTTCGCGGCTGGGTGAAATAGATCGCCAGGATCACGGGCGCGTGATTCTCCGGCCAGATCACCGCGACGTCGTTCGTGGTGCCATAGTCCCCGCTGCCGGTTTTATCCCCCAGAACCCAGGCGGCCGGCACGCCCGCGCGAATGCTGGTGGCGCCGGTGGTATTGCCTTTCATCCACGCCACCATCCGGGCACGCTGCGCTTCGCCGAGTGACTGGCCCAATGTCAGGTTCCGCAGGCTTTTCGCCATCGCCAGTGGCGAGGTGGTGTCGCGCCGGTCCCCGGGGAGGGCCGTATTCAGCGTGGGCTCCGTGCGATCCAGACGAAACGTGGTATCGCCGATGGCGCGGGCGAACCGTGTGACGTTATCCGGGCCCTCCAGGTAGTCGACAAGCTTGTTCATCGCGGTGTTGTCGCTGTATTGCAAGGCGGCGGCGCTCAGCTCGCCTATCGTCATGCCGGTGTCCAGGTGTTTCTCGGTGATTGGATTGTAGTTGACCAAATCCGATTTATCGATATTTAGCCTGTGGTTCAATAACTCATCATCGGTCTCGCTTTTTTTTAAAATCGCCGATACCGCCATTATCTTGCTGGTGCTGCACAAGGGGAAACGCTTGTCGCCGCGATACAGGATTTGGGAGTTATCCGCGGTATCGATCAAGGCGACGCCCAGACGGCCGCCGGAGTGCTTTTCCAAGGCCCGCAGCTTTTGTTTAATGGCTTGTGTGCGAGAAGGCGTTTCGGCCCACGGCGGAGAACCGCCAAGAAATAGCGGCGTCACGATGACGGTCATCAGGATTTTCCGGAGAAAATTGTTTTCGATCACGCAGGGCCCCCGGTTAAATTAAAAATCAACGACTGGTAAATGAATTCGATATTGAAGATTTCAATTTCTTTGCCGTAACTGCTAGAGCAGTTTCATTAACTTCCGGCGAGCAATTCCATCGCAATGGCAAACATTATCTCGCAGGGATGGCCGATGTCTTGCGCAATCAGGCAGGGAACATTCCGGTGACGGTCGTCACGATCGATCCCATGGCCCTTGATAACGAACTTGGTGAAGCGATCATCGCGAACAAACCGGGCCAGATCATGCGGGTTCATACCGTTTCGGTCCGATCGAACCAATATGGGCCGCTCGCCTCGACATGGCAACTCGATATCGACAACGTTTCGCAGCATCCCGTCGCACCGAGCGGTACTTCTGCGGGACAGGTGGCCGTCACCCGTCGGACGATCTATCGCGTGCGGGTTTCCGGCCCGACATGCATGGGGTCGCTGTCGAGCGAGGGTAGAGTGGTCGTTGCGCTGCATCGGGCTTACCCGCGACAGGTCGATGCCCTTTGGCAGGAGCCGGCGTGACAGAAACGCGGGCACCTTTTTCATTTGGCGCGTAAAGTTTGAACACGACAATGAAAAGCGTCGCCCAGCGCGTTGTTGCGCCGCTCGCCCCGCGCATTCCGGCGCCGGATAGGATGACTCACCGTGTTGCGATGACGCGTCCGGCCATGCACGGCAAATCCTTCCGTTTGCAAAATCGCACCCATGAATCTCCGTTTCTCCTTGCGCCGCCTTGCCGGTTTGTTCGTCACATCGGCCGCGATGATCTGTGCCGCATCCAGCGCTGCCGCCGCGCCCACGCCAGTGCAGGGCGATTGGGTCGCCCCGTCGTTCGCCTTTCACGATGGCGAGACGCTCAAGGCGATGCGCCTGCACTACATCACGCTGGGAGACCCGGGCAAACCTGCCATCCTTGTCCTGCATGGCACCAACCAGACCGCGCAATCGATGCTCGCCGGGAATTTTGCCGGCGAGTTGTTCGGCCCCGGGCAGCCGTTGGACGCGAACAAGTATTTCATCGTCATCCCCGACGGCATCGGCGCCGGGAAATCCGCGAAGCCTTCGGACGGGCTGCGCGCGTCATTCCCGAAATACGACTACAACGACATGGTGCTCGCCGAATATCGTCTGCTGACCGAGGGGCTGGGTATCGAACACCTGCGCCTCGTCATCGGTCATTCGATGGGCGGCATGCAGACCTGGCTGTTCGCCGGTCGGTATCCGGACTTCACCGACGGGTTTGTCCCCATGGCCGCACAGCCAACCCAGATGGCCGCGCGCAATTGGGCACTGCGTGCCATGCTGATCGAATCGATCAAGCGGGATCCGGCCTGGGATCATGGTAACTACACGACCCAGCCGCCTTCGCTGCAACTGGCCGGTCTCATGTTCAACTTCGCGACCAACGGCGGCACCCTGGCGTATGAGAAAAACGCGGGAACGCACGCTCAAACCGACAAGATGGTCGAGGAGCGCCTCGCCGTGCCCGTCGCGGCGGACGCAAACGATTACCTCTACCAGTTCGCCGCGTCCGCGGACTACGACGCGATGCCGAATCTGCAGAAAATCAGGGCACCGGTTCTCGCGATCTTTTCCCGCGACGACGAGCGCAATCCGTTGATC
Organism: Robbsia betulipollinis; assembly: GCF_026624755.1. Lineage (NCBI taxonomy): Bacteria > Pseudomonadati > Pseudomonadota > Betaproteobacteria > Burkholderiales > Burkholderiaceae > Robbsia > Robbsia betulipollinis. The sequence continues at coordinate 2,120,061 of NZ_JAPMXC010000001.1, forward strand.
ACGGGGACCGTACAGGCCACCGTCAGGCGTTTGCCGCATGGGCAATTGCTCGTCATTCCCGCGAGCACGGAAACGTACGGGCACAACACCACGTTCTACGCGAAGTTCTATGCGAGCCGGTTGGCGCGGTTCGTCGCGACCTTGTCCGACCGCTGAGGCATCGGCGCTCGAACCTACTGCCGAGAAACACCATGATCCATGCGACGTCTCCCGAGTGTTCTCCCGCCGCATCACCGGTACGCATCGGGTGTGCGGGCTGGGGGCTGTCGGCCAGGGTAGCGGCGCGCTTTCCTGCGCCGGGCAGCCACCTCGAGCGGTACGCGCAGGTTTTCTCCGCCGTCGAGATCAACTCGTCGTTCTATCGTCCGCATCAGCCCAAAACGTATGCGCGCTGGGCGGCGAGCGTGCCCGATGCGTTCCGGTTCTCGGTAAAGATCCCACGGACGATCTCGCACGAACTCAGGTTGCGCGACGCGGAATCCGCCTTGCGCGAATTCGTGCAGGAGGTCACGCCATTGGGCAAAAAACTGGGCTGCCTGTTATTGCAGTTGCCTCCCGGCCTGGCGCTGGATCCGGCCACGGCACGCCCTTTTTTTGCGCTGCTACGCCATCTCACCACCGCGCATATCGTTTGCGAACCGCGTCACGCTACATGGTTTACGGAAGCGGGTGCGGAAACGTTGCAACATGCCGGAGTCGCTTGCGTGCGCGCGGATCCGGCGCCGGTCGCCGGCGTCGAACCGGTGGGGGATCCAAGCACGCTGTACATTCGTCTGCACGGCTCGCCCGAGATGTATTACTCGGCATACGACGAGCCGTTCATCGACGCGCTGGCTGCGCGGATGATCGACGCGCGAAACGCGAACGCCGAGGTCTGGTGTATTTTCGACAATACCGCGCGCGGCGAGGCGATTCCCAATGCGCTGACGCTGATGGAAAAGCTGGAGAAAACGGCTTGCTGAGACAGGTCGGCCAAGGCGACCCTGGCGGTCAGGCCGATCGTCACCGTCGGGAATCGACGAAAATCGCCCGAAAGCGGCGTGGCGAGGGCGTCGCTTTCAAGCCGGGTGGCTTGCCATCCGGGTCAAGGAAAACCCGTCCCAGCCCTTGCTGCCCACCGTTTGCAGCGCCGTGGTCGTCAAACGCTTGTCCTGCGCCAGCATGTCGAAGAACCTGCGCAGTCCGACGACATCCGCGTCGTCCGTACCCGGCGTGAGAATCCGGCCGCGTCGCGCCACGTTGTCGCCGACGATGATGCCGCCGGGTCGCAGCAGGTGCAGCGACAGTTCCAGGTACCGGGGGTAACTTTTCTTGTCGGCGTCCATGAAGATCATGTCGAACGGCGGGCTTTGCTCATCGATCAGGTGCTGCAGACTTTCCGCCGCGGCGCCGACAACCACGTGCGCGACGGATGACAGGTTCGCGCGCGCGAGATTGTCCCGGGCGATGCGCGCGTAATCCTCGTTGATTTCGAGCGACACGAGCGTGCCGTCGGCGGGCAAGGCGCGCCCCATCCAGATGGTGCTGTATCCGCCCAGCGTGCCGATTTCGAGTATGCGGGACGCGCCCTGCATCAGGGCGAGAAGGTGAAGAAATTTGCCCTGGTTGGCCGACACGCCGATCGCCGGCAGACCCGCCTCGGCGCTGCTGCGTAGCGCGGCGTCCAGCGCCGCGTCCGAAGGTACCAGTGCCTCGCAAAACAGCGCGTCCAGCGCGTCCCACTTTTTTTCGTCCATTCGCCAACTCCCTGAAATAGTCGTATCCGTTTTCCGCGCATGGCCAGCCGCCGGCTGCGCGCTGCTTGTCGGCAACTACGGATGGGGATTCGCCACACGTCTGTTTTGCCGAGTGTCATGCCATCCGTTCATTCTTCATTATCCAGTATCCGGCGGCGCGCGCGTATCGTCTGATCTTGCCCGGACTGCGCGCGGCCATTCCGGTATGTCGGCTTATTCACTGGAAAAATCATTATCAAAACCGACTGTCGAAAAATGCCCGGTACAAGCAGAAAATCGAGGGTAATCCCTCCAGGAATATGACGGATCTTCGGGGTAGAATTTCCCATTCGTAAAATTTATGAGAAATCTTATACCGCAATTGCTTGTTTTTTGAAAAATCCAACCAATTGTTAGAAAAGTCCAATTATCGGAATTTCCGCCGCAGGACGGACAGGTTTGTTGATATCGACGCTTTGTCGCGGTCCAGATCTGGCATCGGGGGTTTTCATGGGAAACGATAGGGCGGAACGCCTGCCTCGCTGAAGCGCGGATCCGATCCTTGCCGTCCGAATCGTGTGATGGATCGCCGTCGAAGGCAGAGCGGGGAGAACCACGAGTGACTTTCATCATCGTCGATCGTAACGGTGGAAAATAAATTAGCAATGCTTAATGAAATGATTTTTCAGATAAAACGTCATTTGTTAACGGGGCAATCGAGAGTTCAAAGGGAGACATGAAAATGATAAAGAGAATCAAAAAGTTCCAGTCATGCATGGTTTTGGCCATGAGTTTGGGTCTGGGTATCTCTGGCTGTGGCGGAGGCAACCATGCCGCGTCCGCGACGGATACCACGAGCTTGAAAGCGGGCGCCGGTGCCGCGGAGATCGTGTTCCCGAGCGCGCTGTTCGCCAATCCAGGCGCGGTCGAAGGTTTCGGTGGAACGATCCACGACAATCCCCACGCCAGAGTGATGGTGTTGGAAACGAACAGCAAGGTTGCGATCGTTGCGCTGGAACTGGTAAGAACCGACGCCGATGGCGTTGCCCTCGTCAAGGACATCGTCAATCAATATACCGGTACGCCGAAGAACAATATCTGGGTGCATTCGAATCACACGATCACCACGCCGCACGAGCCGAGCGATGCCGCCCTGAAGAGCTTGTGGATGGCGTCCCTCAAAGCCGCGATCACCACCGCCGCGCAAAACGCCGCGACATCGTTCCAGCCGGCCACCGCGGGGTTCGGCACCGGGACCAGCGACGTGAATGAAAATCGAAACGTCCTGATGTCGGACGGCCAATATCATATCGGTCTGGGCGGCACGCTGGCATCCAACAAAAACATGACGATTCTGCGGGTGAACGCCGTGTCGTCCGGCAGCCCGATCGGTTTTATCATCAGCTATGGCGTCAAGCCGACAGCCATCGATAACGCAGGGCAGGCCGCGGGCGTTCGGCAGATCTCGTCCGATGTGCCGGGCTTGGCCAGCACCATGATGGAACAGCAGTTTGGCGCGCCCACATTGTTCCTGATGGGCGCCAGCGGGGACCAGACGCCGAAATACGATGCCTTGCGCGCCGTGGACAACGGCGGCGGCAATGTGACGGACAACGTCGACTTCTATCCCATCGTCGGCATGACCTACATCATTCAACAAATGACGGCGCTGGGCACGCAGATGGGTAACGATGCGATCGCCATCGCGAAAAACATCGCGGCCAGCGAGACCCACCAGATCATTTCCTACGACACCACAACCTTCCAGTGGCCGGATTCGACGCAGGATGCCCTGGAGGACCTGCAGGTGGATTCCATCCGCTTCGGCAACGCGGCGTTCATCGGATTCAAGCCGGAGATCGATGCGGTGACCGAGCAGCAGTTGCAGGCAGCGGCGCTGCAATTGGGCTTCTCGCATGTGATGCTCGACTCGTTCCTCGCCGGCGATGCGAAATACATGCCGCATGCGGCAGCCTATACCGCGCCTTTGACGGTCGAAGCGAAAAAGACCGGTTTCGCGGTGGGTGCAGCCGAGGAGCTGGTGACGACATCGCTGAAACTGTTGAACGGTTTTCTGGGATCGAGTCCTGCCGACACGACGCCGCCGTCGGCTCTGACGACGCTGTCGACGACGGCTGCCACCACCGGGCCGGTGACGATCACCGTATCGGGCTACGATGATCTCAGCGGCGTCGCGGCCATCACGACGCCAAATGGCACCATCGTTCAGGGGACCACTGCGACTTATTCCGTCACCACGAATGGAACCTACAACTTCACCGTCACGGATAATGCCGCGAATACCGCGACCATTCCGGTGACCGTGTCGAACATCACGCCCTAGGATGACAAGGCCGGATTCACGGTGTCATGCGTCACCGACGCTGTGAATCCCGGCCATTACCGGATTGCCCACCCGGGTAGGCATATCGAGAATGGCAGAAAGAACGTTTTCGCTGACGAAAGATCGGTGTGCCGAACTTCGCCTCCGCGTGAGCGATTTCGGTTTCGAGTCTCGCGACCCTTCAGGGGACGCCATAGTGCGAGGCTCGCCTACGGTGACCGCCTATGGGAGATACGCAAGTCCATCCACTGCAAGTTTTCTTGCTCATCAACCCCATATCCAGTCGGTCATCATTTGAAAGGAATACCTTTTCGATGCCGAAGATTCTGCCCAACCCTCCCGTCGCCTCGCATCCGCTCGCGACATTGTCTGGCGAAGGCAACAACCGCGCCGCAAGCATTGCAGCGTCGGTCAACCCATCCCCTACGCGTCACCGCGACGGGTTCCCCGGCTTGCAACCTAGGGCGAGTCGTGACCGCTCGGCTCCTGACGTCGGAGCGGGGCCCGCGCAAAAACTGCGTGCCGCGACAGGCAAAATGATGCAACAAAAAGCAGAGCGGCGCACGAAGGCGCAGGAAAACGTGCGCAACCTCGTGGACAATATCCCCCGTTTAGTGCAAGCGCAGCGACTGGAAAAAGCCGCCTACATGGACCGCACCGCCGCGCTCATCTCAACAAGCGCATACCAGCAGCCGGTGGCGCGCGAGGGAAGGGTGACCCGGAATGCGGAGGGCCAATTGGTCTGCACCGACCCCACCATTGAAGCGGTGCTCAGGTTTGTCCAGGCAAAATATCCTGCGGAAACCCGGGATGTGCACGTGTCGCCGGAATGCTCGATCAGCTTTCCTCTCGAAGCGCAAATTCTCGTCAAGACAGCCCTGTTCGAAGAAGGCTGCAAGGTAAAAAATCTCAGTCTGGCGGACGGTACGAACACTGAAGTCAATATCAATCTGACAACCTATTCGTTACGCCAGGCCATCAAGAAAGGTCCGGGAGGATTCGCGCAGAGTGCCACGCTCGACTCGGTGCTTCCGCAAGCGGCCGATCCTTCCGCATCCGAAGCACCGCTTCTCCCGGAACATCCCTTCAGCTTCTTGAAGGATATCCGCTATACCGTCGACAGCGCTTCCAGTTCGTTGAAGGCGCTCGTCGAACGATCTTTGAACGATGTCGACCCCGTCACGCTGGAATTTCGCGGCCGATTGGGTGCCCAAGCAATCCATTCCGTCATCAGTCAGAAGCGGATGAGCAAGGAACTCGGCATCGCCGTCGCGGCGAGTTTGGCGGGCAGCGGCGCCATCGCGTATGCCATGGATGTGTGGGCATGGGGTTCGGTCGTCAAAGTATTGGCCGAACGATTTGGTCCGGAAAGCAGCCAGGCGAAATGCGCCGAGGTCATACTGGATTCGTTGACGCCGCTTCTCGCCGAAACGCTGGATTCACTGGTGATCAAGCGGCTGCTGGGGGTTTTCAAGAATGAGCCCTTGTTGCCGGAGTCCGTCGAAGAATTCACCGATGACCTGAAAGGCGCGGCGCTGTCGGGCGCGATCGCAGCTGTCGGGTCCGTCGCGAACAACGGCGTCGGATCGCTCAAAGGCTGGGGGTGGATGCCGCTCAACATATTGACGAATCAGATCGCCGCATCGACGTCGGGCGCCATGGTGCCGCATGAAATCGCTGAATCGCATGAGCAAATGACGCAGGGCGTCATCCAGCAAGTCAAAAACGGCTTTTTTCCACAAGTGGAACTGGCCGGCGAGGCTCATGCCACTTCCCGGGAAGCCGGCAAAGCGCTCGAGCGTCAGGTCAAGAGCGATACGACAGGGGCCCTGGGTGTTTCCCGCGGCGACGGCCTTGCGATCAACTCCATGGGCATAGGCTCCCTTCTCAGTCTGGCGGCTTTCCTGCCGATCGACAGCGCGACGCGCGCGAGGAAGCTGGACGATTCAGTCAAAAAAATCGTCACGATCGTGGTGAACACGCCGACGGAAGTATTGAGTCTGGCCACGGGAATATTCACGGCCAATCACCTGAAAATGGGCAGGTTCATGACCACGGACGCCGAGAAGGATCGCCGGATGGTCGAGCTTATCGCCAGCAAGGCCATCGCGCGTCTGAACCATCCCGAGCGGTCTTCCATCGAGATCACCGAAAAAGAATTGCAGGCCATCGAGCATCCTTCGTTGGCGTTGACGTTTCCGGCAGGCAAAACGATCGTCGGGGTGATGAATGGCGTGGTGGAGTTGATGTCGCGCGCATGGGCCGCGACGCAACAGCATCCTTCGAACAACGAACGCGATACCGCGAACCCGGTGCATGACATGCCCGGCAGCTTCCCTGCCGAAGCCTGACGTCATTCGGACAGTGGTCATGGGCAACCCATGCTCGACCCAGGCCAATGAGTGCCCGCCGGAATTTCGGTTTCTTCTTCGGGTGCCCAGGCAAACGCCTGCGCTTTCATGGGGAAGGAGGCATTCAGCCGAACGCCGCTGTGTACGATCTGGACATGCCGTGCTTACTGTCAGTCCATTGGTGTAGTGCTACCGACACGGGTGTGTTTTCGTACAATTTTGCTGAAATTCAGAAATGGCTGAGGCGTCGCTCATCCTTTGACAAGGCTGGACTTTGACTGGAATTGAGGAAGGGTATGGAGAGGAGATGCTACCCGGCGCCGGCAGCCAAAAGCCTTGCTGGGTAAGGGCTTGAGCGGGGTTGGCGTAAATTTGGCGTAGGATACGGCCGCTCATCGCCAGTGCCAGGGCCCCGGGAATTGACTATCGCGAGTTCATCCAAGGATTGAAGAGCGAAACCCCGGTCGAACGGAAATCGGCAGTATTACGTGTCACGACCGTCATTCCATGAACAATCGCGGTAGCAGCGATCAGCGCATCGCGCTCGGCGCGCAGGTCGGGGACGTGCAACTTGGCACATTGGATTGCCGCAACCTGATCGAAGTCTAATACTCGATCGGCGAACATGGGCAAGACCTTGCCATCCAGCCAGGACCGCAGGACCGCCCCCTGCGCTGCGTCCTTGCGTTCTTTCCGCAAAACGCCCATTTCGAGTTCGAAAACGGTAATCGCTGAAATGAACTGTGCGGCAAGCGGTTGCGATGCTGCCCATGCAAGCACGTTCACGTCCGCGCGCGCGGGTACCCGCAGTTCCGATATGACGTTCGTGTCGAGCAAGAACATCAGGAAAGGTCTGCCTCTCGAAAGAGTCCGCCAACACGCGGCGCTTCAAAATCGATGTCGCATTCGTCAGATTGTGCCAATGCATCGGCAAGGGTCATCGTCCCACCAGACAGTTTCCGATACTCGTCGATGCTCAAAAGGACGTGGGACGGCCTGCCGCGGTCGGTAATGAAAACCGGACCTTTGAGAGCCGTTTTCTTTGCTTCACTTGCCGACTGATTAAATTCCCGACTGGTCATGGTTAGCACGGTCATGTACACCCCCCCAGTAAAATTGTAGTTATGTTACTACTAATGGTGCCGGTGGTGCAAATTCTCGACTTTTCCGGAGGTGTGCGGTTTGCCGTGCATGTGAATCACGTCAAGCCCGCCCTTGCGCCATTTCATGTTCCGCCGCGAGTTCGAGGAATGCTGAGCGAGACATGCGCAAGGCGCTTGCTGTGCGATCTATTGGCTGAACTAGTCGCTCCGGCAGGCTGATATTTAGCCGTACCGCCTGAGTGCTGAGTTTGGACAAAGCACTATCGATAAGCATCCAAAACCCTCCCTGGAAGTCAGCCTGTGTCGCAAGCTTTCTGGCGCCGGACGGCGGGGGAACGATCTCCCCGCCTGCGAAATGCGCCTCCACAGCCTCCCGTGCATTTACCGTGATCTCGCTTTTGCAACGAAGGTAGCGCGCCGGTGTGCCTTCCGTAGTAGCGGGACCATTCTTCAGGTGCAATCAGGGAGGGCGACGATCGATGTGGAAGTACAATCACGAACGCCCGCATATGGGCCTTGGCGGAATCACACCAATTCAGCGGCGCCAAGCCGGAGCATGACCTCTACTTACGCCTCGCTTTAAAAGCGGGGAGATTACCCGCCCATTACTTAAAAATTCAACGACTTAGGTCCGAAAAAACCAGCTCTCGGCTGGTTTGGTTTTGGAGAAAAATTTTCCTAGATACCTGCTTCTGTCCAGTCTTCGACACGCAGACCCGGTACCCGCTCGAACTCGCGTAGGTTGTTTGTGACCAGGATGAGACCTTCAGCCCGAGCATGTCCCGCAATCATCTGGTCATATGGGCCGATTGGCTTTCCTGCCTTCGCCAGCTCCGCCCTGAGCTGGCCGCAGTGTGCAGCGGCATCGTGATCATAATTCAGCACATCGAGCCGCGTTGCAAAGCCTTCCACGACGGCGAGATTCTTCTCGGGCATGGCTGATTTTTCCGCACCGTAAAATAACTCCATCAACGTGATGGCACTAACGCACAGCTGCCCATGGTATCGATTGAAGCGATCTCGCACGTAACTCGGCTTGTTTTTTATCGTGAAGATGCAAATATTGGTGTCGAGCATGTACTTCAGCATCAAAATGCCTCGCGCTGCTGCTCGTCTGGTTGCTCGCGCGTGGACATAAAGTCCGCACTGACGCTGTCACCATCAAACCAGCTGTTCCATGACTCTCCTGCGGGCGTAAGAATGCGAGTACGGCCCACGGCAACGACATCGACTCGCGTTACCCCATCCGGCAGCGCCACGGATTTAGGCAGCCGCACGGCTTGACTGCGGTTGCTTTTGAAAACGGCTCCCTGTTCCATGGTTCCTCCTGGGATGTGGCTGGCATGTGCTCAATTGTAGGTTGCGCTTGGGATATGTCAAGCGTATATCCCGGGTGGTATGGTGAATCGACGTTCACCATCGTGTTGCAAATGGAACGCAAGGGGCAGGGCGATGAAGGAGGAAAAAAGACGACTTGTCGCATGGGAAAACACATAGCCCATTGATTTTGCTACGTTTAAAGCGGGCTCGAATCCCGCATATATCGTGGGTTTGGTGATCGGCTGGTTTTCGGCTGGCGCGGTCATTTAGGACCTGGTCTGACAATGACAGCTATCGCCCAAAATGCAGACGGACGTGCACCGCCGACAAAAGTGGGCCGCTTACGAACACATTAGCGTAGGTTAATGAGTCCAGCGCTTACCGGAGTTGCCCAACTAGGGCGACCATTCACTCTGCATACATCGGCGGCGGACGCCCAGTCATATTCGACCGAATGAAACTCAACGGTCCATCGCGTTGCCAAGCGCGTCGCTATTGCATAACGTGCGTGCGGAGAGCCTGTTTCGATCTTGTGCGGAAAAGGATGAACGTCGCTATACGCTTGTAAACCTACGCTCCCCGGATTGACGACAAGGCGTCCATCGGACAGTTGCACTGAGCGTTGAATATGCGTGTGCCCGCATAATATCAACTCCTCTCCATCGGCTGTACCGGCTCTTGCTTCGACTTCTTGCTGTGTTGCCTGACGGCACCCGTCGGATGTTACTGTTTCAAGGAAATATTCTAGGTCACTGGCAGGGGTTCCATGTACCAGCAGTACGTCTTGCGCTATCCGCAATGACGTGGGAAGGTTTTCTATCCACTCCAGTTGGTCTTGCCGCAATTGCCTGTAAGTGTAAGCATCTGACTCGCCCATATTCACGACTACACCGGCCAACAACTGCCGTTCGTGATTTCCTTTGATTGTCGGGTAACCAAGCGGGGATAAGAAGTCCCCCGTTTGCGACGGGTAAAGCGAGCCTGATGCTATATCGCCAAGATTGACAACGAGGTCGACGTTCTGCGTCCGGATGTGACCGAGTATGGCTTGTAAGGCCGGTAGGTTCCCATGGATATCGGAAATTGCAGCGACTCGCATTTGATGATCCCACTGAAGATGTATGACATCGAGAGTGACGATCGCTAAATTACCATTTCATAAATTCGTGTGTTGGCTGGACTGCTGGAGTTAACGCGAACGGGAGGATCGATCTGCTACCCGTTTCGGCCATCCACCCGAAGCTTGCCAAATGGCAGTTCAGGCCAGAAATGGGTGATCGGTAGGGGCGCTCATACGCAACCAGGGACGCCGGTTGCGTTTCTCTAGCCGGAGGGAGGGGGAGCGTTTGCAGTCGCTCGCGTGCTTGTTGTAATAAACCATCAAAATTTTCAAGTCCCGGATCCCAACGATCCGAGCCAAATCAAGCACCTCGACCTTTTCAGCCAGTCGCGTGACCGCCTCATGCCGTGAACCATGAAAATGTAGTTCTTCTATCAACGCCGCCTTTTTCGCTTTTCGAAACAATGAGTCGACTTGCGAAGATTGCAGTCCAAAAACCGTATTTGAGTCGCATTCCTTAGTAATTGGTTCAAGCTTTTTGACAGGTTCCAACGCACTATTAGACAGCGGAACGCTACGCCCGAAGCCATTCTTCGTCTGGTCCAGCCGCCCATACCGCTGTTCGATATGCACTGGGTCCCAGGTAAGCCCGACAATTTCCCGGCCCGCATCGCAGTCTCGATGGCGAATTGAAATGCCACGCCAACCCTTGCCGAAATGCTGATCGGCGGTCCGTCCTCCTGGTACCCCTGCGTGTACAACCATCGCGTTTCCTCGTCCTCCGTTATCCGACGCTCACGCGGCTTCGCATCCTTCGGCCGCCTGACGCCCTTCGATGGACTATCGCTTACCGGCAAAACGTCTCCGCGACGGTCATATCGGTCCAAGCCAGATCCTTGCCCGCGATGATTTCTGCTTCTTTCTGCGTGGCCCATGCCACCGCCTGTGCTTTGGTATGGAACGACCCACTGAGTCGAACACGCAAACGGCATATCTCCGCGCGCCAGATGTTGTTGCGTTTTCGAATGGTCGCCATGCATCTCCCCTTGGCGTAATGGCTGGCGTAAATCTGGCGTAGAGAGGCCCGAAAAAACGCGAATTCTAGGTGCAAACAGTGTGAGAGGGCACAGCAGAAAAGGTTCCCAAAACCCTTATGGAATAAGGCTTTGCGACCAAAAGAGAACATGCGAGAAAAACAGTGGTGGTGCCCGGGGCCGGAATCGAACCGGCACGCCTCGCGGCGGGGGATTTTGAGTCCCCTGCGTCTACCAATTTCACCACCCGGGCGGTAACGCTGTCCGCTGGACGTATTGCCCAAACGGTCGTCGGCTGGCGACGAGAAGCGCGATTATGTCCGAATTTTCCCACGCCGACAAGGTCTCGTAGGGCGTGGGCGGAAAAAAACCGCGCCGAAGCAGGGTGTCACCCTTCGCGCCCGGCGGGAAAACGCGCCCGGGTCCTATAGCTCGTAATGCTCGCTCCCGCCCCGCAGCGCCTGATCCAGCAGCTTGCGATTCGTCTCCGGCGACAGCAATTCCACCAGCGCATAGATATAACTACGCAAATAGGTGCCGTGCTTCAACGCGATCCGCGTGACGTTCGCGCCAAACAGATGCCCGACCGGCACCGCCCGCAACAGCTTGTCGCGCTCGGCGTTGTACGCCATGTCCGACATGATCCCCACGCCCAAACCCAGCTCCACGTAGGTCTTGATGACGTCCGAGTCGATGGCTTCAAGCACCACGTCCGGCGCGAGGCCCCGGCGTTCGAAGGCCTTGTCGATCTTGGTGCGCCCGGCGAAGGCGGACCCATAGGTGATCAGCGGGTACTGGGCAAGGTCCTCGAGCGAAAGGTCCTTGCGCTCGGCCAGCGGGTGATCGTGCGTGACGACGGCGACGTGGAACCACTGGAAGCAGGGCAGGGAGGTCAGTTCGGGATAATCGGCGATCGCCTCGGTGGCGACGGCGAGGTCGGCCTGGTCGCGCAATACCATCTCCGCAACCTGCGTCGGATTCCCCTGTAAAATCGACAGATGCACTTTAGGGTAGCGTTTACGGAATTCGGCGATGGCGGCCGGCAACACATAACGGGCCTGGGTATGCGTGGCGGCGATGGTGAGGTTGCCCTGGTCCTGGGCGGCGAATTCGGCGCCCACGCGCTTCAGGCTCTCCACTTCCTGGAGAATGCGCTCGACGGAGGCCAGGATGAGCCGTCCGGGTTCGGTGAGGGAGCGCACCCGCTTGCCGTGGCGCCGGAAGATCTCGACGCCGAGTTCCTCTTCCAGCTCGATGATGGCCTTCGAGACACCCGGCTGCGAGGTGTACAGGGCCTTTGCCGCTTCGGTCAGGTTGAAGTTCTGCCGGACGGCTTCCCGGACGAAACGGAATTGATGCAGATTCATTGTCGTGACCTGTTCATGCGAATGTCGACGCTACCGGCGGGAGGGAGCGGGCCGGACCTGCCGGATGGTGAAGCGACGGCGCGCCCGAAAAGCACGGAATGCGCGGTCTGGCGTTCATAACCCGCGGGCATAAAGTAACTATTTTTTAGTCGTTTGAAATATAAGCCGAGTTTATTACGATTTACAGTTGGTTTCCATTCAGCTTGCTTTTCCGTCAGTGCGCCGTCGACCGTTGCGCGGCCATGTGGACCGTGTGACCTGTCTGCCGACCGGGATGGAAGAAGCGGCGGGAGACACCGGCGACGGCTCGATCCGTGCGGCTGGATAACAGAGAGTGGCCCCTATGTACCGATACGACCAGTACGACCAGCAAATCGTCGACGAGCGCGTCGCCCAGTACCGTGACCAGGTGCGTCGGCGGGTGTCGGGCGAGCTCGAAGAGGAAGAATTCAAGCCGCTGCGCCTGCAGAACGGCCTGTATATGCAGCGTCACGCCTACATGCTGCGTGTGGCCATTCCGTACGGCAATCTGACGAGCCGGCAGATGCGCATGCTCGCGGAGATCGCGCGCGAGCACGATCGCGGCTATGGCCACTTCTCCACGCGCACGAATATCCAGTACAACTGGATCGAGCTGGAAGAGACGCCGCTGATTCTCGAGAAGCTGGCGTCGGTCCAGATGCATGGCATCCAGACGTCGGGCAACTGCATCCGCAATATCTCCTCCGATCAGTTCGCCGGCGTGGCGCCGGATGAACTGGTGGATCCGCGGCCGTACTGCGAGCTGATGCGGCAGTGGTCGACGTTCCATCCCGAATTCGCCTGGCTGCCGCGCAAGTTCAAGTTCGCGATCGACGGCTCGGTGACGGACCGGGCGGCGACGCAACTGCACGACATCGGGATCCATATGTCGCGCTCTCCCGCGGGCGAGGTGGTGGCGACGGTGCTGGCGGGCGGCGGGATGGGACGTACGCCGATCCTGGGATCGGTGATCAAGCAGGATCTGCCGTGGCAGCATCTGGCGTCTTATTGCGAGGCGGTTCTGCGGGTGTACAACCGGTACGGGCGCCGCGACAACATCTACAAGGCGCGGATCAAGATCCTGGTGAAGGCGCTGGGGGCGGAGCAGTTCGCCGCGCAGGTCGAGGAGGAGTGGTCGCATCTGAAGGATGGCCCGGCGACCTTCACGGAGGCCGAGCGCGACCGTATCGCGGCCTGCTTCACCGATCCGGCCTACGAAACCCTGCCGGCGACCGATACCGCCTACGAGAACCAGTTGCTGGAAAACCGCGCGTTCGCGCGCTGGGTGCAGCGCAACGTGCGCGCGCACAGGCAGCCGGGCTATGCGAGCGTGACGCTGTCGCTGAAACCGAAGGACGCGCCCCCGGGCGATGCGACCGACGCACAGATGGAGGCGGTGGCCGACTGGGCGGACCGCTTCAGCTTCGGCGAGATCCGGGTGACGCACGAGCAGAACCTGGTGCTCGCGGACGTGAAGCGCAGCGACCTGTTCGCGTTGTGGGAGCTGGCGAAGTCGCAGAATTTCGGCGCGGCGAACATCGGTTTGCTGACCGACATCATCGCCTGCCCGGGTGGCGATTTCTGCTCGCTGGCGAACGCGAAGTCGATCCCCATCGCGGCGGCGATCCAGCAGCGTTTCGACGATCTGGATTTCGTCTACGACCTGGGCGACGTGTCGCTGAACATCTCGGGTTGCATCAATTCCTGCGGTCATCACCATATCGGCAACATCGGCATCCTTGGCGTCGACAAGGACGGGTCCGAGTGGTATCAGGTGTCGCTGGGCGGCGAGCAGGGCAATGCATCGCGCATCGGCCGGGTGATCGGGCCGTCGTTCTCGGCGGAGGAAGTGCCGGACGTGATCAGCCATATCGTCGATACCTTCGTGGCGCATCGCATCGACGAGGAACGCTTCAGCGAAACCTTCACGCGCATCGGCGTGGCGCCGTTCAAGGAACGGGTCTACGCGGCGCGGCCGAAGGCAACGGCGTGATGCGCGGTATGCGGCATGCGAGTAGGGTGAAGGGTGCGACGATGCGTGCGGCGACGGTCGTGGCAATAAGCACGGCAACAAGCGCGGCGATGAGCGCGGCGACGACGGATAGCCGACCGGGGCAGGCGATGCCGCGCGGCCGGCAAGGGAGTGACGAATGACATTGATCATCAGGAACCGGGAAGTCGTCGAGGACGACTGGCTCGTGATTGCAGCGAATCCCGCGGGCGGGCTGCCTTTGCCGGAAGCATTGCCGGCCGGCAAGGTCATCGTACCGCTGGCGTACTGGAAGGATGCGGGCGAGACGCTGCGGGGTCTGCGCGACAAGGGCGAACTGGGTATCTGGCTGGCGCCGGACGACGAGCCGGCGGACGTGGTGCCGGAGTTCGAGGCGATCGCGTTGCTGGCCGTGGATTTCCCGGTGTTCCGGGATGGGCGCAGCATGAGCACGGCGCGCCTGCTGCGCGAGCGCCACGGCTGGACGGGCGAAATCCGCGCGATCGGCGATGTGCAACGCGACCAGATCGGTTACATGGCGCGCTGCGGCATCGATGTCTTCGCGGTGCGCGCGGACAAGGACATCCACGACGCGCTGAAGGCGTTCGACGAGCTGACGCTGCATTACCAGGGCGCCGTCGACGACCCCCGGCCGTTGTTCCGGCAGGTCGCGCGTCCATCTGCGGCCGAAATCGCAACTAACAGTATTGGTGGCGATGCTGCCACCTTAGCGGACATAGCGCGATGAACGCCGTGTCGACGCTGGCGCCGGCCGGCGTGTCCGCGCTGGACGCGTTGCGCCTTGGCCCGGTTTCGCAGCCGCTCGACGAACTCGTTGGCGAACTCGACGCGCGGCTCGCCGGTATCGCGCAGTCCCACGCGCGCGTCAAGTTGGCGAGCAGCCTGGCCGCCGAGGACATGGTACTGACGCATGCGATTCTCACGCGCGGCGTGGGCATCGGCATCTTCACGCTGGAGACGGAGCGTTTGCATCCGGAAACGGTCGGCATGCTGGCGGTGATCCGAGAGCGCTACGGCTATGAGGTCGAGGCGCTGCATCCGGATCCGCACGCGGTGCAGGAATACGTGCGACGCTATGGTCTGAACGCGTTCTACGAAAGCGTCGAGCTGCGCAAGGCCTGCTGCGGCATCCGCAAGGTGGAGCCGCTGAACCGGGCCCTCGCGGATGTCGAGGCCTGGGTGACCGGGCAGCGGCGCGAGCAGTCGGTGACGCGGACGGCGCTGGACCACGTGGAACACGACGCGGCGCGCGGCATCGCGAAATACAATCCGCTCGCGGACTGGACAGAGGCCGATGTGTGGGCCTATCTGGACCGTTTCGCGGTGCCGGTGAATCCACTGCACGCACGCGGCTATCCAAGCATCGGCTGCGAGCCCTGCACGCGGGCGATTCGCCCCGGCGAAGACAGCCGCGCGGGACGCTGGTGGTGGGAGTCGCGCGATTCGAAGGAGTGTGGCCTGCATGTCGCCTCCGCCCCGCCGGACACTACCAGCATCGTGCCGCAAAGCATCCTGCCGACCGGCGGCGGTCAACACTCATAGTCAAGGCGCGTCCGCGTCCGCCCGCAGCGTTGCGATGCTGCGGGGCGCGGGCCGTACAAGCAGTCATCGAGGAATCTGTCATGGGACTATCGTCCGACACGCACGTCGCCGATCCGGCGATCGCCATCGATCATCTGGACTGGCTCGAAGCCGAGTCCATTCATATCCTGCGGGAAGTGGTGGCGGAATGCCGCAAGCCGGGCCTGTTGTTCTCGGGCGGCAAGGATTCGGTGGTGGTGCTGCATCTGGCGCTGAAGGCTTTCGGGCTGGGCGCGAACCGCAAGACGGTGTTGCCGTTTCCGCTGGTGCACATCGATACCGGGCACAACTTCGACGAGGTGATCGATTTCCGCGACCGCCGTACGGCGGAGATCGGTGCGGAATTGATCGTCGGTCATGTGGAGACGTCGATCGCGCGCGGTACGGTGCGGCTGCGCCGCGAGACCGATTCCCGCAACGCCGCGCAGGCGGTGACGCTGCTGGAGACCATCGCGGAACACGATTTCGATGCGATGATCGGCGGCGCGCGGCGTGACGAGGAGAAGTCGCGCGCGAAGGAACGGATCTTTTCCTTCCGCGACGAGTTCGGCCAGTGGGACCCGAAGGCGCAGCGTCCGGAACTGTGGAGCCTGTTCAATACCCGCCTGAACAAGGGCGAACACCTGCGCGTGTTCCCGATCTCGAACTGGACCGAACTGGACGTCTGGCAATACATCGCACGCGAAAAGCTCGAACTGCCGTCGATCTACTACGCGCATTCGCGCGAGATCGTGCGCCGCAACGGGCTGTTGGTGCCGGTGACGCGTCTGACGCCGCCGCGCGCCGACGAGACGCCCGAGACGACGACCGTGCGCTTCAGGACCGTCGGCGACATCAGCTGCACCTGCCCGGTGGAGAGCGATGCGGCCGATCTCGAAACGATCATCGCCGAGACGGCGGTGTCCGACATCACCGAACGCGGCGCGACGCGCATGGACGATCAGGCGTCCGAGGCGGCGATGGAACAGCGCAAGAAGCAGGGGTATTTCTGATGCCCGCTCACGAGACTCCCATGACCGAACATACGATACGCGACCTCGGCGTGCTGCGTTTCATCACGGCCGGCAGCGTCGACGATGGCAAGAGCACCCTGATCGGCCGTCTGCTGTACGACAGCCGCGCAGTGCTGTCCGACCAGCTGGGCGCGCTCTCGCGCGCGAAAAACAAGCGGACCGCGGGCGACGAGATCGACCTCGCGCAGCTCACCGACGGGCTGGAGGCGGAGCGCGAGCAGGGGATCACGATCGATGTGGCCTACCGCTATTTCGCGACCGCCCGCCGCAAGTTCATCATCGCCGATACGCCCGGACACGAGCAGTACACGCGCAATATGGTGACCGGCGCTTCGACCGCGCATGCCGCGATCATCCTCGTGGATGCGACCCGCGTGACGTTCGACGGCGACCGTACCGAGCTGCTGGCGCAGACCAAGCGGCATAGCGCGATCGTCAAGTTGCTGGGCATTCAGCACGTCATTGTCGCGATCAACAAGATGGATCTGGTGGCGTACAGCGAGACCGTGTTCGACCGGATTCGGGACGCCTACCGGGAACTGGCGACGCGGATCGGGCTGGAGAACGTGATTTTCGTGCCGGTGTCGGCGCTGAAGGGCGACAACGTCGTGGACCCGAGCGAGCGCATGCCGTGGTACGCGGGCGGCCCGCTGCTGACAACGCTGGAACTGCTGCCGGTGACCCGCAAGATCGGCGAGCTGCGCCTGCCGGTGCAGTGGGTGGCGCGACAGGACGGCTCCCAGGCGGACGACTTCCGCGGCTATATGGGACGTATCGAATCGGGCGAGATCCGCGTGGGCCAGGCGATCCGCGTGCTGCCGCGCGGAATCGACGCCGAGGTGGCGGAGATCATCGTGCCGGTGACGGGCGGTACCGCCTCGGTGGCGCGCGCGGTGGCCGGACAGTGCGTGACCGTGCGGCTCACCGACGACGTGGATGTGTCGCGCGGCGATATGCTGGTCGACCCGCTTGCCGACCCGGCGAAGGGCACGACGGCACGCAAGTTGGAAGCGGACCTGTGCTGGCTCGACGAGGAGCCGTTGTCGACGCAGCGCAAATATCTGCTCAAACAGACCACCACGACGGTTTTCGCGCGTGTGGCGGCCGTGCGGCACACGCTGGATGTGCACACGCTGTCCGAAACATCGGGCAGTCATCCCTTGCAGATGAACGATATCGGCGCGGTGTCGCTGAACCTGCAGAAGGCGATCGTCTGCGATACGTACGATGCGGAGCCGGCCACCGGCGCTTTCGTGCTGATCGACGAGACGACGTTCCATACGGTCGCGGCGGGGATGATCCGGGAATTTTCCGCCTGAGCCGCCACGGGGCCGTGCCGGCCATGCAGGGTAACGTCATATTATTGACGCGCGGACAAGTCGTGGTAAAAAAGCGGCATGGATGACGCGTCCGACGGCATGGCCTGTGGCGCAATGGCATGACGGGTTTGCCTGCGCAACGGGTTGGTTTGACGGCGTATCGGGTCTAACGGCATATCGGGTTCAACGGCGTAACGAGGCGGCAATGGGAAAGGTGTATCTGATCGGCGCGGGACCGGGCGCGGCGGACCTGATCACGGTGCGCGGCGCGCGTCTGCTCGCGCAGGCACAGGTGGTACTGCACGATGCGCTGATCGAGCCCGACATGCTGGCGCTGGCGCCGCAGGCACGCCTGATCGGCGTGGGCAAGCGGTGCGGCAAGCATTCCAGCGCCCAGCACTTCATCAACAAGCAATTGGTGGACGCGGCGCGGCAGGCCGAGATCGTCGTGCGTCTGAAGGGCGGCGACCCGATGCTGTTCGGCCGTGCCGACGAAGAGATGCGCGCGCTCGAAGCCGCCGGCATCGCGTACGAGATCGTGCCGGGCGTGACGGCGTCGCTGGCGAGCGCCGCGACGCTCAAGCGTTCGCTGACCTTGCGCGGCGTGGCGAGGAGCGTGGTGCTGGCGACCCGCAATCGCGAGGCGGGGTCGGACGAGATTCGCCGCCGCGCCGATGCCGATTCACTCGTCTTCTATATGGGGCGGGATAGCGCGCACGAGATCGCGGCCGAGCTGATCGAGGCGGGTCGCGACGGCGCGACGCCGGTGGCGATCGTCGAGGCCTGCTCGACGCCGCGCGAACGACAGTTCCGGATGACGCTCGCCGACCTGCTGGCCGGCCGGGCGCGCGAACTGCTCGACAGCGCCCAGCCCAGCGTGCTGCTGATCGGCGAGGCATTCGCCGATCGCGGCCGTGCGACGGCGGCGGCGTCGGCCGTAACGACGACCGGCCCGCACGACGGCCAGCTCGTGGCCTAGATTCCTTTCCTCCCGCGCGCCTGTGCGAAAGACCGCATCCTCCTGACTCGCCGCAAGGCTCGGAAATTGCTTGCTTCGTGGATCGCGCCGATACCGCGCGCGACGTCATGCCGACCTTCAGGGAGCAAGCATGCATTTTGTCATCAATGGCAACGATATCGAGCTGGATCTGGATCCCAGGACATCGCTCCTCGATTTGCTGCGCGAGCAATGTCATCTCTTCGGCGTTAAAAAGGGCTGCAACCAGGGGGCCTGCGGCGCGTGCACGGTACTGGTCGATGGGACGCGCATCAACAGTTGCCTGGCCCTGGCCGTGCAGTATCAAGGCCGCGCCATCACCACCATCGAAGGGCTGGGCGCGCCCGGCGAGTTGCACCCCTTGCAGGCGGCATTCGTCGAACGCGACGGGTTTCAGTGCGGCTACTGCACGCCCGGCCAGATCTGTTCGGCCATCGGGATGGTTCGCGAGTGGCGGTGCGGTGTGCCAAGCCATGTCAGCGAGGACGTCGCCGCGTCGGACTTTTCGCTGACGGGCGAGGAGCTGCGTGAACGCATGAGCGGCAATCTGTGCCGCTGCGGCGCGTACAACGGCATCGTCGATGCGATCCGGGATACGTTCGTCACGGCCGAGGCCGTGCCCGGCAAGTGCGAGGTGGCCCGATGACCCCCTTTACCTATGAACGTGCTTCGGACCAGCAGGCCGCGCTCGCCCTCGCCGCGCGACCGGGCGCCAAATACCTCGGTGGCGGTACCAACCTCGTCGACCTGATGCGCGAGACCATCGAGCATCCGACGATGCTGGTCGACGTCACCGGTTTCTCGTGCGCCATAGAAGAGACCGCGGAGGGGGGGCTGTCGATCGGCGCCGGCGTCAGAAACACGGCCGTGGCGGCCGATCGGCGTGTGCGTGAACGCTATGCGCTGCTGTCGCAAGCCATCCTGGCAGGCGCGTCGGCGCAGATCCGGAACATGGCGACGACGGGCGGCAACCTTCTGCAGCGGACCCGCTGCGGCTATTTCTACGACGATGCCGCGCGCTGCAATAAACGCGAACCCGGAACGGGCTGCGACGCCGTCGACGGGTTCAATCGCATGCACGCGATATTGGGGGCATCCCCGGCGTGCGTCGCCACCCATCCCTCGGACATGGCCGTGGCGCTGGCCGCCCTGGATGCGCGCGTGCTGGTGACCGGTCCCGGCGGCGTTCGCGACATCGCTTTGGTGGACCTGCATGTCCTGCCCGGCGACACGCCGCAGATCGAAACCGTGCTCGAAGCGGGCGAGTTGATCACCGCCGTGGTCCTGCCGACCCGCCCGGCGGGCCGTTCCACCTATCGCAAGGTGCGCGACCGCGCCTCCTATGCGTTCGCTTTGATCTCGGTGGCCGCGATCCTGGAGGTGCGGGACGGCGTGGTGACGGAGGCACGGATTTCCCTGGGCGGCGTCGCCCACAAACCATGGCGGGCGCGCGCGGCGGAGGCGTTGCTCGTGGGCGGTCCCGCCACCGAGGCGGCGTTTCTCGCGGCGGCGCAGGCGGAACTCGCGCCGGCGCGTGGACTTCGCGACAACGCGTTCAAGATCGACCTGGCGCAACGTGTGGTGGTCGACACACTGATCAAGCTGACGTCCCTCCAGGAGATTCGGTGATGCCCATTCTCAAAAATGCCGCGCAGGCCGTACTGAAAAAGGCCATCGCGCTCGCGCCCGACGTCCTCATCCCCGGCGGCAAGCCTGACCCCCTGATTCGCCACACGGGTGGCCTGATCGGCGCGCCGGTCAGCAGGATCGACGGGCCGTTGAAGGTGTCGGGCCGGGCGACCTTCGCCGCCGAGTTTCCCATGGCAGGCATGACCTACGCGGCGCTCAAGTATGCGTCGATACCGCGCGGGCGCATCGTCGCGCTGGATACCGCGGCCGCCGAGGCCGCGCCGGGCGTCGTTTTGGTGATGACGTACCGGAACGCGCCCCGCCTCCGGCCCATGCCAGCCTTCATGACCCAGCAAAAGGCCGCGGGCGGCGATGACGTGCCGGTCATGCAGGACGACCAGATTCACTGGAACGGCCAGCCGGTCGCGCTCGTGCTGGCCGACACGCAGGAGCAGGCGGATCATGCGCAGTCCCTGATCCACGTCGTCTACGAGACCGGGCGCGACGCGGTCACCTCACTGGCGGCCGCCAAGGCGAAAGGCTCGGAGCCAGGGTTGTTCCAGGGCGAGCCGCTGAAGCTCGCGATCCAGGATGCCGAGACCATGCTGGCCGCGGCGCCCCACAAGATCGATGTGCGCTACACGACCCCGCGCCACAATCACAATCCCATCGAGCTGCACGCGGCAACGCTCGCCTGGCAGGGCGATACGCTGCGGATCCACGACACCGTGCAGGCGGTCGCCCACGAAGCGTGGACCCTCGCGCAGGTGTTCGGTATCGACGAGAAGCACGTGCACGTCACCTCGCCGTATGTCGGCGGCGGTTTCGGTTCGAAAACGGTATGGCAGCATCAGGTGCTGGCAGCGGCGGCGGCGAAACTGGCGCAGCGGCCGGTGCGGATCGTGCTGTCGCGGGAAGGCGTGTTTCGCATCGTCGGCGGGCGCACGCTCACCGAGCAGCGCGTGGCGCTGGGTGCCCGGGCCGACGGGACCCTGGACGCGCTCATTCATACCGGTACGGTCGCGATGAGTCCGCATAACAACATGCCGGAGCCCTTCATCCTGCCGGCGAAGAGCGCCTACGCCTCCCGAAGCTTTTTGCTCGACGTCGAAACCGTCAGAATGAACATGACGGCCAACACCTTCATGCGGGCACCCGGCGAGGCCGTCGGCACGTTCGGACTGGAATCCGGCCTCGACGAACTCGCTCACGCCATGGGACTGGACCCCATCGAACTGCGCCTCAGGAACGAACCGGAAAAGGATCCGACGACGGGGCTACCCTTTTCCCAGCGCGGTATCGTCGAGGCCTGGAAGGCCGGCCGCGAGCGGTTCGGCTGGGACGCACGGCGGGAACCCGGCGCGCGGCGCGAGGGCGACTGGTTCGTCGGCATGGGCTGCGCCGCGGGCACCTATCCGTATTACAGGATGCCGGGCGGCGCGGCACGGATCACCCTGACCGACAAGGGACGCGCGACCGTCAGCATCGCCGCGCACGAAATGGGCATGGGCACATCCACCGCCCAGACGCAGATCGCGGCCGAGCGTCTTGGGCTGACCATGGCCGATGTCGACTTCGAATACGCCGATTCCCACTTGCCGGGCGTGGTGCTGGCCGGTGGCTCGCAGCAGACGGCGGCGATCGGCGCCGCGGTGATGGCAGCCCATCACAAGCTGGTCGTGAAACTGCTGCGGCTTGCCGGCGATGGCTCGCCGCTATCCGGCCTGGCATCGGGCGAAGTGGGGTGCCGTGACGGCGGTCTCTGCGCGCTGGACGACCCGGACCGGTTCGAAACCTACGGCGCGTTGCTGGCTCGCGCCGGGCACGACCACGTCAGCGTGGAAGCGGAGGCGCCGCCGCCGCTCGAGATACAGCACTGGTCCATGCATAGTCACAGCGCGCTGTTTTGCGAGTTGCGCGTGCATGGCGTCACCGGCGAGATTCGCGTGAGCCGTTTTCTGGGGTCGTTCGACTGTGGCCGTATCATCAACGCCAAAACCGCGGCCAGCCAGTTCCGCGGCGGGATCATCATGGGGTTGGGCCTGGCGCTGATGGAAGAAACGCACTTCGACGAGAGGACGGGACGCGTCATGAATCCCTCGCTCGCCGACTACCACGTGCCCGTGCATCTCGACGTGCCGGAGATCGACATCATCTGGGGCGACGAGGCCGATCCCCACACGCCGATGGGCGCGCGCGGCGTGGGCGAGATCGGCATCACGGGAGTGGGGGCGGCCGTGGCGAATGCGGTCTTCAACGCGACCGGCCGACGCGTGCGCGATCTGCCAATCACGCTGGACAAGGTCATGGGCTAGCGGATCATTCCTGCCATTGCTGCAACGCATACGCGCCCACTGCCTGCAGCACGCTTTCGTCCTCGCCGACCGCCTCGGCGCTGCGGATCGTGATATCCGGATGGCTTGCCCGGCAGGCGTCGAGCAGCGCGGGGAAATCGCGTCGCAGATGCGCGCCGCGGCCAAAGAAGACCGGCACGACCGTGATCACGTCGCAGCCGGCGCTGACCTGCTCGCCGACGGCGGTCGCCAGGTCCGGCGTCATCAGTTCGAGAAACGCCAGCGACACCGGGCCGGCGCCGGGACTACCCGCGGCGCCGTCGTCGGCCCGGACCGCCGCCTGACGCGCGCGCATCTGCTGCGCCAGACGTTCGAAGGGTTCCGCCCAGCGCGGGTCGCGGGCGCCATGCCCGAACAGGATCAGGCCGCGCAGGGGCGTGGCGGAAGGCGGCAGGACGTTGGCATCGGACATCGGATTTTCCAGGGCGTGGGGCGATCGGACCAGGATCAGTGTCGGTCGACCCAGCGCAGACCGACGATGCCCAGCACCAGATACAGCAGCGCGGGCAGGGCGGCGGTCACCGGCGCGGGCCAGGTGTTCAGGGTGCCGATATGGGAAAACAGGGTGTTGACGAGCTGAAAGCTCATGCCCAGCATGATGCCGCCGAACACCTTCATGCCCACCACGCCCGCGCGCGAATGCAGATACGCGAACGGCAGCGACAGCGTCAACATCACGAAGACGGCGAACGGATAGAAGATCTTGCGCCAGAGCGCGACGTCGTAGCGCTGCGTGTCCTGGCTGTTCTCGCGCAGGTGATGGATGTAGGAGGTGAGCGCGTAAATCGACATGTTCTCCGGCGCCACCAGCAGCACCGACAGAATGCGCGGCGTCAACTCCGAGCGCATCAGATAGCTGGGCATCGTCTTCAGCGATGACTGATACAGCGGAATGAGCGAGTTCAGATCGGCGACCGGTTCGTCCGACAGGCGCTCGAGTGCCATCTCCGTGACGCCGTCGAGTTTCCACTGGTTCGGCGGGACGAAGACGCCGCTTTGCGCGAGCCGGACATGCGTGAGCCGGTAGCGCGGATCGAATTCGTAGATCTTGACGTTGCTGATGGTCGCGTCGGGGTTGAGCCGGCCGACGTTGACGAAGCGCGTCACGCCGTTGCCCGCGGCGCCCGCAGCGGCGTCGCTGGCGACCGTGTCCTTGAGCCACACGCCGGAACGAAAGCCCGAGGAGACCGACGAGCCGATCGCGCTGAGCCGTACGCGCTCGGACAACTGGTTCGCATACGGTCCGATATATTCGCCGATGACGAAAGTCAGGATCAGCAGCGGCACGCCGAGCTTCATCAGGGTGCCGAGCGCGCGTTGCGGCGACATCCCGGCGGCGCGCAGGATCGTGAATTCGGACGAACCCGCCATCTGCGCGAAGACGTAGATGGCGCTGATCAGCACTGCGACCGGGATGATTTCGTAGAAATGCCCGGGCACCAGCAGCGCCACCGTCAGCAACGCATAGCCGAAGCGATAGTTGCCGTGCCCGACCGCATCGAGCTGGGCGATCAGGTCGAAGAAGAAGAACAGGCCGGAGAAGGCGAAGAGGATGAAGGAGAAGGTCAGATAGACCTGTTTCCCAATGTATTTTTCGTAGGTGCGGATCATCGACTAGGAACCTGTTCGCATGATGGGGCTAGCCGCCACGCCGGAAATTCAGCGAAAAGAAGGGCCGGTTGCGCACACGCCGCCAGAGCATCAGCAGGGCGATGATCGCGACCATGACGTGCAGGGCGATCACGCCGATCGAGAACGGCACCTTGCCCTGGTCGATCCAGTTCTGCATCAGGTTCTGCAGATTCGAATAGGTCAGGTAGATCAGCACCGCGAACACCATGTTGATGGTCCGGCCACGGCGAGGATTCTGATAGGCCAGGGGAATCGCCAGCAGCATCAGGGTCACGCCGGTGAGCGGCAGGCCGAGTCGCCAGGCGAGTTCGCCAAGGTTGGCGCGCGTCGGGTTGTGGATCAGGTCCATCGTCGCCGTGCCGCGCGACGTCGTCGTGTTGACCGTCGGTTTGTCCTCGATCTTGACGCCGTAACGCTTGAATTCGACGATGCGGAAATCCGGGTGGCCCGGCTCGCCGTCGTAGCGCCGGCCGTTTTCCAGGACGATGAAGCGGTCCCCGTTCGGGTGCGTTTCGATCGAGCCCTGCTGCGACACGACCACGAACAGCTTGCCGTTCTCGGTGCTGGTCACGAAGACGTTCTGCACGCGCTGCGCGTTCGCGGACAGCTTCTCGACGAAGAACACGCGCTGGTTGCTCGCCGATTCGCTGAACTGTCCCGGGGCGATCATCGCCACGTCGTCGCGCTGCTGGAACCGTGCGCTGATTTTCGACTGCTGGTTGCTGGCCCAGGGCCAGGCGACCAGCGAACAGAAGGCGATCAGCAGCACGAGCGGCGCCGAGAACACGGCGAGCGGACGCAGCAGCGCGGTCAGGCTGAGCCCCGAGGCCTGCCAGACCACCATTTCGGAGTCGCGATACCAGCGGGTCAACACCACCAGGATCGAGACGAACAGCGTGACGATGAGCATCACCGCGAGATAGCCGACCATGGTCAGACCGATCAGCACGAGGATGTCGCGCGGATCGGCCTTGCCGACCGCGGCCGAACCGATGATGCGGATCAGCATCGTGGTCAGCATGATGGTCAGGAGCACCATGAAGACGGCGCCCGCCGTATAGGCGAGTTCACGCTGCAGTGAACGTTGAAAAATCATTGTCTACGGAATCGAGGGCGCGGCCGGGTGCGTCGGGACGCATGCGGCAAGCCGCGCCGGAGAAAATAGCGGATAATCGCGCTTGAACTGACAATCAGGGATTAGCGCGATGGACTTTAGCATAAAAGCCTTCGAATGGAACACCGCCGGCGGTTACACGGTTCCCGGCACCAAGGCCGATTGTATCGTGGTCGGCGCGTTCGAAGCGCAGCCGCTTTCCGGCGCCGCGGCGCGGATCGATGCCGCCAGCGACGGCTGGCTGTCGCAGCTGATCAAGGCGGGCGACATCGACGGCCGCGCGGGCACGACGTTGATGCTGCATGCGCCGCTGCGCGCGGGCGCGGGCACGCCGGCGGCCGCGCGCGTGCTGGTTGTCGGACTGGGCAAGCAGGCGGGCTTCGGCGCCAAGGCCTATGCCGACGCGGCGAAGTCCGCGGCGCGGGCGCTGGCGTCGAGCAAGGCGGCGCAGGTCGTCTTCACGCTCGCGCAGACGCCGGTCGAGGGCCGCGACGCGGCCTGGGCGGTGCGCACGGCGCTCGTCGCGTGGCGCGATCACACTTATCGCTTCGCCGGGCTGAAGATGCAGGCCGAGGCGCCGCCGGCGCCGGCGCTGAAGAAGCTGTGGTTCACGGTGGCCGCGGCCGACGAAAAGGCGGCGAAAGCGGCGCTTGCCGATGGCACGGCGCTGGCCAACGGCGTCGATCTGACCCGGGAACTGGGCAACCTGCCGCCGAACATCTGCACGCCGACCTACCTCGCCGACGTCGCCCGTGAAATCGCGGACGACTGGAAGCTGAAGGTCGAGATCCTGGGCCGCAAGCAGATCGAAGCGCTGCGCATGGGATCTTTCCTGTCGGTGGCGAAAGGATCGAGCGAGCCGCCGCAGTTCATCGTCCTGCGTCACAACGGCGGTGCCGCCAAGGCCGCGCCGGTGGTGCTGGTCGGCAAGGGCATCACGTTCGACACCGGCGGCATCTCGCTCAAGCCCGGCGAAGCGATGGACGAGATGAAGTACGACATGTGCGGCGCCGGCACCGTGCTGGGCACGATGCGCGCGATCGCCGAGATGGGCCTGAAGCTGAACGTGATCGGCGTCATCCCCACCTGCGAGAACATGCCCGCGGGCAACGCGCTGAAGCCGGGTGACGTGGTGACCAGCATGTCCGGGCAGACGATCGAAGTGCTGAACACCGACGCCGAAGGGCGACTGGTGCTGTGCGACGCGCTGACCTACGTGGAGCGCTTCAAGCCGGCCGCGGTGGTGGATATCGCGACGCTCACCGGCGCCTGCGTGATCGCGCTGGGGCACCACAACAGCGGCCTGTTCTCGCCGGACGACGCGCTCGCCGACGAATTGCTGGCGGCATCGAAGCAGGCGGCCGACGCGGCCTGGCGCATGCCGATCGAGGACGCCTATCAGGAACAGTTGAAGACGAATTTCGCCGATATGGCGAACATCGGCGGCCGTCCGGGCGGCAGCATCACCGCCGCCTGCTTCCTGTCGCGCTTCACGAAAGCCTACCGCTGGGCGCACCTCGACATCGCCGGCACCGCCTGGAAGGGCGGCGCGGCGAAGGGCGCGACCGGGCGTCCCGTGCCGCTGCTGGTGCAATTCCTGAGCGAACGCGCGTCCAGCGAGACGGGGCGTGCGGCGCGCACCGCGACGCTCGCGAAGGGGCCGGCGCGGGCTGCCGCCCTCGCCGATGCAACGGCCGCCGGCGCCCCGGCACCGGCCGCCGCTCCGGCCGCCGGTGCCGCGAAGGTCCCCCGCGCGGCTGCGCGCACGGCCCGCCCGCGCGGCAAGGCCGGGTTGCCGGTCGGTGGCTGAGACGGCCGGGCGGCGATGACGCGGATCGATTTTCATACGAACGTCGCCGACCGGCTCGGTTATGCCTGCCGGCTCGTGCGCAAGGTCTATGGCGCGGGCAAGCCGGTGCTGGTGCTGGGCGACCGCCCGGCACTGACGGCATTCGACGCGGCGCTCTGGACGTTCTCCGCGCTCGATTTCATTCCGCACTGCATGGGCGACAGCCCGCTGGCGGCGCAAACGCCGATCGTGCTGGCCGAAGGCACGGATACCGCACCCCACCATGCGATCCTGCTGAATCTGCGTGCCGAGGTGCCGGCGAACTTCGCGCGTTTCGAGCGCCTGCTCGAACTGGTGGGCGAGGCACCCGAAGAACTCGACGCGGGCCGCGAGCGCTACCGGTTCTATCGCGACCGGGGCTATCAGCTGAATTTGTTCAAACAGGCCTGATGCCCGTGCGATGGCATTCCGACAGGCTAGGCGCCGTCATTTTATGACATCATGACGGGCTGCCCGACGGGCCGCCACGAAGGCCCGCACCGAGGGGCCAGGCAAGGCGCCGGTGCCCGCGCCAGGCCGCCGGCCGGGCAGTCCCATCGTCACATGCTCCAGGGTCATTATGCTGATTCATCCGCAATTCAATCCCATCGCGATCCAGCTCGGACCGCTGGCCATCCGCTGGTACGGCCTGATGTACCTGCTTGCCTTCGTCCTCGGCATCCTGGTGTTGCGCCTGCGTCTGCGGCAACGACAGATCGTGGAGCAGCAGTGGACCAGGAAGGACATCGACGACATTCTGTTCTACGCGGTGCTGGGCGTGATTCTCGGCGGCCGGATCGGCTACATCCTTTTCTATAAAGCCGACTATTACCTCGCGAATCCGCTCGATGTGTTCAAGGTCTGGCAGGGCGGGATGTCGTTCCACGGGGGATTTCTCGGCGTCGCGCTGGCGATGACGCTCTTTGCGCGCAGCCGCAGGCGGCCGTTCCTGCAGGTGACCGACTACATCGCGCCGGCGGTGCCGCTGGGTATCGCGGCCGGGCGATTCGGGAATTTCATCAATGGCGAATTGTGGGGGCGCGTGACCAGTCCGACCGCGCCCTGGGCGATGCTGTTTCCCGATGCCGCCGCCGAGGACCGTCAGTGGATGCTGGCGCACCCCGGCGAGGCGCTGTCACGCGGTCTGATAACGGTGTACGAACAGACCCGCGGCCTGTTGCCGCGCCATCCGTCGGAACTGTACGAGATGGCGCTGGAAGGCATCATTCTGTTCGTCGTCATGTGGCTGTTCTGCCGCAGGCCGCGGCCGCTGGGCGCGGTGACGGCGCTGTTCGTGATGGGCTATGGCATTGCCCGCTGCCTGGTGGAATTCACGCGCCAGCCGGACGATTTCCTCGGTTTGCTGGCGCTGGGCCTGTCGATGGGGCAGTGGCTGTCGATCCCGATGATCCTGTTCGGCATCGGCCTGATGGCATGGGCCTATCGTCGTCGGCCGCAATCGCCGGCCGGGGTGCCGGGCTGAGGACGTACCGAAAGCCGACCGCTAGCCGGACGATAGCGACGGCCTCTCCTCAGCGCGTCATCTGCACCGCGCCGCTGACGGTCACCGTCACGGTGGAGGTGCCGCCTTCGATGGGCACATCCTGGGTCTTCGCGGCCGCTGCTGCATACAGCATCCGGGGCGCGATGCGCGACTGCCGGTAGCCGCCATTGCGCCCGACATTGACCTCGCGGACCGTATACCCGCTGTAACCGAAGGCCTGGGTGGCGGCCGTCGCCTGCTGCCGGAAGGCCGCGATGGCCTGTTTCGTCAGCTCGCTCTCTGCCTGGCGTTGCGCGTCGGGGGACAGCGAGAAGCTGACATCGCCGACCTGCAACGTCGTGCCGAGCTGGCCCGCCAGCCGCGATGCGGCGGCGAAGTCACGCGATTCCAGTATCAATTCGCTGCGCCCGCGCCATGCGCTGATGCGGCCATCCCGATCGGTCGTGGGCGACATGCTGAAGGCGCCGGTTTTCACCTTCACCGCGTCCTGTTGCCGGGCCACCTTCAGCGCCGCGTCGGTGTGCTGGTTGAGGGCCTGCGTCAGCGCTGCCGGGTCATTGCCCTGCTGTTCATAGAAGAGATCGATGCGGACGATGTCGGCAGGCACCTCGGTACTGGCGCTGGCGTCGAGCGAGAGCACGCCCGAGGGGAGGTCGGCCAGCGGCGATGCGATGCCCTGCGCGGTGGCGGTGCACGGCATGGCAAGCGACCACGCAACGGGCAGGCCCATGGCGGCCGCGAGGAGGGTGGCGCGGAAGGACGGTAGCGGGAATGTCATGCGGCGATGTCTCCTGTCTGCGGAGGATCATCTTAAACGCGTCGCGCTGTCCTGTGGGCACCGTGCGACATGGCGCCGAGGGATTATCGCTGCTGTCGGGAAACGGGAGCACGCGGAAGGACGGCGAAGCGCGTAGGGCGAAGAAGCGCCAGGACAAACAAAAACGGCATCGGATATCCGATGCCGTCGAAAATGATCCCCGCCTTAGCCGCCAGGCCGGCATCCTGAACCGGAGTTCAAGACGGTCGCAGTTAGAAGCGCTTCGGGTTCGTCAGACAGAGTGACGCTCACGCCCGCGCTACAAATTCCCACGACCTTGCTGATTAGGCATTGGTTCAAGGAATCTATGACCTTAGCAAACCAGGCAGGGAAACCGTAAAAACTGTGAATCCGCAACGTATCCGGCGCCTTGTCCGGCTCGGACGGTGAGGGCGCCGCGTTGAAACCATTCTGCCACAACGATCACGAATGTGCACTCTTCTTCGCGGGGCCGCGGTTATGGCGCCACGGCGTTGCCCGCGAACGCCGCCAACTCGGGCGCCGTGTCAGGCACCGTGATGCGCGACGCGCTGCACCGCCGAATCGATCTGTTCGTTCATGCGCGCGATGGTTTGCCGGATTTCCTCGGCTGGAAACGCTTCGCCATGGCGCACGCTCTGCTGCAGGTTCAGCAGCTCCGAGGCAATGCTCAGCGCCGCCATCACGGCGATGCGGTCGGTGCCGCGGATCGGGCTCTGCGCGCGGACCTTGTTCATTTCGGAGTCGACGCGCGCTACGGATTCGCGCAGCACCGCTTCGCTTTCCGGCGAGCACGACAGCCGGTATGGCTGTCCGAGTATCTGTACTTCGATCTGCTTAGCGCTCATAGGTTTCTCCTTCCGCTTGCCGGACGTGCGCGTGCGGATCGTCCCGCGGATCGAATTCACCCTGGCGCGCCGGCTCGCCGTGTTCCATCGCGCGCGGCACCGGGAGTTTTTCCAGGATCGCGTTCAGCTTGACCTGCGCGTCCTCGATCTTCGCCAGCAGCGCGTCGCGTTCGTCGCGCAGCCGGTCGCGTTCCGCGCGCAGCGCGAGCGCCGCGGTCATTGCTTCGTCGCGTTCGCCCCGCACGCGCGCGAGCTGGGCCTCTCGATCGGCGAGCGCGCCCTTGCCGGCTTCCACCGAGTGGAGCAAGCGGTTGATATTGGCAGACAGTGATTCGAGATCGTTCAGCATGATGAGCGGCGTCCTCATAAGACGGGGCATTTTACCCCGGAACCCCGTGTGTCCCATGGGCAAAGTGCGCCAAGATGTAAGAGGATTTGCAGCAAGGGGGCGGAAGCGAGTAGGCGTGCGCTCGTAGGCGTCTCGATGGCGGCGTTGCGCGGGCACCGGCGCCGCCGGGCGGGCCGTTCGCGACGCCCCGCCCAACGCGCGGGTCCCGGCGTCGTATCCGCATTATCGCCGCCTTCGCCGCTTCCTGCAGTCCGCCGGGCGTTGCCGCCCGGCGCCGGCCGAATGCCATGCCCACAATGGGTGCGAGTTCGCGGATAATAATCGCTCGTTCGAATGGGAGGAGAGGACATGTCGGTGATCGCAATCGTCAATCCGAAGGGCGGCGTGGGCAAGAGCACGCTTGCCACCAATCTGGCCGGCTATTTCGCGGCGAGCGGCGAATCGACGGCACTCGGCGACATCGATCCGCAGCATTCCTCCCATGTCTGGCTCGGCATCCGAGCCGCCGAGCTGTCACCGATCGCACCGTGGGCACCCGACGCGATGCGGCCCGAACGGCCGGCGCGGGGCGTCGCGCACGCGGTGCTGGACACGCCAGCCGGCCTCGACGCGGCGACGCTACATCACATCGCGGCGATGGCGGACCGCATCATCGTACCGCTGCAGCCGTCGATCTTCGATATCTACGCCACGCAGGCCTTCCTGGCGCTGCTGGCGAAGGAACGCACCGTCAAGCGTAGGCAGATTCGGATCGGCGTGGTCGGCATGCGCGTGGACGCGCGCACCAGGGCGGCGGAGCAGTTGCAGCGGTTCGTCGAGGGGCTGGACGTGCCGGTGCTGGCCACGCTGCGCGACACGCAGAACTATATCCAGTTGGCCGCCCATGGTTTGTCGCTCTGGGATGTGGCCCCCAGCCGCGTGGAGAAGGATCTCGAGCAGTGGCGGGCGCTCACGCAGTGGGTGAGCGCGACCGATTGAGCCGATTCGACCCAGCAAGGATCCAACCCGGCAGGCATGCGGCGCTGAAGCGGATGCCGTCGTGGATCCGCCCTCAGATCTCGAGATTGTCGATCAGGCGCGTCGCGCCCAGTTTCGCAGCCGCCACCACGACGAGCGGCTCGGCCGGGTCGCTCGTCGGGTGGCTCGTCGAATGGCTCGCCGGGTCCGGCGCGCGCAGGTCGGCCTGCCGGCGGATCGCGATGTAGTCGGGCTGCCAGCCCGCCGCGGCCAGGGCGGCGACCGCGCGCTGTTCGATCCGTGCGAAGTCGCGCTCGCCGTTCTGCAACTGATGCTGCACCTCCTTGAGCACCGCGTACAGGCGCGGCGCCTCGGCCCGCTCGGCCGCGCTCAGATAGGCGTTGCGCGAGGACAGTGCCAGACCGTCGTCCTGTCGCACGGTTTCCGCGGCCACGATATCGGTGGCGAGCGCGAATTGCTGCGCCAGGCGGCGAATCACCATCAGTTGCTGATAGTCCTTTTTGCCGAACACCGCGACGCGCGGATTGACGCAGCAGAACAGCTTCATCACGACCGTGCAGACACCCTCGAAAAAGCCGGGACGCGACGCGCCCTCGAGAATGCCGCCGAGATCGTCGGGTGGCCGGACCCGGTATTCCTGCGGCTGCGGATAGAGATCCTTCTCGCCAGGCGCAAAGAGCACGTAGACGTTTTCCTTCTGCAGTTTCTCGATGTCCGCCGCGAGCGTGCGCGGGTAGTTGTCGAAATCTTCGTTCGGGCCGAATTGCAGCCGGTTGACGAAGATGCTGACGACCACGGGATCGCCGTGCAGGCGCGCGGTGCGCATCAACGACAGATGGCCTTCATGCAGGCTGCCCATCGTCGGCACATAGGCGATACGGTTCTGGCCGCGCAACTGGTCGCGCAATTCCTGGATCGAACTGATGACTTTCATGGGTGACAGGGGTCTCCATTGGGGCGGTCGCCGGGCGGCTACGATGGCCGCGGCGGGTCTGTCGGCAGGGCGTCAGCTGGGCGAATAGGCCAGCCGGACGTAGATGGGGGCGAAAGGCTCGGCCTGGGTCAGCTCGATCAGTGCCTCGCGCGTGAGTTCGAGCATCGCGATGAAATTGACGACCACCACCGGCACGCCGGACCCGGCGTCGAACAGTTCGGTGAATTCCATGAAGCGCGCCGATTGCAGGCGGCGCAGCATGAGACTCATGTGCTCGCGTACCGACAGTTCCTCGCGGCTGATCCGGTGGTGCTCGACCAGACGGGCGCGGCGCAGCATGTCGCGAAACGCGCCGTGCAGGTCCGCGGCGCCGACGTCGGGCCAGCGCGGCACCAGGCTTTCCTCGACATGCACCTGGACGTCCAGGAAATCGCGTCCGCGCTGCGGCAGCCGGTCGAGGCGCTGCGAGGCGAGCTTCATCTGTTCGTACTCGAGCAGCCGGCGCACCAGCTCGGCGCGCGGGTCGTCCACTTCCTCGTTGCTGTCCGTCTTCTTCAGCGGCAACAGCATCCGCGACTTGATCTCGATGAGCATCGCCGCCATCAGCAGGTAGTCCGACGCCAGTTCCAGGTTGGTGCGCCGGATCTGCTCGACATAACCCAGGTACTGGACGGTGACCTCCGCCATCGGGATGTCGAGCACATTGACGTTCTGCCGGCGAATCAGATAAAGCAGCAGATCGAGCGGGCCTTCGAAGCTGTCGAGAAACACTTCGAGCGCCTGCGGCGGGATGTAGAGATCGTGCGGCAGCTTGAACACCGGCTCGCCGTACAGCCGCGCGAACGCGACGACGTCCACGCCGCCTGGTGCGGCGTCGGGCACGCGCACGGTGTCCGTCGCGCCGCTTTCGGCGTTGACCGCGTCAAGGGCGGTCCTGGCGGCGTGTTCGCCAGGTCCGGTCTCCGGTGCGGCGGAAGCAGCGGCCCGCGCCGGACTCCGGTTGGCGTTCGACATCGTCAGAAGGTTTGGTAATAAACGTAGGATGTTTGCTTGACGCGCGCGTGGGTTTCGCTCGCGCGCTGTTCCAGATCCAGCGGCTTTTTGTCCCACAGCAGCGCACGGCCGAGTTGCTGCTGCCGTTCGAGTTTCGGCTGCTCGGCCTTCAGCTGCTTGATGAACGACGTGATCTCGGATTCGTACATGGTCTGTACCTGCCTTTGGTCGTATGCGTGGTCGGATGTTCAGCAGGGTATTTTATCTTATCCTCGGGACCTGACCAGGGAATACGCGATGCGTCCGCACGCCGTCGAAAACGACGCGTCAAACGCCGGGGGGATCATTTCGCGGTCAACTGTGTTGAAATAGCGGCGGGGTGTAAGGCGCGGCAAGCAATTGCCGCAAGCGGCGTGCGACGGGCCACGCCTTTCTTTGGCGATGCAAGGTCGACGCCTGGGCGCAGGGCGATGCTCACGGACGGAATGGGAGATGTGTTTGGCGGGCAGTGAAACGGGAAACGGGGCGTCGCCGGCGTACGGCATGCGCGCGACGCCGGGGCGCCGCGTGGGATGGCCGCGGGCGCGACCCCTCGCGGGCGTGGCCGGGCGCCGGCTTGCCGCCGCCCTCGCGGGCGTCTGGCTGCTGGCGCTGGCGGCGCCCGCGCGCGCCGTGTATACGGTCGACATCGACGCGCCGCGCGCCGTGCGCAAGGTGTTGACGCAGCATCTCGACCTCGCGCGGTTCGCGAAACGCGACGACATCGGGGACGAGCAGTTGTCGTTTCTCGTCACGGCCGCGCCGCAGCAGGCGCGTCAACTGGTGCAGACGCAAGGCTATTTCAGTCCGGTGATACAGACCGAGGTGCGCACCGTGAAGGGCCGCAAAGCGGTCAGGCTGAGCGTCGAACCGGGGCCGCAGACGACGATTTCGAGTGTCGCGCTCTCGTTCACCGGCCCCGTGGCGACCGAGGCACCGGTGCGCGAGACCGCGACCCGGCTCGCCTGGCGTCTGCAGTCGGGCGACGCTTTCACGCAATCCGCCTGGGACGATGCGAAAAAGGCCTCGCTGACCGTGCTGCGCGCGCAGCGCTATCTGGGGGCGCGCATCGCGCATTCCGAGGCGAAGGTCGACCCGCGCACCCATACGGCGGCCCTCTCCGTGCAGTTCGCCAGCGGCCCTACCTTCACGCTCGGGCCGGTGACGGTGTCCGGCGTCGAGCGCTATCCGCATGCCATCATCGATCACGTCAATCCGCTGCATGTCGGCGAGATCTACAGCGCGGCGCGGGTCCAGGAGCTGCAACGCCAGGTGCAGAACACGCCGTACTACGCGAGCGTCGCGGTCGATGTGCAGGCCGATCCCGCGCACGCGACCGAGGCGCCGGTCGACGTCAAGGTGCACGAATACCAGTTCCACAGCGTGCGCTCGGGCATCGGTTACTCGACCGACCGGGGCGCGCGGATCGAGGGCGCCTATTCGTACAACAACGTTTTCAACCGCGCTTACGTCTTCACGGTGCAGGGCCGGCTCGAACAGAAAAGTCAGTATGGATCGGTGCAGCTGGCGATGCCGCCCGACAGCAAGTCCTACGTCAACAGCGTGCTCGCCTCGTACACGCGGACCGACGACGAAGGCACGGTGATCTACAGCCTGCGTACCGGGTTCCAGCGCACGCGCTCGCTGCAGTTCTACGATTACACCTACTCGTTGATGTATTACCAGGATCGGCTCGAGCAGAACGTCGGGCCGCCCACCGTGAGCCGCGCGCTGGTGCCCGCCTGGGCCTGGACGCGGCGCAACGTCGACGATCCGGTATTCCCGCGCAGCGGCAATCTGATCAACGTCGAGGCCGGTTTCGCCGTCAAGGCCGTGGCGTCGGACGCCACCTTCGGCCGGATCTACGGACGCGCGCGGCAATACCTGCCGATCGGCCGCAACGATCTCGTGCTGCTGCGCACCGAGATGGGCGGCGTGTTTTCGGGCGCGGCGTCGGCACGGATTCCCGCCACGCTGTTGTTCCGGGCGGGCGGCGCAACGTCGGTGCGCGGTTACGGATACGAGAGCATCGGCAACAACGTGTCGGGGAGCGTGCTGCCGACGAAATACCTGATCACCGGCGGCGCGGAGTATCAGCACTGGTTCAACCACGACTGGGGCGGCGCGGTGTTCTTCGACATGGGCACGGCGACCGATACCTGGGCGGAGCGGCGCTTCTACCAGGGCGTGGGCGTGGGCGCGCGCTGGCGCAGTCCCGTCGGCCCGCTCAACGTCGATCTGGGCTATGGCATCCAGAACCGCAGCATTCGTCCCTATCTGACGCTTGGCGTCGCGTTCTGATCCGGTACCGCCCTTCATGATGAAAGTGTCGCTCGCCCTCCCGTCCCCCATGCTCGCGCTGGCCGGCCGGCATGCGCCCGGCGTCCCGGCCGCTGCCGCGAGTGTGGCAGCGGCCGGGGCGGGTAAGGGCGTGCCCGAGACCGGCATGTCCGGCGAAGCAGGACGCACGGGGCCGGGTGCCGGAGAAGGCAATGACCACGGCGGCAACGGCGGCAACGGTGGCAACGGCGGCGATGGTGGCAAGGGCGGCCGGCGGCCACGCGGCATCGGGCGGCGCATCGGGCGTGCCCTGGTCTACGCGGTGCTGTTCGTGGTGCTGCTCGCGGCCCTGCTGCTCGGCGCGCTGTTTGGGGCGGTGCACACCGAGCGCGGCACGCGTCTCGCGTGGCAGGCCGCCACGCGCCTGCTGCCGGCGCACCTGTCGGGCCGGCTGGAGGGCGGCGCGCTGCAAACCGGCGTGCGCCTGCACGATGTCGCCTGGCGTTCTGCGGGTCTGGAGGTCCGCGTCGATCGCGTGTCGGGGCGCTGGCACCTCAGCCGGGCGCCCTGGCGTTTCACGCTCGAGTATCTGCGGGTCGGCACGGTCGATGTGCGCATCGCACCGGCGCCGTCCAGGCCGGGTTCGCCCGCGACCTTGCCGGACTCGCTGGTGTCGCCGATCCAGCTCGATATCCGCGATGTCCGGGTGGAAAAGATCGCGGTGCACAGTGGCGCGTCGACGACGCGCATCGACGCCCTCGCCCTGCATGGCGGGACCGATGGCCGCCATCACCGGCTGGTGCTCGATGGCGTGTCGACGCCGTACGGCGATGCGCATGCGCGCGTCGCGCTGGACGGCGTGCGCCCGTTCGCGACCACCGGCACCGCGCGTTTCGCGGGCGCGGTGAGCGGACAGGCGGTCGACGTCTCGGCGCGCGTGTCCGGTTCCCTGGAAACGCTGGTCGCCGACGTCGCGGCGTCCGGGATGAAGCTCGCGGGCCAGGCGCATATCGAGGCCACGCCGTTCGCCAGCGTACCGGTGAAACTGGTGACCATCGCCGCCGATCATCTGAATCCTCAGGCATTCGGCGCGGGCGCGCCGGCAGCGGATCTGAAGGTCCGCGCGCAATTGCGGCCGGTCGCATCGCCGGCCGCGGGCACGCCTTTGGTCGTGAGCGGACCGATCTCGATCGAGAACGCCAGTCCCGGCTCGCTGGACGCCAAACGGCTGCCGCTGATCGACGCGCGCGCGACCGTGCGGCTCGATGCAAGCGCGCAAACGGTCGAAGCGCTGCGCGTGCGCCTGCTGAACGACGCGACGGTGACCGGCCGGGGGCGGCTGTCGCAGGGCCGGGGCGAACTGGCGCTCGACATTGCGAAGCTGGATCTGCATGCGCTGCATGCGGCGCTGCGGCCGACGCAACTGGCCGGCACTGTCGCGCTGGGCCTGAAAGGCGACACGCAGACCGTCGCTGCGCGGCTGGCCGACCCCGCGGCGGCGCTGGCCCTGCGCGCCGCCGTGGTCGCGACGCCCGCCCAAACCGCGTTCCGGCAGGTGCAGTTGAGCGTCGGCAAGGGGCGCGCGGACCTGAGCGGCACGCTCAAGCGCGATACCGATGCCAGCTTCGCGTTCAAGGGCACGCTGCGCGATTTCGACCCGCTGGCGCTGATGTCGGCGCAGCAGGCGAGCGCACCTGCGCCACGCCAGGGCGCCAGCCGGCAAACGGCCGGCCGGCCAGCCACCGTTCGCCCAACCGCCGACCGGCCCGCCGCCACCCGGCAAACCGCCACCCGGCAAACCGCCACCCGGCAAACCGCCACGCGCCGGATCGAGGCGCGCGTGTCCGGCACGTTCGACGCCACCGGTACGCTTGCCCCGGAGGTGCGCGCCAAGATCGGTTTCGCGCTGAACGACAGCGTCTACGACGGCTTGCCGATGACAGGCTCCGGCACCGTGCAACTGGCCGGAACGCGCCTGTTGCCCAGCCGGGCGCGATTGTCGGTGGCCGGCAACGATGTCGCGCTCGACGGCAGCTTCGGCGCGCCGGCCGACCGCCTGAATTTCACGATCCAGGCGCCGCAGCTCGACCGTCTGGGCTTCGGCCTGGCCGGCGAGTTGAGCGCCCGGGGAGACGTCACGGGATCGATCGCGCATCCGAATGTCACGGCGCAGTACCAGGCGAGCGGCCTCGTCCTTGGCGACCTGCGGCTGGGGCACGCGCAGGGGCAGGCGCAGTTGCGCGATGGCGCGAACGGTGCGCTGAACGCTTCGGTGGACGCACGCGATCTGAGCGCGCCAGGCTTGTCGTTGCAAACGTTGACGGCGCGCGTGTCGGGCACGCGCGCGCGGCACACGCTGGACGCCAGCGCACAGGGCAGCCTGCGCGGCAACCGGCTCGACGCGTCGCTCGCGGCGCAGGGCGGTCTGACCGACAACCATGGCGTCACCGGCTGGCGGGGCACGATCAGCCAGTTGCAGAACCGCGGCACGCCGGCCCTGCAATTGTCCGCGCCGGTGTCGATCGTCGCCGCCCCCCGGCACGTGGAGATCGGCGCGACGCGGCTGAGTCTCGAAGGAGCCGTGCTCGATCTGCGCAACGCCCTCTATCAGGAGGGCCAGATCCGCTCGGCCGGCACGGTCACTGGTATCGACGTGGCGCGCATGCTGGCGTTGCAGGCGGAATTCACCGGCAAGCCGAACACGACGCTGACCGACCTGGTGCTCGACGGCGACTGGGATTTCGGTCTGGGCGCCACGGCAAGCGGGCATATCGCGCTACGCCGCCACGGCGGCGACCTGCAGGTCAACGCCGGCCAGGGCCCGGCCGGCCTGGGCATCGAGAAGCTGAGCGCGCGCGTCGATTTCCCCGGCGGCAGTCGGGCGCACCTGACGGTGAACGCACAGGCCGCACGGCTCGGCACGCTCGCCGCGGCGCTCGACAGCACGCTGGTGGAGCGGGACGGCCTGCTGACGCTGGCCGACGCATCGCCGTTGAACGGCACGATCGCGGCCGACCTGCCGTCGCTGCGCACGACGGGGGGGCTGCTCGGTCCCACCTATATCTTCGATGGCGCGATCGGACTGCGGCTGGCGGTCGCGGGCAATGTCGGCAAGCCGAAACTGTCGGGCACGATCTCCGGGCAGAAGCTGGGCGCGACGCTGGTCGATCAGGGCGTGCAGTTGCGCAACGGCGTGATCGACATCGCGATCAGCGACAACATCGTGCAGTTCCGCAACGTCAGCTTTCATGGCAGCACCGGCACCTTGAGCGCCACCGGCCGGGTGCAGCTCGACGCCGACAATCCCGGCATCACGGCCCACATCGTCGCCGACAAGCTCGAACTGTTCGGCGCGCCGGACCGGCAGCTGGCGATTTCGGGACAGGCGTCGGTCGCCAACGCCGGTCCGGGTGGCGGGCTGGCGATCGATGGCAAGTTCGCCGTCGACCATGCGCGCTTCGACCTGCCGAAAACCTCGGCGCCGCGCCTGGGGGACGACGTCGTGATCGTGCGCTCGAACGGGCAGACCGACACCGCCGCGCCGCCCAAGGCGGTGTCGGGCGTGGAAAAACCGATCGGACCGTTCGCGCCGATCGCGAACATCGCCATCGATCTCGGCCACGATTTTCACTTCGAGGGAGCGGGCGCGGTGCTGGGCCTGACCGGCGCCCTGACCGTGCGCAGCGCACCGAACGAAGCGCTGTCGGCGGTGGGCACGGTGAGCGTGACGCCGGGGTCGACCTACGAGGCGTTCGGCCGCAAGCTGGGGATCGAGACCGGCTATTTCACCTTCAACGGGCCGGTCGACAACCCGTCGATCAATCTGCTGGCGATGCGCCGCAATCAGGAAGTGGAAGCGGGCGTGCGGGTGCAGGGCACGCTGCGCTCGCCGGATGTGACGCTGGTGTCGGAGCCGAGCGTCACGCAGAACGAGAAGCTGTCATGGCTGCTGTTCGGTCATGGCACCGACACCGGTCAGAACCTCGGGCAGCAGAACACGATGACCGCCGCGCTCGCGCTGCTGGGCAGCGCCGGCGGCAAGACGCTGGCGCGCAGCGTCGGTCTCGACGAGTTTTCGATCGGCACCAGCGATTCGGGGCTCACCGATGCCCAGGTGATATCCGTCGCGAAGGCGCTCAACGAGCATTTCGTGCTGGGTTACGAACAGGGCCTGCAATCGGCCGGCTATCTGTTCAAGCTCACCTGGCTGCTGTCGCGGCGCTGGTCGGTGGCGGCGCAGGCGGGAACGTACAACGGCCTGTCGCTGATGTTCACGAACCGTTTCGATTGAGCATGGGGTGGGCGGCCCGACAGGGCATCCCTGCGTCAACCGCGTGTCCGCTCCCATGCCGCCCTTCGCCGCGCGGCACGGGAGCGCGCGACGCCTAGCTGATCCGCATGCCCACCCGCGCGCCGCTGTGCGGCTCGAGCAGGTACAGGCCCGACTCGGCCTTCTCGTCTTTTGCGGAGGCCGCCAGCACCATGCCTTCGGAGATGCCGAACTTCATCTTGCGCGGCGCCAGATTGGCGACCACGACCGTCAGCCGGCCGATCAGGTCCGCGGGCCGGTAGGCCGAGCGGATGCCGGAGAAGACCGTGCGCAGGCGGCCTTCGTCGAGATCGAGGGAGAATCGCAGCAGCTTGTTCGAGCCTTCGACTTCCTGGCAGTCGACGATCTTCGCCACGCGCAGATCGATCTTCGCGAAGTCGTCGATGCCGATCTGGCCGGCGTCGGCCGCGGTCGTCGCGTCCGAAGCGGCGGCCGAACGGGCGCCTGCGCCCTTGGCGCCCGTGCCCGGCGCGGATTTATCCGTCGCGCCGGACGACGTTTTCTTCTTTTTTACGCCCGCATCCGCCGCATCCGGCGCCGCCGGCGCGAGCGAGTCGCGGTTCGCCGCGAGCAAGGCCTCGATATGCCGCGCCTCGACCCGCGACGTCAGATGCTTGTACGGCGCGATCACATGCGCCGACGACAGCGGCGTGCCGATGTCGGTCCACTTCAGCGGCGCCACGCCGAGCAGGGTCTCCACCGCCTGCGCCAGTTGCGGGACGACCGGCTTGAGCGCGATCGTGAGCAGGCGGAAGGCCTCGAGGCTCACGCTGCAGGTGGCGTGGAGCACCGCGGCGTTTTCCGCGCTGCGCGCCTGTTCCCACGGCTTGGCGGTGTCGACATAGGCGTTCACGGCGTCGGCGAGTTCCATCACCAGACGCAGGGCCCGGCTGTACTCGCGCTGCTCGTAGTGCGCGGCGACCGTGGGCACGCCCTCGCGCAGGCGCGCGAGCAGCGGGTCCGCCATCGCGGCGTCCAGCACCTTGCCGTCGAAGCGCTTGTTCAGGAAACCGGCGGTACGGCTGGCGATGTTCACGTACTTGCCCACCACGTCGCTGTTCACGCGCGCGACGAAGTCCTCGAGGTTCAGATCGATGTCCTCGATCGCGCTGTTGAGCTTGGCGGCGAAATAGTAGCGCAGCCATTCGGGATTCATGCCGGTCTCGATCACGCTGTGGGCGGTGATGAAGGTGCCGCGCGATTTCGACATCTTTTTGCCGTCGACCGTCAGGAAGCCGTGCGCGAAGACGTTGGTCGGCGTACGCAACCCGGAGAATTCGAGCATCGCCGGCCAGAACAGCGTATGAAAGCGCAGGATGTCCTTGCCGATGAAGTGGTACTGCTCGGTGGTGGTGTCGTGCCGGATCCAGTCGTCGAAGTCGAGCCCGCGCGAGGCGCAGAAGTTCTTGAAGCTCGCGTAATACCCCACCGGGGCGTCCAGCCAGACATAGAAATACTTGCCCGGCGCGTCGGGAATCTCGAAACCGAAGTAGGGCGCGTCACGCGAGATGTCCCAGTCGCCGAGTTTGTTGTCGCCATCCTCGCCCAGCCACTCGTTCATCTTGTTGGTGGCTTCGGGCTGCGCGAGCTGCGCCACCCAG
Source organism: Robbsia betulipollinis (assembly GCF_026624755.1). Classification (NCBI taxonomy): domain Bacteria; kingdom Pseudomonadati; phylum Pseudomonadota; class Betaproteobacteria; order Burkholderiales; family Burkholderiaceae; genus Robbsia; species Robbsia betulipollinis. Next base: position 2,162,506 of record NZ_JAPMXC010000001.1, read on the forward strand.
CGCCGCAGGAACCCTTCGCAACGGGGATCCGACAGGCGGAAGAAGTAATGCGTGGAGGTGCGGCGCACCGGCGTCGCGCCGGAGACGACCGAGTAGGGGTCGACCAGTTCGGTCGCCTCGTAGGTCGCGCCGCAGACCTCGCAGGAGTCGCCGTACTGGTCCTTCGCGCCGCATACGGGGCAGCCGCCCTTGATGAAGCGGTCCGGCAGGAACATCTCGCGCACCGGGTCGTAGGCCTGCTCGACGTCGCGCGCCTCGATCAGTCCGGCGTCGCGCAGCGCCAGATAGATGCGGTCCGCCAGCTGCTTGTTTTCCGGCGAGTCGGTGGTGTAGTAGTGGTCGAAGGAAATGCCGAAGCTGTCGAAGTCGCGCTTGTGTTCGCCCCAGACGCGGTCGATCAGTTGCTTAGGCGTGATGCCTTCCTTCTCGGCGCTCAACATGATCGGCGTGCCGTGGGTGTCGTCCGCGCCGACGTAATAGACCTCGTGGCCATGCATGCGCAGGGTACGCACCCAGATGTCGGTCTGGATGTATTCGACCAGATGACCGATGTGGATCTGCCCATTGGCGTAGGGTAGAGCGGAGGTGACGAGGATGCGTCGCGGGACGATGGCGGACATGGGGTGCGTCTTCGGGTAGGTGCGGAATCCCCGATTCTAACAGTGCGCGACGGCGTGACGGTCGCCGCGTGGCGGTGCCGCCGCCTGGATGCCGGGGCGGGCGGGACGCGCAAAAAAAACCGGGGCGAGGCCCCGGGGCAACAACGACAAGAGGAGAATGGCGCGGCGGCGGTCAGGCACCGCCGCCCACCGTAAAGACTGACAGCGGAACGCGGACGGAGTTCTCAGATTTCTCTTAATTTTTCATCGTCGCCGGCAAGCTGTTGTTTTTTGTAGGATTTCTTGCCGGTACGGCGTAGGAAATCACGCCGAAAACCGTCCGTTCACTGTCCCGGCTGGCGCAGCGCGCGCAGGTAGATTTCGACGCGGCGGTTTTGCGAGCGGCCCAGTTCGGTCGAGTTGTCGGCGATCGGCTGGGTCTGGCCGCGTCCTTCGGCCGCCAGGCGCACGGTGGCCACGCCATGTTGCGCGAGGTAGCCGGCGACGCTCTGCGCCCGGTTTTGCGACAGGGTCTGGTTATAGGCCGGGCTGCCGGTGCTGTCGGTGTGTCCCACGACCTGGGCGACGAGTTCCGGATGCTGCGTCAGCGTCTGCGCCACCTGGTCGAGCACCGGTGCGAACGACGGCTTGATCGCATAGCTGTTCGTGTCGAAGGAGATCGCGCTGGGGATGTTGACCTTCAGCGAGCCGTCCTGCTGCTCGGTGACCTGCGTGCCGGTGCCCGCGCTGGCACCGGAGAGACGCTGCTTGATTGCGCCCCAGTTATAACCTGTGATGCCGCCGGCTGCTGCGCCCAGCGTGCCGCCGACGATCGCCCCGGTGCGGTTGCCCAGCAGCGCGCCGATGCCGGCGCCCGCGGCGGCGCCCAGGCCCGTGCCGACGGCGGCGTTGCCCTGCTGCGGGTTGTTGGCGCAACCTGCCAGCACCGTGAGGGCGAGGGTCAGCGATGCGATCTGGACAGTGGTTCTGCGTTTCATGAATGCCTCGGTTCTCGAAGTCGGAGTGGATTCCCGGGGTGGATCCCGTCGTGCGCCGTCCCCGTGCGCGGCGTTGCCGCCAGCGGGGAAGACGTCGACCTACTACAATTGCGGCGGTCGCCTCGCATTGTCGCCGACGCCTGCCCTCCGGCGATGCCGATGCCGGCGCTTGCCGACGTTTCACCGGCGGCGCGATAATGTTCGCTTCCAGGATGCATCCCGGGATGCGCCGAGGATGCATCAAGCGCGACGCGTTGGCAACGCTCGGGCGAGGTGCCGGCCGCTGCCGCAACACAATCTTGCTTATTTCGGGCGGCGTTTTCGCTGCTGCTGGAGTTTCACATGATGTCGAAAGAACAGATCGACGCGGCGGTTCGCGCGGTAATCGATCCGAACACGGGTCACAGCCTGCAGACGGGCCGCGCGGTCAAGAGCGTCGCGGTCGAAGAGGGGCGCGTCGCCGTGACGATCGAACTCGGCTACCCGGCGCGCAGCCAGTTCGCGATGATCCGCGGGCACGTCGTGGCGGCGGTACGCGCGGTGCCGGGCATCGACGCTGCCACGCCGGTCGACGTCGAGGTGGGACAGCGCATCGTGCCGCACGCGGTGCAGCGCGGCGTCAAGCTCATGCCCAATGTGAAGAACATCGTGGCGGTAGCCTCCGGCAAGGGCGGCGTGGGCAAAAGCACCACGGCCGTCAATCTGGCGCTGGCGCTGGCGGCCGAAGGCGCGTCGGTCGGCATCCTAGACGCCGATATCTACGGCCCCTCGCAGCCGATGCTGCTTGGCATCACCGGCCGGCCCGAGTCGCACGACGACAAATCGATGGAGCCGCTGGTCGGCCTGGGGCTGCAGGCGAATTCGATCGGGTTTCTGATCGAACCCGACAACCCCATGGTCTGGCGCGGCCCGATGGTGTCGTCGGCGCTCGACCAGTTGCTCAACCAGACCAACTGGCGCGAACTGGACTATCTGATCGTCGACATGCCGCCGGGCACCGGCGACATCCAGCTCACGCTGTCGCAGAAAGTACCGGTGACCGGGGCGGTGATCATCACCACGCCGCAGGACCTGGCGTTGCTCGACGCGCGCAAGGGCCTGAAAATGTTCGAGAAGGTCGGCATTCCGATCCTGGGCATCGTCGAGAACATGAGCACGCATATCTGCTCGAACTGCGGGCATGCCGAAGCGATCTTCGGCGCCGGCGGGGCCGAGAAGATATGCGCCGATTTCAAGGTCGATTTTCTCGGTGCGCTGCCGCTGGACATGGCGATCCGGCAGCAGGCGGACGCGGGGCGCCCGACGGTGGCCGCCGATCCCGACAGCCCGGTCGCCGAGATCTACCGCTCGATCGCCCGCAAGGTGGCGATCCGCATCGCCGAGAAGGCCCGCGACATGACATCGAAATTCCCGTCGATCGTCGTCCAGAACACCTGAGCGGCGCGAGGCCGGAACGCCTACCGTGCGTGGCGGGGCCCGGCGGCGGCATGCCGGAGTATGATTGGCGGAATTCGCCGCGCCACGCGCTCTGGGAGGGAGCAGTATGCAGCTTGGTAATTGGTGGGGCCGGGCAGGACGGCGTCATGCGGCAGCATGGCTGACCGGGGCCGCCTTGAGCGGTTGCGCGATCCTTGGTCCGCACGAACGGCACGCCGGGGCGATGCTGCGGCCGCTGGACGGCAGTTCGGTCGAAGGACGCGTCGCGCTGGCGGAGCGGGTCGAGGGTCTGCAACTGACCTACGATATCGTTGGCCTCGCGCCGAATACCCAGCATACCGTGGTCATCCACGCGGGCGGGGATTGTGGCGGGCAGGGCGCCCGCGACATCGGCATGCGTCTGACGGCGGGAGATGTCCTGCCGCCCGGCGCGGGGGCGCCGGCGCGCTATTCGCCGCGTCTCACCCGTATCTGGGCCGACGGCAACGGCGTGGCGATGGGCTTCTTCGTGCTGCCGGGCCTGACGCTGGACGGCGTGCGCTCGGTGGTCGGGCGCACCCTGGTGATACACAGCGGCGTCGACGAATGGGACGAAGCCGACGATGCCGCCTCGGATCCGTCCGCCTCCGCGAACGACGACCATGCGGGACGCGTGCTGGCCTGCGGCGTGATCGCGCGATGAGCGGCGCGGCGTCACCGTGGCGCGTGCGCCGCACCGGGCTCGCGATCAAGTAGAATGGCCGCTTTTCCGACGCGTTCGGCGCGGCCTGCCCGTGCAATCAGTCCCAATCAGCCCAGATGACAATCAAATCCGATAAGTGGATCCGCCGCATGGCCGAGACCCATAAGATGATCGAGCCGTTCGAGCCCGATCAGGTGCGGGTCGGCGGGGATGGCCGCAAAGTCGTCAGTTACGGCACGTCGAGCTATGGCTATGACATCCGCTGCGCCGACGAATTCAAGATTTTCACGAACATCAATTCGACTATCGTCGATCCGAAGAACTTCGACGAGAAATCCTTCGTCGACTTCAAGGGCGACGTCTGCATCATTCCGCCGAACTCCTTCGCGCTGGCGCGCACGATCGAGTATTTCCGCATCCCGCGCTCGGTCCTGACCGTGTGTCTGGGCAAGTCGACGTATGCGCGTTGCGGCATCATCGTCAACGTGACGCCGTTCGAGCCGGAATGGGAAGGGTATGTCACCCTCGAATTTTCGAACACGACGCCGCTGCCCGCGAAGATCTACGCGAACGAAGGCGTCGCGCAGGTGCTGTTTTTCGAGAGCGACGAGGTCTGCGACGTGTCCTACCGCGACCGGGGCGGCAAATACCAGGGGCAGCACGGCGTGACTCTGCCGCGGGCCTGAGCCCCGGCGTGCCGCACTGCTTGGAGATATCCAGATGAAATTCCGTTTTCCCGTCGTCATCATCGACGAGGATTTCCGTTCCGAGAACATTTCCGGTTCCGGCATTCGTGCGCTTGCCGAGGCGATCGAAGGCGAGGGCATGGAGGTGCTCGGCTTTACCAGCTACGGCGACCTGACGTCGTTCGCCCAACAGGCGAGCCGCGCCTCGTGCTTCATCCTGTCGATCGACGACGACGAGTTCGGTCTGGCCGACGGCGTGGAGGACACCGGCGAGCTGGCGCACGCGATCGTCGCGCTGCGCGCGTTCATCGCGGCGGTGCGCCGCCGCAACGCCGATCTGCCGATCTTCCTGTACGGCGAGACGCGCACTTCCCGGCATATCCCGAACGACGTGCTGCGTGAGCTGCATGGCTTCATCCACATGTTCGAGGACACGCCGGAGTTCGTCGCGCGGCACATCATCCGCGAGGCGCGCACCTATCTCGACTCGCTCGCGCCGCCGTTCTTCCGGGCGCTGACCCACTACGCGGCCGACGGCTCCTATTCGTGGCATTGCCCGGGACACTCGGGCGGCGTCGCGTTCCTGAAAAGCCCGCTGGGCCAGATGTTCCATCAGTTCTTCGGCGAGAACATGCTGCGCGCCGACGTCTGCAACGCGGTCGATGAACTCGGCCAGTTGCTCGACCATACCGGCCCCGTCGCGAAATCGGAGCAGAACGCGGCGCGGATCTTCTCCGCCGACCATCTGTTCTTTGTGACCAACGGCACGTCGACGTCGAACAAGATCGTCTGGCACGCCACGGTGGCGCCGGGCGACATCGTGCTGGTCGACCGCAACTGTCACAAGTCGATCCTGCACGCGATCACCATGACCGGCGCGATTCCGGTCTTCCTGACGCCCACGCGCAACCACTACGGCCTGATCGGCCCGATCCCGCTCGACGCCTTCCGCCCGGAAAACATCCGCCGCAAGATCGCGGCGAACCCGTTCGCGCGCGAGGTGCTGGAGAAGAATCCGAACGTCAAACCCCGCATCCTGACCATCACGCAGAGTACCTACGACGGCGTGGTCTACAACGTCGAGATGATCAAGGACCTGCTGGGCGACATGCTCGACACCCTGCATTTCGACGAAGCCTGGCTGCCGCACGCGGAATTCCACTCCTTTTACCGCGACATGCACGCCATCGGCGCGGACCGCCCGCGCACCCGCGCGCTGGTGTTCGCCACGCACTCGACGCACAAGCTGCTGGCAGGCATCTCGCAGGCGTCGCAGATCCTCGTGCAGGATTCGGAGGACGGCATCTTCGACAAGCATCGCTTCAACGAAGCGTACCTGATGCATACGTCGACCAGTCCGCAGTATGCGATCATCGCGTCGTGCGACGTCGCCGCGGCGATGATGGAGGCGCCGGGCGGACCCGCGCTGGTCGAGGAATCGATCGCCGAGGCGCTCGATTTCCGCCGCGCGATGCGCAAGGTCGGCGCCGATTACGGCGAGGACTGGTGGTTCTCGGTCTGGGGACCGGAAACCTTCGCCGAGGAAGGCATCGGCGATCGCGAGGACTGGATCCTGAAACCGAACGACCGCTGGCACGGCTTCGGCGACCTGGCGCCGGGCTTCAACATGCTCGACCCGATCAAGGCGACGATCATCACGCCGGGGCTCGATGTCGACGGCGAGTTCGGCGAAAGCGGCATTCCGGCGGCGATCGTCACGAAATACCTGGCCGAGCACGGCATCATCGTCGAGAAGACCGGCCTGTATTCGTTTTTCATCATGTTCACGATCGGCATCACCAAGGGCCGCTGGAACAGCATGGTCACCGAACTGCAGCAGTTCAAGGACGACTACGACGCGAACCAGCCGCTGTGGCGCGTGCTGCCGGAATTCTCGGCGCAGTTCCCGCAATACGAGCGCACCGGCTTGCGCGATCTGTGCAACCAGATCCACAGCGTCTACCGCGCCAACGACGTGGCCCGCGTGACCACCGAGATGTACCTGTCGGACATGGAACCGGCGATGAAACCGACCGACGCGTTCGCCAAGCTCGCGCACCGGGAGATCGACCGGGTGCCGATCGACGAACTCGACGGCCGGGTCACCAGCGTGCTGCTCACGCCGTATCCGCCGGGCATTCCGCTGCTGGTACCGGGCGAGCGCTTCAACCCGATCATCCTGCAGTACCTGCGGTTCGCGCGCGACTTCAACCAGCGCTTCCCGGGCTTCCATACCGATATCCACGGTCTGGTGGGCGAATTGGTGAACGGCAAGATCGAGTACTTCGTCGACTGCGTGCGTTGACCCGAGCGGTTCCGGCGGCTTTCTTGCCGCCACCTTACCGGTTTCTTGCAATTATCTTGTAACATCGCGCCCCCGGCGGTCAACGCTCGCGGGGCGCGTCGCGTTTACCGGGTACGCCAGCGCGGTGACGCGTGCGATCGCCTGTACAGTTTCCGTCGCGGCGTGCCGTTATACGGGGCGGCAGGCGTGATTGCACGCAGGACGCGAGGCTTTACACGCGGCACATGACGGAACAACGCACAGTACATCGATGAAGCCCCCCCTTGAGAATCTTTTGCCCGCTGAAGCGCGATTGCGCCGTTTGCTGCCGCTGGCCCGCCGCTTCGCCGCGCCCCTGATCGCATTATTGATCTGCGCTTTGCTGATGCTGGTGTTCCAGCGTGTGTCCCGGCATTTCGATTACCACTCGGTCGTGCATACCCTGCGCGGTCTGTCGCCCGGCATCTGGGCGGCGTCGCTGGGCGCGACCGCGCTCAGCTACGTGGCGCTGGTGGCACGCGATGCGATCGGTCTTCGATATGTCGGCGAGACCGTGCCGCGCCCGGCGCTGTGGATCGGCGCCACCGTCGGCTCGGCGCTGGGCAATGCAACGGGCTTTGGCGCGTTGACGGGTGGGGCGGTGCGCTGTCGCGTCTATGGCACGGTGGGCGTGCAGGCCGCGCAGGTCGGCCGCCTGACGGCGTTCACCAGCGTGACGCTGGCCTTGTCGCTGGCGGTGATGACGGGCGTCGGCATGCTGGGCTGCGCCGCCACGCTGAGCCCGATGTTCCGGCTGCCCGCGGGTGTGCTGCAGACCCTCGGCGGCGTGATCGTCGCCGCGTTCGCCGTCCTGCTGCTGGTGTGCGGGGCGCGGCCGCGCACGCTCGCCCTGCGGCGGCTGCCCTGGCTGGCGGCGCTGGATCTGACGGTGCCGAGCCGCAATGTGCTGCTGTGCGAGATGCTGTATTCGGTCGCCGACGTGGTGGCGGCCGGGCTGGCGCTGTGGGTGATCCTGCCGCACGGCGGCATTCATTTCACCAGTTTCATCGCCATCTATGCCGCTGCGCTGCTGCTTGGCATGATCGGCCATACGCCGGGCGGGCTGGGCATCTTCGAGGCGGCCATGGTGTTCGCCCTGGGGCGCAGCGTGTCGACGCCGGAAACGGTCGCGGCGCTGCTCGCCTACCGGGCGATCTACTTCGTCGTGCCGCTGGTGTTTTCCGCGGGCCTGCTCGCTGCGTTCGAAGGCCGCCTGCTGTCCGCGCGGTTCGCTTTCGTCAGCCCGCAGCGCATCGGCTGGCTCGCGCCGCTGTTCCTCGGCATCGTCACTTTCGCCGTGGGCAGCATGCTGGTGATTTCCGGCGCGCTGCCGGCCTACCGGATCCGCCTGCTGACGCTCAGCGACATCCTGCCTTTGTGGGTGCTGGAGAGTTCGCAACTGCTGGCCAGCGTCCTGGGCGTGCTGCTGCTGTTCGTCGCGCGCGGCCTGGTGCGCCGGCTCGACGCCGCCTGGTGGGTGGCGACGGTGCTGGTGGCGGTCAACCTCGCGCTGGCGCTGGCCAAGGGCCTTGCCTTCGTCGAGGCGGCGGTGCTCGCGGTGTTGCTGGTGTTGCTGATCGCGACGCGCCGGCAGTTCAACCGCTCGTCGTCGCTGTTCGCGGAGCGCTTTACGGCGGGCTGGCTGGTCTCCGTCGGCATCGTCGTCGGCCTGGCCGTCTGGATCATGTTCTTCGCGTTTCGCGACGTCGCCTACACGGGCCAGCTCTGGTGGGGCTTCGCGTTCGACGAGCGCGCGCCGCGTGCGTTGCGCGCCACGGTCAGCGCCGGCGTCTGCGCCGCGGCGATCGCCGTCTGGCAACTGCTGCGCCCCGCCGCGGGCCGTTTCGTCACCCCGCCGGCCGCCGATCTGGACGAAGCCTTTCGCATCGTGCGGGCGCAGGAGCGCAGCGACGCCGGCCTGGCGATGATGGGCGACAAGAGCTTCCTGTTCTCCGCCTCGCGGCAATCCTTTCTGATGTACGCAAAGCGCGGCCGGACCTGGGCGGCGCTGCACGACCCGGTGGGGCCGCGCGAGGAGTGGGCCGGCCTGATCCGCGATTTCGTGCTGCTCGCGCATGCGCACGGCGGCCGCGCCGCCTTCTACCAGGTGCGGGCCGACGCATTGCCGCTGTACCTGGATTCCGGTCTGACCCTGATGAAACTGGGCGAGGAAGCGCAGATTCCGCTCAAGGAATTCAGCATGGCCGGTCCGCACCGCGCGAACCTGCGCTATGCGCTCAAGCGCGGCGAGAAGGATGGCCTGAGCGTGAAGGTCGTGCCGGCCAGCGATATCCCCGCCTTCCTGCCGACGTTGCGCCGGGTGTCGAACGCCTGGCTCGACAGTCGCTCCGCCAAGGAAAAGAGCTTTTCGGTCGCGGCCTTCAAGCCGGACTACCTGATCGCGCAGTCGGTCATGGTGGTTTATCAGAACCAGGTCGCGGTCGCGTTCGCCACCTTCATGACCACCGACCTGAACACCGAGGCGACCATCGGCGTGATGCGCCACGTGCCCGAGGCGTCGGCCTACACGATGGAATACCTCTTCACCACGCTGGCGCTGCACTTGAAGGAGGCGGGGTTCGGCAAGCTGAGCCTGGGCATGTCGCCGCTCTCGGGAATGCAGCCCGGGCCGCTCGCGTCGCCCTGGTACCGGCTCGCGAGCCTGACCTGGAAGTTCGGCGGGCGTTTCTACAATTTTCGCGGCCTGCGGGCGTTCAAGAACAAGTTTCAGCCGCGCTGGGAGCCGCGTTATCTGGCGGCCTCCGGTTCGGTCGGGGTGCTCTTCACGTTGGCCGATCTCTCATTGCTGGCAGGAGGCTGGCGTTCATGATGGCGATCTTCAAAAATATGCTTTCGACGGGGCGGGCCGGCCTGACGGCGAGTCTGACAACGCGTCTGATGGGACTTTCACTGCTGGCGGGCATGGTGCCGGCGGCGCACGCGACGGGCGTCACGACGACCCTCGACGGCCGTTTGTACGGCGACGTCGTGGTCGCGCAGCCCGTGGGCCCGATGCGGGCGTTCGTCGTCCTGTACTCGGGCGGCGACGGCTGGCAGCGCGGGGACCAGGACGCCGCCGAACTGCTGGCGCGCAACGGCGCGCTGGTGGTGGGCGTCAACACCCCGCGCTATGCGGCGAAGCTCGCGGCCACGCAGGAGAACAAGCTCGGTTGTCATTATCTGGTCGACGATGCCGAGGCGATCAGTCATCAATTGCAGCGCGAAGCGCATTCGACCCGTTACTTCCTGCCGATTCTCGCGGGGGTGGGGCAGGGCGGCCTGCTGGCGGAGCGCTCGCTGGCGCGGGCACCGGCGAATACCTTGTCGGGCGCGATCGTGCTGAACGCGGAGACGCAGCTCGATGCACGTTTCAACCCTTGCGTGCCGGATCCGACGATCACCCACGTCAAGGGGTTCCCCGGCTTTATCGAGACAGGCGTGATCGCGGGGGCCGGCGGTACGGGCCCGGCGAACAAAGCGGGGACGGTGTCCTCGAACGTGCCCTTGAATGCGGCGGTGAGTGCGGCGCTGAACGGGGCGCCCGCGCCGCGCCAGTTCACGAAGGACACCACCGAGGCCCAGGCGTTGCTGACCCTGCTCAAGCCGCATCTCTCGGCGCCGGGCGCACATGACGAGGAGGACCTGTCGGATCTGCCGTTGATCGAATTGCCGGCCGCGCAGCCAAGCGACATGCTCGCCATCGTCATTTCGGGCGACGGTGGCTGGCGCGATCTCGACAAGACGATCGCCGAATCCCTGCAGCGCGAGGGCATTCCGGTGGTCGGCATCGACGCACTGCGTTACTTCTGGAGCGCGAAGACGCCCGAGCAGACCAGCCACGACGTCGCCCGCGTGATCCAGGTCTACGGGGCGCGCTGGCATACGCGGCATATCGCGCTGGTGGGTTATTCGTTCGGCGCGAGCGTGATGCCCTTCGTCTATGACCGCCTGCCCGCGCCGATGCGCGCCGAGGTGTCGCAGCTCTCGTTGCTGGGTTTCGGGCCGATGGCCGACTTTCAGATCCGGGTGACCGGCTGGCTGGGCCTGCCGGCGAGCGACAAGGCCTTGCCGGTGCTGCCGGAAACCGCTCACGTACCGACGGCGCTGCTGCAGTGTTTCTACGGTGCGGAAGAGACGGAAACCGCCTGTCCCGACCTCGCGAAGCGCGGCGCGACCGTCGTCAAGACCACGGGCGGCCATCACTTCGGCCATGACTACGACGAGCTGGCGCGGGAGATCGTGACGCGCTGGCGCGCGCAGATCGGCACGCCGGCGGCAGGGCACTAGGCGGCGCGGAGGAACGGCGGGCGTCGCCCCGCCGCAGCCGCCGCAGCCGCAGCCGCAGCCGCGGGCTAGCCTGCCTCGGCCGCCAGCGCGGCACGCGCGGCGTCCACCGCGGCGCGCACCTGATCGGGCGCGGTGCCGCCCGGATGGTTGCGCGACGCGACCGAGCCTTCGAGCGTCAGGTAGTCGGCCACGTCGTCGCCCAGCAGCGGCGCGACGGCGGGCAACTCGGCGCGCAGCGCGTCGAGCGACAGGTCGCCCAGGTCGCAACCCCGGTCGACGCAGATGCGCACGGCATGCGCGACTGCTTCGTGCGCATCGCGAAACGCCAGGCCGCGCTTGACCAGATAGTCGGCGAGATCGGTCGCGGTCGAGAAACCCTGCGCGGCGGCGTGCCGCATCGCATCGGCCTTGACCGTGATGCCGGCGCTCATTTCCGCGAAGATGCGCAGCGTGTCGACGACCGTGTCGACCGTGTCGAACAAGGGTTCCTTGTCCTCCTGGTTGTCCTTGTTGTACGCGAGCGGCTGACCCTTCATCAGCATCAACAGACCCATCAGGTGCCCGGCGACGCGGCCGGCCTTGCCGCGCGCGAGTTCCGGCACGTCCGGGTTCTTCTTCTGCGGCATGATCGACGAGCCGGTGCAGAACCGGTCGGCCAGATCGATGAAGCCGATGCGCGGGCTGATCCACAGCACCAGTTCCTCGGAGAAGCGCGAGACGTGCGTCATGATCAGCGCCGCGGCGGCGGTGAATTCGATCGCGAAGTCCCGGTCCGAGACCGCGTCGAGCGAGTTCGCGCAGATGCCGTCGAAGCCGAGGGTGCGGGCGACCGCGTGCCGGTCGATCGGATAGCTGGTGCCGGCCAGCGCGGCGGCGCCCAGCGGCAGGCGGTTCACGCGCTTGCGGCAGTCGCGCAGTCGTTCCGCGTCGCGGCTGAACATTTCGACATAGGCGAGCAGGTGATGGCCGAAGGTGACCGGCTGCGCGACCTGCAGGTGCGTGAAGCCGGGCATGATGGTGCCGGCATGCTGGGCGGCGAGGTCGATCAGCGCGCTGCGCAGCCCGGCCAGCAGGTCCACGATCCGGTCGATCTCGCCGCGCAGCCAGAGGCGGATGTCGGTGGCGACCTGGTCGTTGCGCGAGCGGCCGGTATGCAGGCGCTTGCCCGACATGCCGATCAGCGCGGTCAGGCGCGCCTCGATGTTCAGATGGACGTCCTCGAGATCGAGCTGCCAGACGAATTCGCCGCGCTCGATCTCGCCGCGGATCTGCGCCATCCCGCTTTCGATCGCGGCGAGGTCCTCGTGCGCGATGATGCCCTGCGCGGCAAGCATCTGCGCATGCGCCAGCGAGCCTGCGATGTCGACCAGCGCCAGGCGCTTGTCGAAAAAGACCGACGAGGTATAGCGCTTGACCAGATCGGACATCGGCTCGGAGAAGCGTGCGGACCAGGCTTCGGCTTTCTTGGAAAATTGGGACGTCATGAGGGCGCGTGCAAGCGGGTTCGAGTAAGGGAGGACGAGGCGGCGGACCAGGCGGACCAGGCGGAATTATAGCAACTGCGCCGCGCGGCACGCGCGCCGCATGGCGAGCGCGCCGGGAGGCGGGCCGGGAAGCGGGCCGGGAAGCGGGCCGGACCGCCACGGTCCATGAAAAAGCCGCATGCTAACATTCGGCATTCCGCGGCCTGTCGCGCCGGGCGTTACCCGTTGCTCATTCGATGACTATTCCGACCGCTTTCGATGGCGCTGCCGTGCCACCCTCGGCTCACCTCGCCGCCCAGCCACCGGCCCGATTGGTGATCGCCTCGCGCGAGAGCCGTCTCGCGATGTGGCAGGCCGAACACGTGCAGGCGGCGTTGCGGCGCCTCTATCCCGCGTGCGACGTGCAGATCCTGGGCATGACCACGCGGGGCGACCAGATTCTCGACCGCACCCTGTCGAAGGTGGGCGGCAAGGGCCTGTTCGTGAAGGAACTGGAGAACGCACTGGCCGAGGGTCGCGCGGACCTCGCGGTGCACTCGCTGAAAGACGTGCCGATGGTGCTGCCGGAGGGCTTTCTGCTGAGCACCATCCTCGAGCGCGAGGATCCGCGCGATGCGCTGGTCGCGGCGGCCGGCGCGACGCTGGATTCGCTCGATGCGCTGCCGCCCGGCGCCGTCGTCGGCACCTCCAGCCTGCGACGCGAGGCGATGATCCGCGCCCGTTACCCGCATCTGCAGGTCAACAGCCTGCGCGGCAACCTCGACACGCGCCTGGGCAAGCTCGACCGCGGCGACTACGCGGCGATCATCCTGGCCGCAGCCGGTCTCAAGCGCCTGGGACTGGGGCACCGGATCAGCGCGTTGATCGACGAGGACACCAGCCTGCCGGCGGCGGGCCAGGGCGCGCTCGGCATCGAGATCTCCGCTTCGCGCGCGGAGCTGGCGCACTGGCTCGCGCCGCTGCACCACACGGCCAGCGCCCATGCGGTGGAGGCCGAGCGGATGGTGTCGCGGCTGCTGGGCGGCAGTTGCGAGGTGCCGATCGCCGCGTTCGCGCGCTGGGACGCGGACGGCGCGACATTGCGCATGCGCGCGCGCGTCTCGACGCCGGATGGCGCCCGGGTGCTCGAAGCGCATGTCGAGGGGGCACCCCGGGACACGCTGGCGGCGGAAGCGATGGGCCGGCAAGTCGGCGAGGCCTTGGTCGCCCAGGGCGCGCAGGCGATCGTCGATGCGCTGACGACGGCCGGCGAACGCAGCGACGGTGCGGCCGGCGCCGGCCGCGGGCCCACCGATTCCTCTTCGCCGCTGGCTTGAACCACGTGATGCCGGAGCGCGCGCCCGCCCGCCGATCGCCTTTGGGCGTGGTGCTGACGCGTCCGGCCGGGCAATCGGCGCCGCTCGCTGCGGCACTGGCCCGCCTCGCGCCGTCGCGCATCCGGACCATCGATTTTCCGCTCATCGAGATTCGCGCCAGCGCGGACCCCGGTGCGCTCGATACCGCGCTGCGCCGGCTGGCGCGCTTCGCGCTGGTGTTTTTCGTCTCGCCCAACGCCATCGAGCAGGCGTTTGCCCGCGGCGCGGCGCTGGGAATCGACGTCGCCGCGGCGCTGGGCCGGAACGGGGACCAGGACCGTGATCGGAAACGGAAACCGGGTCCCGGGCCGGGCCGGGGCGTGCTGATCGCGGCGGTGGGCCCGGGCAGCGTGCAGGCGCTGGCCGCGCACGGCGTGCGGCCCGGCACGCATCGGCTGCTGGCGCCGGCGGGCGCGCTCGAGGCGGCAGCCATGCTCGAGGCGGCGGGCGGGCTGGAAGCCGGACCCGATCCCGACGCGATGCACGCGGACGCGGACGCGGACGCGCAGCGTCGTCAGGCGCAGGCCGAAGCGATTCGTTACGATTCCGAGGCGCTGCTCGACGCGCTGGCGCGCAGCGGCGAGCGCCCGGCGCTGGCGGGTGGCGAGGCGCTGATCGTACGCGGCGACGGCGGCCGCGAGCTGTTCGCCGACGCGCTGCGCGACGCCGGCATGACCGTGCACGCGGTGACGGCGTATGAGCGGCACGTGCCCGCGCCGAGCGCGGCCGTGTGGCAACCGATCTGCCGCCTGCTGGAAGAGGACCTGCCGCATGTCTGGGTCCTGAGCAGTTCCGAAGGCGTGCGCAACCTCGACCTGCTGGCGCGCGCGCATTTCGCGGGCAGCGGGGACGCCCGCCACGCGGCGCTCAAGCACGCGCGGGTGATCGTCCCGCACCCGCGGATCGCCGCCGCGGCGAGCCGGGCGGGTTTTGATACGATAACGCACGCTGGCGCCGGCGACGCCAATCTCCTCCGCGCAATTCTCGCGGCATCCGACCCTATCGCACACGACGAGCATGACAGACGCTAACGATTCACGAACTGAACCGGACGCCCAGCGCGGAGCGAACCCGTATGCCAAGGAAATACTCGGCGAGCGCTCGCGTGCGTCGACGAGCACGGCCGCCGGCGCCTCGTCCCGTCCTTCCCGGGCCGCGCCGCGCCGCGTGCCGTTCAACGCCATCGCGCTCTGGATCGCGCTGCTGCTGCTCGTCGGCGCGGCGCTCGCGGGCGCCTATCTGTTGAATCAGCGTTTCGAACGGGCGCTCGGCGCGCTGGGCGAGCGCACGACGCGCAGCGATGCCGCGCTCGCCGACACGCGTGCGAAGAGCGAGCAGGCGCTCGCGGCGTCGCGTCAGCTCGATGGCCAGGTGGCTGCGCTGTCCGGCCGCCTGGGTGATGCGCAAACGCAGCAGCAGGCGCTCGAACAGCTCTACCAGGATCTCGCGCGCAATCGCGACGACTGGGTGATGACGGACGCCGAACAGACGCTGTCCACCGCCAATCAGCAATTGCAGCTCACCGGCAACGTGCAACTGGCGCTGTTCGCGCTGCAAAATGCCGATGCGCAACTGGCCAGCACCGACGGGCCGCAGGTCCTGGTGATCCGCCGCGCCATCGCCGCCGACACCGACAAGCTCAAGGCGCTGCCGGTCATCGACGTGCCGGGTCTCGCGTTGCGGCTCGACCAGGCCATCGCCCAGATAGACAGCCTGCCGCTCACGGGCGATGTGCCGGCCGCCGCGGCGAATGCCGGTGCCGCTGCCGGTGATGCGACGCCAGGCGCGTCCGCGTCGGGCGTGCGCGCGTCGCCGTTGACGGGGCTTTTCTGGAAGCAGTGGTGGCTGCGTGTCTCGCACGGTTTCGGCGCCAGCGCATCGCATCTGATCCAGGTGCGCCGTATCGACCCGGGCAGCGCCGACGCGATGCTCGTCGCGCCCGCGCAGGCGCAATACCTGCGCGAGAACGTCAAGCTGCGGCTGCTGTCGGCGCGCCTGTCGCTGCTCGCGCGCGACGAGAAGACGCTGCGCGCCGATCTTGCCGCGGCCGACGATGCGCTTGCCCGGTATTTCGATTCGTCGTCCCGCGCCATCGGCGTGGTGCGCGGCACGATCGCCGACATCCAGCGCACCGCCCAGCAGGTGACGGTGCCGACCCTCGACGCCAGCCTGCAGGCGCTGCGTCAGTACAAGTCGCGAGGGTGAACCGATGACGATCAAGGGTCTTCTCTGGATCGCGGCGCTATTCGTGTTCGCGGTCGCCCTCGCGCTGGCGGGGCGTTTCGAACAGGGTCATGTGATCCTGATCTATGCGCCGTACCGCGTTGACATGTCCCTGCATGCGCTGGTCGGCCTGATCATCGTGGCCTTCGTTCTGACGTATGTGCTGATCCGCGTATTCCGGAGCATCGTCCGAATGCCGTCGCGCGTGTCCGGCTACCGCGCGCGCGCGCGCGCCGGCAAGGCGCAGGCGGCGCTGCGCGATGCACTCGGCAATCTGTACGCGGGACGGTTCTCGCGCGCCGAGAAAGCCGCGCGCGTGGCCGCCACGTTGCCGGAGAACCGCGACGGCGCCGGACTGATCGGCGCGCTCGCCGCGCACCGCATGCGCGAGAGCGAACGCCGCGATACCTGGCTCGACGGCGTCACCGCGCCGCAATGGCAGGACGCCAAGCTGATGACGCTCGCGGAAATGCAGGTCGATGCGCACGATCCGCAAGCGGCCCTCGCGGCGTTGAACCTCCTGGAGGATCAGGGCGCGAAACGCCTGCGCGCGCAGCAGATCGGCCTGCGCGCGCACAAGGCGTTGCAGAACTGGGGCGAGGTGCTGCGCCTTGTCAGGGCGCTGGCCAAGCGCGAGGCGATCCACCCGGCAACCGCCGCGCACCTGGAGCGGCAGGCGGCCGAGCACCTGCTGCGCGAGCGTCGCCACGACGGCGACGCGCTGACGAGCTGTTGGCAGGCTCTGCCCGAAGCGACGCGGCTCGCGCCGCGGATCGCGGATCTGTGCGCGGAGCTGCTGCTCGCGCTCGACCGGGCGGCCGATGCAAGGCGCATCGTCGAGACCGCGCTGGCGGCCGAGTGGGACGCGCGCCTGGTGCGCCGCTTCGGTGGCTGCGGCGGCACGGACCCGCTACCGCTGATCCAGCGCGCGGAGACCTGGCAGGGCGCGCATCCCGAAGACGCGGATCTGTGCTTCGCGCTGGGCCGCCTGTGCGTGCAGCAACGCTTGTGGGGCAAAGCACAGTCTTTCCTCGAGGCCGCGCTCAGACTCGCGCAGGACGACACGCTGAAGGTCCGCACCCATCGCGCACTGGCGCGAATGCACGAAACGCTCGGCAACCTGAACGAAGCCAATGTGCACTATCGCGCGAGCGCGATGGCGGTGAACCTGAATTGACGAAACCGGTGCGCCGCACCCCTCCGTGCGGCGCATGCCCCATTGCACCACCTTGTTGCATCACCCTGTCGCGTATCCCTTCACGACTTTTCGAGAGAACACCATGAGCTTCAATAACGTACCCGCCGGCAAGGACATTCCGAACGACTTCAACGTCATCATCGAGATCCCGGCGCAGAGCGACCCGGTCAAGTACGAGGCGGACAAGGACCTGGGCCTTCTGGTCGTCGACCGCTTCATCGGCACCGGCATGCGTTACCCGGCGAACTACGGCTTCATTCCGCAGACGCTCGCCGGCGACGGCGACCCGGTCGACGTACTGGTGATCACGCCGTTTCCGCTGCTGGCCGGCTCGGTGGTGCGCGCGCGCACCGTCGGCATGCTGCAGATGACCGATGAATCGGGCGTCGATGCGAAGCTGATCGCCGTGGCCGCCGACAAGATCTGCCCGGCCACCGCGCACATCAAGTCGATCGACGACGTGCCGGCGGACCTGAAGGACCAGATCAAGCATTTCTTCGAGAACTACAAGGCGCTCGAGAAGGGCAAGTGGGTCAAGGTCGAAGGCTGGCAGGGCATCGAAGCCGCGCAAAAGGAAATCACCGACGGCGTCGCGGCCTTCGGCAAGTAAGCGGGCGCCGGCGGCACGGCGCCACTTGCGGCAGAATGGACGTAAGACCTGTCGCCCAGCGCGACGCTCCCCCCTGCCCATCCGAGGTGCCGTGAGCGATACCGAGATCCATGTAGTCGATTCCATCGCCGACGTCGATGCCGCCCAATGGAACGCCCTGGCCGGGCAGAACCCGTTCGTCCAGCATGCCTTTCTCGCGGCGCTGCACGCCACGGGCTGCGCCGCGGCGAAAACCGGCTGGCGGCCCCATTATCTGCTGATGCGTCGCGACGGCGTGCTGGCCGGCGCAATGCCGCTGTACCTCAAATCCCATTCGCGCGGCGAATACGTCTTCGACCACAGCTGGGCCGACGCCTTTCAGCGGCACGGCATCGACTACTACCCGAAGCTGCTCGGCGCCGTGCCGTTCACCCCGGTGACCGGGCCGCGCCTGCTCGCCGCCGAGCACGACGACCGGGTGCTGCTCGCGCGCGCGGCGATCCAGCTCGCGCGGCAGCTGGAGGTCTCCTCGCTGCATGTGCTGTTTCCCACGGAGCAGGACATCGCGGCGATGAGCGAGGCGGGTTACATGCTGCGCGAAGGCGTCCAGTTCCACTGGCAAAACGACGGCTACGCGAGCTTCGACGCCTTCCTGGCGACGATGAACCAGCAAAAGCGCAAGAAGGTCAAACAGGACCGCCGGCATGTCCGGGACGCCGGCATCACGTTCCGTCACCTGCGCGGCGCCGAGGTCGACGCGGATGCGCTCGATTTCTTCTACGGCTGCTATGAAAATACCTATGCCGAGCACTGGAATCCGCCCTATCTGAGCCGCGCATTTTTCCAGCGGCTGCACGACCATCAGCCGGACAGCATCCTGCTGGTGATTGCCGAACGCGACGGGCAGAACATCGCGTGCGCACTCGACGTGATCGGCGGCGACGTCATGTACGGGCGCTACTGGGGCACGCGGGAATTCGTCTCGGGACTGCATTTCGAAACCTGCTATATGCAAGGAATCGACTACTGCATCGCGCATGGGCTGACGTCGTTCGAAGGCGGCGCGCAGGGGGTGCACAAGATGTCGCGCGGCCTGCTGCCCACACCGACCTGGTCCGCGCACTGGATTGCCGACGCGCGCTTCGCGAACGCGATCGGCGAGTTCCTGGACGCGGAGACCTCCGCGATGGACCGGCACATCGAGGAGCTGGAAGCGCATACCCCGTTCAAGAAAGCGGGCGGCCCGCCTGCCGAAGCCTGAGCGTCGCGCATCGCCAGCGGCCGGGGCCACGCGCTGCGGTTCGCGCGCTGCCAGCCACGCGCTGCCAGCCGCGCATGCGATAATTGCCTGGAATCCGTCATCCTTCCCATGGCGCATCTCCGCGCTGCACTCCGTTCGAAGCCATGACCATCCGAATCGCGCTCGCGCAAATCAACACGACGGTCGGCGACTTCGCCGGCAATTCGCAGCGGCTCGTCGCCGCGGCGGCCGAAGCCCACGCGCTGGGCGCCCGCATCATGGTCGCCCCGGAGCTGGCACTGTCCGGCTATCCACCGGAGGACCTGCTGCTGCGGCCCGCTTTCTTCGCCGCCTCCGCCCGCGCGCTGACGGCGCTGTGCGAGGCCTTGCAACCGTTCGCCGGCCTGCACGTCATCGTCGGACATCCGTACCGCCGCAATGACGACGCAAACGCGCCGCTGGACCGGGCGCTGCCGCCGCGCGAGACGTTCAATGCCGCGTCGGTGATCGCGAACGGTGCGATCGTCGGCACCTATCTGAAGCAGGAACTGCCCAATGGCGAGGTGTTCGACGAGAAGCGGTATTTCGCCTCGGACCCGACGCCGTTCGTGTTCGACCTCGACGGCATGCGTTTCGGCGTGATCATCTGCGAGGACGTGTGGCACCGCAGCGCCGCGCTGCTCGCAAAAGCCGCGGGCGCCCAGGTGCTGCTCGTGCCGAACGCGTCGCCGTATCACGTGGAAAAAGGCGACGTGCGCCTGGGTATCGTGCGCAATCGCATCCGCGAAACCGGCTTGCCGGTGGTGTTCGTCAACGCCGTCGGCGGCCAGGACGAACTGGTGTTCGACGGCGGTTCCTTCGTCCTCGACGGTCATGGCGAGCAGGTCGCGCATCTGCCGCAGTTCGTCGAGCAGGTTGGCGTGGTCGAGTTCGACGCGGGGCGGAGCGCGACGCCGCGCGCGGCCCCCGGCACGACGCTGGCGCGACGCGAGTCGCCGGAAGCGCAGGTCTACCGGGCCCTGGTGCTGGGCGTGCGCGACTATATCGGCAAGAACGGCTTTCCGGGCGCGATCATCGGTTTGTCGGGTGGCGTCGATTCGGCGCTGGTGCTGGCGATCGCCTGCGACGCACTTGGCGCGGACCGGGTGCGCACCGTGATGATGCCCTCGCGCTACACGGCCGATATCTCGCTGACCGATGCGCAGGACATGGCCGCGCGCGTGGGGGTGCGCTACGACATCGTCGAGATCGCGCCGATGTTCGAGGCGTTCGGCGCCGCCCTCGCGCCGGAATTCGCCGGCCGCGCCGAGGATGCGACCGAGGAGAACATCCAGGCGCGCATTCGCGGCACGCTGCTCATGGCGCTATCGAACAAGTTCGGTTCGATCGTGCTGACCACGGGCAACAAGAGCGAGATGGCGGTGGGGTACTGCACGCTGTACGGCGACATGGCGGGCGGTTTCGCGGTGATCAAGGACATCGCCAAGACGCTCGTCTACCGCTTGTGCCGCTATCGCAACGGCACCGACATCCACGGCCCGCGCGACATCATCCCGGAAAGAATTTTGACACGGGCGCCCTCGGCCGAATTGCGCGAGAATCAGACCGATCAGGACAGTCTGCCGCCGTACGACACGCTCGACGCCATCATGCAGATGTATATGGAAGAGGACCGTTCGCCGGCGGAGATCGTCGCCGCGGGCTACGCGCCCGAGGATGTCGACCGGATCACGCGGTTGATCAAGATCAACGAGTACAAGCGCCGGCAGGCGCCGATCGGTGTGCGGGTCACCCCGCGCGCTTTCGGGCGCGACTGGCGCTACCCGGTGACGTCGCGCTATGTGGATCGCGTCAAGTCGTGATGCGGCCGAATGCGTCCCGACGCCGCGCCGGACCGTTCTGAACACGCCCGCAAGCCCGGCCCCGCATCCGCGTACGGTCTGGCCCGGCACCGCTTCGTGAGGACAGCATGAAACAGATTACCGCCATCATCAAACCGTTCAAGCTCGACGAGGTGCGCGAGGCGCTCGGCAGCGTCGGCGTGACGGGTCTGACCGTCACCGAGGTCAAGGGGTTCGGCAGGCAGAAAGGCCATACCGAGCTGTACCGCGGCGCCGAGTACGTCGTCGATTTCCTGCCGAAGAACAAGATCGAGGTGGTGGTGGCCGACGATCAGGCCGAGGCGGTGATCGAGGCGATCGTCGCGGCGGCGCGCACCGGCAAGATCGGCGACGGCAAGATCTTCGTCGCGAACGTCGAGCATGCCCGGCGCATACGGACCGGCGAGGAAAACGAGGAAGCGGTGTAAAGGACGGTACGGACGCCGGCGCTGCGCACGCTCTCCAATACGCTGCCCGGGACGGTTTTCAGGAGTGCCGCTGCGCCTGCAGCAGGACGACCACCGCGCCCGCGCCGCCGTCCTGGTCCCGCGCCTCGCAAAACGCCATGACCTCGTTCTTCTGCGCGAGCCAGGCGCGTACCTTGCCCTTCAACACAGGTTCGCGGTTGACCGATCCCAACCCCTTGCCGTGGATGACGCGCACGCAGCGCAGACCCCGTTTCGCGGTGTCGCGGATGAAGCCCGACATCGCCTCGCGCGCTTCGTCGGAGCGCAGGCCGTGCAGGTCGATCTGCGCCTGCACGACCCACGTGCCGCGGCGCAGCTTGCGCACCACGTCGCGGGCGACGCCGTCCCGCTTGAACGACAGCGTGTCGTCGATCTCCAGCATCGCGTCCGGATCGTAGGCATCGGACAGGGCTTCGCGCATGACCTCGCGCTCGTCGAGACGCGTCATCAGGGGCAGGGGCAGGGGGCGTGGCACCGGCGTCGATGCCCGGTTCGGCGCGGCCATCGGGATGATCGCGCCGACCGTGCGTCGAAACAGGTCGACATCGGCGGCGGCGGCGGCCGCCCGTTGCGCCGCCTCGCGCAGCAGACGCTCGCGTTCCTGTGCCTGGTCCGCCAGCGCACGGCGGAAGCCCGAGAGGTCCGCGAACGTGTCCGGGCCCGCCCGCGCCGCGTCGGGGGCGCCGGGGCGCGGGAGGATACGGCTGAGGGCGACGGGTTTTTTGGACATGCGGGAGCGGAAAACCAGCAGGGACCGGCGAGGAGCGGTCGTCCCGGCGGCGGGGGAGCGGCGTGCCCCCCGTCGCCGGGAACGGACGGTTTACCAGGCCTGCAGGCTTTCGGTCGCTTCCGGGTCTTCGAGGAAGCGCTGCGCATCCAGCGCCGCCATGCAGCCGGTGCCGGCGCTGGTCACCGCCTGGCGGTACACGTGGTCCTGCACGTCGCCCGCCGCGAACACGCCGCGCACGCTGGTGGCGGTGAAGTAGTTGCGCGTGTTCTTGCCGGTGACGATATAACCGTTTTCCATCGTCAGCTGATCGACGAAGAGGTCGGTATTCGGCTTGTGGCCGATCGCGACGAACAGGCCCTGCACGGCGAGATCGGTGCTGGTGCCGCCCTGCTGGCGTACCCGCAGCCCGCTCACGCCGGACGCATCGCCCAGAACTTCCTCGAGCGTGTGATCGAACAGGATCTCGACCTTGCCTTCGCGTTGCTTCTGCATCAGGCGGTCGACCAGGATCGGCTCGGCGCGGAACTTGTCGCGGCGATGGATCACGGTCACCTTGCGTGCGATGCCGGTTAGATAGAGCGCTTCCTCGACGGCCGTATTGCCGCCGCCGATCACCGCGACGTCCTGATTCTTGTAGAAGAAGCCGTCGCAGGTCGCACAGGCGGACACGCCCTTGCCCATGAAGGCGGTTTCCGATTCCAGTCCCAGGTACTGCGCCGAGGCGCCGGTCGCGATGATCAGCGTGTCGGCGGTGTATTCGCCCGAATCGCCGATCAGGCGGAACGGTCGCTCGTCGAGTTTCGCCGTATGGATGTGATCGAAAACGATCTCGGTATTGAAGCGCTCCGCGTGTTCGAGGAAACGCTGCATCAGTTCCGGTCCCTGGACACCGTTCTGATCGGCGGGCCAGTTCTCGACCTCGGTGGTGGTCATCAACTGGCCGCCCTGCGCCATGCCGGTCACCAGCAGCGGCGACAGATTGGCGCGTGCGGCGTAGACGGCGGCGGTGTAGCCGGCGGGGCCGGAACCGAGGATGAGAACCTTCGCGTGTTTCTTTTCCGACATGACATTATCCCATTGAGTGCATATGCGCCTGCCGTGCGGCGTCGAACGCCCGGCGCTCGCGACACCCGCTATGATACCCGCGGGCGTCGCGCCGCGTTTTGCACGGGGCGCGCCGTGCCGCTTTGCAACATACGTCGGCGGCGCGCCGTCCGGAAGTCGACAATATGTTACAAAACCGGCCCCCCGGGCGGTCTTTCTGCGGCCCCGGGCGGACCCAAACCCCGCCGCGCGGTTTAGAATGCCGGATCGACTACTCGGACGCCGGGCCCGCGCGTGCCGGCGTCGCCTCCGACCGGTGACCGCGATCCGGGCGCCCTGGGGCGCGTCACGGCGATGCGCTTCGCGACATGTCTTCGCCACGCCGCCATGTCGTCCCTCGCCCGGAAACCGGTTTCCACCGTCAGCACGATTGGACAATGGCGAAAACCACATTTTCACCCGCTGCACCGGCATTGCCGCACCGCATGTCGCGGCTTTTCACCGAAATCCGCTGGCTCGTCCAGGTCGCGATCTCGATCTTCCTGTTGCTGTCGCTGATCAGCTATGACCGGCACGATCCCGCCTGGACCCATTCCGCGCAGGTCGACCGCATCGCCAACTGGGGCGGGTTGACCGGCGCGCGGGTATCCGACATGCTGCTTCTGCTGTTCGGCGTCTCCGCGTACTGGCTGCTGCTGTTCGTCGCCCGTCACGTCGCGGCGAACTACCATCGGATAAGCGGTCACGCGCTGCCCGGCGGAGACGCGCCCGCGGCCCGGCATCGGGCCGGGGTCATCGCCGAATGTCTTTCGTTCGCGCTCGTCGTCGTCTCCAGCGTCGGGCTGGAATCGATGCGCATGTGGTCGCTGAAGATCCCGTTGCCGCTCGCACCGGGCGGTGTGCTCGGCGATCTGGTGGCGCGAGGGGTCGGCGGCGCGCTCGGTTTCACCGGCGGCACGCTGGCGTTGATGCTGTCGCTGGCGATCGGCCTGTCGCTGTTCTTCCAGTTCTCCTGGCTCGACGTGTGCGAGCGGGTGGGCGGGGCGATCATTTCCGGCGTCACGCTGGCGCGTCTGCGCCACGAGGCCGAGCGCGACCGCAAGGCGGGCGAGGCCGCGGCCGTACGGCGCGAGGACAAGGTCGAGCGCAGCCGCGCCCGGACGGAGGAGCAAGCGTCCGGGCAGCCGGCATCCGGGCAGCCGGCGTCCGGACGGCCCGCGGGCACGGCGGAGCGCGGCGCCGCGTTCGAGCGCACCGAACCGGTAGCGCATCCGGTGACGATCGAACGCCCGGCCCCGGCGACATCTCGCGTCGATGCCGGGGCTGCGGCGGCCGGTATCGCGGCGGTCGGTACCGCGGCCGCAGCCGGCACGCGCGCCGGCAACGGCGTGAGCGGCGCAGCGGCCGCAGCCGGCACGCCGGCGGAGGCGCTCACAGCAGGCGAGCGGCAGGCGCATCTGTTCCCCGACGCGCCAGGCGAAGGCAGCTTGCCGGCGCTCGGTCTGCTGGACCCGCCGCCGCAGCTCGTCGAGACCGTCTCCGACGAGACCCTCGAATACACGTCGCGCCTGATCGAGAAGAAGCTGAAGGATTTCGGCGTGGAAGCCAGCGTCGTGGCGGCGTACCCGGGGCCGGTCGTTACCCGCTACGAGATCGAGCCGGCGACGGGCGTCAAGGGCAGCCAGATCGTCAACCTGGCGAAGGACCTCGCGCGCGCGCTGTCGCTCGTGTCGATCCGCGTCGTCGAGACGATTCCGGGCAAGAACTACATGGCCCTCGAACTGCCGAACGCGCGCCGGCAGACGGTGCGGCTGTCCGAGATCCTCGGCGCCGACGTCTACACGCAGGCCGCGTCGCCGCTGACGATGGGACTCGGCAAGGACATCGGCGGCCAGCCGGTGGTCGCGGATCTTGCGAAGATGCCGCACCTGCTGGTGGCCGGCACCACGGGTTCGGGAAAATCGGTGGGCATCAACGCCATGATCCTGTCGCTGCTGTACAAGGCCAGCGCGGACCAGGTGCGCATGATCCTGATCGATCCGAAAATGCTCGAAATGAGCACCTATGAAGGCATTCCGCACCTGCTCTGCCCGGTGGTCACGGACATGAGCCAGGCCGGTCATGCGCTGAACTGGACCGTCGCGGAGATGGAGCGCCGCTACAAATTGCTGAGCAAGCTCGGCGTGCGCAACCTTGCCGGCTACAACGCGAAGATCGCCGAGGCCGACGCGCGTGGCGAGAAGCTGCCGAACCCGTTCTCGCTGACGCCGGAGGCGCCCGAGCCGCTGCATCACCTGCCGGCGATCGTCGTCGTCATCGACGAACTGGCCGACCTGATGATGGTGGTCGGCAAGAAGGTCGAGGAACTCATCGCGCGCATCGCGCAGAAGGCGCGCGCCGCCGGCATTCACCTGATTCTCGCCACGCAGCGCCCGTCGGTCGACGTCATCACGGGACTGATCAAGGCGAACGTACCCACGCGCATGGCCTTTCAGGTGTCGTCGAAGATCGACTCGCGCACGATCCTCGACCAGCAGGGCGCCGATACCCTGCTCGGCATGGGCGACATGCTGTATCTGCCGCCGGGTTCGGGCGTGCCGGTACGGGTGCACGGTGCCTTCGTCTCGGATGACGAAGTGCACCGCGTCGTCGAGAACCTGCGCGCGCAGGGCGAGCCGAACTACATCGACGGTATCCTGGAAGGCGGCGTGGCCGAAGGCGCCGAAGGCGAAGGCATGGGCGGCGGCGCGGCCGGCGAGAGCGATCCGCTGTACGATCAGGCGGTGGAGATCGTCGTCAAGAACCGGCGCGCGTCGATTTCGCTGGTGCAGCGGCATCTGCGTATCGGCTATAACCGCGCGGCGCGCCTGCTGGAACAAATGGAAAATTCGGGAATGGTCTCGCCGATGGGCTCGAACGGCAATCGCGAGATCCTGGTTCCCCATCGCGACACGGAGTAATGCACGATGAAGTTGAAGTTCATGCGGAAGTGCCTGTTGGCCCTGGCGTTGTCGGCGGGTGCCGCGTCGCAGGCGTTCGCGGGGGGGCTGGACGAGATGCACCAGTTCGTCTCGCAGGTCAAATCGGCGAGCGGGGATTTTTCCCAACGGCAGATGAAGCCGGTGAAGGGCCAGGTCGGCGCGCTGGAGCCCACGGGAACGTCGAGCGGCACATTCGCGTTCGCGCGCCCCGGCAAGTTCGTCTGGCTGTACCAGAAGCCCTACCAGCAATTGTTGCAGGCGGACGGGCAGACGCTCTATGTCTATGACAAGGATCTGAACCAGGTCACCGAGCGCCCGCTGGGCAATGCGCTGGGCGCGAGCCCGGCGGCGATCCTGTTCGGCAGCAATGATCTCGACAAGAACTTCACCGTCAAGGACGGCGGTACGAAGGAGGGCGTCGACTGGGTGGAACTGGTGCCCAAGGCGCAGGACACGCAGTTCAAGCGCATCGGCGTGGGCTTCAAGGCCGGCAACCTCGATTCGATGGAACTGTACGATGTCTTCGGCAATGTGACGCTGCTGTCGTTCCAGAACATCCAGAAGAACCCGGCGGCGACGGCGGACCGCTTCAAGTTCGTGGTGCCCAAAGGGGCGGACGTGATCAAGGGGTGATTCGCTCCCCGCGCGCTGCGCGCCAGTTCTTTTTCCCTGTCTCCTGGTCGTTTTCTTTCCCGCGGGCACGCGATGCCGGATCTATTCACGAATGAACCGCGGCGCCCCCTCGCGGAAGCGCTGCGCCCCGCCACGCTCGACGACGTCATCGGCCAGAGTCATCTGCTGGGCGAGGGCAAGCCGTTGCGGCTCGCCTTCGAGTCGGGCAAGCCGCATTCGATGATCCTGTGGGGGCCGCCCGGAGTGGGCAAGACCACCATCGCGCGGCTTACCGCCCACGCGTTCCAGTGCGAGTTCATCGCCTTGTCGGCGGTGCTCTCGGGCGTCAAGGACATCCGCGAATCGATGGAGCGCGCGCGCCAGACGCTGGACCAGAGCGGCCGGCACACCATCCTGTTCGTCGACGAGATTCACCGTTTCAACAAGGGGCAGCAGGACGCGTTGCTGCCTTTCGTCGAATCGGGACTGGTCACCTTCATCGGCGCGACCACCGAGAACCCGAGTTTCGAAGTGAACTCGGCGCTGCTCTCGCGCGCCCAGGTGTATGTGCTCAAGTCGCTGAGCGACGACGAGATGCGTCTGCTGCTGCAGCGCGCGCAGGCCGGCGCACCGTCTGATGCGCAGTCGGAGGCGCCGTCGAATGGGAAGGGCGCGCTCGCCGGGCTGACGTTCGACGACAAGGCGGTGGACACGCTGGTCGGCTATGCCGATGGCGACGCGCGGCGTTTCCTCAACCTGCTCGAGCAGACGCAGACCGCGGCGCAGGCGTCGGGGGTCGATGCGATCGACGCGGAATTCATCGGCAACGCGCTGACGCTGAACGCGCGGCGCTTCGACAAGGGCGGCGACAACTTCTACGACCAGATCTCCGCGCTGCACAAATCGGTGCGGGGATCGAGCCCGGACGGCGCGCTCTACTGGCTGTGCCGGATGCTCGACGGCGGCGCGGATCCCAAATACCTGGCGCGCCGTATCGTGCGCATGGCCTGGGAGGATATCGGCCTGGCCGACCCGCGCGCGCTGCAGATCGCCAACGATGCCGCCGAAACCTACGAACGGCTTGGCTCGCCGGAGGGCGAACTGGCGCTCGGGCAGGCGGTGATCTATCTGGCCAGCGCCGCGAAGAGCAATGCCGGCTACAACGCGTTCAACCGGGCGATGGCCTTCGTGCGCCAGGACAAGTCGCGCGAGGTGCCGGTGCATCTGCGCAACGCGCCGACCAAACTGATGAAGGAACTGGGCTACGGGCACGCGTACCGCTACGCGCACGACGAACCCGACGCGTATGCGGCCGGCGAGACCTATCTGCCAGACGGCATCGGCGAGCCGGGCTGGTACCGGCCGGTACCGCGCGGCCTCGAAGCGAAGATCGCGGAAAAGCTCGAATGGCTGCGCGGGCTGGACCGCAAGGCGCGGCGCGGGGAAGGCAAGGGCGACTGACGCCGTCGATGTCGACGGTCCGCGCGCCAGCGCTGCTGCGCGGCTGCGACCGCGCTTGCCGCCTACTTGCTCGCCGCCTCCCATCCCAGACCCAGACTCTTCTGGATCGACACGAAATCCTCCACCAGCTGCGCCTGACCGTTCAATGTGTTCTGTTGCGCGGAAAGGCGCGTGCGCTCGGTATCCAGCCAGTCGATCATGCTCGACGCACCCGCGCGATAACGCTGGTTCATCAGCGCCGCCGAGCGGTCGGCCGAGGCCTCCACGTCGCGCAGCTGCGCGACATTGTCGCGCTGGTGACCATAGTGCGACAGCGCGGTGTCCGCGTCGCGCAGCGCGCCCAGCACCGTGCCCTGGTAGTTCGCCACCGCCTCGTCGCGCTGCGCTTCGGCGTTGCGCACCGCGGCACGCGTGCGGCCGAAGTCGAACACATTCCAGCTCAGGTAGGGCACGCCGATCCATGAAGAATTGCTGCGGCGAAACAGGCCGCCCGGCGTGGACGCGCTGAAGCCCAGGTCGCCCAGCAGCGTCAGTTTCGGAAAATAATCGGCTTCGTTCTCGCCGATCTGCGCCGTCGAGGACGCCAGTTTGCGTTCGGCGGCGCGGATGTCCGGGCGGCGTTTCAACAACGCCGCAGGATCCCCGATCGCCACGGTGGCCGGCAGGGTCGGCAGCGGGCCGGCCTTGCTCAACCGTGCGTCGAGCGCGCCGGGTTCGAGTCCGCAGAGCACCGCCAGGCGGTCCAGCGATTCGCCGACGTCGGCATCGATCGGCGTGAGTGACGCGCGGGTCGTGCCCACCTGCGTGCGCGAGCGTTCGACGTCGGCGTCGCTTGCCGTGCCGCGCGCGCGGCGCTGTTGCGTGAGCGTGAGGATCTGCTCTTCGTATTCGGCCGATTGATGCGCGATCACCGCGCGTTGCTGCTGCGCGCGCAGTTCCACATAGGCTTGCGCGATCTCCGCGGCGAGCGACACGTGCGTATCGGCGAGGTTCGCCTCGACCGACTGCGCCTGCGCGCCGGCCGCCTCGATCGCCCGGCGGGTACCGCCGAAGAGATCGATTTCCCAGGTCGCGTCGAAACCCGCCGTATAAAGCTTCAGGGGTCCGCTGCCGAGCGTATCCAGTTCCGAGGGCCGTTGCGTGCGCAGCGCCGCGGCGTTGGCCGCCACCTTCGGCAGCGCATTGTCCTGCGCCTTGGTCAACGATGCGCGCGACGCCCGCAGACGCGCTTCCGCCGCCCGGATATCCGGATTGTTCGCCAGCGCCGTCTCGATCAGGCTGTCGAGCTCGGGGTCGCCCAGTTCCGTCCACCAGCGCGCGACGCCCGGTGCGGTCGATACGCCCTGTTCCGGCGTGCGCGCGAAGACGCCCGCGTGCAGGGTGTTCTGCGCGGTAGGCGGCGCGTCGTGATAGTTGGGCCCCAGGGTGCAGGCGCTCAGGGCCAGCACCATGCCGCAGACCGACAGGCGCGGTAGATGACGTGACAGGCCACGCACGCGGGAGTCGGAGGATACAGTAAGGAGATTCGACATCATGGTGTCCGATCAATGTCCCGACGAGACGGGGGCAGGGCCGCCAGGCTTGGGCGACTTCAGCAGCAGCGCGAGCGGAATGCAGACCAGCAAGGCCATGCCCAGCAGGTAGAAGGTTTGCGAGTAGGTGATGACCAGCGCCTGCACGTGAATCTGCTGGGCGAGCTGGCCGAGCGCCTGCATGTGGGCGTGGGTGGCGTCGCTGCCCTGCGCCATGAAGCTGGCGGTACTGTTGGCGATACGCTCGTTGGCGAGGATTCCGTTCGCGGTGACCGCCTCGCGCAGATTGTCGTCGTGCAGCGTCGTGCGCCGGTCGAGGAAAATGCCGACCAGCGCCAGACCCACCGAGCCGCCGAGGTTGCGCGCCATGTTGTACAGGCCCGACGCATCGCCCGCTTCCTCGGTGGACACGGCGGCCATCGATGCCTGGTTCAGCGGCAGCATCGCCAGCATCTGACCGACGCCGCGCATCAGTTGCGACCAGAGAAAATTGTGTCCGACGCTTTGCGCGGTCATGCTCGTATCGAGCATGCAGCTCATGCCGAACAGCACCAGACCGGCGATCACCATGACGCGCGCGTCGACCGTGCCCAGCAGACGTGGCAGGAGCGGCATCATCAAAAAGGCCGGCACGCCCGATAGCAGCAGCACAAAACCCGACTGCTCGGCGTTGTAGCCCGCGATATTGCTGAGAAACTGCGGCAGCAGATACGAGATGCAGTACAGTCCCATGCCCACCGCGAAGACGATGAAGATCACGCTCGCGTAACGGGCGTTGCGCAGCAGCGAGAGCCGCAGCATCGGTTTTTTCGCGACGAACTGGGAGATGGCGATCAGGATCATGCCGACGGCCGTCAGCACGGTGAGCCACACGATCATGCTGGACTCGAACCAGCGGTTGCGCTGGCCTTCCTCGAGCACCACGGTCAGGGAACTCAGACCCACCGCCAGCCCGACGATGCCCAGCCAGTCCGCCTTGATGAAGGTCGCCCACTGCGGTTTCTCCGCGTCGAGTCCGGCGAGCAGCAGGACCACGAGCGCCGCGCACACCGGCAGGTTGATGAAGAAGCACCAGGTCCAGCTGATGTTCTCCGCCAGCCAGCCGCCCACCACCGGGCCGAGCAGGGGGCCGATCAGCACGATCAGGCCGAAGATCGACATGCCCACCGGAAGCTGCTTGCGCGGCAGGCGCATGCGGATGATGGTCTGCGCGGTGGGGATCATCGCGCCGCCCGTGAAACCCTGGCCGATGCGTCCGGCGATGATCTCCGGCAGGTTGTGGGACAGGCCGCACAGCACCGAGAACACCGTGAAGAGCACGGCGGTGCTGACCAGGAAGTTGCGCAGGCCGAAGACGCGCGTGAGCCACGCGGCGAGCGGAATCATGACGATTTCCGACATCAGGTAGCCCGTCGAGATCCAGGTGCCCTCGCTGCCGGTCGCGCCGATCTCGCCCTGGATCTGGGGCAGGGCCGAGTTGGTGATCGAGATGTCGAGCGTGGCCATGAGCGCGCCGAGCGCGCCCGCGACCACCGCGATCCAGTCGCTGGTGCTGGCGCGCCGCTCGTCTTCCGGCACGGCGCTCGTGGCCTGGGAATCAGCCATGCGTCGGCTCGGTGGCGGAGGATCCCGGAGCTTGCGCGTCAGGCGACCCACTCGACCGGGACGCGGGCTGGCCCATCGATGCCGAAGCCGGCTGCGAGTTCGGCTCCGACGCCGCGCCGCCGTTGCGCGCCTCGTGCGTGCCCGTCGTGCTGTCGCTCGCGCCGCGCGTATCGACATCCACCGTCACCGACATGCCCGGCAGCAGCATGTTGCGCGTCTGCGCATCGGCGTCGACGCGAATGCGCACCGGCACCCGCTGCACGATCTTCGTGAAATTACCCGTCGCGTTCTCCGGCGGCAGCAGCGCGAATTCCGACCCGGTGCCCGGCGCGAAACTCTCGACCACGCCATGCAGGTCCTGATCGGGCAGGGCGTCGAGGTGCAGGGTCGCGGACTGACCGATCCGCATCCGGCCGATCTGCGTTTCCTTGAAATTGGCGACGAGGTAGATTTTCTGTACCGGCACCAGCGTCATCATCCGGGTGCCCGGCTGTACATACTGGCCGACGCGCACGGTGCGGTCGCCCACCCGCCCGTCGCGCGCGGCAACGACCACCGCGTCGTTGACATCGAGATGCGATGCGCGCGCGCTTGCTTCGCCCGCCTCGAGCTGGGCGCGCGCCTGCGCGATCTGCGCATTGATCGTCGCGATCTGCGCGGTCGCGGCCCGCACCGACGCCAGATTCGCCGCGTAGGTGGCGCGCGCCTGGTCACGGGTGCTGCGCAGGTCCGACACCTTCTCGCCGGTTTCCGCGCCGGTGGCCGCCAACGGCGCGTAGCGATCGTATTCCCGCGCCGCGTGGTCCGCGCTGATGCGCGCCGCGTCGGCCTGCGCCTTCGCCTGATCGATCGTCGCGTGCTGCTGTTTGATATCCGCCAGCGCGCGCGTGATGTCGGCGCGGCGCGCATCGATCGTCGCCTGCGACTGGTCCAGTGTCGCCTGATACTGGCGCGCATCGAGTTTCACCAGCGGCTGGCCGGCCTTCACCGTTTGATTGTCGCCGACATAAACATCCAGCACATAACCCGAGATCTTCGGCGCGATCGCCACGCTGTCCGCGCGCAAATAGGCGTCGTCGGTGTTTTCGATGAAGCGGCCCACCGTCCACCAGTGAAACAGCCAGACCAGGCCGGCGATCAACACCACCGCGCCGATCAGCAGCCAGATGACGAGGCGGCGGCGTTTCTGCTGCGGTGTGGCCTGCGGCTTCTTCTTTTCCTGACCGGCATCGGGCGACTTGCGTGTCGCGGCGCCTGTCGTCCCGGCGGCCTGTTGCGTCGGGTTCGCGTCCAGCCGCGCGTCGGTTGCGGCCGCGGGACGGGGCTGCAGGCTCGCTTCCTGGCCGGACGATGCCGGATTCATGCTAGTCGCCACGGCGGGCTCCCCAAAATATATTCCAATGGATATAATTATGCCGAATGGTATAGTTATATCAAGCGATATATTTCTAGTGTCGATTTGGCAACAGAGGATTTGAATGACAGAGGACAAGCGTCTGCGGCATCCCGCGGGCGGGGGTTACGCGCGCGGCGGGGAAACCCGCCAACGCATCATCGACGCCGCGATCGGCGTGTTCGGCGAGCGGGGATTCGATGCCGCCACCACACGCGAGATCGCGCAGCGCGCCGAGGTCAACCCACCCGCGCTCCAGTACTACTTCGAGAACAAGGAGGGGCTCTATCGCGCGTGCGTCGAGCATCTCGTCACCGAATCGTCGGCACGTTTCGATCCCGTGATCAGTCACGTCACGCAGTCCCTGGAAGACGGCGCGCAGGGTGACGCGGCGGTCGAGCTGTTCTGTCTGCTGCAGGACGCGATCATCGAGCACTTGCTGGGTTCGGGATCCGGGGACCGGCGCGGGCAGCACCTCTTCAAGCATCTCTTCATGGCCCGCGAGCAAAGCGGCCATGGGCCGGGGGGTGTCCTGGAAACACTGCCGCAGAAACCCGGCCTGCGGATCAATCAGGCGGGCACCGCGATCCTCGCGCGGCTGAGCGGCGGCGCGGCCGATGATCCGGAACTGAAGTTGCGGGCCATGATGCTGTTCGGTCAGGCCCTGGTCTTTCATTTCGCGCGTCCCGCGACGCTGGCGGTGCTGGGCTGGACAGATATCGACGCGGAGAGGGTACGGTTGCTCAAGCACACCGTCCGCGAACAGACGAAGGCGGTGCTGAGCGCCCGCGTGCGTTAGAATCTCGGATTCCATCGCCGCCACCAAAACCGCCTCATGCTTGACATCCAACAGCTTCGCAAAGACATCGACGGCGTCGCCAGCCGTCTGGCCGACCGGGGCTACACGCTCGACGTTGCCGCCTTCAACGCGATCGAGACCGAGCGTCGCGCGATCCAGACGCGCACCGAGGAATTCCAGTCGCGGCGCAACACCCTGTCCAAGCAGATCGGTCTGATGAAGCGCAGCGGCGAGGACGCCACCGCGCTGCTCGCGGAGGTCGGCGGCATCGGCGACGCGCTGAAGGCATCCGAACTGCGGCTGGACGCCATCCAGGCGCAGATCGCCGAACTGATGATGGATGTGCCGAACCTGCCGCATCCCGACGTGCCGGTCGGCCAGGACGAAACGCAGAACCGCGAGACGCGCCGCGTCGGCACGCCCCGCGCGTTCGATTTCACGGTACGCGACCATGTCGACGTCGGCGGCCCGCTCGGGCTCGATTTCGATGCCGGCGCGAAGCTCGCGGGCGCGCGCTTCACCGTGCTGCGCGGGCAGATCGCCCGGTTGCACCGCGCGCTCGCGCAGTTCATGCTGAACACGCATACCGGCGAACATGGGTATTCGGAAACGTACACCCCCTATATCGTCAACGAGGACGTGCTGCGCGGTACCGGACAATTGCCGAAATTCGCCGACGACATGTTCCGCGTCGAGCGCGGTGGCGACGAACAGAAGAGCCCGCAGTATCTGATCTCGACTTCCGAAATCACGCTCACGAACACGGTGCGCGAGAGCATCGTCGACCTCGCCGCGCTGCCGATCAAGCTGACCGCGCACTCGCCCTGCTTTCGCTCCGAAGCCGGCTCGTACGGGCGCGACACGCGCGGCATGATCCGCCAGCATCAGTTCGACAAGGTCGAAATGGTGCAGATCGTCGAACCCGCCACGTCGTACGCGGCGCTCGACGAGATGGTCGGGCATGCCGAGACCATCCTGCAAAAGCTCGGCCTGCCGTATCGCGTGATGCTGCTGTGCACCGGCGACATGGGTTTCACCGCGGCGAAGACCTTCGATCTGGAGGTCTGGTTGCCGGCGCAGAACACCTATCGCGAGATCTCCAGCTGTTCGAACACCGAGGCCTTCCAGGCGCGACGGATGCAGGCCCGTTTTCGCAACGCGGCGAACAAGACCGAACTGCTACATACGCTCAACGGCTCGGGACTGGCCGTGGGGCGCACGCTGGTCGCGGTGCTGGAGAATTATCAGAACGCGGATGGATCGGTGACGGTGCCGGAGGTGCTGCGTCCGTATATGGGCGGGATCGAGACGTTGCAGCCTTCCAAATAAAAGGCCAGGACGACAGGGCAGGGGCGCGGTGAAAAAATAGTTGGAAGATTCCGGGCCTTCGTTTATACTCGCGTCTCTTCTGTGATTCGACCCGCAGAGAGCAGCAGGCAGCAAGACGGAAAGGTGGCAGAGTGGTCGAATGCGCCAGACTCGAAATCTGGTTTACGGTTCCGCCGTAACGTGGGTTCGAATCCCACCCTTTCCTCCAGGATTCAAGGACTTAGGTCCGATAGAAAACCAGCCCTCGGGCTGGTTTTTTGTTTTGGGAAGCAGATTTTTTGCCCGACTGGCGGAAATTCTAGGTAGAAAACGTACCGGGTTGGCGCTCTCTTACGCTCCTCATTTTCTATCCACGACGGTTCAATCGGACGCTTCCTTTGGTGTCAAGGTCGCGCTCCGCTCTGGTTGGTGAATGTGCGCATTCCCGTCTTTTAAAAACTCTTCCAAGGCGGTTCGATGTGGCGGCGGTAAAGTGCTGTCTAGTTCGGCCCCCCATTGCGCGTCGTCGTTTATCTGCGCCATCGGTTCAAAAAACGGCCG
The DNA here is from genome assembly GCF_026624755.1 of Robbsia betulipollinis. Classification (NCBI taxonomy): domain Bacteria; kingdom Pseudomonadati; phylum Pseudomonadota; class Betaproteobacteria; order Burkholderiales; family Burkholderiaceae; genus Robbsia; species Robbsia betulipollinis. Next base: position 2,197,980 of record NZ_JAPMXC010000001.1, read on the forward strand.
CATGCGCTTGATGACTTCTTCCGGTATCTCCCTTGCATCCGGATCGCTTGCGATGCCTCGGTTGATCGCCGCTTCCTCGGCTTCAGTGGGCTCAATGTATTTACGCGCCATGACGTGTTCCGGTAGTGTTCGGGGGCGTCAATGCATCGACTTTGACGGCTACTGTCTGGCAAGCGGCTACCAAGTCAGGGACGATCCGAGCATCGATGTTCAAATTGCCTTCTTATTCGCCAACGTTGCGAATATCGTGACACTTCGACAGAACGCGCCAGACTGACGGGCCAAGGCCGAGGGTATGCGGCAGCAGCTGAAATACAAGGAATCGATTGGTGGAACGGTAACCGCAGCGCCGCGAGACACAGAGCATGGGCGGCGTTATAAAGCCAGATCGAAACGGCTTTCGATGGCGAGTGACGAGTTGAGGGCATCCCGCAACCTTGCATGTCCTGAGCGTTTCAAGCCATCAAACTCTCTGGCGTCCGGCGGCTCGACTTTCAGAGGTTTTCCAGGGCCACTCAGGTTTTCAAGCGGGGAGGTCATTGGCGGTTCCCAAGATCCAGATCTTCGGTTGTTCCAGTACCCTTGTCAGAAAGGACTCGTGATCTGCCAACCGCTTGGCGAAATCCTCGCGGGTCAGGATGGTTGGGTTGACCGGTCTGCCAAGCGTATTGCCGGCGTCCTCGGGACTGTCAGGATTTTTGTGTTCGAGGCGGATGCACACGAATTCGCGTTGTGACCGGCACGACTGCAACGGCTCCTGGCCGATCCAGCGATTGCGACCATCGATACCGCTGGATGTCGCGTGATAAGCCGGCGCTCAGGGCGCTCTGGCTTCCGCGCGCTGCTTGACCGCGGAATTCATCATCTGAAAGTTCCGCCGAGTCTCCGCAACTACGTCTTTCGTCAACCACCCAACGAGCAATCCCGAAAAAGACTCCGTTTGCTCAAGGTGGGTACCACCAGGTACCGCAAGGAGGTGAATGCAATGTGTACCGTCGAAGACGCCGCGAATCCATACACCTCCACGCCAGCAAAGGTCTTGTTCCGGATGAATGACCAGCACAGTTGGCTTGAACACCATCGCATTCGGTCCGGTGCCCAGCACGATGCGGATTGTCTCTCCTTCCTTGAAGTCGCCGTCAACACGGGTAATGAAGGGATTCCAATCGGAATACGCCATGCTGTTCGATACGACGTTCCAGACATCGGCGGGCGGCCGATCGATGAGAATGTCAGCCTGCACACTGCTGTTTTTGTGCAGGACAAAAAGGGTTCCAATTACGCCGACAGCAGTGACGACAAGGCCTTTCAGCAGCAATACCCGCAAGCCCATATTTGCCCCGCGATCGATTGCAAGTTTGAACTGCACAGATGGTTGACGATCTGGCCAGGCGACGTCGAGTGTCTGAATCTTGAGCCGGCCAGAGTTTGATAGACACCTACGAGCCGTTTAACGCATTGCGCCGCTCAAACTCCACCGGTGACAGGTGGCCCACGAAGCCGTGTCGGCGAATTGGGCTGTAGAACATCTCAATGTAATCGAACACGTCCATAGTTGTCATCGCCCTGGTCGGATCGATTCGCCGTTTTATTCGTTCCTTTTTCAACGCTCCAAAGAAGCTCTCTGCCACGGCATTATCGTCGGAAAGGACTTGTGATCCGCCAATCGCCTGGCGAAATCCTCGCGGGTATGCCATAGCGATGCGTGGCGAAATGCAAGGGAACTGGATGTTTTAGTCAGGCGGAAATCTGATTCGTGAAAACTGCCGGCCCGCCAAAAGTGAACCCCTCTTTCCGATGCAGGCGGACAGACGCTTCGTTCGGCAGGCTGAGAAGCAAATCAAGGTCTGTTGCCTCTGCCGGTCGGATAATCATAGGCGTTTCACTCGAATGGTTTTTGCGAAAACACGCGTCGCACACTGGGTTCGACGCGGCAGTAATGAGTCGGGCTGGTCGGTCGGACGCACGAGCAATGGTCCCAATGGCCGACCTCGCAGCTTTCGATCATGTACTTGTGGTGCATCGGTATTTAAGATCAAGTCTCGACCTAAAAGAGGCTTGAGCAATGAACCGCAGAGATTTTATTCGAATTTCCGGGTACGGATCGATTGCAGGATTTGGAGTCCTGTCGAAGCCATCGCGATGCGAAATGGCACTGCGCTATGGCGATGATCGACGTGTCTTAACGCAGCCGGTGAGCGAGATTCACCAGATCTTGCTGTTGGACGGCATGGCTCTCCCTGAAAAAATTTCTCCGGTACTGGCCGAGCGTACCGCGGTTCTGCAACGGATGTACCCAGGGGCGAAATACAATTTGTGGAGTGGCGAGGCATTGAGAAGTTTCATTGCAGAGCACTTTGGCGCCGAAACGCTTCATGCATTCGATAGCTTGAAACCTTACTCGTATAAGTCTGACCTTGGTCGATATTGTTTGCTGTACCAACTGGGAGGCCTTTACTCGGATATGTCTTTGCTGCATGAAAGATCTTGGATCATTCCCCAAGGGTGTGGCTACGCCGCATTTATCGATCGATACAGAAAGAAGAGCCTTTTCGAACATAGTATGGGTAACAGTCTATTGTGGGCGAAGCCGAAAAGAAGGGAATTTTTGCTGGCGATAGAAAGAATTATAAAAAACTGTAAGGAAAAATTTTACGGAGCGAGCTGGCTGGAGCCGACCGGGCCGTGGTTGCTTGGCCATGCCTATGCTTGTGTGGCATCGGACAATTGGCGGGCAGGTATCACGCCGGATCAATGGTTCGGCGCTATTTTAGGAGACGACGCAAGCGGTGCAAAATTCACGAGTTTTCTGGAAGAAGAACCTACGATGGTTGCCAACCGGGGCAACCGGTTGGGCGGCGACTGGACGGGTTTTGGGCATGCGGGCGTGAATAATTATCGAGACATGTGGTTCGCAAGGGAGGTCTACTAATCACGGATTCCAAAACCGGGAACCAAGCGCAAAAAGGTAACCCGCAGGCGGTATGAAACGCAAACTTGTTGGCGATCGGATGTGAGCAGGGCTTGCGCCGCTGCTGCCGGAAGCCAAACCCTCGGCGCTGAGTGGACGACCCCGTGTGAACGATCGGACAGCGTTCGATGAGATCCTGTTCGTTTTGTTCGCCGGCATTCCGTGGAAGGCATTGTCTACCGAACCTGGCGTCGGGAGCGGCATGACGTGCTGGCGACGGTTACATGAATGGCACGAAGCGGACATATGGAAACGGTAGCATCATTGCTTGCCGCAGCACTTGTGCGATCACGATCAAATTATGCATCCGGTTCATTGAGCGTCAATGTCGAAAATTGGTTGAACGGAAACCACTCCATCGCAGCGCTGCGAGACACAGGGCATGGGCGGCGTTATAAACCGGATCGAAACGGCGTTCGATGGCAAGTGACGGATTGAGGGCATCCCGCAACCTCGCATGTTCTGATCGCTTCAAACCCTCAGACTCTTCGCTGCCTGTCTCTTATACCCGGTTGCCGGCCAGCACCCCGGCGATATACCGGTCCTCGATTTCCGCCGCCCAGCGCGCCCGGGCGAATTCCGCCATCGCCTGCTGTCGGTGTGTGCCATAGCGATCGAACAGCAATGCCCGGTGCAGGCGCTTGGGAAAGTCGTAGCCGCTTTCTTCCAGGATGCGGTCGCTCAGCCATACCACGGCACCCCGGTCCAGGTAAGGGGAAGCGTGTCGCGAGGGCGCCGTTTTCTCGGTCAACTGCGCGATCGCTGCATCGAGGATGCGCATCTCCAGGGTGACCGGTCGAATGCCGTTCCGGGACAGATAGGACGCCGGTCCCGAAAGAAACGTGACCTGCCGGCCAAAGACATTGACTTCGTACAATTGCTGAACGTTCCTGTCGGGGTCGCGCGGCATGACGTCCATGCGGAATTGCCATTGCTGCGTGGCATTGACCGGATGGGCCGCGAGCAATCTTTGCATCAAAGGACTGTGCGCCGCGCAGTGCCGGATCAGGATGCGAACGCTGGCGCACAACCGGGTCTGGTGCGCCGGCGTTGCGCCGGGGCGCGCGTCGTTTGTCTTGAATAGGGATTCGAATTGCGAAATGAACAAGGCCGATGCCGTGGCGGCATCGGCGTTCGCCACCGGGGGAAGGAGTGACAACACCTGGTTGACGGTCACCCGATGCTCGACCGGCACGCCATAGGCCTTGGAAAGACCGTCGAACATGCCGAGGGCAGGTATACGCTGTTCGATCAGCCGGTCCTCCAGACCAGACCACAGGACGGTGTTCTGATATTCCTCGCCGCCCTGTGTAATGTCTTTTTCCCATAGGCCGTAGGCGATCCGGGGATGGACCGGATGTTCCATCTGACGCAGCGTCGCTTCGGTGAGCCAGACGACGGCGCCGCGGTGATGACGTGCCTCGGATACCGCCGGATCGGGCAGGAGGGTCCAGGCATGGAAGAATTCGTGCAGGACCGTGCGTATGAGCGCGGGCGGTTCGATGCCCCGCACGCTCTGGTAGCGCAACGAAGCGTCGTCCCGGTCTGCCGGCAGAACGATGGCGTCGGCCGCGGTGACAGTGCCATTGGCGTTCTGCGATACCACGGTCCTGGGCGTGCCTGCCAGGTCGATGGAGACGGGAATCGTGTCCCGCGCCGTGGTCGTATCCACGAAGTGGTGAAACACGCGTCGCGCTACGGTGCTGCGCATGTAGGCGTCTTCCAGCAGGTCCGGCAAGGCATAGCCTCGCGAGGGATGTGCCTGTCGGAAAGCCTGCGCGGCGGCGGTGTACCTGATATCGAAACGGGCGTCGAACAGACGCCGGAAGTTCCGTGGTGTGGCATCGGTGGCGATGTCCAGAAGCGCGGTGATTTGCCGTATGGTTGGCCGGTCGTTGAGGAGCGAGTCGCCGAACAAGGGCGGAGCGAGAGGCGTGGTGGTGTCGATGGAATGAAATTCGCCGTTCTCGTCCTGGCGAATGAATTCGGGTGGTTCGGCCGGCTGCAGGGTGAGCCAGTCGATTTTTGCATAGTGATGCGGTCCGGCGGGGCGTGCCAGAAAGGTCGTGTTTTCCTGCGGGCAGAAGATCACGTCGAAACCATTCCAGGTGACGTCGGGGTCGCCGTCGCGGGCCCGCGCGACCGACGCGCGCGCTCCCCAGGGAAGCCGGGTTTCGGGAAGCTGCCGGACCGGGCGGCGGTCGCGGATCGGAAGCAGGCGCAAGTCGGCGTCGAAGAGACGCTCCGGAGGATGGGTCAGTTCCTCCCAGGGTTTGAGCGCTTTGAACGCGGTGATGGAGGGCGGCCAGCTGCAAAAGGCCGACACGCCATCGACGACGTTGATTCCCGAGCCGCGACGCATGCCGGACATACGTTTTGCGGCGGTGGAAAACGGCTGTGCCCCCCCGATGCTCAGTACCGGATTCGTGATCGAAGAGATCTCGGCTGCCATGCTGATGACGCCGAACAGAACCGCGTAGTAGCGTTTCTGCGTGAAGCCTTGCCGGATCGCCTGCGTGGAGGCGTAAAGGGGAATCAGGTTGCGGACGTCGAGTATTTCCTTGAGCAGGATCTCTCCGGCGGAGAGGATCCGGTGCTTCTGGACGATTTGCGCGATCGCATCCTGCAATCCCTCGGATGACGGCACGGTTCCGGCGCTCCGGAAGGTTTCCAGTGCTGCGACGCGAACCCAGGAGTCGGACGGAAGCCGTGCGTTGAATTCCTCGATGACTGGCGCGAGCAGTTCCAGTGGATGAATCGCCTTTCCTGAAGGAATGAAGAAATGTTGCGCATTGCTGACCTGCGCGCAAATGTGTAGAAAGGCATCGACATAGGAGCCGGTGATCGGCTCGCACAGTTCGGCGTCGCTTCCGTGAATGTTGATATGCCTAGCCGCGTGCGCCTCGTAGCTGTTCAGGCCGGCGGCATAGAGTTTTTCCACGGCGATGGCGGTGAGATCAATAGTAGGCGCGGCACCGTAGGTAGCGAACATCCTTTCGTTGGCGTACGCGAGCGATGCTTCGCCGCGTTCCTGCCAGGTTTCGCCAAGCAGGATCTCATGCGTCAATTCGGCCGGATCCACGCTCAGAAACGCCCGTTTATAGAAAGCCGATCGTTGTTCGAAATAGGGGATCTGGGCGAAGTTCAGCCCGGTCCGGCGACTATCGGCGAATTTTTCGAGAAAAAAATAGCCCGCGTCGTTGCGGGCTATCCTCTCCTTCTGCCGGCGTACGAGATCGATCGCCCACTGGTACTCGTAGGGTAGTGTCGCGAACGGCACCGTACGGTTCTCGTCGCGCCGTTTCTGCATGCTTTCCGTCAGCCATTCCAGCGGTGACGGGCCTTGCACGCCCTCTGCCCGCATGGACTCCCCAACGGCCCGAAACGGCTCGGCAATCGCGCGGTCGAACCACGCACGCAGTGTTTCCGCCGTCTCGAGCCGGACCCCGTTGGCGGCCGCCAATTGTCCCGCCAGCAGGAGATCCGCGGAAGAAAGGCCATCGTCCGCATCCGCCCATGCGCGCCGCGCTTGCCTGAAGGCTTCCAGAAGGCCGGTGTCGGTGTGGAGACCGGGGGGAACGTCCTCGCCAAGAAAAGAGCTGATGCGTTCGACCGTCGTGGCGATGGCGTGGCGGACGCTGCCGAGCGGATAAAGGATCGAAAGATTGAACTGGACGAACTTGCGTGCCAGGAGTTGCCGCCGGTGCGCCGGGGACACTGCGTCCATGCCCAGGGGGTGACGCATTTCCTCGCTGGTCAACAGGTCTTCGAAGGTGCGTCCCAGCGCGTTGCGCAAGGTGATGCCGTCGTGATGGATTTGTCCGGGAATCGCCGTGGGCTGGAACAATTGATCGAGCAGTTCCACATCCCGTTTCTCCGCGGGCATGCGGGCCGCGAAAGCGCCGCGTAGCGCCGCGCGCGATGGCTGACCGTGCGCGCACGCGATGGCCCAGGCCTGCCGGGCGTCGCTCTCGATGGTGAAAAACAGTAAAGCCGCGATGTCGATCCCGCGCTGCACCGCTGCCGGGAGCGCTTCGATCTCGCCCACCGATTCGACTGCCGGCAGGAGGACGCAGCGGCCGTAGGCGACGGTCCTGAGCGCCAGGGACGGATTCCAGATGGCGTAGTAGCGTCGGCGGATTGCCTCGACATCGTATTGCAGGGGAAGGTCATCCGCCATGACGAGGAGGTACAGCGTCTCGACCGGGATGGGCGTGGCGTTGCTGCGGCAGGCGTTTTCCGCTTCCTGCATGACGATGGCTCTGGCCTCGCGTTCCGCCAGATGTCTGTCGGCGACGCTGGCAAGCGCGATGCGTGTCCGGACCCAGGCATCCAGCAGCATGTCGTCGCTGCCGCGCGAGGACGCCCCGTCTGCGTCGGCGGGCGCTTGTGACGCGGGGACGTCGAACGCGCCGTACGCGAACGCCCGGGCACGGTGCAACCGACTGGCGGCGGTGTCGACGTTGATCGCGTATCGCAGTGCCCACCATGCGGCCACGCCCGCGCTGGCCCAGAGGTCGTCGCCCAGTGTTTGCCTGGATGTCTGCCAGGGGGTTTGCGTCAACTTGCTGGCCTCTCGCTCCAGGTCATGGGTCCATACGGTGCGGGCGGAGGCCGCCGGGGAGGGGGGCGCGAGCAGGCCCGCGGACGTACCGGAAAGACGGGAAAAGGCGCGCGTGTCGGGCGAGGCCGTCGCGTTGGCAAGGACGAAGTCCTGTGGCGGAAAGGCGGCGTCGCGCGGACGGTGGTTGTGCAGCGCACGGAAACGCGCGGCGCCTGCCGTCAATCCCCAACCGGGCGGGATAGGCCCGGCTGCGTGGACCGCACGCCGTAGTTGGAGGCCGGTCGCCGAATCCGCCGGTGAGAGAAAGGCGCCGTCCTCCCGCCGGGACGACACCCTGTCCGCGGAGACAGGATCCGGGAGGTCGTCACGCTCGCGGTGCGTAACGTCGGCCGCTTCCGCTGGCCGAACGGCCGTTCCACGAAGCGGCGTCACCGAGGTCTCCGGCGTTTGCCGTGTCCGGGCCCGGGGTAGCGTCCGGTCGGCCGGAGAGGCGGTGAAGAGCAGGGCGGATTCGACGGCGGAAACGACTTTCATCCAAAGCATGGAACGGCACTCCGAGGTGGCGAAGTCGCTCGGCCAGGAGATATCTGCCCGTCTGGACTCCAGTGGGGCAATGATCCATGCGGTGCGGACCGGCGGCTTTGGTGTCGACGCCATTCCCGACACCCAAGCGATTTAGTTTCGGCTAAGCGCCTGCCTACCTTGCTGGCGCTACGGCCCGCTCGCCGGCGAAGCACTGGTTGCGGAAGACGCGGCGGGAACGCTCGCCGGCGCGGACGGCGGTGTCGGACTCGCCGCCGCGCGTGCGTCGTTCTCCTGCGCGAATGCGCAACCGGCGGTGTAGGCCTGCCGCGCCTGTAGCGGTGTCATCTGCCGGGCAAAGCCGGTGTAGAGCTGGGACACGAGCGACACGGCGACCCGGCGTGCGTCGGGGTCGGTGATGCGCCGGACGATTTCCGCCTGCGCGCGTTGCGGGGCGCCACCGGCGTCCCGCCAGAGCGCGATCTTTTCGACGATGTCGCCCACGCCCTGGCATGCGGGACTGACGCTCCGTATCGGCGTGGTCGGCGTGGTCGGCGTGGTCGGCGTGGTCGGCGTGGTCGGCGTGGTTGGCGTGGTCGGCACGGTTGGGACTGCGGGCGGCGTCGCGGCGGTTCCCTCGGCAAACGCGGCCGGCATGCCCGCGCCGAACAGGACGACGAGCACGGCAGCGAGCGCCTTCGCCAGTGGGCCGGGTGACACGATGAAGCCGCGCGGCCGGAAAGGCATAAGGGTCGCGCGGAGGTCGCAGCGCCTGCCGCGGCGTTGCCGGAAAGCATCGCGCATGGTCTGATTCGCGTCGGAAATGACAGTAAGGGAGACCGGCCATCCTATCATCCGGCGCGCGGGGCCGCCCCGTATGCGGTTCGAACACGCGGTACGGGCGTTTTCGGTCATACTGGCATTTCCGTCATTACTCAAGGAGCAAGGCATGACAGCCTTCCCGGTGCCTGAAGACCAAAGACTCGCATTCGAGACGATTTGCCAGGAGAAGGGCCTGGATCCGAGCGGCTTCGCGCTGCAGGCGTACGGCGCCAGCGAAAGCGCCATTAGCGAGATCGGGATCCGAACCGGCGAGATCGAATACAAATACCCGGTGACGCCGGGCGACCATAACTGGCCACGTCGGTATTTCACCGATCTGAATGCCGACACGGCGGACGTCAAGGACGCGACGAACTGAACGCCGGCACGCGATCCGGACACGGGCCACGGCGTGAAGCCGCCCACCATCGCGCGCGCGCATAGCCCGATGGCCGCGTTGATCGCGGCGGTCTCCGGGTATGCGATGGATGGCTTCGATCTGCTGATCGTCGGCTTCATGTTGAGTGCGATCTCCACGGATCTGGGCCTGACCTCGACGCAGGCGGGTTCGCTGGTTACCTGGACCCTGATCGGTGGTATCGCGGGAGGCATCGGTTTCGGCATCCTGAGCGACTATCTCGGCCGGGTACGGGTGCTGACCTACACGATCCTGCTCTTCGCCCTGGCCACCGGCCTGTGTGCGCTGGCCACGCGTTACTGGGATCTGCTGGCATACCGCTTCGTCGCCGGGGTGGGCCTGGGCGGGGAGTTCGGCATCGGCATGGCACTGGCGATCGAAGCCTGGCCCGCGGCGCAACGCGGCCGGGTATCGTCCTACGTGGGAATGGGCTGGCAGCTCGGCGTGCTGGGCGCGGCGGTCCTCACGCCCTGGCTGCTGCCCGTCATCGGCTGGCGCGGCATGTTCGTCGTCGGCCTGTTCCCGGCGCTCGGTGCTTTCTTCATTCGCCGGTCGATCGGCGAATCGACGCTTTTTTCCCGGGCGACGCGCGCCGGCACGCGGGAATTTCCATTGCGCATGCTGTTTCGCGACGCGGCCACCACCAAGCGCAGCCTCGGCGTGATCGTCCTGTGCTCTGTTCAGAATTTCGGCTATTACGGCCTGATCGTGTGGATGCCTGCCTATCTGTCCCGGGCTTTCGGCTATACCCTGACGCGCTCGGCGGTATGGACGGGCTGCTCGATTCTCGGCATGCTGGCCGGTATCGGCATCTTCGGGCAATTGATGGACCGCATCGGCCGCAAGCCGACGTTCATCGGTTACCAGATCGGCGCGCTGGTAATGGTATTCGTGTATTCGACGCTGAGGACGCCGCAGGCCCTGCTGATCGGCGGCGTCGTCATGGGCGTCTTCGTCAACGGCATGATGGGCGGCTACGGCGCGCTGCTGGCGGAACTGTATCCGACGGCCGCCCGGGGCACCGCCCAGAACGTGTTGTGGAGCATCGGCCGCGCGGTGGGGGGCTTCGGTCCGCTCGTCATTGGCGCGCTGGCCGCGCATTTCTCCTTCGCGACGGCCCTTGCGCTGCTGGCCTCCATCTATATCGTCGATCTGCTCGCCACGGTATGCCTGATTCCGGAACTGCGCGGCGCGGAGCTCGACTGAACGCCGCGACCCGACGCCGCGTCCGGAACCGGCAATCGCACCGCGATTCCGCTTGCCGGTTCCCGGTCTTTTCCGAAAACGGTAAAAACAGGCAGAACACTTAAAGCGGCGACATTCGGGGCCGTTATATCGGGTGGCCGAGAGGTTTGTCGTGCTTTCCGGGGGATATCTGCCGCGCTTGGTACGCAAGCGCTCAGACGTTGCCACCGCGCAACGGCAGACTGGATGCGCCTGTCCGGTACGCCCGTCCCGGACAAAACCGGTGCGAAGCCCGACATTTCCGACATTTCCGGCATCACGGGCAGGAAGCCTCGCGCGATATACGTTCGGAGGGAAAAATGGGTCCGATGAGTCCTGACAGCATCGTAAAAAAAATAGAAGAAACCTGGGCAGAGAAATCCCCTTCGCAGATGGTGGGCGACCTCGACGATTACGCACGGTGCCTGAGCCGGAAATGGCCGGACCTGTCGGAAACCGATCGCCAACTGCTGCTTGCCGGCGGTGCCGCGCTGTTCGACGCGAAAATGCGCACCTGGTAAACACGGCCCGACGTTTGACGCTCAAGTTTTTCCCGCCATCGCCGTAATACAGGAAGGCCGGATCACTCTCCGGTCTTCACTCGGAAAGGTGGGTCATGCTTGTTGGATTGGGATTCGTCATTGTCGTCGGGTGCGTCATCGGGAGCTTCCTGGGCGCGGGCGGCCATATCGCCGCGCTGATGCAGCCTCTGGAACTGCTGTGCATCCTGGGTGCGGCGATCGGCGCCTTCGTCATCAGCAATTCCGGCAAGACGATCAAAACGACGCTGGGCGCCCTGCCGAAGTGCTTCAAGGGGGCGACCTATACCAAGGAACGCTATGTGCAGCTGATCTCGCTGTTGTTCGAGATACTGCAGAAGGCGCGCAAGGACGGCATGATGGCCCTCGAGGCCGATGTCGAGACGCCCGCCTCCAGTCCGGTTTTCACCAAATACCCGGAAGTGCTGGCGGACACGCACCTGCTCGATTTCATCATCGACTACCTGCGCATGATGTCCTCGGGCAATCTGACGGTGCACGAAATCCAGGACCTGATGGACGCGGAACTGGAGACGCATCACGCCGAAGCCGCCGTCCCGTCCTCGGCATTGCAGGCAGTGGCCGATGGTCTGCCGGCGTTCGGCATCGTCTCCGCGGTGATGGGTGTGGTGCACACGATGGGTTCGGTGGGGGCCGCGCCGGCGGTGCTGGGCGAGATGATCGCGGGCGCGCTGGTGGGTACGTTCCTCGGCATCCTGCTCGCCTACGGTTTCGTCGGCCCGCTGGCGAGCCTGCTGCTGGCGAAATCGAAGGAGGAAAGCAAACCCTACGAGTGCGTCAAATGCGTGCTGCTCGCATCTCTCGGCGGCTATGCGCCCAGCATCGCGGTCGAATTCGGCCGCAAGGTACTCTTCACCTTCGATCGCCCGAGCTTCACTGAGCTGGAGGACGCGGTGAAAGCGACGCGGGGGCCGCGATGAGCGAAGAAGGCAAGGAGCGGATTTCCCTCACGATCATTCGCCGCAAGGGCAAGGGGCATGGTCATGCGCATCACGGCGGTGCCTGGAAGATCGCCTACGCGGACTTCGTGACCGCCATGATGGCGTTCTTCCTGCTGATGTGGCTACTGGGGTCCACCACGAAAGGCGACAAGCAGGGCATCGCGGACTTTTTCAATACCCCGCTGGCGGTCGCGCTGAACAAGGGCAGCTATTCCGGCGGTGCGACCTCCGTGCTGGACGGCGGCGGCGCGGACATGACGAAGCCGCAGCTCGGCGACGTGACGCATTCCGAGGCCGAGAAGAGCAAGGCGCAGAAAGCGGCGGCGGAGTCCGCGCGGGCCAAACCGTCCGCGGACGACATGCAGCGTCTGAAGGGGCTCAAGCTCAAGATCGACGCGCTGATCGACAAGAACATCAAGCTCAAGCCGTTCCGCAACCAGATTCGCATCGACATCACCAGCGAAGGCTTGCGCATTCAGATCACCGACGAGCAGAACCGACCGATGTTCGCTTCCGGCAGCCCGGTGCTGGCGGGTTACACGAAAGACATTTTGCACGAGATCGGCCTGGCGCTGAACGACGTCGACAACCGGGTGTCGATCGCGGGTCACACCGATTCCGCACCCTACAGCGGCGGCGAGAAGTTCTATTCGAACTGGGAGCTGTCGAGCGAACGGGCGAATGCGGCGCGGCGCGAACTGATCGCGGGCGGCATGAACGAGAAAAAAGTGATCCAGGTGCGTGGCCTGGCGGATGCGCTGCCGCTGGTCGCCGCGGACCCGGCCGCACCGATGAACCGGCGCATCAGCATCCTCGTGCTGAATCACGCGAGCGAGGAATCGTTCCTCAAGGACCGCGGCCGCACCGATATCAGCACGCCCGCGGAGGCGTCCGCGGTGCTGGGGGCCAGCGCACCGCCGCCCGTTCGGCCGATCCGTTCAAGCCGCTCGAACGCGCCGGCCGGCGCGGATGCGCCTTCGGACAAGCAGGCGGCAGCGGAATCGTCGGCCGTCCGGAACGTCGGATCGAATGAAAAGCCGCGCAGCGAGGCGCTCGCGGGCTAGTGCGAAACGCCGCAGGGTCGACCGTCCGATCGATCGGGAATGAAAAATGCTAAAGTAACATTTTGCAATTTTTCCCGGGCGGCCACGATGACCACTGTCGATACTCATGCGATCACCGAGGAGCTGAAGCGCGAAGGCTCTCTCGCGGTGACGGCCATCAAGCGTTTCAGCAGCGACCAGTGCACCACGCTGGCAGCGAGCATTGCCTTTTATTCGGCGTTTTCGCTGGCGCCCATGCTGTTGATGGTGATCGCCGTCGCGGGCTGGTTCTTCGGTGCAGAGGCGGCGCAGGGCCAGTTGTTCTCCCGCGTGCATGATTTTCTCGGCAACGATGCCGCCGCGGCGATCCAGGCGATCGTGCAGAACGCGCATCGACAAAGCGGTGGCGGCCTGGCGGCGGTCACCTCGCTGGCGCTGTTGTTCATCGGCGCGTCCGCTACCTTCTCCTCGCTGAACACGGCGCTCGATGTGGTCTTTCCGGCCCTGCCGAAGGAAAAACGTTCCGGCATCGCGCTGATGGTGCGCGTACGGTTGGTGTCGTTCGGCCTGGTGCTGGGCGTCGCCTTCCTGCTGGTGGTTTCACTCGTGCTGGACACGGTGGTCACGTTCATCGGCAAGATGGTGTGGGGCGACTCGCCCTTCGTCATCGTCGGCGATATCGTGCAGCTGGTCGTCAGCCTGAGCATCCTGTCGCTGGCCTTCACCGCCTTGATGAAGCTGTTGCCCGATGCGAGCATCCGCTGGCGCGACGCGCTGGTGGGCGGGATCGTGTCGTCGGTGCTTTTCACGATCGGCAAGAAGCTGTTCGCGCTTTACCTGGCGCATGCCGGCACCGCGAGCGCTTTCGGCGCGGCGGGCTCCCTGGCCGTGCTGCTGATGTGGCTGTATTTTTCTTCCGCAGTGCTGCTGCTGGGTGCCGAGTTCGCCGCGGTGAAAGGCGGGTTCGGCGTGCGCAAGGATGCGACCGCGGCGGCGGTGGCCGCGGCGGGCGGCGCGCCCGCGCCCGGTAATGGCGGCAAGCAGAACGCTCCGGAAACCGCCGCTGCCGCGGAGACGCCGCGTCCCGCCGGCGGTCTGGCCGCGATGGTGCCTTCGCTGCTGCGCCAGAGTACCGCATCGCGTCTCGACGATACATCGGGTCGCCGGGCGGACGTGCATGCGGACCGTACCGGCCGGGCCCGCGCCCGTCCCCGCGTCGCCGGTCCGGCACGCGAGCCGGCATCCGGCATGGATTTGCTGGACGCGCTCATCAGCCGCACCAAGCACCCGGTGGCGTTGCGCATGGCGGTGCGCTCCGCGCCGTTGCTGCTGCGGGGCGTCTCGTTGTTGATGCCGAAGAAAAAGCCGCGCGCGCCGGCGCGCACGGCGTCCCTATTTGCCCGACTCATGCCGTTCGCGAAGTCCGAGGCAGGTTTGAAAGGCGCAAAAGGGGCAAAAGGCATGAAGGCGATCCGCGCCGCGGCGCAGGAAGCCGCGGCGCTGGGAGCGGCGCGTGAAGCCGATCGGCTCGCCAAAGCGAAGGCCAAGGCGCGCGGCCGCCATCCGTTGACGGCGGCCCTGTTCGCGGCCGGCGCCGGGCTGATCGTCGCATCGATCGCCAATCGCGACGCGAAATCGGATGCCGGCCCGCTCGGCAAACGCTGAAATGGCGGGATACGCTTTTTTGATACTTGCCAGCGGCACACGACGCGCCAGGCCCGCTAGAATGCGCTGCAAGGAAAGCACGGTGCTTTCCATCCGCGCCATCCGGGGAGTCCTGCGTTGAAAAAAATGACCGCTGTTTGCCTGCTTGCCGCCACGGCGTGGCTGGCCTGTGCGCCCATGGGGCCGATCTCCGCCGCCCAGGCCAAGGATGCGGCCACGCTGCGCTTCGGCACCGATGCCAGCTATCCACCATTCGAGTCGAAGGCGCCCGACGGTAGCCTGATGGGCTTCGATATCGATATCGGCAACGAACTTTGCCGCCGTTTGAACGTCAAGTGCGTGTGGACCGAAAACGCCTTCGACGGCATGATTCCGGCGTTGAAGGCGCGTAAATTCGATGCGGTGCTCTCCACCTTCGCCATGACGCCGAAGCGCGCCGAGCAGATCGCATTCACGCACAAGGTCTTCCACGTGCCCACCCGCATGGTCGCGAAAAAAGGCTCGGGGCTGCTGCCGAGCGCCGCGTCCCTGACGGGCAAGACGGTGGGGGTGGAGCAGGGTACGATTCAGGAAACCTATGCGAAGGTGCACTGGGGTGCGCAAGGCGTGCGCGTGCTGTCCTACCAGAACCAGGACCAGGTATACGCCGATCTGGTTGCGGGCCGGCTGGATGCATCGCTGCAGAATGCCGTACAGGCGGAACGGGGGTTCCTGCGCACGCCCCAGGGCAAACCCTATGAGCTGGCCGGACCGGCCTTGGTCGACAAGGCGATCTTCGGCAACGGTACCGGGATCGGCCTGCGCAAGGAAGACACCGAACTGAAGACGAAGCTCGATGCGGCCCTCGATGCAATGCGCCAGGACGGGACTTACCAGAAGCTGGCGGCGAAGTATTTCGACTTCGACGTCTACGGCGACTGACCCGTTTCGCCCCGCGCGCGCGATGTATGATCGCGCGCCGGCTTGTTCTAATAGATCGCCAGCTTGCCCAGCACCAGCGCGGCGAGCAGGATCCAGATCACGCCCGCCAGGATGGCGCGGCGCAGCAAGGCGCGGATGCCGCTCACCAGCAGCAGCAGGCCGATTACCAGCAACACGATGTTCAGCATCGAATCGTGCATGCCGAGACTACCGGCCAGACCGCCGGAGAAGTCGCCCGCCGCGTGCCCCAAACCGTGGACGACGAAGTTGAGGGCATGGACGATGCCGCCGATCACGGCGCCGACCAGCGCGCCCAGCCATTCAAAGAAATTTCCGGATTGCATCGCTTGCAGAAGTAAAGCGGCATCGAAGCGGATGCCGACGCAGGCGGATCGAAGCGCATGCCTGCCCGGGATGCAAGGCCCGAAGCGCTCCGCCCGGCATGCCTCATCTTACCCGTAACCTCTCGCGCTGTGCCGGGCGCGCCGCGCCGCCACTCGCTGGTTTTGCGCGAGCGGAGCATGCCCGCGACCGGTGCCGGTGGGGACATATGCAGCGCGCAATCAAAAGAAATCGTTACAGGGCTCGACCCCGCGTGCGAGCCCTGTAAAATACGCGAAATATTCGCCTGCCTCGTGGTTCGGGGTCCGCGGCCGTTGCCGCTTCATCGCTGGTCATCTATGTCGCTCAAGAAAACGCCGTTCTTCGAACTGAGAAGCGGAACCGTCGATCTACTCCATTTCGTCGTCAAGACGCCGGACCTGGACGAGCTGCGCGCCGAATTGGGCCGCCGTTTCGAGTCCACGCCGGCTTTTTTCGCTGGCGAATCCGTGGCGATCGACGTGCGCCGCCTCGCGGCGACGCCAGCCCTGCGAATCGACCGGGTCGAGGCGCTGCTCGCGGAATTCCGGATGCGGGCGGCCGGGGTCGTCGTGCAGCCCGAACAGCGTGGCTGGGCGGAGGCGCAGGGCGCGCCGATCCTGGAGTCGCGCGAGAAGCGCGAGCGCGCCGAAACAGCCGATGCCGGCGACGATGCCAGCCCGCCAGCGACGGACGCGCCGGTGGCGGCCTCCGCGACGGCGAACGTCGAGGAAGGGCTGCCGACGGCGGTCTCGACGGGTTTCGTGCCGACGCTGGTCGTCGACCGGCCGCTGCGTTCGGGTCAGCGGATCTATGCCGAGGGCGATCTGGTCGTACTCGGGCTGGTGAGCTATGGCGCGGAAGTGATCGCCGAGGGCAATATCCATGTCTACGCGCCGCTGCGCGGCCGCGCGCTTGCCGGCGTGCACGGCAACCTGGGCGCGCGCATCTTCTGCACCTGTCTCGAACCCGAACTGGTGTCCATCGCGGGCATCTACCGCACGACCGAGCATCCGCTGGCCGCGGACGTGGTGGGAAAATCGGTGCAGATCCGTCTGGAAAACGAAAAGTTGATATTCGAGCCGCTCCGGCTCACATAGTTTGCAGGTCGATGGGTGCGTGGTGCCGGCGCAGGCCGGGGCACGCCGTCGGTATACGAAAATTCCGCTAGGTGGGAAACGAATGGCAAAAATCATTGTGGTGACTTCCGGCAAGGGCGGCGTGGGCAAGACCACGACCAGCGCGAGCTTCGCATCGGGCCTCGCGCTGCGCGGCCACAAGACGGCGGTCATCGATTTCGACGTGGGTCTGCGCAATCTCGATCTGATCATGGGCTGCGAGCGGCGCGTGGTCTACGACCTGATCAACGTGATCCAGGACGAAGCGAACCTGAATCAGGCGCTGATCAAGGACAAGAAGTGCGAGAACCTGTTCATCCTGCCCGCGTCGCAGACGCGCGACAAGGATGCGCTGACGCTCGAAGGCGTCGAGAAGGTCATAAAGGATCTGATCGACCTGAAATTCGAATACATCGTCTGCGATTCGCCGGCGGGGATCGAATCGGGCGCGCTGATGGCGATGTATTTCGCCGACGAGGCGCTGGTGGTGACGAATCCGGAGGTCTCGTCGGTGCGGGACTCGGACCGCATCCTGGGCATCCTGTCGTCGAAGACGCGGCGCGCGATCGAAGGCAAGGCGCCGGTCAAGGAGCACCTGCTGATCACCCGGTACAACCCGAAGCGCGTCAACGACGGCGAGATGCTGTCCCTGAGCGACATCCAGGAGATCCTGCGCATTCCGCTGATCGGGGTGATTCCGGAGTCGGAATCGGTGCTGCAGGCATCGAACCAGGGCCTGCCGGCCGTGCACATCGACGGCAGCGACGTCTCCGAGGCGTACAAGGACGTGGTGGGCCGCTTCCTCGGCGAAGAGAAGGGGTTGCGCTTTACCGACTACACCAAGCCGGGCTTGCTGCAACGCCTTTTCGGCAACAAGTAAGGGGCCGACATGTCGCTACTTTCTTTTTTGCTGGGCGAAAAAAAGAAAACCGCCGCGGTCGCGAAGGAGCGGCTGCAGCTGATCATCGCGCATGAACGGGCGAGCGATCGGCCGCCCGCTGACTATCTTCCGGCGCTGCAAAGGGAGCTGGTCGAGGTGATCCGCAAGTATGTGAAGATCGGCAACGACGACATCAAGGTCAGCGTCGAGCAGCAGGGCAATCTCGAAGTCCTCGAGGTGAAGATCGAGATTCCCCAGGTCTGAACGGCGCGGCTGACCGGGGCTGACCGCTTGTCCGGTCAGCCTTTTTCGTGGTGCGCCCGCCTGGCGGTGTCGATGTCCGTTCCCGCGGGCGCTGCGGCGGCGCCACCGCTCGCGGGCGCGCGCGCATAGCGGTTCGCCAGCGTTTCGTAGAACGGCGGGGCGAACAGGCGCGAGACGCGCGCGGCGATCAGCGAGGTTGCCATCAGGGAGATCACCAGCGCATGGCCGTTGATCATCTCCATGACGATGACGAACGCGGTGATGGGCGCCTGGGTCACGGCGGCCAGATAGCCGACCATGCCCAGCGCGATCAGCATGGGCACCGACAAACTGCCGAATACCTCGTGCAGCAGGTTGCCGAATCCCGCGCCGATGGCCAGCGACGGGGCGAAGATCCCGCCCGGAATGCCCGGCAGATAGGACCCGACCATCGAGGCCATCTTCAGGAAAGGGTAGGCGAGCGACATGCTCTGGCGGCCGTCCAGCACTCCGCGTGCTTCGGCGTAGCCACTGCCGAAGGTGTAGCCGCCGGCGGCCAGTCCGATGATTGCGATCACCAGCCCGCAGCCGGCGGCGAACAGGACCGGGTGCTCGGCGCGCAGCGCGCGTACCGGCGCGGGCAGCCAGCGTGCGCTATGGATGATCAGCCAGCAAAAGCCGCCGCCGGCGATGCCGGTCACCACGGCGGTGACGATCACCGCAACCAGCAGGATGCCGGGAAAATCGCGCCGGACTTCGATGGTGCCGAAATACGTATAGTTGCCGTTCACGCCCAGCGCGACGATGCCGGCGAAGATGATCGCCGTGATCACGACGCCGCTGGCGCGCTGCTCGAAGCTGCGCGTCAGTTCCTCGATGGCGAAGACGATGCCCGCCAGCGGCGTGTTGAACGCCGCCGACAGGCCGGCGGCCGCGCCCGCCAGCGCGAGCTGGCGTTCGAGCGCGGCGCCGGCCGGCGCGTAGAAGCGGCGCAGCTGGTACATCAGCGCCGCGCCGACCTGCACCGTCGGCCCTTCCCGGCCGATCGTGAAGCCGCCGAGGATCGCCAGGAACGAGATGGCGATCTTGCCGGCGACGATGCGCAGCGTCAGCAAGGTCCTGCCGAGCGCGGCGTCGGTATGCAGCATTGCGATGACCTGCGGGATGCCGCTGCCTTCCGCGCCCGCGAAAAAACGGCGCGTGAGCCACACCGACAGCGCGCCGACCGCCGGGGAAATCAGCAGGGGCGCCCAGAAGTATTGCGATTGGATGGCGCTGAACAGCGAGAAGCCGTAGTCGATCAGGCGTGCGTAGAAGACCGCGATCAGCCCGACGACGATCGCGCCGAGCCAGATGATGCCGTATTCGTGCCACAGGTGATGGGCGCGCCGCCAGGTGCGCTTGGTAAGGCGAAGGGGAGGCGAAGGCATGAACGACCCGTCATAGCGCAAAGCGCGATTATAGCGCCCGCCCCGGCGCGGGACCGTGCGGGAAGCGGTCAGTTGTCGCCATCGTCATCGTCGTCGTCGGGATCGGCGGCAACCGCCGGCGCGGGCATGCCGTATCGCGCTTTGAGCTGCGTTTTGAAATCGTCCAGCGCGGGCCGTGTCTCGCACAGCTTGTAGAGCAGGCCGAGTTGCGCCGGCCAGTCGTGCAGGGCCTCGGCGAAGATTTTCAGGCGTGCGACCTGATCCAGCGCGCCGGGAAGGTCGCCGTCGAGCGCGCGCAATACCGCGTAACGGCGCAGCACCACCTCGCCCGGCAACAATGCGATCGCCTTGCGGTGCATCGCCAGTTTGTTGGCGAGACCGTTGCTGTCGAGCTGGAGCAGCGTCGACAGGCCGAACTCGCCCCAGGCGCCGAAGATCGTCGCGGGCGCCGCGCGGTACTCCTGTTCCGGCCGGTTGCCGTAATACAATTTCTCGGCGCGGTGATAGTCGGCGAGCACCGGGTAGGCCATCAGGATGCCGGCGAGCGTCACGCCGGCATAACCGACCGCCGTGGCGCGGGTGGGCAGCCGGACCATCGATTCGGTTTCCAGCAGCCCGATCAGGAAGGCCGCGGGGAGCAGGAAGAACAGGTATTGCTGCGGGTACTCGACGAGCGCGTGGACGGCGAGGATGGCCAGCAGGCAAAGCGCGAACAGGCGCACGGTGCTGAGCGGGGCGCGCAGGACCCGCCACAGCCAGAAACCCAGGCCGAGCGCGACGATTCCCGCGCCGATCAGTCCGGTCTTGGCCAGCACGTCCACGACGATGTCGTGCGAATTGTTCGCGATTTCCACCCGGCCGAGCTGCTGCACCAGCTGGTACTGAAAACGCGGGAATTCGCCCCAGCCCACGCCCAGCCAGGGATGGGTCTTGAACATGGTCCAGCCGTACTCCCACAACGCCAGGCGCGGCGAGATCTGACCGGCATCCTTGAAGCGGTCGGCGGCCGATTCGGCGAGATGCAGACCGAAGTTCCCGTTCAGGCGGCGTACCAGCAGGTTCATCGCGCAGAAGATCAGCACCGTCAGCACCGGCACCAGCCAGCGCCGGCTTTTCTGCCAGCCGCGCACGAGTATCGCCGTGCGGGCGTCGGACCAGGCCATCGCCAGGCCGACGACGAAGATCACGGCGGTCTGCAGCCAGGGCGTGCGCGAGACCGTCAGCGCGAGGCCGATCGAGTAGAGCGCGGCCAGCACGATCCAGACGGCCAGCGGCAAGCGGCGCGACTGCACCAGATAGACCGCGGCGGCGAAGGCGAAGGCGATGTAGGTGGCCAGATGATTGGCCTGCGCCATGTTGCCGAACGGCCGGCGGTCGGCGAGCACGCCGTACGACACGACGAACGGCGCGAAACGCGCTTCGGCGTGGCAGAGCTGCACCACCTGACAGAACAGCGCGAAGAGCCCGCCCGCGATCAAACCCCACGCGATCCAGCGCAGCGCGTCCTCGCCGAGCTGCAGGCGGCCGGTCCAGTAGCCCGCGTGCACGGCGAGCGCGGCGATCAGCAGCGAACCGGCACCCAGCAGATTCATCGACGGTTGCTGGGTGGGCAGGAGCAGCGTCTGGACGACCAGCACCGCCGCGAACGCGAGCGGCACGACGGCCACGCGCGGGGACGCGGCGCGGCGCAGGATCGGCGAGCCGGCGGCCAGCACGCCGACCGTTGCGCCGATCAGCACGAACAGCCCGTAGGCGACGTACTCGGCGTAGAAGGTAGGAACCGGATAGGTGTGCGCGACCACCGCGTAGGGCACCGTCCAGGCCAGCACAAGCAATGCAAACAGGAAGATCGACGTGTTGCGGGGGGACAGGGTCGGCATGGGGATCAAAGTGGTCGCTGCAAGCGGCGACTATACACAAAGAAGCCTGCCATGTAACCGCCCGCCGGGGTTTGACGCCGATCCGTCCGATGTGCGCGACACGCAGGGCGGAGGATGTACGCCGCCGCCGCCGTTATCGCGTGAAGGGTTGCCGCCGCGGCGGATGCCGGAAAAGATCGGCCGACGCCAGACGCTCGACGCCGATCAGCAAGACGATCGCGCAGAAATCGTCGATGCCGCCGATCAGCCAGGACGGCAACGGTTCGAACGCGTGCGGCAGCGGCAGCCCGGTGAGGAACATCGGGCGCAGCAGGGCGTCGAGCGTCAGTGAAATGCCGGCGCCGCCGACGAAGCAGGGCAGGCTCCGGCGCCCGATGCGTACCAGCGCCGGCAGGGCGCGCGCGAGCGGCAGGATCGCCCCGCGCGCGCCGACCCAGGCGGCGAGCCAGGCAAGCACGCCGAAATTGAGCAGGCGCAGCACGCCGAGATTCTGTTTTTCGTAGCCTGGCGCGGGGCCGACGGTGAGGAAAACGCACCAGAACGCGCAGGCGAGCGCCACCCCGCAGGCGATGCGCGTGGGCGTCAACGCGTCCGGGCTGCGCAGGTAGGCCGGGTCGAGCGGCCGTATTCGCGCCACCGCGCCGAGCACGAACAGCAACTGCCACGCGAAGGGATTGAAGGCCCACCCCTCGGGGTAGGCGCTGGGCAGGCCCTGCGCCAGCGCCGGGGCCGCGTACCAGACGCACAGGCTCGCGACCACGGCGAACCACGGCGTGCGGCGCGCGCAGCCGATCAGCAGCGGCGCCGCCAGCGCGAACATCGCATACATGGGCAGGACGGACGACAGGAACGGCTGGCGCCGCAGGCTGACGATGTCGGCGAGCATGCCGAAAGGGCGCCGCAGGAAGGTCGCGGCCTCGGTTGCGTCGACGTCCGGCGTGTCGACGCCCAGACCGTGCAGCGCCAGCCCCAGTCCGATCATCAACGCGGCGCTCAGCAGGAAGGCGCGGTAGATCTCGCCGCCGCGCCGCAGGAAGCGCGCGGCGGCGGCGGCCTCTCCCTGCCGGGCGCAGATCGCGCCGTACGCCGCGGCGGTCGAATAGCCGCCCACGAACACGAAGACCTCGGCGGCATCGCAGAACGCGTAGTGGTGCAGGGTGATGTGCGAAAGCAGGCTGTTCGGGATGTGATCGAGCATGATCACCACGAGCGCCAGCCCACGGAAGAAGTCGATTTCGATGGACCGTTGGGTCGAGGACGTCATGGATCGTATCTCCGCTGGGGCGGGAGCCGCCGTCCCGGGCGGTTACCGCGGATGTCGCTGATTCGTCACGGCGCGGCGGCCGACCACTGCCCGGACTTGCCGCCCTGTTTTTCCAGCAGGCGCACGTCGGTGATGGTCATGCCGCGGTCCGCCGCCTTGCACATGTCGTAAATGGTCAGCAAGCCGATCTGCACGGCGGTCAACGCCTCCATTTCGACGCCGGTCTGCCCGGTGGTCTCGGCGCGCACGGTGCAGTGTACGCCCGGCAGCGACGGGTCGGTGTCGAAGTCCGCGGCGACGCGCGTCAGGGCCAGCGGGTGACACAGGGGGATCAGGTCGGCGGTCTTCTTCGCTGCCTGGATGGCCGCGATCCGCGCGATGCCGAGCACGTCGCCCTTTTTGGCATTGCCGCCCATGATCAGCGCGAGGGTCTCGGCGCGCATGCGGATCGTGCCGCGCGCGATGGCCAGGCGGCGCGTCACCGCCTTGTCGCCCACGTCGACCATATGCGCCTGACCGGCGGCGTCGAAATGCGTCAGGGGAGAGGGCGTGGGCTGGTCGGCGGAAGCATCGCGCATCGGTTTAATTTTCCTGAAAAAGCGTGGGCGGTGAAGAAAGCAGAAGACAAGGATAGCCCGCCGGGCGCGCACGCGTCGGCGGCGGGGTTCAGAGGTCCGGGCGCTGAACGAAGCCGAAGCGTTTCGCGATCTCGGCCGCAGGGATCGGCGCGAACGGCAGCGACCGGCCACCGCCCCAGGCCACCGCGCGTGGCATGGTGGCGCCATCCGGCGAGACGGACACGGCGGCGTCCGGCGTGGCGTGCGCCGTGGCGTCGGGCGGGAGGTCCGCATCGAGGCATTCGGCAAACAGCGCCAGGTCGTGATCGTGCAACAGCGCGATGGTCGGCGGCGTGGCGGCACCGTTTGTGCCGGTGCCGGAAAACAGCACATTGCCCTGGTCGTCGAACCAGCCGGCGGCGGGCGCGAACGGGTTGCCGCATTCATCGACCAGCCGCGGCGTGTCGCCCTCGTGCGCCGCGCCGCCGCGGTGCAGCCGCACGACATGCGGCGTATAGGCCAGATCGACGAAGACGCGTTGCGGACCGTTCTGGAAGAACCACCGGCCGGACGCATCGGCTTCGTAATTGCGCGCGATGAAGCGCTTGAGCGCGTCGTGCCGGATGACGTCGCCGATGCCGCCGGCGGCCTGGCAGGCGTCGTCGCGCATCCGCCACTGGCCACGCCGGTCGAGCAGCAGCCAGCCGGTGCAGGCCGGTACGTTCGGCCACTTGGCAAGCGCGTCGCGAACGATCTGGTCCATGTCAGGGACTCCAGTAAGGGGCGAGAAAGGCGAGCAGGCGGCGTGCCAGCCAGTCCTCGCGACCGGCCGCGGCGTGCCGTGTCGTGTCATCCGCGCCCGCGGACGGGCGCTCGTCCGGGGCGCGCGCCCGCCATGCCCCGGCGCGCATGGGCCGCATGAAGCCGACATGACCGCCGGCCGCCGGGTGTTCGATCGTGACGGCGGCGGAGACCTGATCGGCGCGCGCCAGCGCGGCGGCGGGCAGGAAAGGGTCGTTCAGCGCATTGAGCAGCAGCGTCGGCACGGCGATTTCCGGCAGGATGGGTTTGGCCGACGCGCGCCGCCAGTAATCGTCGGCGTCCCGGTAGCCATGCAGCGGCGCAGTCACCACATCGTCGAAATCATGCAGGTTGCGGGCGGCCAGCATGCGTTCGCGGTCGAACAGCGCCGGATACTGGGCGAGCTTGAGCAGGGACTTCTGCTTCAACGTGTTCAGGAAATGCCGCGTATAGACGCGGTTGAAACCGTGCGCCAGCGCGTGGCCTCCCGCGGCCAGATCGATCGGGGCGGACACGGCCGCGGCGGCCCGCACCCGGCGGGGCGACTCGGCGGCGTGTTCGCCGAGCCAGCGCAGCAGCGCATTGCCGCCCAGCGACACGCCGATCGCCAGGACCGGCGCGTCGAGCCGTTTCAGGATCCAGTCGATCTCGGCGGCGTCGCCGGAGTGGTAGAAGCGCGGCGCGCGGTTCATCTCGCCGCCGCAACTGCGAAAGTGCGGAATCACCGCGCGCCAGCCGCGCAATCGCGCCGCATGCATGACGGCACGTGCATAGTGACTGTCCGAACTGCCTTCCAGCCCGTGAAACAGCACCAGCAACGGCGCGGCCGGGTCGCACGCACCGTCGTCGGCCAGCCAGTCGAGATCGATGAAATCGCCGTCCGGCGTGTTCCAGCGTTCACGCCGGTAGGCGACCACGGGCAGGCGCGCGAACAGCGCGGGCACGATGGTCTGAAGATGCGCGCCGGGCAGCCAGAACGGCGCCACGTAGGGAGGTATCGATTCCGCGGACGTCGCGCCATCCCGCAACATGCGCGCGGGCGTCCCGGTCAGTGCAGCGGACCGCGCCCGCGCCGCATCTTCGCGACGAACTGGCCGGCGGTTTCCTCGGGCATGACGCTGGCGTGCACGTGCGCGATGCGCCATTCGCCGCGCTCGTGCACCATCACATAGGTGGCGAACACCATGGTCTCGCTCTGGTCCGCGCGGCGGTGCGCCTCGGCGGCCGCGTAGACGACCGTGCCGAGGCTGTCGTAGACGCGCACGTCGAGCGCCTCGATGGTGGTGCGGCCGCGCTCGAATTGCTGCGCCAGGCCGGCGCGTATCCGTTCGAGACCATGCAGGTGCGGGCCATCCGCACGGATATAGGAGACGAATTCCTCGTCGATCCACAAGTCCATTGCCGTTTCGAGATTGCTCTCGGCAATGGCGGCGTAGAACGCATTGAGCGTGTCGGCGGCGGCTTCGAACAGGCGGGCGAAACGTGGCATCTTGGCTTCGGCGGAGACGGTTGGACGGCGCTCAGCGACGCGCGATGAGCTGCTGTCGGGCGGATTCGAACACCTGCTCCGGTGCGAGCTGGCGCAGGCAGTTCAGGTGCCCGAGGGGGCACTCGCGCGCAAAGCAGGGACTGCACTCGAGATGCAGCCATTGTACCTGCGCGCTGTCCGAGAGGGGCGGGGTGTGTCGCGGGTCGGTCGAGCCGTACAGCGCGACCAGCGGCCGGCGCAGCGCGGCGGCCACGTGCATCAGGCCGGAGTCGTTGCTGACGACCAGCGCCGCGCGGCCGATCAGCGCGCAGGCCTCGCCCAGCGCGGTCTGCCCGCACAGATTGCGCACGAAGGGCGCCTGCTCGACGATCGCCTGCGCGATCGGCGCATCCTTCTGCGCGCCCAGCGCGACGAACTGCGCATAGGGGAAGGATTGCCGCAGCAGCGTCGCGAGGCGGGCGAAGTGTTCCGGGGGCCAGCGTTTGGCGGGGCCGTATTCGGCGCCCGGACAGAAGACCACCAGCGGCACCCGGGTATCCAGCGTGAAGCGGTGCGACACGCGCACCCCTTCGTTCAGGTCGAGCTCGAGGCGCGGCGTCGGCAGCGTTTCGGGCAGGGTCGCGCCGGGCGCGTAGGCAAGCGCCGCGTACTGCGCGACCATCGGCGGGCGTTCGCGCTTCTTCGACGGCGCGGCGTGGACGACGTTGAGCACCCCGTAGCGGTGTTCGCCCCGATAGCCCACGCGCAGGCGGATATGCGCGAGCCAGGGGATCAGCGCCGACTTGAACGAGTTCGGCAGCACGTAGGCCACGTCGTAGGCGTTGTCGCGCAATTCGGCGGCGAGATGGCGGCGCGCCATCCATTGCAGGCGTCCGTGGGCGAGGTCGGTGCCATGCACCGCGTCGACTTCGGGCATCCGCTCCAGGACCGGCGCCACCGATGCCGGCGCGACGACGTCGAGCACGAGCTTCGGATGGAGCCGTTTCAGCAGCGAGAAGAGGGGCTGGGCCATCAGCGCATCGCCGATCCAGTTGGGGGCGATGACGAGCGCTCGACGCATCGAGTAGAAATCCAAAAAAAACCGGGCGGCCCCGCCGTCCGCGGGTGTCGGACGGCGCGGGCCGCGCTGGGCGCACGAAAGGCGCGGGATGGAAAAACAAGGATGACGGCGGGCGACGCTTCACGCGCGCCGGGCGTCCGGCGGCGCGCGCCGCGCGACCCGCCCCGGGTACGCCCGTGCCGCAGGCGTCAGACCGTGTGGCCCTTGAGCACTTCGCTGGCGCGCAGCTTGTAGCGGGTGCCGCAATACGGACAGCGCGCCTCGCCATGCGTGACGTCGATGAACACCCGCGGATGCATGCTCCACGCCGGCATGGAGGGATTTGGGCAATGCACCGGCAGATCCTTGGCGCGGACTTCGACCAGCGGCATTTCACTCATGTTCGACATCTCTCGACCCTTGCTGCGAGGTTTGCGGGGAATCGGGCGCAGCTGTTCACAACCGCGTATTGTAAATCACCCGACCCCTGCGCGGCGGCCTGTTTGCGCCATGGCGCAAACAGGCCGCCGCACTACTGTGTATGGAAGTGTTTCGGCGCGTCGCGGTGTGCCGACATCGGAGTTAGAATGTTTGCCTGTCGCCTGTCGCCTGTCGCCTGTCGCCTGTCGCCGGTCTGCGGGCCGGCGCGATGGCCGATCCACCCTCTTCTGCGCCGACCGCGCCCGCCCACGCCCATGACACAAGTTCTTCGCCTTTCCGACCTGATCGCCGATGGCAAGCTCGCCGGCAAGCGCGTCTTCATCCGCGCCGATCTGAATGTTCCGCAAAACGAGCAGGGCGACATCACGGAGGACACGCGGATCCGGGCGTCGGTACCGGCCATTCGCGCGGCGCTCGACGCCGGCGCGGCCGTGATGGTGACGTCGCATTTGGGTCGTCCCACCGAGGGCCAGTTCAAGCCGGCGGACTCGCTCGCGCCGGTCGCCCGCCGCCTGGGCGAGTTGCTGGGCCGCGACGTGCCGCTTGTCCCGCACTGGGTCGAGAACGGCGTCACGGTGGCGCCGGGCGACGTCGTGCTGCTCGAGAACTGCCGGGTCAACGTCGGCGAAAAGAAGGACGACGACGCGCTGTCGCGCAGGATGGCGGCGCTGTGCGACGTCTACGTGAACGACGCGTTCGGCACCGCGCACCGCGCGGAGGCGACCACGCACGGCATCGCGAAATACGCGCCGGTCGCCGTCGCGGGCCCGCTGCTGGCGCAGGAACTGGACGCCCTGGGGCGCGCCCTGCACGAGCCGCGCCGGCCGCTGGTGGCGATCGTCGCCGGCTCCAAGGTATCGAGCAAGCTGACGATTTTGAAATCGCTCGCCGACAAGGTCGACCAGTTGATCGTCGGCGGCGGCATCGCCAACACCTTCCTGCTCGCGGCCGGTCTGCCGATCGGCAAGTCCCTGGCCGAGGCGGATCTGGTCGACGAGGCGAAAGCCATCATGGAGATGATGAAGGCGCGCGGCGCCTCGGTGCCGATTCCCACCGATGTCGTCACCGCGAAGACCTTCAGCGCGAGCGCCGAGGCGACGGTCAAGCCGGTCGCGGACGTCGCCGCCGACGATCTGATCCTCGACATCGGCCCGGACACGGCGGGCGCGCTCGCCGCGCAACTGAAGTCCGCCGGCACGATCGTGTGGAACGGCCCGGTCGGCGTCTTCGAGTTCGACGCCTTCGGCAACGGCACGAAGACGCTCGCCGAGGCCATCGCCGCGTCCGACGGGTTTTCGATCGCGGGTGGCGGCGATACCCTCGCGGCGATCGCGAAATATGGCATCACCGAACGCATCGGCTATATCTCGACCGGTGGCGGCGCCTTTCTCGAATTCCTCGAGGGCAAGAAGCTGCCCGCGGTGGAAATCCTCGAAGCGAGGGCATGAGCATGGTCACGCGACGCAAGGATTCCGAGGAACACGCAGCGGCAGGCAGCCCCGGCACGCACGACGCCACCGTTGCACCGGCAACAGGCCTGGTGGGCAACAGTGCGCCCGCGCACTGGATCGCGCCGCCGCAGGCGCAGCCCGCGAGCGCGCTACCCGCGGGCGGGCGGCGCCGCGCGACGAAGATCGTCGCCACGCTGGGCCCGGCGTCGGACGACAGCGAGGTGCTCACCCGCATGATCCGCGCGGGACTCGACGTCGCCCGGCTGAACTTTTCCCACGGCACCGCCGACGATCACCGGGGACGCGCCGAGCGCGTGCGCGCCGCAGCCCGTTCTCTGGGCCGCGAGGTCGCGATCATGGCCGATCTGCAAGGGCCGAAGATCCGGGTCGGCAAGTTCGCGAACGGCAAGACGACGCTGGTGCCCGGCCAGCCCTTCATTCTCGACGCCACCTGCACGCTGGGCAACGACGAGCGCGTGGGACTCGACTATCCCGACCTGCCGCGCGACCTGTCGCGCGGCGACGTCCTGCTGCTCAACGACGGCCTCATCGTGCTGGTGGTCGACAAGGTCGCCGGTCCGGCGATCCATACGACGGTGCGCATCGGCGGCGATCTCTCGAACAACAAGGGCATCAACCGGCAGGGCGGGGGCTTGTCCGCGCCCGCGCTGACGGCGAAGGACATGGAGGACATCCGTACCGCGATGGACATCCAGGCCGACTACATCGCGGTGTCGTTTCCGAAGAGCGCGACCGACATGGCGATGGCGCGGCAACTGGCGATCATCGCCGGCGCGGCCCACGGCATCAAGCCGAAGATGATCGCGAAGATCGAGCGCGCCGAGGCGATTCCGGCGCTGGCCGAGATTCTCGAAGCGTCGGACGGCATCATGGTCGCGCGCGGGGATCTGGCGGTCGAGGTCGGCAATGCCGCGGTGCCCGCGCTGCAAAAGCGCATGATCCGGATGGCGCGCGACGCGAATCGCCTGGTGATCACCGCCACCCAGATGATGGAATCGATGATTCTGGCGCCGGTGCCCACGCGCGCCGAGGTGTCCGACGTCGCCAACGCGGTGCTCGACGGTACCGACGCGGTGATGCTCTCGGCCGAGACCGCCGCCGGCAAGTATCCGGTCGAGACCATCGAGACGATGGCCGCGATCTGCATCGAAGCGGAAAAAACCCAGGAAGTGGCGTTCGATCGCGACATCGTCGACCGCACCTTCAAGCGCATCGACCAGTCGATCGCGATCGGCGCGATGTTCACCGCCTATCATCTGGGCGCGAAGGCGATCGTCGCGCTGACCGAGTCCGGCGCGACCGCGCTCTGGATGAGCCGTCACTGGACGAAAGTGCCGATCTACGCGCTCACGCCGCGCCTGCGGACCCAGCGCGCGATGGCGATGTACCGCAACGTCACCCCGCTCGCGGCCGAGGACGGCAACGATCGCGACGCGATGCTGGCGGCGGCGCTCGACGAACTGGTGCGGCGTGGCTATGCCGCCGAGGGCGATCAGGTCGTACTGACCGTCGGCGAGCCGATGGGGCAGGCAGGCGGAACGAACGCGTTGAAGATCGTACGAGTGGGCGAGCACTGAACCGAATATTTTTTTGCGTTCTAATGGCCGGCATCGGTGACCGACATCGATTTCGGCCATTCGTCCTGGCGCCGCCCGCGGGCGGCGACGACGTCCGGAACGCATTGCACGCTATCGTTTTAATCTAAGGAGTTTTTGAGATGCCTATCGTATCAATGCGTCAACTGCTGGATCATGCCGCCGAGAACGGCTATGGTCTGCCCGCCTTCAACGTGAACAACCTGGAGCAGGTGCAGGCGATCATGGAAGCGGCCGACCAGGTCAACGCGCCGGTCATCATGCAGGCCTCGGCAGGCGCGCGCAAGTACGCCGGCGAAGCCTTCCTGCGCCATCTGATCGAGGCGGCCGTGGAAGCCTATCCGCACATTCCGGTCGTGATGCACCAGGACCACGGCCAGTCGCCGGCGATCTGCATGGCGGCGATCCGCAGCGGCTTCACCAGCGTGATGATGGACGGTTCGCTGGAAGCGGACGGCAAGTCGGTCGCGTCCTACGAATACAATGTGGCGACGTCGAAGCAGGTCGTCGAATTCTCGCATTCGATCGGCGTCACCGTCGAGGCGGAACTGGGCGTGCTGGGTTCGCTCGAGACCATGAAGGGCGACAAGGAAGACGGTCACGGCGCGGAAGGCACGATGACCCGCGAGCAACTGCTGACCGATCCGGAACAGGCGGCGGATTTCGTGCGCCAGACCGGCTGCGACGCGCTGGCGATCGCGATCGGCACCTCGCACGGCGCCTACAAGTTCACGAAGAAGCCGACCGGAGACATCCTGTCGATCGAGCGGATCAAGGAGATTCATCGTCGCATCCCCAACACCCATCTGGTGATGCACGGCTCGTCGTCGGTGCCGCAGGAACTGCTCGCCGAGATCCGTGAATTCGGCGGCGACATGAAGGAAACCTACGGCGTGCCGGTCGAGGAGATCCAGGAAGGCATCCGTAACGGCGTGCGCAAGATCAATATCGACACCGACTTGCGCCTGGCGATCACGGGCGCGATCCGCCGCTATTTCGCGGAAAACCCGTCGAAGTTCGACCCGCGCGATTTCCTCAAGCCGGCCCGTGCGGCGGCGAAGCAGGTCTGTCTCGACCGTTACGTCGCGTTTGGCTGCGAGGGCCAGGCCGGCAAGATCAAGCCGATGTCGCTCGACAAGATGGCCGAGCGCTACAAGCGCGGCGAATTGGCGCAAGTCGTCAAATAACGCCACGCCCCGTCGCCGCCGCCTGTCCCCGCCCGTCCTGCACGGGGCCGGGGCCGGGCCGGCCGCCCGGTGCGCCTGCCGCCGTTCACCCAAGAGGTGACCGGCGGCTTTTTTTCGTCCATCATGATCGAAAAGTGGGCAGGGCAGGCGGCAAGGTATTAAAATCCCCGCTTTTCCGTGCCATGACGGCGCGCGGCCGACCACAGGATGCCCTCCCATGTCATCGACGCTCTATGAATCCACCCTTCGTTCCCTGCCGCTGCTGGGGCGCGGCAAGGTGCGCGACAACTACGCGGTGGGCGACGACAAGCTGCTGATCGTCACGTCGGACCGGCTGTCGGCTTTCGATGTGGTGCTGGGCGAACCGATCCCGGACAAGGGCCGGGTCCTGAACCAGATGGCCGAATTCTGGTTCGACCGCCTCGCCGCCATCGTCCCGAATCATCTGACCGGCGTCGCGCCGGAAACCGTCGTCGCCGCCGACGAGGTCGCGCAGGTGGCCGGCCGCGCGGTGGTGGTGCGCCGTTTGCAGCCGATCATGATCGAAGCGGTGGTGCGCGGCTATCTGGCCGGCAGCGGCTGGAAGGAATACCAGGCGGGCGGCGCGGTCTGCGGTGTGGCGCTGCCGCCCGGTCTGCGCAACGCCGAGAAGCTGCCCGAGCCGATCTTCACGCCGGCGGCGAAGGCGGAACTGGGCGAGCACGACGAAAACATCAGTTTCGACGATGCCGCCGGCCGGATCGGGCGCGATCTCGCCGAGCGCATCCGCGCGATCAGTATCCAGTTGTACACGGAAGCCTCGAAATACGCGGCGACGCGCGGCATCATCATCGCCGACACGAAATTCGAATTCGGTCTCGACGCCGCGGGCGAACTGTATCTGATGGACGAGGTGCTGACGGCCGATTCCTCGCGCTTCTGGCCTGCGGACGCGTATCGGGTCGGCGCGAACCCGCCGTCGTTCGACAAGCAGTTCGTGCGCGACTGGCTCGAAACGCAGGTCTGGGACAAGACCCCGCCCGCGCCCCGTCTGCCGGCGGACGTCGTCGCCAGGACCGCCGAGAAATACCGCGAGGCGCTGAGCCGCCTGACCGGCTTGCCGCTGCGCTGAACCTGCCCGATGGTGTGTCCGCGCGCGTACTTGTGCGTGCGCCCGTGCCTGTATCTGTCCTCGTTCGCCTCCGCGACCGAACAACCTGATGGAAGCTGATTGTCCGCGATGATCGATCAACAAAAGGGCGCCGCCGCCGGCCTGCGCATGCCGACCGAGCAGGACGGCCCGAAGATTGGCGTTTTGATGGGGTCGAGTTCCGACTGGGAGGTGATGCGCCATGCCGTCGCGATCCTCGAGGAATTCGGCGTCGCGCACGAGGCGAAGGTCGTCTCCGCGCACCGCATGCCGGACGAGATGTTCGCGTATGCCGAGAGCGCGCGTGCGCGCGGGCTGCGCGCCATCATCGCCGGTGCCGGGGGTGCGGCGCATCTGCCAGGCATGCTGGCGGCGAAAACCACGGTGCCGGTGCTGGGCGTGCCGGTCGCCAGCAAATACCTGCGCGGCGTCGATTCGCTGCATTCGATCGTGCAGATGCCGCGCGGCGTGCCGGTGGCGACGTTCGCGATCGGCGAAGCCGGCGCGGCCAACGCGGCACTGTTCGCGGTCGCGCTGCTGGCGGGCGAGTGTCCGGATACCTGCGCGAAGCTCGATGCGTTTCGCGTGCGACAGCGGCAGGCCGCCGAGGCCATGGTGCTGCCGCCGCCGGCCGGGCCGGATACGGCGCAGGGCGCGCACGGAGCTTCGGCGTGAGCACGCTGGCGGACGCCGCGATGCACGCCTCGGCACCCGCGTCGGCTTCCGCATCCGGCAGCGGGGCGGACGCGCGCGATACGCGCCTCACGCAGGCGGGCGGCCCGCCGATCCTGCCGGGCGCGTGGCTGGGCATCCTCGGTGGTGGTCAACTGGGCCGGATGTTCTGTTTCGCCGCCCAGTCGATGGGGTATCGGGTCGCCGTGCTCGACCCCGACGCGCAAAGTCCGGCCGGCGCCGTGGCCGAGCGCCATCTGCGCGCCGCCTATGACGACCCGACGGCGCTCGCCGAACTGGCGGCGCTGTGCGCGGCGGTCACCACCGAGTTCGAAAACGTGCCGGCGGCCAGCCTCGACTGGCTGGCGCGCACGGTCACCGTCAGCCCCGCGGGCCGGTCGGTGGCGGTGGCGCAGGACCGGGTTGCCGAGAAGCGTTTCCTCGCCGACTGCGTCGGCGTCGCGCCGCATCAGGTCATCGAATCGGTCGAGCAACTCGACGGGCTCGACGACGCGGCATTCGCGCCCGTGTTGCCCGGCATCGTCAAGACCGCGCGGCTGGGGTACGACGGCAAGGGGCAGGTCCGGGTCGCGACCGCCGACGAAGCGCGGCGCGCATTCCGGTCGTTCGGCGGCGCGCCGTGCGTGCTGGAGAAACGCCTGTCGCTGGCCTTCGAGGTGTCGGCGCTGGTGGTGCGCGGTTTCGATGGCGCGTGCCTCGTCTATCCGATCGCGCAGAACGTTCATCGCGACGGCATCCTCGCCGAGACCATCGTGCCGGCGCCGTCGCTGGACGCGGCGCTGGCGGCACGCGTGCGCGACGAGGCCCGCACGATCGCTGCCGAACTCGACTATGTCGGCGTGCTGTGCGTGGAATTCTTCGTGCTGCACGACGGCTCGCTGGTCGCCAATGAGATGGCGCCCCGGCCGCACAATTCGGGTCACTATACGATCGACGCCTGCGTGAGCAGCCAGTTCGAACAGCAGGTACGGGCGATGACCGGCCTGCCGCTGGGCGACACCAGCCAGCATTCCGCCGCGGTGATGCTGAACGTGCTGGGCGACGTCTGGTTCGCCGGCGCGCCGCAGGAGACTGCCGCAGTGGAGACTGCCGCAGTGGACACTGCCGCGGCGGATGCCGCTGCCGATGGTGCGGACAGCGCCCGGGAAGCCGCCCCGCGAACGCCCGCCTGGGACGCGGTCGCGGGCGTGGCCGGCGCGCATCTGCACCTGTACGGCAAGGATGCCGCGCGGGCAGGGCGCAAGATGGGGCACATCACCTGCACCGCGCCCACGCCCGAGGCCGCGCGCGCCGCGTCGCGCACGGTCGCCGCGCAGTTGCGCATTCCGCTCGACTGATGACAGCGGCCGCGCGCCCGACCGGCCCGGATGGGTCCGCCTGCCTGCCTGCGGGCCCGGAGGGCATCGCCGCGGCCGCCGCCTGGCTCGGCCAGGGGCAGCTCGTGGGTTTCCCCACGGAAACGGTCTACGGGCTGGGCGCCGACGCCGCCGATCCGGTCGCGGTGGCGCGGATCTACGCGGCGAAGGGGCGGCCGTCGAACCATCCGGTCATCGTCCATCTGCCGCCGGGCGGCGATCCGCTCTGGTGGGCCGCGGACCTGCCACCGGCCGCGCAGGCGCTGATCGACGCATTCTGGCCGGGGCCGCTGACGCTGATTCTCGGGCGCGCCGCGCGGATTCCCGCCGCCGTGAGCGGCGGCCAGGATTCGATCGGACTGCGCTGCCCGTCGCATCCGGTGGCGCAGGCCCTGCTCGAAGCTTTCTCGGCCTTGCGCGGCGGTCATGGGGGCGTCGCGGCGCCCTCCGCGAACCGTTTCGGCAAGGTCAGCCCGACCGCCGCACGGCACGTGCGCGACGAGTTCGGCGACGCGATTCCGGTGCTCGACGGCGGCGACAGCGCCGTCGGCATCGAATCGACGATCGTGGACTTGTCGCGCGGTTTTCCGGCGCTGTTGCGGCCCGGGCACGTCACGCCCGAGCAGATCGCCGCGGTGCTGGGCGGCATGCCGTCGATGCCATCGACGTTCGCATCACAGGCGGCGTCCGCGCCGGCGACGGTAGCGATGCCATTCGCACGGGACGGACACGCCGGCCCCGCGCCGGGCGATCGTCCCGCGCCGCGCGCCTCGGGGACCCTGCGCGCGCATTACGCGCCGGCCACGCCGCTCGCGCTGCTGTCCGCGCCCGCGATCGCCGCGATCCTGCGCGCGCGCGCAGCGGATGTGCCCGGCATGCGGTATGCAGTCGTGACGCATAGCGCCGCCGGCGCCGCGGCGCTAGCCGGCGCGGCCGACGTGGAATGGGTGCAGGCTCCGGCGAATGCCGCCGGTTATGCGCGCGTGTTGTACGGGATGCTGCGCGCGCTCGACGGCGCGCACGTCGTGCGCATCCTCGTCGAAGCGCTGCCGGACGATCCCGCCTGGCAGGCGGTCGCGGACCGGCTGGGACGGGCCGCGGCCGCCTTCCTGCCCGAAGCGGGCGCCGCGCCGGACTGACGGCCGCCGCGCCCAGATAAGCTCCCGCGCCGGCTCATGGCTGGTTGTACACCCAGTTCAACAGCGCATCGTGCGCGGCGCCGCCCGCCGACGAGCGCGGGTCGTTGATGAAACTCACCACCACGTAGGGATGGCCGTTCGCCGCGAACACGTAGCCGGCGATCGCCCGGACATTGCCCAGCGTGCCGGTCTTGATCTGCGCATGGCCGGTGATGCCGCTGTTCGTCAGCCGGCGGCGCATCGTGCCGTCGACGCCCACTGTGGGCAGCGAATCCATCAGGGGCTGCGCCACGGGGCTGCGATACGCGGAATTCAGCAATTCACCCATCGTCTCGGCGCTGATGGCCGCATCGCGCGCCAGTCCCGAACCGTTGTCGACCACCAGTCCCTGCGCATCGATATGGTTGCGCTTGAACCAGCGGTTCATCATCCGTTCCGTGCCGTCGAGCGTGGCCGGCGGTTTGAAGGTCACCGCGCCGATGGTCAGATACAGATTGCGCGCCATCGCGTTGTTGCTGAACTTGTTCATGTTGCGGATCACTTCGCTCAGCGGCGGGCTCATGTGCACCGCGATGCGCTGCGCGGCCACCGGCACCGGCGCCTCGCGTACCGTGCCGGTGAACGTGCCGCCGGCCTGTTGCCACAGCGCCAGGAAACCGCCCGAAAAGAAGCGCGTGTGGTCGAGCACCGCGATGTTGGTTTGCTGCGTGCCGCAGCGCGTCGACAGGTTGCCCGAGAAACGCAGGTTCAAGGTGCCGTCGGCGCCATTGCTCAGCGCCGGGTTCGCTTCCCCTGCGCGACAGGCGCCACCGGTCATGTGGATGTCGTTGACGATGCGCAACTGGGCGAGCGGGGGCTGGATGTCGATCTGCGCGGCGCCGTCGGCGCCGGGCGATACGTCGATCGTCAACGCCTTGAAGGCATAGAGCAGCGGGTCCGGACCGACGTTGTAGGGGGCGGACGCGGCGTCGTCGAGTGGCGGCGCGTCGCGCGTCGAGAGATCGAAATAGCCCTTGTCGAGTACGAGGTCGCCGGCGATCTGCGTAATGCCGGCGCGGCGGATCTGGGCGACCAGATCGCTGAGCTGTTCCGGCACGAGGAAGGGGTCGCCGGTGCCTTCGATGTAGAGGTTGCCATGCAGTACGCCGTTGGCGAGCGTGCCGTCGGCGAAGGCCGAGGTCTGCCAGCGGAAGTCCGCGCCCAGCATCGACAGACCGGCGTAGGTGGTGACCACCTTCATCGTCGACGCCGGCGTCATCGGGCGTCGCGCGTTGACGGCGAGTATCTGCTGGTCGTCGTCGAGACGCATCACCAGCGCGCTGACCGACGCGCGCGGGATGTTGGCGCGGGCGAGCGCGGCCGCCACCGGCGCGGGCAACACGCCGTTGGGCGTATCGTCCGTATCGCTTGCGCTTGCGTTCGCGCCGTCCGGGTCGGCCGTGCCGCGTGCGGCGTGAGCGCGCGCGGACGCCACCGCGGCCAGCGCGGCGGACAGCGCGGCCGGACGGGACGGCCCGATGCGCGCGGCGGCCGCGGCCGGCATCGACGACGGACTCGGGGCGCTTCTCGTGCTCTCCGTGCTCTCCCGACGGCGCGGGGCGGGCGATGCGAGCGCACGCGCGGTGAGGCGCGCGGTGGCGTCGCTCGCGTCGTCGCGCTGGCGTTGTGCGCTCGCGCGACGCGCGGCGAGCGCGGCATTGCGCGCCGCTTTTGCTGCCGCCGCCGCCGTATTCGTCGCGTCCCTGGCGTTTCGTTCCGGCGGACGACTCCTGGCGCGGTCAGCCGCGCCGGCGCGCGGGGCGTGGACTTGCTGCGCGATGCCGGCCTGGGGCCAGGCGAGCGGCGCCAGGCCGAGCGCCAGCGCGCAGCCGGCGAGCGCCCGGCGCACGCGCCGCGACAGCGCGGTTGCGCGCGCGGTGGCCGGCGCGGGCGGGGATGGCGGTGCAGCGGACATGAGGGTGGCGAACGACGAGTCAGTGGACGGCGGGGCAGCGGACGGTAGCGTAGCGGACGGTAGGGCAGCGGACGGCGAGTCGGCGGACGAACGGGCTGAAGGCCGAAAGCCGGCAGCGGCGCGGGGGGCGTGCGAGGAAGGCAAGGCGCGGCTCGGGGACGATGGGAAGCGTTCATTCTAGTCATATTGCGGCGGCCTGCGTCGTGCCGCAGCCAGCTATCGCCACGGTGGCGCGGACAAGTGACGCAACGGCGCGACGCCGGCGGACGGCTCGCGCGGATCGGGTAACGGACATACAATGCGCGAAGGCGCGGGTTCCGCATCATGGCGCGCCGCCGGTGCCGGTGCGCCGCTCCGTCCCTCTTGCTCCTGGCCTGTCCATGCCCTTCCTGCCGACGCGCCCGCGGGTCTATCTCGCGGGTCCCGATGTATTCTTCCCGGACGCGCTCGCGCGGGGTGCGACGCTGCGCGCACTGTGCACGGAATTCGGCTTCGAGGGCCTGTTTCCGCTGGACGCGCCGGCGCCGGCGGACGCGTCTTCGCCCGCGCGCTTCGCGCGCCGGATCTTCGAGGCCAATCTCGGGCTGATCCGCCGCGCCGATGCGGTGCTCGCCAATCTGCAGGATTTCCGTGGCCATGAGCCGGACTCCGGCACCGCGTTCGAGGTGGGCTTCGCCGCCGCGCTCGGCCTGCCCGTCTGGGCCTACGGCGCGCCGGCCGTGCCGATCGTCGAGCAGGTGCCGGGCGATGCGGCCGGCCGCGACGCGCAAGGCTATCTCGTCGAGGACTTCGGCATGTCGCGCAATCTGATGCTGGCATGCGCGGCGCGCGTGGTGCCGGGCGACGCCCGCGCCTGTCTGGCGCAGATGCGCGCCACCTGGCCTGCCGTACAATCCGAACCCGAAGCGAACCATGCGCATCCTTCTCGTTGAGGACGACCGGATGATCGCCGAGGGCGTGCGCAAGGCGCTGCGCGCCGACGGCTGGGCGGCGGACTGGGTCGCCGACGGGGCGGCGGCGATCTCGGCGCTCGCGCTCGAGCAGTACGATATGGTGCTGCTCGATCTGGGCCTGCCCAAGCGCGACGGGCTGGACGTACTGCGCCACCTGCGCGCCGCCGGCCAGCGCTTGCCGGTGATGATCGTCACCGCGCGCGACGCGGTGGCCGACCGCATCAAGGGGCTGGACGCGGGCGCCGACGACTATCTGGTCAAGCCGTTCGACCTCGACGAACTCGCCGCGCGCATGCGCGCGTTGCTGCGTCGCCAGGCGGGCCGCAGCGATCCGGCGATCCGCATCGGCCGGCTGTCGATCGATCTGGCCGCGCGCGCGGTCGCGGTCGACGGCGTCGCGGTGGCGCTGTCCGCGCGGGAATTCGCGCTGCTCGAGGCCCTGATCGCACGCCCGGGCGCGGTATTGTCGAAGGCGCAACTCGAGGAGCGCATCTATGGCTGGGGCGAGGAAATCGGCAGCAACGCGGTCGAGGTCTACGTTCACGCATTGCGCAAGAAGCTCGGCGCCGACGTCATCCGCACCGTGCGCGGGCTGGGTTATGTCGTGTCGGCCAGCTAGCGCCGCGGCTGCCGGCACGACGTCGCCCAGCCCGCTCCCCCTGCGTTCGCCCGCCCGTCAAGGCCCATCACATTCTCCAGGAATTCCATGCGTTCGATTCGCCGCGTCCTGCTGGTCTGGCTGCTGGCCATCGTCCTGATCGGCGTCGTGCTCGCCGGCATTCTGATCTATCGACAGGCGCGCGCCGAGGCGAACGCTTTGTTCGACTACCAATTGCGGCAGACCGCGGCGGCATTGCCGTCGGAGCCGTTTTCGTCGGTGCTGGGCGGTCACACGAGCGACGGCGAAGGCGTCGTCATCCAGATCTGGAGCCGCGACGGCGCGCAGTTGTATTACTCGCATCCGGGCGCGCCGCTCGCGCCGCGCGCCGAACTGGGATTCTCCACCGAACGCACGCCGGCGGGGGACTGGCGCGTGTATAGCGCGATCGTCGGCGACAATGTCGTGCAGCTCGCGCAGCCGATGGCGATCCGCGACCTGCTGGCCGCGGAGACCGCGTGGCGCACGATCTGGCCGCTGCTGGTGCTGCTGCCGGTGCTGGGGCTGGGCGTCTGGCTGATCGTCGGCCGGGGGCTGCGGCCGCTGTCGCGCCTCGCGCACGCGCTCGAGGCGCGCCGTCCCGAGGCGGTCGACCCCTTGCCCGACCGCCGCCTGTCGAGCGAGATCCGGCCGGTGGTGCATGCGCTCAACGGCCTGCTGCAGCGGCTGAGCGGCGCGCTCGACACGCAGAAGGCCTTCGTCGCGGATGCCGCGCACGAATTGCGCACCCCGCTCGCCGCGCTGCGCATCCAGGCGCAACTGCTCGAACGCGCCGCCGACCCGGTCGCCCGCGCCGAGGCGCTCGCGGACCTGCATCACGGCGTCGCGCGTGCGACACGTCTGGTCGAGCAGTTGCTGTCGCTCGCGCGCGCCGAGGCGGCGAACGACGCCGGCGCGTCGTCCCAGGCGCGCGCCGGCAGCGGGCGGTCGCTCGATCTGCTGCCGCTGATCGAGGCGTGCGTGCTCGCCATGACGCCGCTGGCGCTTGAAAAGGGCATCGACCTGGGTATCGAAGGCGCCGTGGCCACCGCCATCGCAGGCGACGCCGACGCCGACGCGCTGCGGGTGCTGCTCGGCAACGTGCTCGACAACGCCGTGAAGTACACGCCGCGAGGCGGGCGCGTCGATGTGGCGGCCGGACAGCGGGACGCGCAGGCGTTCATCGAGGTCGTCGACACGGGCCCGGGCATCGCCCC
Organism: Robbsia betulipollinis; assembly: GCF_026624755.1. Classification (NCBI taxonomy): domain Bacteria; kingdom Pseudomonadati; phylum Pseudomonadota; class Betaproteobacteria; order Burkholderiales; family Burkholderiaceae; genus Robbsia; species Robbsia betulipollinis. The sequence continues at coordinate 2,238,464 of NZ_JAPMXC010000001.1, forward strand.
CGCGGAGCGGGAGCGGGTGTTCGACCGTTTCTATCGGTCGCCCGGGGAGGGCGTGGATGGCCGGGCGCCGGAGCAAGGCAGCGGCCTGGGACTGGCGATCGTCAGGCGCATCGCCGAGCGTCATGGCGCGCACATCGTGCTGGCCGACGGCGCGCCGGGAGCGGAGGGCGCCCGCATGCCGGGCGCGGCGCGCGGCCTGCGCGTCACCATCTGGCTGGGCCCTGTCCGCTCCTGATGCCCGGCGTGGGTCCGCCCCGCTTTTTGCGCGCGGTGATATGCGCCGCGATTAAGGCTCCCTTAAGCCGCGTCCCGTAGTCTGGCTTCAACAGCGGTTCCTCGGAGCCGCCCATCCCTGTCATACGTGATACCGCGAGCGTCGAAGGAGTCTCCGCATGCAACAACGAACATTCAAGCGTACTGCCGCGGCCAGTGTCCTGGCCCTGGCGATCGGCGGCGGCTATCTGGCCGGCGCCCGCCATTACGACACGCACCTCGTCGAGCCCGCCCGGGCCGCGCCGCTGATGCCCGCCGAGGCGGCGGCGAAGACCGGCGTTCCGGATTTTTCCGGACTCGCCGAGACCTACAGCCCGGCCGTGGTCAACATCAGCGCCAAGCACGACGGCAAGCCATCCGCCCGCGCGCAATCGCAGCAGCAGCTCCCGGTCAGTCCCGACGATCCGTTCTACCAGTTCTTCAAGCATTTCTACGGCGATGTGCCGCATCAGCAGCAGGACGACGCGCCCAGCACCAGCCTCGGATCGGGCTTCGTCGTCAGTCCCGACGGTTATATCCTGACCAATGCGCACGTGGTCGAGGGCGCGAACGTCGTCACGGTCAAGCTCACCGACAAGCGCGAATTCCGCGCGAAAGTCGTCGGCGTCGACAAGCCGACCGACGTCGCGGTGCTGAAGATCGACGCGAAGAATCTGCCGATCGTGAAGATCGGCGACCCGTCGCGCAGCAAGGTCGGGCAGTGGGTGGTGGCGATCGGCTCGCCGTATGGCTTCATCAATACGGTCACCTCCGGCATCATCAGCGCGAAGTCGCGCTCGTTGCCGGACGACACCTACGTGCCGTTCATCCAGACCGACGTGCCGGTCAACCCCGGCAACTCCGGCGGCCCGCTCTTCAATCTCGATGGAGAGGTGATCGGCATCAATTCGATGATCTACAGCCAGACGGGCGGCTTCCAGGGGCTGTCGTTCGCGATTCCGATCAACGTCGCGATGAAGGTCAAGAACGCGCTGATCAGCGACGGTCACGTCAGCCGCGGGCGCATTGGCGTGACCATCCAGGAACTCAACCAGTCGCTCGCGAATTCCTTTGGGCTGAAGGACACGAACGGCGCGCTGGTCGCGTCGGTGGATGCGAGCGGGCCGGCCGCGAAGGCGGGCATCAAGCCCGGCGACGTGATTCTTGCGGTGAACGGTCAGGCGGTCGACGATTCTTCCTCGGTGCCGGCAGCGATCGCGGATATCCATCCCGGCGCGAAGGCCACGCTACAGGTGTGGAGAGACGGCGCGCGCAGGAGCATCGATGTGACGGTGGGCAGGCTGGGCGACGAAAAGGTCGCGGCGGCCCAGGACGACACGGCGGCGCCACAAGGCCGACTGGGTGTCGCCGCGCGGCCGCTGACGCCGCAGGAGCGCAGCGCATCCGGGATCGGCAGCGGCCTGCTGGTCGAGCAATCGACGGGTGCCGCACGCAATGCCGGCATTCAGCAGGGCGACGTGATCCTGTCGATCAACGGTCAGCCGGTAACGAGCGCGGACCAACTGCGCGATCGCATCGCCCATGCCGGCAACAGCGTCGCCTTGCTGATCCAGCGCGAGGACTCGCAGATCTTCGTGCCGGTCGATCTGGGGTCCTGAGGGAACGCGGGCGCGAAACTTGCATTGCGGAGCGCATCGGTGGCGTCCGCGCGTCCTGCCGTCGACAAACCAATAAGGAGAAAACCTCTATGCCGAACCAGAACAACAAGCGAATCCCGACTTTCGTACTGTCCGCGCTGACGGCCGCCTGCTTCGCTGCCGGCACGGCCTGCATGGCGGCCGAAGCGGCGTCCGGGACGGCGCCCGCGGCCGATAGCGCGCTGCCGGCCGCGGCCCAGCAGGGCGACGTGCAGTTCCTCTCGGGCGGCGTCGGCCTCGACGAATCGAAGGCGATCAAGGCCGCTGCCGCGAAATGGCCGCTGTCGCTCGAGTTCATCGGCGGCTCGCGCGACTACGTGTCCGACGTGGCGCTCGTGATCGTTGACGACAAGGGCAGCAAGATTCTGGAGACCTCGTCGCAGGGCCCCTACATGCTGGTTCGTCTGAAGCCGGGCACCTACACCGTGCAGGCAAGCTATTCCGGCCACGAGCAGAAGAAGCAGGTCAAGGTCGCCGGCAACGGGCACGCGAAACTGCGCTTCAACTGGCAGGCGCAATAAGCCAGGACGGGGGCGGGCCGCCCCGTCGGGTCACGCCCGGTCGGTAGCGGAAGCGGTGGCCCGACCCGCGAGCTGCCCATGGGTGGCGCGGTCCAGGGACGAACCGGCATGCACGACCTTGTAACGCACCGCCGTCATTTCCGCGAGGATCGAAACCGCGATCTCGGGCGGCGTTTTGGCACCGATCGCCAGGCCGACCGGACTGTGCAGACGGGCCAGTTGGGCATCGTCGACGTCGAACAGCTTCAGGCGCGCCGCGCGCGCCACGCGGTTCGCCCGCGAGCCGATCGCTCCCACATAGAAGGCCGGCGATTGCAGCGCATCGATCAGCGCCAGATCGTCAAGCTTCGGATCGTGCGTGAGCGCGACGATGGCCGTACGCGAATCCACCCCCATCGACAGCACGACATCGTCGGGCATGTCGGTCACGAGCGTGGTATGCGCCACGTGCCAGCCGCCGACGTACTCCTCGCGCGGGTCGCAGACCGTCACCTCGTACCCCAGCGGCACGGCCATTTCCGCCACATAACGGGATAACTGACCGGCGCCGATCAGCAGCAGCCGATACGGCGCCCCGTGCACGACGGCGAGCGTCTCGCCGTCGAACGAGAAACCGGTCCCGTTTCCCGGGGGCACCGGCGCCAGCGAAGCCGCCCCCGTGCGCAGATCGAGGCGGCGCACGATCAGCCGGTCGGTGGCGATCGCATCGAGCAGCGCCGGCAGCGCGCTGCGCTCCCCCAGCGGTTCCAGTACCAGTTGCAGCGTGCCGCCGCACGGCAGGCCGAAACGCTGCGCCTCTTCCGCGCTCACCCCATAGGTCAGTTGCTCCGGCCGCTCGGCGGGCAGCGCGCCGGCCCGGGCGCGGGCGATCAGGTCGTCCTCGATGCAGCCGCCGGAGACCGATCCGGCGATCCTGCCGTCGGCGCGAATCGCGACGATCGACCCGACCGGCCGCGGCGCGGACCCCCAGGTGCGCACCACGGTGCCCAATACGGTGCGAAAACCCTCGCGCTGCCAGTCGGCGGCGCTATGCAGCACTTCCAGATCGATGTTGTCCATCGCGAAAGGGTCTCGGGAGAAAGGTGGGGAGCGCGCGGCTGGGCCGCCACCGTTGTATGAAACAGACGCCGGTTGCCACCAGTGTAGCGGTGATGGATCATAGTTGCAGCGTCCCGCTCAGGCGGGCGCGGCGCTGCGGCGCATCGCCGGCGAGAGACGCAGCATATCCAGGTAACCGTCGATAAGGCGGGGGGCTTCCACCAGAATGTCGAGATGTTCCGATGCCGTCAGATAATCCGACATGACCCCGACGATCAATGCATGCAGGAATTGGGCGGCGCGGTGCGTGTCCAGCGCGGCGGGCAGTTGCGCTTTTGCAACGGCGTTGTCGAGTCCGCGTTGCATGCGTTCGATGCCTTGCCGTACGTTGACCTGCTTGCGGTCGATGACCGGCTGCATGTCCTTCGTATGTTCCCATTTCAGCAACAGGATTTCGACGATCGTGCGGCGACGCGGATTGCGCATCATGTCGCACAGGCAACCGACAATGATGTCGCGCAGGCGTTGCAACGGGTCCGCCTCGCGCGTATCGAAGGTGGTGGCGAGCAATTCGTCCAGCGGCAGCAGTTCGCGATCCACCATCGCGCTGAACAGTTCGCATTTGTTCTTGAAATGCCAATAGATCGCGCCGCGCGTCAGACCGGCGGCCACGGCGATGTCCGACAGCGACGTGTGCGACACGCCGTTTTCGGAGAACGTCCGTTCCGCGGTGTCCAGAATCAGACTACGGGTCGCCTGCGCTTCTTCCTTGGTGCGTCTAGCCATGATGCCGTGTGCGACTCGCACCGCCCCGACGCGCGGGTGGCGGGATGAGGTCGTCTTGTAAAGGGGGAAAAGCCTGTGGCGAATTGCCCTCGGCGCTTTTGTACGATTGAATACATTCAACATTGAATGTATATATAATAGCATCCACTTTCGGCAAGCCGGGTGGTTTCACGGGGAATTTTGAAACCTTCACGGTCGAGCGATGTCCGTCACGTGCGCGCGGTTCCGGTTCCATGGGTTGCGTCGCCGTTCGTGCCGTTTCCGGAGACGACGTCTTTCCTCCCGCGCTGGCGGGAAGACCGGCGTGACCCCGGACGGCGCGAGTCGGTCATCAAAAACAGCGGTTTCCAAAGATCATTTTTTGTCAGAGGTCGTTCCATGCGCGTTGATCGGGTCAAGTACCGTCTTATTTGCGCTGTCTCGGGGGCAGCATTGCTGGCGCTGGCCGCCTGCGGCGAGAAGAAGCAGGCTGCACCGCCACCGGGACCGGTGCAAGTCGGCGTGGTGACCGTGCAGCCGCAAAGCGTCGCCGTCGATACCGAATTGCCGGGCCGTACCACGCCCTACCGGGTCGCCGAAGTGCGCGCGCGGGTCGACGGCATCGTGCTCAAGCGCAATTTCGTCGAAGGCAGCGACGTGAAGGAAGGCCAGGTCCTGTATCAGATCGACCCGGCACCGTACCAGGCGGCGCTGATGAGCGCCCAGGCGACGCTGGCGAAGGCGCAGGCGTCGCTGACGTCCAGCCGCGCGCAGGCCGGCCGGTACAAGACGCTGGTGGCGGCCAATGCCGTCAGCAAACAGTCGTACGACGATGCGGTCGCCACGCAGGGGCAGGGCCAGGCCGACGTCGCCGCGGGCCAGGCGGCGGTGCGTACCGCCGAGATCAACCTCGGTTACACCACCGTGCGTTCGCCGATCGCCGGCCGCATCGGCAAGGCATCGGTCACGGAAGGCGCCTACGTACAGTCGAGCGCTGCGACGCTATTGGCGACGGTGCAGCAGATCGCGCCGCTGTACGTCGACCTGACGCAGTCGAGCAATGCCTTGCTGCGCATGCGCCGCAACCTCGCCGCGGGTTCGCTTCAGAGCGCCGGCGCGAACGCGACGAAAGTGGCGCTGGTGCTCGACGACGGTACGGTGATGCCGGATACCGGACATCTCGAGTTCACCGACGTGACCGTCGACCAGAACACCGGTACGACCACGGTCCGGGCCGTTTTCCCGAACGCGCAGCGCAATCTCCTGCCGGGCATGTTCGTGCGCGCGCGGGTCCAGGAAGCCACGAACGACCGCGCCCTGCTGGTGCCCATGCAGGGCGTCACGCGCGACCAGAAAGGCATTCCCACCGCGATGGTGGTGGGTGCCGACAACAAGGTCGAGCTGCGCAACCTGACCACCACGCAGACGATCGGGAGCAAGTGGGTCGTCACCGCCGGCCTGAACCCGGGCGACCGCGTGATCGTCGAGGGCACGCAGAAGGCCAAGCCGGGTCAGACCGTGTCGCCGGTGGCGGCCAACCTGCCGGCCCCGAGCAGTGTCTCCGCGGACTCCAGCGGTGCGGACGGCGGCAAGGACGGTGCGACGACGATGGCGGCTTCGGCAGTAGCGGGCGCTTCCGCGGCACCTGCCGTCGGTGCGTCGAGCACGCTTCAATAACGGGGCTTCCCAAATGGCAAAGTATTTCATCGATCGCCCCATCTTCGCATGGGTGATCGCCATCGTCCTGATGCTGGCGGGCGCGCTGTCCATCCTGCAGCTGCCGGTTTCCCAGTATCCGACGATCGCGCCGCCGTCCGTGCAGTTGAGCGTCACCTATCCGGGCGCATCGGCGAAGACCGTGGAAGACACGGTGACGCAGGTCATCGAGCAGCAGATGAGCGGTATCGACCATCTGCTGTACATCTCGTCGACCAGCGACAACTCCGGCAGCGCGACCATCACGATCACGTTCGCCGCGGGCACGAACCCCGACATCGCCCAGGTTCAGGTGCAGAACAAGTTGTCGCTCGCGACGCCCCTGTTGCCACAGGAAGTCCAGCAGCAGGGCGTCAAGGTCACGAAGTCGAGCAGCAGCTTCCTGATGGTCATGGCCTTCGTTTCCGAAGACGGAACGATGAACAAGTACGACCTGGCGAACTACGTGGCGTCCAACGTCGAGGACCCGATCAGCCGCATCAACGGCGTGGGAACGGTCACGCTGTTCGGCAGCCAGTATTCGATGCGTATCTGGCTCGACCCGAACAAGCTGAACAGCTATGGGCTGACGCCGGTGGACGTGCAGACCGCCATCGCCGCGCAGAACGTTCAGGTGGCGGCCGGACAACTGGGCGGCACGCCCGCGGTGCCGGGACAGCAGCTGACCGCCGCGATCACGGAAAAGACCCGTCTGCAGACGCCCGAGGAGTTCGGCAACATCATCCTGAAGTCGTCGCTCAGCGGCGCGGTCGTGCATCTGCGCGATGTCGCGACCATCGGGCTGGGCGGTGAAAGCTACAACTTCGACACCAAGTACAACGGTCAGCACACGGCCGGTTTCGGCATCCAGCTGGCGACCGGCGCGAACGCGCTGGACACGGCGAAAGCGGTGCGGCAAAAGCTGGACGAGCTGTCGAAGTTCTTCCCGAACGGCATGGTCGTGAAGTATCCGTACGACACGACGCCCTTCGTGAGGCTGTCGATCGAGGAGGTCTTCAAGACCTTGCTCGAAGGTATCGTGCTGGTGTTCCTGGTGATGTACCTGTTCCTGCAAAACCTCCGCGCCACGATCATTCCGACGATCGCGGTGCCGGTGGTGCTGCTGGGAACGTTCGGCGTCATGTCGGCGGCCGGGTTCTCGATCAATACCCTGTCGATGTTCGGCCTCGTGCTGGCGATCGGCCTGCTGGTCGACGACGCCATCGTGGTGGTGGAGAACGTCGAGCGCGTGATGGCCGACGAGGGGCTGGGGCCCGTGGAGGCGACGCGCAAGGCGATGGGGCAGCTGACCGGCGCCCTGGTCGGCGTGGCGATGGTGCTCTCGGCGGTGTTCGTGCCAATGGCCTTCTTCGGCGGCTCGGTGGGGGCGATCTATCGCCAGTTCTCGCTTACCATCGTCGCGGCGATGGTGCTCTCGGTGCTCGTCGCCCTGATTCTGACGCCTGCGCTGTGCGCCACGATCCTCAAGCCGATTTCCAAGGATCACGAGAAGACGACGGGATTCTTCGGCTGGTTCAATCGCACCTTCAACAAGGGGCGTGACAAATCGCTGAAGGGCGTGCGCGGCATCATCAACCGCTCGGGGCGCTGGTTCCTGATCTATGCGGTGATCGTCGTCGCCGTGGGCCTGCTGTTCGTCAAGCTGCCGTCGTCCTTCCTGCCCGACGAGGACCAGGGCACGATGTTCGTGATCGTGCAGACGCCGCCGGGTTCGACGCAGGAACGCACCGGCAATGTTCTTGATCAGATCACGAATTACTACCTCAAGGACGAATCGAAGGCGGTCGAGTCCGTGTTCACGGTCAATGGCTTCAGTTTCGCGGGACGGGGGCAGAACTCGGCCCTGGTGTTCGTGCGTCTCAAGGACTGGAGCGAGCGCAAGTCCGCGGATCTGTCCATCAACAGCATCATCGGCCGCTCCTTCATGCGTTTTTCGCAAATCAAGGACGCGACGATCTTCCCGATCAATCCGCCGTCCATCCCCGAGCTGGGCACGGGTAGCGGTTTCGACTTCGAGCTGGTGGACCGGGCCGGCGTGGGACACGACGCCTTGATCGCCGCGCGCAACCAACTGCTGGGCATGGCCGCGCAAAGCAAGATCCTGACGCGGGTCCGGCCGAACGGTCTCGACGACGCCCCCACCTACAAGGTGAAGATCGACGACGAGAAGGCGTCCGCGCTGGGCCTGTCGCTGTCGGACGTGAACACCACCTTCTCGATCGCCTGGGCGTCGGCGTACGTGAATGACTTCATCGACCGCGGCCGTGTCAAAAAGGTCTACCTGCAGGGAGCGGCGCCGTTCCGGATGAATCCGGACGACGTGGGCAAGTGGTACGTACGCAATGCCCTGGGGACGATGGTGCCGTTCTCCGCCTTCTCCACGGGCCAGTGGACGTTCGGCGCGCAAAAGCTCGAGCGCTACAACGGCGTGTCGGCGGTGGAATTGCAGGGCGAGTCGGCGCCGGGTTATAGCTCCGGCCAGGCGATGGACGAGATGGAAACGCTCGCGAAGAAACTGCCGGACGGCATCGGCTTCGAATGGACGGGCCTGTCGTTCCAGGAAAGGCAATCCGGCTCCCAGGCGCCGGCCCTGTACGCGATCTCGATCCTGATCGTGTTCCTGTGTCTCGCCGCGCTGTACGAAAGCTGGTCGATTCCCGTATCGGTCATCCTCGTGGTGCCATTGGGGATCCTGGGCGCGCTGCTTGCGACCACCCTGCGCGGCCTGTCGAACGACGTCTATTTCCAGGTCGGCTTGTTGACCACCGTGGGCCTGTCGGCGAAAAACGCGATTTTGATCGTGGAATTCGCCAAGGACCTGCACGAGCAGGGGCGCAGCATCGCCGACGCCGCGCTGGAGGCGGTGCGGCTGCGGCTGCGGCCCATCGTCATGACTTCGCTGGCCTTCATCCTCGGCGTGCTGCCGCTCGCGATCAGCAGCGGCGCGGGTTCCGGCAGTCAGCATGCGATCGGCACGGGAGTGATCGGCGGCATGCTGACCGCGACCTTCCTCGCGGTGCTGCTGGTGCCGATGTTCTACGTCGTCATCGCCGGCAAGTTCTCGGAACACGAAAAAAAGCATAGGGACGGTGGAAAGGGCGGGGATCTCCATGCCGATTCCCGTCGCGACGCCCCCACGGACCCGGAGCACGGCCGTGCGAACGAAGGACACTGATATGAAAAAGTACTTGTCATCGGGACGTGCCGTCGCGCGCGGTGCGGGCACGGGCACGGGCGCCGCGCGCGCGCCGGCGCGCACCGGGACGTCCTTCGCGCCGCGGTTTGCACGTTCCCTGCCGCTCGCGGTCCTGGCCGCGGCGGTCCTCGGCGCGTGCTCGCTCGCGCCGCACTACGAGCGTCCGGCCGCGCCGGTATCGGCCGCCTTTCCGGGCGGCGATGCGTACAAGACGAATGACGCCGTCGGCAGCGGCGTCGCCGCGGCGGACCTGGGCTGGCAAGACGTTTTCGTCGATGCCCGTCTGAAGGCCATCATCGCGCTGGCGCTGAAGAACAACCGCGATCTGCGCGTCGCGGTGCTCAATGTGGCCACCGCGCGCGCGCAGTTCCAGGTGGAACGGGCGGGTCTTCTGCCGTCGTTCAGCGTGAGCGCCGCGGACAGCCGCGCGCGCACGCCGGCGGATCTCACCTACACGGGTCGGCCGACGCTCGGCAGCGAATACACCGCGGTGGGCAACGCGTCGTGGGAACTGGATCTGTTCGGCCGGGTAAAGAGTCTGAGCGACGCGGCCCTGGCCACGTATTTCTCGACCGCGCAGGCACGCAAGGCGGCCGAGATTTCCCTGGTCGCCCAGGTGGCGAACCAGTATCTGACGGTGCGTGGATACGATGCGCAACTGGTGGTCACGCAAAACACCCTGAAAACGGCGGGAGAGTCGTATCGGATCGCGAAGCTGCAATTCGATAACGGCGTGGGTACCGCGCTGGATCTGAAGCAGTCGGAAGGCATCGTCGACCAGGCGCAGGCAAACCTGCAGGATCAGATCCGTTCGCGTGCCCAGGCCGTGAACGCATTGGTGCTGCTCGTCGGCGCGCCATTGCCCGAGGAACTGCCGCCGCCGCTGCCGCTCGACGACCAGCACATCATCGCCGACATACCCGCCGGCGTGCCGTCCGATTTGTTGACGCGCCGTCCCGACATCATCGAGGCCGAGCAGACCTTGCTGGCCGACAACGCCAGTATCGGCGCGGCGCGCGCGGCCTTCTTCCCGAGCATCTCGATCACCGGCAGCGCCGGTGCGGCGAGTTCCGATCTGGGCCGCTTGTTCAAGGCGGGGCAAGCCTACTGGACATTTGCGCCGCAGATCAACATCCCGATCTTCTCCGGAGGCGAGAACACGGCGAATCTGGATATCGCGAAGGTACGCAAGAACATCGGCATCGCGAATTACGAAAAAGCGATTCAGACCGCGTTTCGCGAAGTCTCCGACAGTCTCGCCGCGCGCGGAACCTACGACGACCAGATCGATGCCCTGACGCGCTACGTGGCCTCGCAGCAGAACCGGCTCGATCTGTCCGATCTGCGCTACAAGAACGGCGTGGACAGTTACCTTTCGGTGCTGACCGCGCAGACGGACCTTTACACGGCGCAGCAGATGCTGGTCACCGCGCAGATGGACCGCGCGACGAATCTGGTGCTGTTGTATCAACGCCTGGGCGGCGGCTGGCTGGCGCGCACGGGCGATGCGCCCCGTCCGGCCGATGCCCCACCCGACTACGCGAACGTCGACCGCAACGGCACGCCGCTTCCGGACAAGGCGAAGCACGGCGGTTGAGTGCCGCCAGGCGTCCGGATGCCCGGACGCCGAACGCCGCGTTCCGGGATGCCGCGTTCGTTCCGTGCCGATACCGGCCGGAAGAACGCGGCATTTTTCATTTCCCATGGAGTCTCGCATGCTTGAATTGCTTTCGGAACACCAGGCGTTTGGTGGCGTCCAGCGCTTCTACCGCCATGCGTCAGCGGAAATCGGTCTGCCGATGCGCTTTTCGGTCTTCCTGCCGAACGTGGCAGCGGATGCGGTCGCGAGCCGCGGCGCCAACGCCGATCCCGTGCCCGGGTTGTTCTACCTGGCCGGCCTGACCTGCACCGAGGAAACCTTTCCGACCAAGGGTGGCGCGCAGCAGCATGCCGCGCGCCACGGCCTGGCGCTCATCGCGCCGGACACGAGCCCGCGCGGCGCGGGCCTTCCCGGCGAGACGGATGCGTGGGATGTCGGCGTCGGCGCGGGCTTCTACGTGGACGCGACCGAGGCGCCCTGGCGCGACCGGTACCGCATGTACAGCTATCTGGTGAACGAACTGCCGGCGCTGGTCGCCCGGGAGTTGCCCGTGGACGCGGCGCGTCTGGGCATCTTCGGTCACTCGATGGGCGGGCATGGCGCGCTGGTGCTGGGACTGCGCAACCCGGATCTCTTCAAGTCGATCTCCGCGTTCGCTCCCATCGCCGCGCCGAGCGACTGTGCATGGGGCCGCAAGGCATTCGGCCATTACCTGGGCGGCGACGTCCGCCGCTGGGCGGATTACGATGCCAGCCGGCTGCTGGGCGCGGGGGGCGTCGCGCCGCATGCCCAGCCGATTCTCGTCGACCAGGGTCTGGCGGATGCCTTCCTGCATGACGGGCAACTGCTGCCCGAGGCATTCGAGGCCGCCTGCGCGCAGGCCGGGCAGGCGCTCACGCTGCGCCGTCATCCCGGCTACGACCATGGTTATTACTTCGTCTCATCCTTCATGGGCGACCATATCGCGCATCACGCGGCCATCCTGAACGCCCGGTCGACGGGCGTCTGAAGCGCGCCGGGGGCCCGGGGGGACGTCTGGCGCGGCAGCCGCTCAGCGCGCCGTCATGCGGCCGCGCCACCACGGCCAGAAGAGGCTCGCGAGGTAGATCGCCGCGCTACAGGCCGTGATCCAGAAACTCGAGGGCCAATCCGTGTAGAAGGCCAGCGTGATGCCCAGCCAGGCTTCGGCGACTGCCAGCAGCGCCGCCAGCGCCACGCCCCGGGCAAAACGCGGTGTCAGGTTCTGCGCCGCGGCCGCCGGCCCGACCATCAGCGTGAACACCAGCAGCACGCCGACGATCTGCGTGCTCAGCGCCACCGCCAGCGCGACGATCGCCAGGAACAGCATCGACACGCGCCGCAGCGATACACCTTTCGCCTCCGCGAGTTCCGGCTGCAGCGTGGTGAAGATCAGCGGCCGCGCGATCGCGCCCAGCCCCAGCAGGCTCACCGCGCCGAGCAGCGCCAGTTGCCAGAGCGTGGTGCGGTCCACCCCCAGCACATTGCCGAACAGCAGCGCGGTCACCTGCCCGGCATAGGCGGTGAAGAAATGCACGAACAACAGACCGCAGCCGAGCGACAACGACAGGATCATGCCGATCGCGAGATCGCGGCCCGCCAGTTTCTCGCCGAGCAGCCCCATGCCCAGACCCGCGCTCAGCGTGAAACCGACGATGCCCCACAGTGGCGCGATCCCGAGCAGGACCGCGCCCGTCGCGCCGGTGAAGCCCACGTGGGCGAGCGCGTGCCCGGCGAAGGTCTGGCCGCGCAGGACCAGGAAATAGCCGACGATGCCCGCGACCACGGCGACGATGCCCGAGGCGATGAAGGCATTCGTCATGAAATCGAATTCAAACATGGTGGTGATGCGCGTCCTTTTCCATCATTTGTCCGCCGGACATCACGAAGATGCGGCCGTCCACCCGGATCACGTCGATCGGGGCGCCGTAGAGCCGGCTCAGGATCGGTCCGGTGATCACGTCCTCCACCGTGCCCAGCGCGGCGGCGCCGTTGCCGAGGTAGAGCACGCGGTCGATCGCGCCCAGCAGGGGATTGAGTTCGTGCGCGGAAAACAGCGTGGTGATGCCCAGCCGGTGCGAGACTTCCGCGACCAGGTCGACCACGCTTTGCTGGCGATGCGGGTCCAGACTGATCAACGGTTCGTCGAGCAGCAGGATGCGCGGCTGGCCCACCAGGCATTGCGCGAGCAACAGCCGCTGCCGCTCGCCGCCCGACATCTCGCCGACCGCGCGTCGGCCGAGTTCGGTGGCGCCCACCGCATCGAGCGCGGCGTCGACCGCGCGGCGTCCGGCGGCGTCCAGACGCGGCAGGCCCCAACGCTCGCCGTCGAGCACGCAGGCGACGAAATCACGCCCGGATACCCGTTGCGCCTGCGTCATCGCGCGGATCTGCGGCATGTACCCGACCAGACGCCGGGCGCCTGCCGCGGGTTCGCCGAAGAGGGCGATGCGGCCGGCCGCCAGCGGCACCAGCCCCAGCAGCGCCCGCATGAGCGTGGTCTTGCCGGCACCGTTCGGACCCAGCACGCCGACGAATTCCCCCGCGTTGATCGACAGGCTCACCTGTTCGAGGATCGTGCGCTGCCCGAGCGCGATGCTGACCGCGTCCAGCGCGATGGCGGTCGGGAGGGAGGCATTCTGCGTCGTCATCGTCGATCCTCATTGCGCAGGCGGATGCGCGAGCGCCTGGTCGAGCCGATCGAGCTGGTCGAGCATCCATTGCGGGTAGCGCATGCCGGCGGGCTGCGTCTCGCTGACGGGCACGACGGGCACGCCGGCGGTCCGGGCGATCGACAGCAGGCGCCGGCTCATCTGACCCGACGTCTGCGCGTTGTAGATCAGGACCTTGATCGTCTTCGATTTCAAGCCTTGTTCGAACGCGCCGACATCGGCCGCGCTGGGTTCGGCTTCATTCATCACGGCCATCTGGAAGCGCTCGTTCTGCATGTCCAGGCCGATCGCCTCGGCCATGTACCCGAACACCGGCTCGGTCGCGCTGACTTTCGTACCGCGGTACTTCTCGCGCAGGCTGGCGATTTTCGCCGCGACCGGCTGCATCGCAGCGAGGAAGTCCGCGAGGCGTTGCCGATAGTCGGCCGCGTGCGCCGGGTCGCGTGCGCTCAGGTAAGCCGCCACCGCCCGGGCCAGCGCCGGCATCGTGCGCGGCTCGTACCAGAGATGGGGATTGGCGCCGGCGGGCGTGCCGAGCAGCGCCGCCGCGACGATTTCCGTGCGGCCGACATGCGTCGATGCCTTGAGCAGGGGCGTCATCCACGGGTCGTAGGCCGCGCCGTTGTACACGACCAGATCGGCGCGGGCGAGCGCCCGGGCGATCTTCGGGCTGGCCTCGAAACTATGCGGATCCTGGTCGGCGTTCGACAGCACGCTCGTGACGCTGACTTGCGGGCCGCCCAGTTGCTGTATCAACGCACCGTAGAAGTTCTCGGCCGCCACCACCTGCGCGACGTGCGCCGCCGGTGCCGCATGAGCGGGTGCCGCGGCGACGGCGAGTAGAATGACACTCAGGCCGATACGGGCGAACAGAGCCGGGATGCCGCGGGCGCGGTGCGGTCGTGGCGCGATATGCATGTCTGGGAACTTCCGATCGGATAAGGGCACGATGTAACGGCGCGATATGACGGCGCAACCCGGCGCGCGCACTGCGCTGCGGTCGAGCGTGGAATGTAATAATATATCAATTCGCGCCGGCATGCGTTCCGCGTCGTACGGATTTCCGGCAGTCAATGACGAAAGTACCCAGGCCATGAGCAAACATTTATCGTCGGGCGTCGTACTGTTCAATGCGCGCGGCGAGATCCTGCTTTGTCACGCGACCCAGACCCGGCACTGGGATATTCCCAAAGGCATGGGCGACCCGGGCGAGACGCGGCGCGAAACCGCGCTGCGGGAAATGCGCGAGGAAACCGGCATCGTGCTCGCGGCGTCGCGTCTGTGCGATCTTGGCGAGTTCGATTATCGGCCCGACAAGGCGCTGCATCTGTTCGGCGTGCGCACCGCCGCGGGCGAGATCGATCCGGCACGGTGCGTATGCGTTTCCCTGTTTCCGAGCCTGCGCGACGGCCGGGCGATTCCCGAGATGGATGCGTTCCGGTGGGTGGCGCCGCCGGACGTCGCGCGTTTCGCGAGCCGCAGCCTGGGTCGTCTGTTCGCGCACAGCCTGCCGCTCGACGCGCTGTTCGCGCGGCTCGAAGCATTCTAGAATCGGGTTTTCCACCTCACGGAATTCTCCCGTATGACCGCACCCCGTTTTCTGATGATCGACCAGGCGCCCACGCCGGTCGCACCGTTCTCGCACGCGGTGGAAACCGACGGCTGGCTGTTCGTCACCGGCCAGATGCCCACCTGGCCCGACGACGATGCTGCGCCGCTGCCGCAAGGCATCGCGGCGCAGACCCAGCGGGTCATGGACAATCTGATCCTGGTGCTCGAGGGATCGGGATATGCGCTGGCCGACGTGGTTCAGGTCCGCGCCTATCTCACCGATTTCCAGCGTGACTACGCGGTGATGAACGAGACCTATCGGCGGTATTTCCCGGAGGGGCGCCTGCCGGCGCGTACCTGCATCGGCGTGACCGGGCTGGCGCGCGACGCGCTGGTCGAAATCGACCTGATCGCGCGCCGCGCCCACGACCCATCCGTGCAGATGGGGCAGGGTGGCTGAGGCCCGGGAAAGCGCGCTTCGACAGCGCGCTCAGACCGCGCGCTTGGAGCGGCGGAACTGGTCGAACAGCACGGCGAGCAGCAGGATGCCGCCGCGGATCAGGTACTGATAGAAGGTGGGCACGTTCAGCAGGCTCATCGCGTCCTGTACCGAACCCATGATCAGCACGCCCACCAGCACGCCGGAAATCGTCGCGACGCCGCCGGTCAGCGACACGCCGCCCAGCACGCAGGCGGAGATCACGCCGAGTTCGAGGCCCACCGAGGTTTTCGGGTCGCCCAGGCTCATCCGCGACGCCAGGATCACGCCGGAGAGACCCGCGACCAGACCCTGCAGCACGAACACGGTGATCTTGATGCGCACCACCGACAACCCCGCGAGACGCGCCGCTTCGGCGTTGCCGCCCACGGCGAGCACGTTCTTGCCGAAAACGGTTTTCTTCAGCAGAAAGCCGAAGATCACGAAACCGATGATGTTGCTCCACACCGGGTAGCTGATGTGCATGAATTCCCCGGCGCCCAGGTCGAAGAAGCGCTCCTCGGAGATCATCACCGCGTCGCCGTTGGACGTGATGTAGGCCAGGCCGCGCACCACTTCCATCATCGCCAGCGTGACGATCAGCGAGTTGATCCGAAAGCGCGCGACCAGCACGCCGTTGACCAGCCCGACCGCTCCGCCCGCGAGGATGCCGACCGCGACGCCGAACAGCACGCTATGGGTGGCGGTGATCAGCACCGAGGTCACCACCCCGGAGAAGGCGACGATCGACGCCACCGAGAGGTCGACCTCGCCGAGCGCCAGCACGAACATCATCGTGACGGCGATCGAACCGATCAGCGTCACCGACAGCAGCAGGCCCTGGATGTTGCGGGTCGTGAGGAAGTCCGGCACCGCCGCGGACAGTGCGATGAACAGCAGCACGAACACCACGACGATGCCGGATTTGTTGATCAGGTCCCAGGTGCGGGCCACGCGTTCGCGCGCGCCGACGCTGGCTTTGGGATTGTCGGCCGGGGCCGGAGCGGACGGAGGTTGAGGGGAGTGCATGAATGGTCTCTACGATGTGCGTGCGGCAAAAATCCGCGGTAAAAATCGACGGCGCCCGCGTCTAGTGCGGCAACGCCATCCGGATCAACTGCTCGGGCGTGGCCTGGGCCTTGGGCAATTCGCCGACGATCTGTCCTTCCTTCATGACCAGGATCCGGTCGGCGACGCCGATCACTTCGGCCAGGTCGCTCGACACCACGATCACCGTGCGGCCCGCCTCCGCCAGCCCGTACAGCAAGGAGTAGATCTCGCTGCGCGCGCCGACGTCGATGCCGCGCGTCGGCTCGTCCATCAGGAAGATGTCGATGTCCTCCGCGAGCCAGCGGCTCAGGATGACCTTCTGCTGGTTGCCGCCCGAGAGCGTGCCGATCAGCGTCTCGCCGGTGCGCGTCTTGATGCCCAGTTTGCCGATGTACTCCTGGGTGACCTTTTCCTCGCGCTTGCGGTCGAGCAGGAACCCACCCGGGCTGAAGCGTCGGCGGCAACTGATGTTGAGGTTGTCCGATACCGAGGCGATCGCCACGATGCCTTCCTGCTTGCGGTCTTCCGGGCACAGCGCCACGCCGGCGCGCACCGCGTCGCGCGGACTCTTGAAATCGATCTGCGCCCCGCGCAATTCGATCTGCCCGCTGGTCTTGGGCACGGCGCCATAGATCAGCTTCATCAGCTCGGAGCGGCCCGCGCCCACCAGACCGAAGAAGCCGACGATCTCGCCGGCGCGCGCGGTGAAGTTCGCCGGCGCCGAGAGACCGGGGCCGCACAGATCCTTGACCGTCAGCTTGATGTCGCCGCAGGCGCGGCCGCGATAGCCGTAGACGTCCTCGATCGAGCGGCCCACCATCGCGCTGATCAGCCGGTCGCGCTCCAGCGTCGCCACCGTGTCGAAGGTCTGGACGTGGCGGCCGTCGCGAAACACCGTGACGCGGTCGCACAGCGTGTAGACCTCGTCCATCCGGTGCGTCACGTAGATGATCGAGCGGCCCTCCGCGCGCAGCGCGCGGATGATCTCGAACAGCCGGTCCGATTCGCGGGCCGACAGCGAACTGGTCGGCTCGTCGAAGGCGATGACCCGCGCGTCGCGCATCAGCGCCTTGCCGATCTCGATCATCTGACGCTGGCCGATCGACAGGTGCTTGACGGCGATATCCGGATCGAGCGTCTCGCCCAGACGCTGGATCTCCGCCATCGCCCGCGCGACCATCTGCCGGCGGTCGACGACACCGAGACGGTTCGGAATCTGACCCAGCATCAGGTTTTCCGCGACCGTCAGTTCCGGTACCAGGTGGAGTTCCTGGTAGATGATCGCGATGCCGGCGTCGATGGCCGCGCGCGTCGTGGTGAACGCGCGCGGCTGACCCTGCAGGACGACATGCCCGGCGGCCGGCTGGTTCACGCCCGACAGCACCTTGAGCAACGTCGATTTACCCGCGCCGTTTTCTCCCATCAAGCCCAGCACCTCGCCGGGCTTCACGCCGAACGACACCCGATCGAGGGCGAGCACCCCGGGGAAGCGTACGGAAACGTTGTCCAGGGATAGGTAATAGTCGCTTTGCTCAGTCATCCGAAATCTCTCCAGGGGAACGGGCGCGGCGATCAGATACCCAGATCCTTGCGGACCTGCTGCCAGTTGTCACGCGTCATCAGGGTGCCGGTGGATTCCTTGTACAGCGGCGGCATCTCGTTCTTCGTGACCCAGTTGTACACGTTCTTCACGCTTTCGCGGCCATGCGTGGTCGAGCTGACGGCGATCGTGCCGTAGAAGCCCGTCGGCGTCTTCTTCTGGAACTCGGCGAACGCTTCGCCGGCGCCGTTGATGCCCACGCCGACCACGTCCGCCGGCGCGATATGCAGTTGCTCCGTCGCCCGCACCGCGCCCAGCACGGTTTCTTCGTTCATGCCGAAGATCACCCAGTGCTTGACGTTCGCGTGCTTGGAAAGCACCGGCGAGGCGGCGTTGAAGCCGCCTTCGTCGTCGGTCGTCTTCTGCGGCGCGTCGTAGATGTTGGCCTGCGGGAAGCCGCCGGCCAGCAGCGTCTTCGTCGCGCCGTCGGTGCGCAGCTTCGCGGTCGGCAATTCATAGTCGGTGATGCGCAACGCCCCGGTTTCCTCCGGCTTCCAGCCGCGGTGCTTCATTTCCGCCGAGATCGCCTCGCCCGCCTGCATGCCGATATTGAACGACGACAGTCCCAGGTGCGGAATGTCGGCGATCGGCTTGCCGGCCGAATCCACCAACTGGTCGTCGACCGTGACGAACTTCATGTTGTAGCGCTTCGCCCGCGCGCGGATGGCCTGGCCGAGCCGCACGTCCGGCGCACAGATCACGAAGCCCTTGGCGCCCTGCGCGCCCAGGTTGTCGATTGCGGAAAGCACCTTCTCGCCGTCGGGCACGCCGATGTTGATGACGGTGAAATGATTCTGCTTGGCGTAGTCGGTGGCCGCACGCTGCTCGTTGATGAACCACGCCTGTTCCGGCATCTTCACCAGATAGCCGATCTTGATCGGCTCGTCGGCGTGCGCGGTGCCGGCGGCGAATGGTGCGGCGAGGCTGGCGCCCACGACCGATGCGCAAGCAAGTTTCTTGAAAAATCCCATCATCGACTTTGTCTCCCAACTATTTTTCGAATGTCGACGGCATCATCGGCCGTCGTGTCTTGGCCGCTCGTCATGAGCGGCATATCGCTTCGTCGGCGGGTGTCGCGGCGAACGCGGGATGTTCGATCCCGGGTGTCGTGCTCGCGCATGGTCGCCGGCGGGCGAGCCGGTGCCACCGCGCTTCGCCCGTATGGCGAGCGAAGCGCGGGAAAATACCTAGATGACGGGTGAGACGGCGAGGCCCGGCCGTGCGGCGCACCGGGACGCGCGCTCGCGCGCACGGCGCCGTGCGCCGGGTCTGCGAGGGGGATTACGCATTGTCTGTCTCCGTTATTAGTTGGTTTATTGACAAGGCTGCAGCCATCTTATGCTGGAGTCCGATAACTTTCCAATATCAAATTTTTGGATCTCTATAACTATTTCGTTATACGATGCGGAATCGCTGCGGCGGTATCTTCGATCGGCGCGACGCGCGCCGAATACCCATGACAGAAGGCCGCTCTCCGGATGGCCGGAAAGGAGGCGGCAACGATGAATCGCGATGCCCAATCGAACTGGTTCATCCGCGCGCGGCTGAAGACGCGGCAGTTGCTGCTGCTGGCGACGATGGACGAAGAAGGCAATGTGCGCCGCGCCGCCGAGGTGATCGGCATGGCGCAGCCGGCCGCCTCGAAGCTGTTGAAGGATCTGGAGGACATGCTGGGCGTGAGCCTGTTCGACCGCACGCCGCAAGGCATGCGGCCGACGGTCTACGGGGAAGTCATGATCCGGCATGCGCGGATGGTCCTGTCCGACCTGTCGCACGCCTACGACGAGATTTCGTCGCTGCGTGCCGGTCTGGCCGGCGAAGTGCGCATCGGTACGATCGCGGTGGCGGGCGCGTCGATTGTCGCGCGCGCGGTGGCGCGCATCAAGCGGGATTACCCTAGGCTGCGGGTCTCGATCCAGGTCGAGACCTCGAATCTGCTGCTTCCCCTGCTGGCGCAGGGCGAACTGGACATCATGATCGGGCGGGTGCTGGAAGGGCAGGCGCCGGTGCGTCACGGGCGCAACTACGGACTCAACCATGGGCTCAAGTACGAGCCGCTGGGACGCGAACCGCTCTGCCTGGTGGTGCGTCCCGGCCATCCCCTGCTCGCGAGAGACGACCTCTCGCTCGCCGCGCTGTGCGGCGAGCCGTGGATCCTGCATCCCTCCGGCAGCGTGCTGCGGCATCGCATCGACATGCTGTTCGCCTCGCTGGGTCTGGCGCCGCCGTTGAACGTCGTCAATACCGGCAGCCTGCCGGTGATCGCCTCGCTGCTGGAGCAAAGCGACATGCTGGCGGTGTTGCCCACCGAAATCGCACGCCAGTACGAAGGCTATGGCGTGATGCAGATCCTGCCGCTGGTGCTGTGCTGCGAACTGGACAATTTCGGCATCATCACGCGCTTCTCGCAGTTGCCGTCGCCGGCTGCGACCCTGGTGCTCGACGTGCTGCGCGAGATCGGGCTCGACGCCAGCGGGCTCGACGCGCAGGGCCTGGCGTCCGGCTAGCCGCCACGTACGCCTCGCACGCCTCGCACGCCTTGCACGCCTGGCCAACCGGCCGGGTGGACGCGGCCCGGTCCGGGCGCTACGATTTTTCGTAGAACCATCACTCGCGGTCGCGTCGTAGAATGCACCCGGTCTTCCCGAATGATAAGGATGACGAATCATTGACCGGTCGCCGCGGGCGGCGACGGTCGATCCAGGCACGCGATGCGCGGGCGGACGATGGACCACCAGGAGTCACCATGCCAGCAATCACCCTTTTATTCGGCGGGCGATCCGTCGAGAACCGCACTTCCTGCCGCATGTACGAGCATGTCCGGGAGTGCCTGCTCGAGGCGCGCCCCGACGACATCTCGGTCGCGAACGTGATCGGCATCGCGCCGAACGGCAAACTGCGGGCGTCCGGGCCACGAGATCACGATGGGCTGCCGCCGGCGCCGCAGCTGCTCGCGCGCGGCAGGGAGATATCGGCGGCGGCGTTCGTCGACACCCTGTGCGAAGACGGCGACTTCGTCTTTTCGCTGTTGCAGGGGCAGGACGGCGAGGACGGCACGTTCCAGGGGCTCGCGCGCTTCTTCGATTTTCCCGATAACGCGGGGTCGACGCTGAGCGCGGCGCTGGCCTTCGACAAGTTCGCGCAGGCCTGCGTCGTCGAGAAGCTCGCCGGCGACCTGCTGGCGCCGCTCGAGACCGTGCTGGTGTCCAGCAGTCAGCCGGGAGGCGCGGTGCGTGAGACGGTGCAACGCTTCGGCAAGCGCCCGGTGCTGCTCAAACCGAACGCCGCGGGCGGTTCGTTCAAGATTCTCCCGCTCGATCTGCTGATCGACGAGGAAATCGAGCGCTACGCCAACGAGATCGCCCCGTTCGACGATCACTTCCTGATCCAGGAACGCATCGACGGCGTCGAGATCGTGGTCGGCATGGTCTGCGCGGCCGGGCAGCGTCAACTGCTGCCGGTTTTCGAGTTGAAACCGCCCGTGCGCGCCGCGGGCGTCCGACAGGGCGAGCCGGTGCCGGGCGGCGGCCGCATCCGCCGCCTGCCCGCCGATGACCCGCTCGCCATGCAGGCCTGCCGCGCCGCGGAGCGCATTGCCCGGACGTTTCGCGACGAAACCTACTGCCGGCTCGATTTCCTGGCGGGCCGCGACGGGCGTCTGCGCTTCCTGGAAGCGGGGACACGCCCGGGTCTGAGCCGCTCCAGCGTGTTTCCGATGATGCTGGAGGCGCATGGCATGGGGCTGCTGGACCTCATTCGTCAGGAATTCGAGAACCATGCCGCCTCGCGCGCGTTTCGCCGTCAGCGTATCGCGCGCATCGCCGAGTGGGTCTGCGCGAATGCCTGAGCGCCGTGAGGGGTCGTGTTCCCCCAAGGCGAAAATTTGTTTGGGTCATTTGGTGGGTACGCCTTGAATTTGCCTCATCCCGTCCCTATAATTAGCACTCGTTAGACGAGAGTGCTAACAAAACATCTCGCCACCCGGCGCCTGGCGCCGGGGGCCTCACCGTGGTTCCTGTACCGATTGAAAGGAGTGTGTATGAACCTGCGTCCCTTGCATGATCGCGTCATCGTCAAGCGTCTCGACCAAGAAACCAAGACCGCCTCGGGTATCGTGTTGCCGGATTCGGCCGCCGAAAAGCCGGATCAGGGCGAAGTCCTGGCAGTGGGTCCCGGCAAGCGGGACGACAAGGGCGTGCAAAATGCGCTCGACGTGAAGGTGGGTGATCGTGTGCTGTTCGGCAAGTACGCTGGTCAGACCGTGAAGGTCGACGGCGACGAGCTGATGGTCATGCGCGAAGAAGACATCATGGCGATCGTCAACCGATAAGTTCGCGACACGTTCGCGATAAGTTCGCAACAAGCCTGCGACAGCCCGCGCTGAACCCGCGACAAGACCGCGCAGGCCCGGCCGTCAGGCCGGGTCGCCCGTCACCCGTCGTCGGTTCGGGTGGCGGCCCGCTTCCGGGTCCGCCGCCTCCGCATTCTCATATGTTCAAAGCATTCTTGGAGTTTCAAAGACATGGCAGCGAAAGAAGTCTCGTTTGGCGATAGCCCCCGCGCAAAGATGGTCGAGGGCGTCAACATCCTGGCCAATGCGGTCAAGGTCACCCTGGGCCCGAAGGGCCGCAACGTCGTGCTCGAGCGCAGCTTCGGCGGCCCGACGATCACCAAGGACGGTGTGTCGGTCGCCAAGGAAATCGAACTGAAGGACCGCTTCCAGAATCTGGGCGCGCAGATGGTCAAGGAAGTCGCGTCGCGCACCAGCGACAACGCCGGCGACGGCACGACGACGGCGACCGTGCTGGCACAGGCGATCGTGCGCGAAGGCCAGAAGTTCGTGGTCGCGGGCCTGAACCCGATGGATCTGAAGCGCGGTATCGACAAGGCGGTCATCGCGGCGGTCGAAGAGCTCAAGAAGCTGAGCAAGCCGTGCACGACGACCAAGGAAATCGCGCAGGTCGGCTCGATCTCGGCGAACAGCGACACGTCGATCGGCGATCGCATCGCTGAAGCGATGGACAAGGTCGGCAAGGAAGGCGTGATCACCGTCGAAGACGGCAAGTCGCTCGAGGACGAGCTGGAAGTGGTCGAAGGCATGCAGTTCGACCGTGGCTTCCTGTCGCCGTACTTCGTCACGAACCCGGAAAAGCAGTTTGCGATTCTGGACAACCCGTACGTCCTGCTGCACGACAAGAAGATCTCGAACATCCGCGATCTGCTGCCGATCCTCGAACAGGTCGCGAAGTCGAGCCGTCCGCTGCTGATCATCGCAGAAGACATCGAAGGCGAAGCGCTGGCGACCCTGGTCGTCAACAGCATCCGCGGCATCCTGAAGACCGTCGCCGTCAAGGCGCCGGGCTTCGGCGACCGTCGCAAGGCGATGCTGGAAGACATCGCGATCCTGACCGGTGGTCAGGTCATCGCCGAGGAAACCGGTCTGACGCTCGAGAAGGCTACGCTGGCGGAACTGGGCCAGGCGAAGCGCATCGAAGTGGGCAAGGAAAATTCGACGATCATCGACGGTGCCGGCGAAGCGAAGAACATCGAAGCTCGCGTCTCGCAGATCCGTGCGCAGATCGAGGAAGCCTCGTCGGATTACGACCGTGAGAAGCTGCAGGAACGCGTCGCCAAGCTGGCTGGCGGTGTGGCGCTGATCAAGGTGGGCGCGGCGACCGAAGTCGAAATGAAGGAAAAGAAGGCACGTGTCGAAGACGCACTGCACGCCACGCGCGCAGCCGTCGAAGAAGGCATCGTTCCTGGCGGCGGCGTGGCGCTGATCCGCGCTCGTGAAGCGATCAAGGGCCTGAAGGGCTTGAACGCCGATCAGGACGCCGGCATCAAGATCGTGCTGCGCGCGATGGAAGAGCCGCTGCGTCAGATCGTGTCGAACGGTGGCGAAGAAGCCAGCGTCGTCGTCGCGGAAGTGAAGAAGGGCACGGGCAACTACGGCTACAACGCATCGACCGGCGAGTACGGCGATCTGGTGGAAGCCGGCGTCGTCGACCCGACGAAGGTCACGCGCACCGCGCTGCAGAACGCTGCATCGGTCGCCGGCCTGCTGCTGACGACGGATTGCGCGGTCGTCGAACTGCCGAAGGAAGAAGCACCTGCCGGCGGCGGCATGCCGGGCGGCATGGGCGGCATGGGCGGCATGGGCATGGACATGTAATGTCCTTCCGGGGCGCCGCCTGTCGGCGGGGTCCCGGGCCTGCCTCCCCGAATGGGGAGGGCGCACGACAAAAAAACGCCACCGGGCAGTCCACGGTGGCGTTTTTTCGTCGTGTGCGGCGCAAGGACCGGAAGCGGACCGCCCGACAGCCTGGCGCCGCGCGTGACGGGCCGTGGCTAGTGACGGACCGAAGGCAGGGCCGTGCCGCCCGGGTCGGCGATGATGCCGGCCATCGGCGGTGCATCGGCCCCGGCATGACGGTGCGCCCAGAACATACGTTGCGGTATGTAGGCCCCCATGCCGGGCCGAAACGCGGCGCGCACCGCCTGGTAGAGATAGTTCTGCGCCTCGCGCACCGCATCGGGCGGCGTCATGCCGGTGGCCAGCAGCGCCGCGATCGCCGACGCCAGCGTGTCGCCGATGCCCAGCATCGGCTGCGGATCCCGCAGGAACACATCCTGGCGGATCTCGCCTTCCTCGCCGAACAGGGTGTTGATATACCGCCCGGCGGTATGCTCGCTCAGCAGCAGGTACTCGCACCCGTCTTCGACCAGCTGTGCGACCGCCTGCTCGAGGGTGGGGGCGTCGCCCTCGCTGTCCGACTGCATCAACTGCAGCACCATGCTGCGGTCCGCCACCATCACCGACGTCTGCGGCGCGAGCAACTCGGCGATCGCCTCGCGCAGGTCATCGCCTGCGAGCACGTGCTCGTCGTCCAGCGTGAAGTCCGGGCACACGATCAACGGCACGTCATCGTAGTCGGCGACCACCTCGGCGATCGCGCTGACGATCTCCGCGCGTGTCGTGGCGCCGATCTTGAACGCCGCGACCGGCATATCCTCGAGCAGCATCCGCGCCTGGCTGGCGACGCGCTCCGGATCGACCGAGATCAGTTCGCCGCTGTCCAGCGAATCGCGCGCGGCATAACCCGTCAATACGGTGACGCCATGGCAACCCATGCTGGCCAAAGTCAGCAAATCGGCCTGGATGCCGGAAGCACCCGTCGGGTCGGAAATCCCGAAAGTCAGCACAATCGGAGGAGCGTCGCTGGTCATGAAGGAAAATAGAGGTCCGTTTATCTTTTTTTGCGACGAATGTTTGACGTGGGCGGCTTCTCAGCGGCGCGCCGAAACGGTACCATCACAGTTCATATTGTAACGGATCGTCATGCGACGCATCGAGAGAATGGAATATCAGAACTGGATGTGCCTCATTTGCGGCTGGATGTACGACGAAGAAGCCGGCCTGCCCGAGGAAGGCATCGCTCCGGGAACGCGTTGGGAAGACGTACCGATCAATTGGACCTGCCCGGAATGCGGCGCCCGCAAGGAAGATTTCGAGATGGTGCAGATCTGATCAGTCGTCTCCGTCTCCGCTCTCGTCCGCTGTCGCGTCGGGCACCGCGTCGCGCGCACGGGCGGATTTGACGACCGCATAGCGTTCCAGCGTCCGTTCCCGCGCCAGCGCGTGATCGACCAGCGGGTGAGGATAGTCGCGGCCGAGTTCGATTCCCGCGCGAGCGAGGACGCCGGCTTTGGCGAGCCAGGGGGCGTGGATCGCCGTATTGTCCAGTGCGGCCAGTTCAGGCACGTAACGGCGGATGAAGGTGCCGTCGGCATCGAATTTGGCGGATTGCGTCAGCGGGTTGAAGATGCGGAACCAGGGTTGCGCATCGCAGCCGCTGGACGCCGCCCATTGCCAGTTGCCGTTGTTCGCCGACAGGTCGAAGTCGTTCAGCTGACGGGCGAAATAGGCCTCGCCGCGTCGCCAGTCCACGCCCAGATCCTTGCAGAGGAAGGTCGCGACCACCATCCGCAGGCGGTTGTGCATGAATCCCGTCTGATTGATCTGCCGCATCGCCGCGTCGACCAGCGGATAGCCGGTGCGTGCCTCGCACCATGCCGCGAAGTCGTCGTCCGCGGCATCTCCCGTCTCCCACTGGATCGCGTCGTACTCCGGGCGAAAGGCGCGGTGTTCGTCCTTCTCGACCAGCCGCGGGTGATGGTGCAGCACCTGGAAGAAGAAATCCCGCCAGGCGAGTTCGGATAGCCAGGTCTCGGCACCGGCGCGTGCGCGCGCGGATTGCGCGGCGGCATAGGCGGTGCGGGCCAGCGCGCGGACCGAGAGGGTGCCGTGCCGCAGATGCACCGACAGCCCGCTGGTGGCGGCGAGGCCAGGGAAGTCACGGGTGCGGTGGTAATCGTCGATGCGCGGCTCGAAATCCTCCAGCATCCGTAGCGCCGCCTCCTCGCCGCCCGCGGTGGGCGCGCGGGCGGCGGCGAAACCGAGTTCGGCGAGCGTCGGCAGGCGGGGGGCCAGGAAGTCGCACGCGGCGTCCGTCGACGCGGCGTCCGGCACCACGCCGGCGCGCGGCGCGAGGCGGTCGAGATGCCGTTCCGACGGCCAGGGGTCGAACGCCCGGGCGCTTGCGGCGGTTTGCAGCCAGGAGCGCTTGTAGGGCGTAAACACGCTGTAGGGGCGACGGCTGCCTGTCAGCACCTCGTCGCGTTCGAGGATCGCCTGGTCCTTGAAGCTGCGCACGGCACAGCCTTCTGCTGTCAGGGCCGCGGTGATCGTCGCGTCGCGCCGGCGTGCGGCCGGTTCGTAGTCGTGGTTGAAGAAAAGGGCGTCCGCGCCCAGTGCCCGGACGGCGGCGGGTACCGCGGCGGCGGGGTCGCCCCGTGCGATCCAGAGCTGACCTCCGGCGGCATGCAGCGCCTCGCCCAGCGCCGCGAGCGACGCATGGATGAAGGCGACGCGCCGGTCGTCCGCGGGCAGCGGGGCGAGGAGCGCCGGGTCGAAAACGAACAGGCAGTGCACCTGTCTGGCCGCGCGCAGTGCGTGGTAAAGTGCAGTGTGGTCGCGGGTGCGGAGATCGCGCCGGAACCACATCAAGGCGTTACTGAATTCGGGCATGCCACCACCGTGTATTTGCTAAGATTGCATTATGTCCAAGACACCCGCCGATCGCATCAACCTCACCAACCAGTTTCTGATCGCCATGCCCGGCATGGCGGACTCGACGTTTGCGGGTACGGTCGTCTATTGCTGTGAGCATACCGAGCAGGGCGCGCTCGGCCTGGTGATCAACCGGCCGACCGACATCGATATGAAATCGCTGTTCGAACGCATCGATCTGAAGCTCGAGAGCGCGACGCTGTCCTCGCTGCCAGTGTACTTTGGCGGCCCGGTGCAGACCGAGCGCGGCTTCGTTCTGCACGAGGCCGCCGGCGACTACACCTCGTCGATGGTCGTGCCGGGGGGGCTGGAGATGACCACGTCGAAAGACGTGCTCGAGGCGGTCGCGAGCGGGCAGGGGCCGAAGAAGTTCCTGCTGACGCTCGGTCATGCCGGCTGGGCCGCCGGACAGCTCGAGGACGAGATCGCGCGCAATGGCTGGCTGACCGTCGATGCCGATCCGAGCATCGTGTTCGACGTGCCGGCCGAGCAGCGTCTCGAAGCGGCGCTCGGGCTCCTCGGCGTGTCGCTGACGATGTTGTCGGGTGAAGCCGGTCACGCCTGAAGCGGCCGCGGGCACGCCCGAGGCGCCGGGAAGCACGCCCGGGACGGAAGCGGGCCGCGACCTCGCGCGGGGCGCGGCCCCGCGCCCGGCCGCTTCGGTGCTGCTGGGATTCGACTACGGCGAGAAACGCATCGGCGTGGCGATCGGCAATTCGCTGACCGGTTCGGCCCGCGCGCTCGGCATCGTCGAGAACCGCGACCGGCAGTATCGCTTCGACGAGATCGGCAAGTTGATCGCCGCCTGGCAGCCGGACACGCTGATCGTCGGTCTGCCGTGTCATCCGGACGGCGCGCCGCACGCGATGACCCAGCTCGCCCGCCGCTTCGGCAACCAGTTGAACGGCCGCTTCGATCTGCCGGTGGTCTGGGTGGACGAGCGTTACTCCTCGGTGGCCGCGCGGGACGGCAATGTCCCGCGTCGTGCGCCCCAGCGAGGCGCGCGGCGGCCCGGGCCCGGTACGGCGATCGACGACGAAGCCGCGCGAATCATTCTGCAACAATATCTGGACGACTATGCACACGCTTGACGCCGAGGCGCTCTATCGCACGCTTTTCGCGCAACTGGTCGACGCCTACGGGCCGTCGCTTGGCACGCGCGAGGGCATCGCGGTGGTGGGAATCTATAGTGGCGGTGCCTGGCTGGCCGAACGTCTCGCGTCCGATCTGATGCGTATGCCGGCGGCGGGCGCCGCCGTCGCTCCGGACGATCCCGTGCGCTACGGCGTGGTCAACGTATCGCTGCACCGGGACGATTTCGCCAGCAAGGGCTTGCACGCGCAATCCAGTCCGACGCATCTGCCGTTCGACATCGCCGGCCGCCACATCCTGCTGCTCGACGACGTCGTGCATACGGGACGGACGATTCGCGCGGCCATCAATGAGTTGTACGATTACGGCCGGCCCGCTTCGGTGGAGCTGGGCGTGCTGGTGGACCGGGGCGCCCGGGAACTGCCGATCGAGGCGCGTTTCGCGGCCACGCGGATCGCGCTGGAGGCGGCGCAGTCCCTGGTCATGACGCGCGACGACGCGGGCGGTTTCGGATTCGACCTGGCGCGCCGCACGGCCGGATAGCGTCCGCCATGGCTTCCGCCGCCGTCCCGGCTTCCGCTTTTTTTCTTCATCGCGCTTCGATGTACCGCACCCGTCACCGTTTCGAGTCCTTCACCCATGAATAATCCCCATGCGGCTTCGCCCGCCGAGCCCGCCGCCTCGCGCGCGCCGGCCGTGCTGCGCGCATCGGCGCGCGCCGGCAATCCGCAACTCACGCGCAACGGCGAACTCAAGCACCTGCTGACGATCGAAGGATTGCCGCGCGCCATCGTCACGCACATCCTCGATACCGCCGAACAGTTCGTCGGCGTCACCGAGCGCGAGGTCAAGAAGGTGCCGCTGCTGCGCGGCAAGTCGGTCTTCAATCTCTTTTT
Organism: Robbsia betulipollinis; assembly: GCF_026624755.1. Classification (NCBI taxonomy): domain Bacteria; kingdom Pseudomonadati; phylum Pseudomonadota; class Betaproteobacteria; order Burkholderiales; family Burkholderiaceae; genus Robbsia; species Robbsia betulipollinis. The sequence continues at coordinate 2,267,697 of NZ_JAPMXC010000001.1, forward strand.
CGAGAATTCGACCCGCACCCGCACGACCTTCGAGATCGCCGCGAAACGCCTGTCGGCGGACGTGCTGAACCTGAACATCAACGCGTCGTCCACCAGCAAGGGCGAATCCCTGCTCGACACGATCAACAACCTCTCGGCAATGCATGCCGACATGTTCGTGGTTCGTCATGCCGAGAGCGGCGCGCCGTTTTTGATCGCCAAACACTGTGCGCCGCACGTCCACGTGATCAATGCCGGCGACGGGCGTCATGCCCATCCGACGCAGGGCCTGCTCGACATGTACACGATCCGCCACTACAAGCGCGATTTCACCGGCCTGACGGTCGCCATCGTCGGCGACATCCTGCATTCGCGGGTGGCGCGTTCGGACATTCACGCGCTGACCACGCTGGGCGTGCCGGAAGTACGGGCCGTCGGGCCGCGCACCTTGCTGCCGGCGGGCCTCGAACAACTCGGCGTGCGGGTGTTCCACGATATCGACGCGGGCTTGCGCGGCGCGGACGTGATCATCATGCTGCGTCTGCAGAACGAGCGGATGAGCGGCGCGCTGCTGCCCTCGGCGCAGGAATATTTCAAGCGCTGGGGCCTGACCCCGGAGCGGCTGGCATTGGCCCGGCCGGATGCGATCGTCATGCACCCGGGCCCAATGAACCGGGGCGTCGAGATCGATTCGCGCGTGGCCGACGGCCCGCAGTCGGTGATCCTCGACCAGGTGACGTTCGGTATCGCGGTGCGCATGGCGGTCATGGGCATCGTCGCGGGCAATCATGACTAAAGAGCACGGAAACACACGCGCAATGAAGATCCATATCAAGGGTGGCACCGTGCTCGATACGGTCGCGCACACCGAAAGCCGGCAGGACGTGTTCATCGCCGACGGGCGCATCGTCGCGCTGGCCGACCCATCCGGCAACGAACCCGGTGTCACCGAAGCGCCGCCCGGGTTCGCGGGCGACGATGTCACCATCGTCGACGCCAGCGGCAGGATCGTCATGCCCGGTCTGGTCGATCTGTCCGCGCGATTGCGCGAGCCCGGCTACGAGCACCGCGCGACGCTCGAATCGGAGATGGCCGCCGCGGCCGCTGGCGGCGTCACCAGCCTGGTCTGCCCGCCCGACACCGATCCGCCGCTCGACGAACCGGGCCTGGTCGAAATGCTGAAGTTCCGCGCGCGCGGCCTGAACGGCGTGCGGGTCTATCCGCTGGGCGCGCTGACCACCCGCCTCGAGGGCGCGGCGATCACCGAGATGGCCGAGCTGACCGAGTCGGGCTGTATCGGCTTTTCGCAGGCGAACGCGCCGCTGCGCGACATCAAGGTGCTGCTGCGCGCCTTGCAGTATGCGACGACGTACGGCTATGGCGTCTGGCTGCGGCCGCAGGAGGCATCGCTCGCGGCCGGCGGCGTGGCCGCGAGCGGCGCGTTCGCCTCGCGGCTGGGCCTTTCCGGCGTGCCGGTGACGGCCGAGACGATCGCCCTGCACACCATTTTCGAACTGGTTCGCGCCACCGGCGCGCGGGTGCATCTCTGCCATCTGTCGTCGGCCGCCGGTATCGCGCTGGTGCGCGCGGCGAAGGCCGAGGGGCTGAAGGTAAGCTGCGACGTGACGATCCATCACGTTCATCTGGTCGATCTCGATATCGGCTATTTCGACGCGCAATATCGCTTCGATCCGCCGCTGCGCGGCACGCGCGACCGCGAGGCGATCCACGCCGGCCTGCGCGACGGCACGATCGATGCGATCTGCTCGGATCACACCCCGCTCGACGACGACGAAAAGCTCATGCCGTTCGGCGAGGCGAGCCCGGGCGCCAGCGGGCTGGAACTGCTGCTTTCGCTGAGCGTCAAGTGGGCACAGGAGCAGGGCATACCGCTGGCGCACGCGCTGTCGCGGGTGACATCGTCTCCGGCGGCGCTCGCGGGGCTGCCGGCGGGCCGGCTGGCGCCCGGTGCGGCCGCGGATCTCTGCCTGTTCGATCCGGCGGGCTTCTGGCAGGTCGTGCCTGACGCCTTCGTCAGCCAGGGACACAACACGCCCTTCGCCGGGTTCGAACTGCCGGCGCCTGTGCTGGCGACGATGGTCGCGGGCCGCTGGGTGTACGAGCGTGCGGGGCACGAGAGCCCGGGGCACGAGAGCCCGGGGCACGAAAGCCCGGGGCACGAGAGCCCGGGGCACGAAAGCCCGGGGCACGAAAGCCCGGGGCACGAAAGCCCGGGGCACGAGAGCCCGATGCCGCCGGCCCTGTCCCAGTGAACGCCGCCATGCAGGCGCACCCACTGGCGCCGCCCGCGCGGTTCGCCCGGGCGCGTCTGGTCCTGCACCTGCTGCGCGGCATGCTGGTGCTGCGCACCGTGTACCGCCGCGCCGACGCGGCCGGTCGGCAGGCCCATGTGCGGGCCTGGTCGCAGCGTCTGCTCGCGTTGTGCGGCGTGACGCTGCGGGTGCACGCACAGGGCGAGGTGCTCGCCGCGGGCGCGCTGGTGGTGTCGAACCATGTTTCCTGGCTCGATATCCAGGTCATCGATGCCTGGCGTCCGACACCGTTCGTCGCGAAGGCGGAGATCGAGGGCTGGCCGTTGATCGGCTGGCTGGTGAAATCGGCGGGCACCGTCTTTATCCGGCGCGAACGCCGCGGCGATGCGAAACGGGTGGTCGAGCAACTGGCCGGCGTGCTCGCCGCCGACGGCCTGATCTGCGTGTTCGCCGAGGGGACGACCAGCGACGGGCGCAGCGTCGCGCCGTTCCATGCGAACCTGATGCAGGCGGCGGTCACTGCCGGGGTGCCGGTGCAGCCGCTGTGCGTGATGTATGAGGACGCGCGCGGACATCAGTCGCTCGCGCCGGCCTTCGTCGGCGACATGACGTTCGGCGAATCGGTGCGACGGGTACTGACGGGCGCCCCGCTGATCGCGCATCTCCATGTCGGCGTGCCACTGCGCGACCTGCCGGACCGGCGCGCCGCCGCCGTCGCCGCGCATGCGGCGGTGGCCGCGGCCCTGGCGGAATTGCAGGCGGGCGTGCGCCCGGCGCGCTAGGGGGCGTTGCGCATCATCCCGCCTGCCGGCCCGTTGATGACGGCCGCCTTGGGCTGACAGGGTAAGCAGCCTGCTTTCAGGGGGATCTGTGGGAGAGGGCGACCGGCGCAGGTACCGGCCGTTTCGCGCAGGGGACCTGAAAAAGTTCGCGCGTGCCGGGGTCGGGGGTGAGGCGGATCGCGCTGAGTGCGTTGCCCCAGACGCAGCCGCTGTCGAGGCCATGCAGCCGGTCGCGGCGTATCAGGCCGAGAGCGGCCCAGTGGCCGAAAACCACGGTGACGTCCGCCGTGCGCCGGCCGGGCACGTCGAACCAGGGCATGAAGCCCGGCAATGCCGAATCCAGCCCGCCGTTCGCTTTCCACTCCATGACGCCGTCGGCGTTGCAAAAGCGCAGCCGGGTCAACGCGTTGGCGATGACCCGCAGCCGCGTGTCGCCGGTCAAATCCGCCTGCCATGCGGTGCCGTCGCCCCCGAACAGGCGGGCGACGAAGGCGCGCCAGTCGTCGCTGCGCAGGCCGCTCTCGACTTCCCGCGCGCGCGCCAGCGTTTCATCGACGTCCCACTGCGGCAACACCCCGGCATGGACCATCAGCATGCCGTCGGCGAAATGCGCGAGCGGCCGGTGCCGCACCCAGTCCAGCAGTGCCTCGGCGTCGGGGGCCTCGAGGATGTCGCTCAGCGTGTCGTTTTTCTTCAGCGCGCGCGCGCCCGCGGCAACGCCCAGCAGATGCAGGTCGTGATTGCCCAGCACGGCGGTGACGCGTTCGCCGAGTCCGATCAGGCGGCGCAGGGTTCCCAGCGAATCCGGACCGCGGTTGACCAGGTCGCCGGCGAACCAGAGCGGAGCCGGCGCGCGGCCCTGCCCATCCGATGCCGGCACGTCGCGGTCGATTTTTTCGAGCAGCCGGTCCAGCGCGTCGCGGCACCCCTGCAGGTCGCCGATGGCGACCGGCGACGACGCGGCATCGGATAAAGGCGAAATGGGGCTCATCTGGCGGTGGTTCCGAAGAAGAAGGTTGCTGTCCCATTGTGCCGCAAATCCCGCCGCGACGGTCCCGCCCGGTGGGCCGCGGACAATTGCCGTCGGCACGCGCCTGCGTGCCACAGTCGGGACGGATATGCGCGGCCCATCCGGGTATTTTTCTCAAAATTACCGTTTTCGCGTTGTATCGTCGCACTATTTACATTGTCTCAATCCCGCTAAAATCAAGACCGGAGGGACATATGGATGCGCTATGATGGGCGCGCCTTCGCCCTGCTGTGTGCGTTACCGTACAATCGCGGGCGCTTCCGGCTTACACCACGGCGTACTACATCCTCTCGTCGCGCCCGGCAGGCGGGCCGCGCCGACAAGAAACAGGGGGCAGGGATCTATGGTCGATCAGCAAGCGATGATGCTCGGGTATTACGAAGAACATCAATGTTCGAAGCAATGGCGTGGGTTCCTGCTCGCGCTCGCCGAGGAATTCGAAGAGCAGCTGGGCGCGTCGGAGTTGCGCGGGCTGATGACGCGGATCGGCGAGCGTTTCGCGCGTGCCACGGCCTTGCCGCCCTGCGAAACGCTGGAACAACTGACCGAGGCCATCAACGAGACCTGGGTGCTGCTCGACTGGGGCTGGGTGACGATCGAGGACGACGCCGATTACCTCGCGATCCGTCATGCCTGCGCTCCGCTGCGCGCGGCATTCGGCAAGGGCGGCGCGGGCTGGGCACCGGCGTTTCTCGAGGGCGTCTACCAGCACTGGTTCAGCGTGCTGGGGATCGACCCGGTGCTGCGCGTGCGCGAAGCGCCGGGCGTGGACGACGGCGTGCTCGAGTTCCGTCTGGGACGCTGAGCGTCGGCACCGGACGGCCAATCAAACAAGGAGCCGCTGCATGACCACATCCGAGGATGTATCCAACCTGTTTCGCAAGTTTGGCGGCCAGCCCGAGCAGTATCAGGAATTGTCGCGCGACGCCCAGGCGGAGGAATCGAAGGCCCGCTGGCCATTGCTGGCATCGCTGCGGCTGGCCGAGCACGCGGTCGCGCCGTCGGTGCGCGACGGGCGGCAGCCGGTCGAGGGCGCGCCGGTGCCCAATCTCCGGGGACGCGAGCGCGCCGCGGGCGTTTCGCCGTTCGCGCCCGTGCCCGAAGTCACGCTCGAGGCGGTGCGCGCGGCAGCCCACGAAGCCTCGCTCGGCGAGGAGGGGGCTCCGCACGGCAGCGTCGGACGTACACTGTTCTCCAAAACCGCGGGTGCGGGCCGCGCGTCGTCGCCGTTGGCCGCCATGGCGGCCGGATCGCGTTTGCCCGGCGTCACGGCGGCGCAAAGCGCACCGGCCGATCGCGGCGCGCGGGCCCTGGCGCAACTGGCCGGCGCGGCGGATGCCGCCGGCGCGGCCAGCATCGCGGGCGCCCGCGATGCGCGGTCCATGGCCGCACCCGGCGCCGCGCCGGCATCCGCCTTGTCGCGCGCGCGGCGTGGGGACGCCGCGCCGGCCGGCCCGCGTCCCCTGTCCGCCGTATTCGCCAAACTTGCCGGGGAGCCACCTGCGGCGGACCCGGCACCCGGCCTCAATCCACAGAAAACCTCCCTGTTCGCCAGGTTGAGCCGTCTGTGAAAATTGTCGCGGTGGTTTCTGCAAAAGGCGGCGTCGGCAAGACCACCCTGGCCGCCAACTTCGCCGCTGCGCTGGCGCTGGGAGGGCGCCGCGTCGTCACCGTGGATCTCGACCCGCAGAATGCGCTGCGGCTGCATTTCGGGATGGCGCCGGAACGCATCGGCGGACTCGCCCGCGCGACATTGAGCGGCGAACCCTGGCAGACGGCGCTGTACATGGGCGTCGGCGACGTCGGCGTGCTGCCGTATGGCAATCTGAACGAGGGCGACCGCCGCCTTTTCGAGCAGGAAATCGACGCCCGGCCTCACTGGCTGCGCGACCATCTGGCGACGCTCGGACTCGGGGCGCGCGACATCGTCGTCATCGATACGCCGCCGGGCCCGTCGGTGTATCTGCGCCAGGCCTTGTCGACCGCGCAGTTCGCCCTCGCGGTGGTGCTCGCCGACGCCGCCTCGTGCGCGACGATCCCGCTGATGGAAAACCTGCTGGGCGCCTATTGCGCGGACCGCGCCGATTTCGTCGGCGTGTCCTATGTGATCAATCAGGTCGACTCGTCGCGTCTGCTGGGCCGCGACGTCGTGAAGGTGCTGCGTGCAACGCTCGGCAAACGCCTCTTTCCCGGCGTCGTTCATCTCGATCAGGCGGTGAGCGAGGCACTGGCCTACGACACGACGGCATTGCATTACGACGCCGCGAGCCAGGCGACGCAGGATTTCAAGGCCTGTGCCCAATGGGTCGCGGCCGCGCTCGACCGGGGCACCGTCGCATGATCTTCCGCCCGACGCGCAACGCACGGCCCGACGCGCCGGACACCGCCGAGCGCGCGGGCACGGTTTCGTCTTCTCTCCCGTACGCCGCTGCCGCCGACGCGCCTTCGGCCGCCCCTTCCACGCCGACTCCCGCGACGCGCCTCGAACGCTGGGCGAGCCGTCTGGTGGAGGCGTCTTTCTGGAACGCGACGCCGTTACGCGTCGCCATCGCTGCCATCGCCGCCGCGGTATTCGTCTTCATCGTCACGGTGCCGCTCGATTTCCGGGCGCAGCTCACCTTCGCCGGCATCACGCTCGCGACCGCGCTGGCGCTTCGCAACCGGCCCGGGCGCTTTGTCTCGCTGGTGATGATCATCCTGTCGTCCACGACGTCGATCCGCTACATGTACTGGCGGATCACCCAGACCCTGACCTGGGAGACGCCGGTCGACATGCTCGGGGGCCTGCTGCTGTTCGGCGCCGAGTTCTATGCGGTCATCGTGCTGCTGCTCGGGTATTTTCAGACGGCCTGGCCGCTGGAGCGCAGGCCCGTACCGCTTCCGCCGGACACGCGCGACTGGCCGAGCGTCGACGTCTTCATTCCCACGTACAACGAGCCGTTGTCGGTGGTCAAGCCGACGATCTTCGCCGCGATGGCGCTCGACTATCCACGCGACAAGCTGCGCATCCATGTGCTCGACGACGGGCGGCGCGCGGATTTCAAGGCATTTTGCGAGCGCGTGGGCGTGACATGGACGACGCGCTCGGACAACCGGCACGCGAAAGCGGGCAATATCAACGAAGCGCTGAAGATCACCGACGGCGAGTACGTGGCGGTCTTTGACTGCGATCACGTCCCCACGCGCTCTTTCCTGCAAATCTCGCTCGGCTGGTTCCTGAAGGACCCGAAGCTGGCGATGATGCAGTTGCCGCATCATTTTTTCTCGGCCGATCCGTTCGAGAAGAACCTCGGCACGTTCCGCAAGGTGCCCAACGAAGGCGAGCTGTTCTATGGGCTGGTACAGGACGGCAACGACCTATGGAACGCGGCGTTTTTCTGCGGATCATGCGCCGTGCTGCGCCGCGCGCCGACGCTCGAGGTCGGCGGCATCGCCATCGAGACCGTCACCGAGGACGCGCATACCGCGTTGAAACTGCATCGTCTCGGCTACAGCACCGCCTACCTTTCGATTCCGCAGGCCGCGGGCCTCGCGACGGAAAGCCTGTCCGGCCATATCGGTCAGCGCATTCGCTGGGCGCGCGGCATGGCGCAGATCTTCAGGGTGGACAATCCCCTGCTTGGCAAGGGGCTGAAGATCGGACAGCGGTTGTGCTACGCGAACGCCATGCTGCACTTTTTCTATGGCCTGCCGCGCATCGTGTTTCTGACCGCGCCGCTGTTCTTCCTGTTTTTGAACGCGCACGTGATCCAGGCCTCGGCATTGATGATCGCGGTGTTCGCCCTGCCGCACATCTTCCATGCGAACGTCACGAATTCGCGGATGCAGAGCGCGTTCCGGCATTCGTTCTGGGCGGAGGTGTATGAATCGGTGCTGGCCTGGTACATCATGCGCCCGACGCTGATGGCGCTGGTCAATCCGAAGCTGGGCGCCTTCAACGTGACCGCGAAGGGCGGCCGGATCGAGGAGGATTATTTCGACTGGAACATCTCGCGGCCCTACCTGTTGATGCTCGGCATGAACCTGATCGGTTTTCTGATCGGCTGCGTGCGCATCTTCATGGGCAGCACCAGCGAGGTGAACACGACGCTGCTCAATCTCGCCTGGACGCTGTACAACATGCTGCTTCTCGGCGCGTCGGTCGCCGCGGCGAGCGAGGCGCGGCAGGTGCGCGATTCGCACCGCGTGACGATGACGCTGCGCGCGATGCTGCGCCTGTCCACCGGCCGCACCATCGCGTGCCGGACGATCGATTACTCCGAGGGCGGCCTCGGCCTGCGCTTGCCGGCGGCGGCGCAGTTGCCGTTGCAGGAGGCGGTGACGGTCTCGCTGTATCGCGGCGACGAAGAGTTCGCCTTCCCGGCGCTGGTCGCGTTCAGCCGGGACGACCGGGTCGGCGTGCATTTTCACGAACTGTCGCTCGAACAGGAAATCGACCTCGTGCAGTGCACGTTCGCGCGCGCCGATGCCTGGACCGATTGGTCCGAGGGGCGCAAGCGCGATGCGCCGCTGCGCGGGCTCGCCCATGTGCTGGGGGCCGGCTTCCGGGGGTTTTACCATCTCTTCCGCCATGTCGGCAGGGATATCAGAAGAATACGAACGGGAAAAATCGCACCCGCCAACGCGAACATGGATTCCGGAAGCTGATATGGGTAGTGCCGATCACCACGTGCCGTCTTCTTCGCATCGCGGCCGCGGCAGGGCGTTCGTCAAAGCCTGCGTGCTGGCCATGACGATGCCGGGTCTGCTGCTCGCGCCGCTGGGTTCCCGGGCCGCGCCCCCTGCCGCGGCGGGCACCGCCGTCACGCTTGCCAGCCCGGCCGCGATCCCTGGCGCCACCCCCGGTGCGCTCGCCGCGGCCGGCACGACGGCCGACGGTACCGCCCCTGCGCTGACGACCCTGGCTACGCCCGTGGCGGCGACCGCGCCCGCGCCCGCTGCCGATCCGAACCGCACGCTGACCACTGCCGACGCGGGCGAGGTCCTGCCCAATGGCGGGCGTCGTTACGTGTTGAGCTTCAGACAGCTCGGCATTCTGTATCCGCCCGAACTGCGCGGCACCGACGGCACGGTCGGCGTGCCGTTCGCGGTGCGCAGCGACGAGATCGTCACCGGTGCGAGACTGCACCTGGTCTATAGCTATTCGCCGGCGCTGATCACCAATCTGTCGCATCTGAAGGTGATGGTCAACGGCGTGGTGGCGGCCACCGTACCTCTGCCCAAGGAGCAGGCCGGCATGCCGGTGACCCGCGACATTCCGATCGAGCCGCGGATGGTGACCGATTTCAACCAGTTGTCGATCCAGTTGATCGGACATTACACGATGCAGTGCGAGGACCCGGCGCACTCCTCGCTCTGGGCGAACCTGTCGAACGCGAGTTCGCTCGAACTCACCGTCGCCTCCTTGCCCCAGGCCAACGATCTCAGCGCCTTGCCGCTGCCGTTCTTCGACCGGCGCGACATCCGCCGCCTGCAGTTGCCGTTCGTCTTCGGCGCAACGCCGGGCAATGCGACGCTGGAAGCGGCGGGAATCGTGTCCTCATGGTTCGGTTCGCTCGCCGGGTATCGGGGGGCCGTGTTCCCCGCGCAGTTGAACGCGTTGCCCGCCACGGGCAACGCGGTGGTGTTCGCCACCAGCGACGAACGGCCCGCGGGCCTGACGCTGCCCGTGATCCAGGGGCCGACGATCGCGATCGCCACCCAGCCCAACGATCCGAAGGCGCGCCTGCTGCTGGTGCTGGGCCGCGACGCGAACGAACTGAAAACCGCGGCAACGGCGCTCGCGCTGGGCCGGATCTCGCTCAATGGCCAGAGCGTCACCGTGACCGCGCTCAAGGGCGTCGAGCCGCGCAAACCCTACGATGCGCCGAACTGGGTGCCGAGCGACCGCGCGGTGCGTTTTGGCGAACTCAATGCGCTGAGCGGGCTGGGCGTGTCGGGCTACAACCCCGATCTGATCCGGCTCAACCTGCGCCTGCCGCCCGATCTGTTCGCATGGCGCACGAACGGCGTGCCGCTGCATCTGATCTACCGCTTCACGCCGCGTCCGAGCGCGGACAAATCCACGCTGAACATCAGCGTCAACGACAACTTCGTGGCATCGCTGCGGATTCCCACCTATGCCGCCGGGGGGGTGAGTCTGGACGCGCTGACCGGTTCGGTCGCGGCGGACGGTACCGTATCGCGCGCGGTCGACCTCGCGATCCCGAGCTATCTGCTGCCGTCGCAAAGCCAGATGCAGTTCCATTACTACTACGACTACGTGAAGAACGGCGCCTGCAAGGACGTGCCGCTCGACAACGTGCGCGGCGCGATCGATCCGAACTCGACGCTCGACCTGTCGTCGTTCCCGCACTACATCGCGATGCCCGATCTCGCCGCCTTCGGCAACGGCGGCTTTCCCTTCACGCGGATGGCGGATCTTTCCGAGACGGCGGTGGTGCTGCCCGACAGCCCGAGCGCGAGCGACTACGGCACCTATCTCGCCGCGCTCGGCATGATGGGCGCCTCCACCGGCTACCCGGCGCTGGGCGTGACGCTCGCGCGCGCGGCGGACGTGAAGACGGTGGCCGACAAGGATCTGTTGCTGATCGGCGCGCCCTCGAACCTGTCGCTGCTGCAGGGCTGGGCGGACAGCATGCCGTTCTCGGCCAGCGCGTCGACCGACACCTTCAATGTCTCCGATTTCGCCTTCGGCCTGCTCGACTGGTGGCACGGTACCGACCGTACCGTGCTCGGACCGCGCCACGCGCATCTGTCGCTGAGCGGCGGCGGCATGGGAGACGCGGTGGTGATGGGGTTCGAGTCGCCGCTGAAGAACGGACGCAGCGTGGTCGCGCTGATCGGTTCGACCCCGCAGAACCACGCCGAACTGCTCGACGTGCTGATGGACGCGGATCTGGTCAAACAGCTCCAGGGCGGTCTGGCGATCGTCCACGCGCGCACCGTGTCCAGCATCGCGAGCGGCGACGTGTACTATGTGGGCGCCTTGCCGCCGCTCGAATACCTGCACTGGGTCCTGTCCGCGCATCCCTTGCTGCTCGCGCTCGCCGCCCTGGTGCTTGCCGTCGTGATCGCGGCCCTGCTGTACCGAATGCTGCGACGCATCGCGGCGCGTCGACTGAAGAAGTAAGCGCACAAGATGAAGAACCCGTCCGCTCGCGCCGCACCTCGCCCCGCCAGACCTGTCCACCGTCTGGCCCGTATGCTGTTCGGCCTGTGCGGGCTTGCCGCACCGCTGCTTGCCGGGGGCATGCTGGGCGGCGTGCTGCTCGCGGGCAACGCCCACGCGCAGGCCGCCGGGCCGCAGGGCGCCAATGAAACCGCCGCGACGCCGGCGAATGGCGCGGGCAACGGTAGCGCCGCGGGCGCGGCCGGCGGTACGACGTCCGTCGCGACGGCCGGCACGCGCGCGCCGCGCGCCATGCGTGCCGGTGCCGACGCCCCCGCACCGGCGGTGCCGGCCGGCGCGTGCAACTGGCCGCGGCTCGATGCCTTCATCCGCGGCCATGTCCAGGCGGACGGCCGCGTCATCGATATCGGCCCGCCCGCGCAGACCACTTCCGAGGGGCAGTCGTACGGCATGTTCTTCGCGCTCGTCAACAACGATCGCTCGACGTTCGAGCGCATCCTCGGCTGGACCCAGTCGAATCTCGCGGGCGGCGATCTGCGCACGCGTCTGCCGGCGTGGCGCTGGGGCGCGGGGCGCGACGGGAAGTACGGCGTGCTCGACCCGAACGCCGCGGCCGATGCGGATCTCTGGATCGCCTACGATCTCGCCGAAGCGGGCCGGCTCTGGCGCGAACCGCGTTATACCTCGCTCGCGCGTGCGCTGGTGGCGCAGATCGGCAGCCGCGAGGTATTCGATTTGCCGGATTTCGGCGCGATGCTGGCGCCCGGGCCGAACGGTTTCGCGCTGGCGGCGGACCTCTGGCGGCTCAACCCGAGCTACCTGCCGATTCCCCTCCTGCGGGTAGCGGCGCAACTCGATCCGGGCGGCCCGTGGCAGCGCATCGCCGCGAACACCGTCCGGTTCGTGCAGGCGACCAGTCCACGCGGCTTCGCGCCCGACTGGGCCGGGTACCAGCAAGGCAAGGGCTTCGTCGTCGACCCGGTCAACGGGGACGTCGGCAGCTACGACGCGATCCGCGTCTATCTCTGGGCTGGGCTCACCGCGCCCGCGGACCCGGCGTCCGCGCCGCTGCGCGCCGCGCTGGGCGGCATGCAGGCGGCGCTGGCCCGTAACGGCCAGTTGCCCGAGAAGGTCGCCACGCTGTCGGGGATCGGCACGGGCAACGCGCCGCTCGGTTTCTCGGCGGCCTTGCTGCCGTATCTGCGCGCCAATGGCGCGGGCCCGGCCTTCGCGGCGTTGCGGGGTCGGGTCGCCGAACTGGCGTCGCACGGGCCGCTGGGCTATTACGATAGCGTGCTGGTCCTGTTCGGGGAGGGCGCGGCCGACGGCCGGTTTCAGTTCACCTCGCGCGGCCGGTTGCAACCGGCCTGGTCGAATCTGTGCGGCGCGGGGACGCATTGATGGCGATGTTCTCGAAACAGCGTAACGTCCGGGCGTGGCGCCGGCGCACGGCGGGCGCGGCGCTTGCAACTTCGCTTGCAACCTCGCTTGCAACGGTGCCTGCAACCGTGCCCGCAACCGCATTCGCCGCCGGCGGCGTGGGCAGCGCACCCGGCCAGTCCGCCGATGCGGCGAAACTGCTGATCGATCAAGGCAATTACTGGCAGGCCAACCGGCGTGGCGATCTGGCCGCGCAGGCCTGGCAGAAATTGCTGCAATTGAACCCCAACCAGGCCGAAGGTCTGTATGGGATGGGTCTGGTCGAAGCCGACCGCGGCCATGCCGATCTCGCGCAGGGTTATCTCGACAAACTGCGCCGGGCGGCGCCGGGCTCGGCCCTGATCGGCACCCTGGCCACCCGGCTCGGACAGGGCGCGCCACCCGCGCCGCCGACCCCCCAGGAGATCAAGCTGGGCGAAGCGCGGCAACTCGCGCAATCGGGCCAGCCCGCGCAGGCCACGCAGCGCTACCGGGAAGCGCTCGACGGCAAGACTGCCGTCGCCACGCCGCAGGTGACGCTCGAATACCTGCAGACCCTGGGCGGCACCGCCGAGGGCTGGGACGAAGCGCGGCGCGGTCTCGAAAAACTCGCGCACGACCGCCCGGACGACGCGCGCGTATCGCTGGCGCTCGCGCAGCACCTGACCTACCGCGAGGCCACGCGCCGCGAGGGCATCCGCCAGCTCGCGCGGTTGTCCCCCCGCGCGGACGTGGGCGCGGCGGCGAAGGCGAGCTGGCGCCAGGCGCTGATCTGGCTGAGCGCGCGCGCCTCCGACGCCCCGGCATACCAGGCCTATTTGCAGGCCACGCCGGACGACGCCGCCGTCAAGGCCCGCTTCGACGCGATCGTGCAGCGGGAACAGAACCAGGAACAGGCGGCGCGGGCGAACAGCACGGCGGCGGCCGGCAATGCGGCGGCCGCCGCGCGCGGTCGCGTGGTCGCGGCGGGCTTCGCCGCCCTGCAAAACGGTGACCTCGACACCGCCACCGCGCGTTTCACCGGCGTGCTCGCCGATCGTCCGAACGACACCGACGCACTTGGCGGCATGGGCGTGCTGCGCCTCAAGCAGGAGAAATTCGCCGAGGCCCAGCAACTGCTCGACCGGGCATCGCGCGGACCCAACCCCGAGCGCTGGCGCTCCGCCTTGTCCAGCGCGACGTACTGGGCGCTGGTCAACGGCGCGAGCACTGCCCGTCAGGCCGGCGACATGGGTCGGGCGCGCGATCTGCTGGAGCGCGCGATCCGCGTCGACCCGAACGACATCACGGCGCAGAATGCGCTCGGCGACGTGCTGCTGGCCGCCCGCGATCCGAAGGGTGCCGAGGCGGCGTACCGGATGGTGCTGCGCCGCCAGGCCGACAATCCCGACGCGATCCGCGGCGTCGTCGGCGCCCTGTCCCAACAGGGCCAGGCGTCCGAGGCCCTGGCGTTCGCCGGCCGCCTGAGCGAGCAGGAGCGGCAGCGCATCGGCGGCCTGGGTGCGTTGCGCGCGCAGCAGCAACAGACCAGCGCGCGGGCCGCCGAGCAGCACGGCGACCTCGCCACCGCCCGCGCCGACCTCGAAAACGCCCTGCTGAACGATCCTCAGAGCCCGTGGATCAGGCTCGACCTGGCGCGCGTCTATCACAAGCTCGGCGCGCAGGCGAACGCGCGCAGCGTCATGGACGGCCTGGTCGCCTCGAACCCCGACATGCCCGATGCGCTGTACGCGTCCGCGCTTCTGTATGCCGAACTGAGCGACTGGGATCACGCCCTGCAGATGCTCGACCGCATCGCGCCGCAGAAACGCACGCGCGACATGGCCGCCCTGCAGCGCCGTGCATGGGTGCATGCGAATGTCGCGCGCGCGGGCGCGCTGGCGCAGCGAGGCCAGGCGGGTGCCGCGCATGCCTTGCTCGAACAGGCGCAGACCGTCGCCGGCACCGATCCGGAACTGCTGGGCGTGGTCGCGGCCGCCTTCGCCGAGACCCACGACGACAACCGCGCCATCGGCCTGATCCGGCAGGTGATGGCGCAAAGCGCGCAGCCGGATGCGGGAGTGCGCATGCAATACGCCGGCATCCTGTTGCGCACCGGGCAGGATGCCGAGCTGGTCGGCGTATTGCGGCAGATTCAGGGCATGGCGCTCACCGACGCGCAGCGTGCCGATTTCGGACAATTGCAGCGGGCCCTGGCGATCCGTCAGGCGGACGCCTTGCGTCTGGGCGGCGATCTCGCGAACGCGTACGAGGCGATCGCGCCCGCCATCGCGGCCGACCCGGACAACCCCGATCTGCAGGCGGCGCTCGCGCGCATGTATGCCGCCACCGGCGAATACGATCAGGCCCTGCGCCTCTATGTTGCCGCGCACAAGGCGCGGCCCGATGACCTCGATTTGACGATGGCGGCCGCCGGTACCGCCGCACAGGCGCGCAATTTCGATTTCGCCGAGGAAGCGATCGGTTCGGCGCTGCAGCAGGCGCCCGCCGACGCGCGCGTGCTCGCCGCCGCCGGGCGGATCTACCGCGCCGAGGGCAAGAACGGCAAGGCCGCCGCGTATTTCCGGCAGGCGCTCGCGGCGGAAAGCGCCGCGGTGGGCGGCAACGGCACGACCGGCGGCGCGCAGGGCGGGGCGGCCGGCATCGAGCAATACGCGAACGACCGGATGCCGGCCAACCCCTTCATCGGCCGCAAGGTGATCGACGCCGCGGCGCCGGCGAACGGGCCGGCGGTGCCGGGCGCGAGCTTCGGCGGCGCACCGACGGCCGGGCAGTTCAGCGGGACCGGCGGGCCGTCGGGGACGCCGGGTCTTGGGACGCCCGGTCTTGGGACGCCCAATGTGGGGGCGCCCGGTACCGGGACGTCTCCGTCGTTCCAGGGCAGCTATCCTTATCCTACGCAGGCCTATCCGTCGTCGCCCGCCATGCGGCCGCCGTTGCCACCGTCCTCGTCGCAGACCATGCCCTATCTTCCGAGCAATGCCCCCGCGCCATATTCGCAGCAGGTCCCGGCCGGCGCGGCGCCGGCCGCCATGCCGACGACGCTCCCCGTGACGCAGGGCGGACTGGCACCGGTATCGAACAGCGTCGCCGAAGTCCGGATGACGGGCGAGGACAGTGCGGGCGCCGACTATAACGGAACGACTGCGAGCGGCACCGGTTATGGCTACGCGGTGCCGCAGCCGGTTCAGGTATATCAACAGCCGCAGCAGGCAGTGCGACCGGCGGGTGGCTATGCGCCTTGGCCTGCGGATCCTGCTTATGTGCAAACGAGCGTCACCGATGGCAACTGCGACAGCAGTGGCGCGGACGGTGGTACCAGTTCGGCAACGGGCGGCCCCGTCACCGCCGTACCGCCGCTCGTCTGCCTGCCCCCGGCACCGCACCACACTGTGCGCAAGGTTGCCCGCCGCGTCGCACGGCCGGCCTATGCCTCCGCATACGTGCAACCGCCACCGCTGCCGCAATATGCGACGCAGCCCGGCCAGCCGCAGCCGGTCCAGCAATACGCCCCGGCGCAGCAATATGCTTCGGCGCAGCAATACGCCCCTGCGCAGCAATATGCTCCGGCGCAGCAGTACGCTCCGGCGCAGCAATACGCTCCGGCGCAGCCAGCCCCCATGCAAGCATCCGGCCCCGCGCCGCAGTGGAATCCGGCCGGGGCGTCAGGGAGCGTACCGAGCGGTCCGCTGACGGTTCAGCAGGAGCTCGACCAGATCAACCAGCAGACCGCCAGCACTGTGGCCGCCGGCGTCAGCATCCACAATCGGGGCGGCGAATCCGGCACGTCGTCGCTCACGGATATCGAAGCGCCGCTCGAGGGCCGGGTGCAGGCCGGCAACGGCCAGCTCGTCGTGCGCGTCACGCCCGTCACGCTCGACGCCGGCACCAGTATCGCGACCACCACCCAGAACGCGTCCGGCGCCGGCATTTCCGGCGGTTACGAAACGGACCGGTTGCGCGCCGATGTGGGCAGCACCCCCGTCGGTTTTCGGGAAACGAATATCGTCGGTGGCGTCAACTATCGCGGCAGTCTGAACGACCAGACAACGTACGTGCTTGACATATCGCGACGCGCCGTCACGGACAGTTTGCTGTCTTACGCCGGCGTGCGCGACGGCAGCACGGGGAAGACCTGGGGGGGAGTGACGTCCTCCGGCGCACGCGCCGACCTCACGCACGATGACGGCACCAACGGCGTCTACGGCTATGGGTCCTATGGGTTCCTGGCGGGAAACAATGTCGAGAACAATACGCGCGTGGAGGCGGGTGGCGGTTTCTACACGCGGTTGCTAAAGCAAACCGACCGCGAGCTGAGCGCGGGCGTCAACGTCACTTGGTTCAGTTACGACAAGAATCTGCGGTATTTCACCTACGGCCAGGGCGGCTATTTCAGTCCGCAGCAATACGTCAGCCTCAACATGCCGGTGTCCTGGACGGATCGCAACGGCAAATTCAGTTACCAGGTGAAGGGTTCACTTGGTATCCAGCACTTTCGCGAAAACGCATCGGATGATTACGCGACGGGCAGCACGTCGTTCTACCCGGGCCAGAGCAGGACCGGGCTGGGCTACAGCCTGCAGGCCAGCGCCGAATACCAGTTCGCTCCGCAGATGTTCTTCGGCGGCAGCGCCGGCACCGACAACGCGCGCGACTATAGCCAGTGGTTCGGCGGGGTATATTTGCGGTACGCCTTCGAGAAGATCAGCGGTGCGGCGGCGTTGCCTCCCGTGCTGCTGCATTCGCCGTATTTGGCGAATTGAGGGAATTCGGGGGACTCCGGTAGATATTGCGGCAACTTACAAGCTCGTCTTGTGTGGCCGGACCGATTCAATGGTCGTCCACGGGTTGTTGGAACTGCGTTGCCCGAGCCCGAACCGGCCGTGACAAGGGGGAACGACGCATTTATACTGGCGTCGCGATCGACTGGCACATGCTGGAAGGAAGACAACGCCTTGCGCAACATGATCGCTGGGGAGGCAGACGCAGCAAGCGTGGATGACGTAACGGCGTCTTACGGGCCGAACAAGGGGTGTTTTCACCCTTTCGCCTTTGCCTCAAAATCGACTCAAATCCAGAAGCAACCAGTTTTTGTACTGACAAAGCGGTGGCACAGGGTGGCTTGAGGAAAGATGGCGCCGTCTGTTTTCGGCACCCTGACGGTCGGATAGGGATGGCCGTCACTAGAACTGGATGGATTCATGAATCATTTTTCAAACCTGCGATTCGAATTGCAGGCGTTTACCAATCATCGATATCTATGGCTGCACTACGCATATCAGGATATCAAGCAGCGCTATCGTCGGTCCATTGTTGGTCCGTTCTGGATTACGATCAGCACGGCGATCTTCGTCACGGCCTTGTCCCAGGTGTATTCACGGCTGTTCAAGATAAGTCTGAATGGTTATTTCCCATATCTCGCCGCCGGCTTGATCATCTGGACGTTCATTACGACTGCCCTTAACGAGGCGGCAAACTCGCTGATCAGCGTGGAGAACGTCATCAAGCAGGTAAGGATACCGTTCACGTCGCATATCATGCGGTCTCTGTACCGGAATTTTCTGATATTCCTGCATAGCTGGGTGGTGTTGTTTCCGGTTCTGTATCTATTCGGGACGCTCAATGTATCGGGAATAATCTATTCGTTTCTCGGTATGGCAATCCTGCTACTCACGCTTTTCCCCCTGAGCATGCTGCTCGCGATAAGCTGTCTGCGGTACCGTGACATCCTGCCTATGGTTTCCGCGCTGCTGCAGCTTTTATTCTTCGTGACGCCGGTGATGTGGCGCGTCGAGCAGGTACCGAGCCTGCTGAAATACATGGCATGGAACCCGTTCTATTACATGATCAGCATGGTCAGGGATCCGCTGCTGTCCGACCATTTTCCAGTGAGTAGTTTCGTGGTGACCGCGTCAATAGGCGCCGTCGCATGGTTGTTCGCGATCGTGATACTGATGCGAACCTACAAGAAAATTGCCTACTGGCTTTGAAATGTCTTTTATAAAAAGCAAGAATCTCGCGATTGAATTCCCGATCAACGAGGTTTCGAACCGCTCCCTTAAACGCGAGGCCTTCAGCCTGGTGACGGGAGGGCGTTTCGGTTCGAGCAAGCAGGCGAAAGTCACGATCAAGGCGCTCGACGACATCTCGTTCGAGTTGAAATCCGGAGATCGTCTAGGTCTGCTCGGGCACAATGGCTCCGGCAAGAGCACGCTGCTCAAAGCGCTTGCGGGCGTGTATCAGCCGACGTCGGGCAGCCTGCTGACTCAGGGACGCATTACGTCACTGCTCGACATCACATTGGGCATGGATATGGATGCTACGGGCTACGAGAATATCGTGCTGCGCGGCCTGATGCTCGGACACACGCCACGGAAGATGCGGGAACTGAGTGACGAGATCGCGGAGTTTTCTGAACTCGGCGACTACCTTCGACTACCCGCGCGGATCTATTCTTCCGGCATGCTGGTGCGGCTGGGTTTTGCGATATCCACCTGCGTGCCCGCGGATATCGTGTTGATGGATGAATGGCTGGCAGTGGGAGATGCGGAGTTCCAGCAAAAGGCAAACGAGAAGCTCAAGGATATGACTGCGCATGCGGCGATCCTCGTTATCGCATCGCATATGCCGTCGATCATCGACAGCATATGTAACCGGACCATACGCCTCGAGAAAGGCGTAATCGTAAGTGATTCCCTAGTGAGTGGCACGGTATGAAGATAGCAATTGTTTCGACTTACGCGATCGAATGTGGGATTGCACGATTTGCCCAGATTCTGGAGCGCGACCTTTCCCAGTACGCCGAGGTCACAGTTTTCCCGTTGAATCGACACGAACTCAAAGAAGAGTTCGGAGGGACGGATGAGTCGGCGGACAAGGCTATTGCCCATATTGTTGCCAAATTGAAAGGTTTCGATGCTGTATCGATCCAGCATGAGTACAGTCTTTTCGCCAGCACCTTGCATCAATCCAATACGCGGGTGAAGAAGCTGGTTGCAGCCAATCCAAATACCACTATCACGTTTCATACCGTCTTGAATCGCGCGGGCCGGCCACAGAAGGATCGTTTTTCCTATGCGAAGTTTCTGCGCCCCAAGCGAGCGATCACGCAGTGGCTGCACCTGCGCAGGAAGAATGCCGACGTGCTCATGGAAATCGATCTTTTCAACTTTCTCAAAGAAAAGAAAGCCAAGATCGTCGTTCACACAAAGACTACCCGGCAGTTGCTGGAGCATCTTTTTTCGATCGAGCGTGCTTATTGTCATCCGTTGTCATATACGCGGCGCGTCGACAGGGACGTGTTCAACCATACGCGATCGCGGACCGCCCTGCGCGCCAAATACGCGATTCCGGACGAACATATTACGGTCGGGGTATTCGGCTACTTTGGTAACTACAAGGGTTTCGATTACGCGATCGAGTGCCTGGCCAGGCTTCCCGCGCAATATCAGTTGCTGGTATTCGCGGGACTGCATCCCTCCAGTATCAAAAGCGGCGACACGTCTCAAATCCAGATGCTGACGAAGCTCGCGGCCAAGCTCAAAGTACTTGATCGCGTATCTTTCTTGGGGGCAGTCGACGACGACGATTTGTATCGCGCCATCGCGGGGGTCGATTTTAGCTGGCTGCCTTACCGCGAAGTGGGGCAGGAAGCATCGGCAATCTGCAGCGAGGTTGCAGAGTTATCGAAAAGAATGCTGGTCTCTCGAAACTTCGCTTTTTCCGACTATGTGAAATTTGACAAGCGTAAGAATCTCGAGTTGTTCGAGATCAGCAATATCGAAGAGCTGAAACTGAAGACCTTGCTTTACGACACGCTGCACCCGGGCGGCCCCGCGGAAGACATGCAGGACGTCGAGTTTGCGGAAGAGCAGGCGCGCTTTTACATGAATGTATTGAAAACGACCGAACAGGCAACGAGATGAGCAAAACTGCGATCATTACCGGCATCACAGGACAGGATGGCGCTTATCTAGCGCAGCTCCTTCTGGGCAAGGGCTACACGGTTTACGGTACGTACCGCCGCACCAGTTCCGTGAATTTCTGGCGGATGGACGAACTGGGCATCACCCAGGATGCCAATCTTCATCTTGTCGAATATGATCTGACGGATCTCTCCTCGAGCATCCGCTTATTGCAAAACACGGGAGCCACCGAGATCTACAATCTCGCGGCACAAAGCTTCGTTGGCGTGTCCTTCGATCAGCCAATCACCACGGCCGAAATCACCGGCGTGGGGCCCCTGCATTTGCTCGAAGCCATCCGCATCGTCAATCCGAAGATCCGTTTCTATCAGGCATCCACGTCGGAAATGTTCGGCAAGGTGCAGGAAATTCCGCAGGTTGAGAGCACGCCGTTTTACCCACGCAGCCCCTACGGTGTGGCAAAGCTCTATGCACACTGGATGACCGTCAATTATCGCGAGTCGTACGACATCTTCGGGACGAGCGGTATCCTGTTTAATCACGAGTCGCCGCTGCGTGGCCGGGAATTTGTCACTCGCAAAATTACCGACTCGATCGCCAAGATCAAGCTGGGCAAGCTCGACAAGCTCGAACTGGGCAATCTGGATGCCAAGCGCGACTGGGGATTCGCGAAGGAATATGTGGAGGGCATGTGGCGCATGCTGCAGGCGGAGGTCGCCGATACCTTTGTTCTGGCGACCAACCGCACGGAAACGGTACGCGATTTCGTGACGCTGGCGGCTAGTGCGGTCGACATCGAGCTTGGTTGGCAGGGAAGCGCGGAAAACGAGACTGCTGTCGATACGAAGACCGGCAAGCAGATCGTGTCGATCAATCCCAAGTTTTACCGTCCCGCAGAGGTCGAACTACTGATCGGCAACCCGGAAAAGGCCAAGAACGTGTTGGGATGGGAGCCGTCGACGGGTCTGGAGCAACTTTGCAAAATGATGGTCGAGGCTGATATCCGCCGAAACAATCAAGGTTTTTCTTTTTGAGGTAAGACATGCGGACAGCTCTCGTTACTGGGGCTTCGGGGTTCACGGGGCAATACATGGTCCGCTCCCTGAAAGAGGCCGGCTACGTGGTGGTTGGCTTGGGCAGTAGCGAAACGGCGGCGGACGAGATGGTGGCGTGTGACCTGACCGATGCCGACGCGATCAATGCGATCGTCGCACGCGTCAAACCGGACGTGGTCGTGCATCTGGCGGCGCTGGCGTTTGTCGGACATGACGACCAGAAGGCGTTCTATCACGTCAACATCTTCGGTACCCAGCATCTCCTGAATGCCGTGGTGCGCCATGTTCCGAACATCGAGAAGGTCCTGATCGCCAGCAGCGCGAATGTCTACGGTACCCCCGGCATCGAATCGATCAGCGAGGATGTGACGCCACGGCCGGTCAACCACTACGCATGCAGCAAGCTGGCGATGGAATGCATCGTGGCGACGTATTTCGAGAAGCTGCCGATCATCATCACCCGGCCTTTCAACTACACGGGACCGGGGCAGGCAGTGCAGTTCCTCATCCCCAAGATCGTCAGCCACTTTGTGGCCGGCAGGAAAAAGATCGAACTCGGCAATATCGACGTAAGCCGCGATTTTTCCGATGTCCGGGATCTGGTTGGCGCCTATACCCGCCTGCTGACCTCCGCTTTCAAAAGCGGCGTGATCAATATCTGTTCCGGCGAGGCGATGTCGCTGAGCAGCATCATCGCGATGATGGAAGAGATTGCCGGCTATCCCATTCAGGTCGAGGTGAATCCGGCTTTCGTCCGGGCCAATGAAATTCCGGTGCTGAAAGGCGACCCCGGCCGCCTTGCCGCCGAGATATCGCTGCCCCCGCGGATCGCGATGCGGCAAACTCTGAGCGATATGTATCATTCGGCGCCCGCCGCTTCCTGAAGTCCGCCGTATCGCGCTGCGGTCAACAGCCGGCATTCCTCCGTGCCGGACTGCGCGCGGAAGGGCCTCGCACCCGTCTCGGACGACGTGTACGGCGTCTGCGGCGCAAGGCGGCAGGTCTTCGCCGTGAGCGCCGTTCCCCTGGCGTGCCGGACCCGCCGCCTGCCTGAATACTTTCCTTGTTCGACAACCGATCCCAGCGGAGGAGTCGCCCGCGCGCGGATGACGGTCCGCGTCGTGAAATTGCGCCTATCATGCGGTAATCGTAAGCAATGGGATGGACGCCCCCACCACACATCGGGGTGTCGGCGTATAAAGTAACGGAGTCCGTCACCTCTCGACCCGCAAGGAGCGACCATCATGCAAATCACGACTATCGGAATCGATCTGGCCAAGAACGTTTTTCAAGTCCACGGGGCTAACGAACACGGCAAACCGATTTTGCGCAAACAGCTACGTCGCGATCAGGTTGTGGTCTTTTTTTCCAATATGCCACCATGCCTGACAGGAATGGAAGCATGCGGTGGGGCGCACCATTGGGCTCGTAAGCTTGAAGCGCTAGGGCATGACGTCAAGCTGATCGCTCCGCAATTCGTTAAGCCCTACGTCAAGAGCAATAAAAACGATGTTGCCGATGCCGAGGCAATTTGTGAGGCTGTGTCGCGTCCGACCATGCGATTCGTCCCAATCAAGAACATCGAACAGCAATCTGTGCTCGCGTTACATCGCGCACGGCAAGGATTCGTAAAGGCACGCACGGCACAGGCTAATCAGATACGTGGACTGCTGGCTGAATTTGGGCTTGTCATCCCGCAGGGCATTGCGTACATAGCCAAGCGCGTTCCTGAACTTATCGAAGACGCGACGTTGCCATTGACGGGCGTATTTCGAATATTAATTAACCGACTGCTGGAGCATCTTAAATTACTGGACAAACAGGTTGATGAACTTGAAGCTCAGATCAAAGACTGGCATAAAAACAGCGAGATGAGCCGCAGGCTCGAGAGAATACCTGGTATCGGCCCCATCACTGCAAGTGCAATGACAGCGACGATCGGCGACGCAAAGAATTTTACAAACGGAAGGCAGCTAGCAGCATGGCTAGGACTTGTTCCGCGACAGAATTCAAGCGGCGGTAAGTCGACCCTATTGGGCATGAGCAAACGTGGCGACGCCTATTTGCGCACGCTGCTTATTCATGGCGCACGCTCTGTGATCTACCGGGCAAATCAGCGGGCCGAGACTCACGCATGGTTATTTAAATTAATCAATCGACGTAACGCAAACGTCGCGGCAGTCGCCTTAGCCAATAAAACCGCAAGAATTATCTGGGCAATGCTAGTTCATAACCGAGATTTTAATCCGATATTTAAAGCAGATCGCGCATCTGTATAAGACTAAATTTTTCTATGACTGGTTAACAGGCGAACGATCCAACGATTGCACAAGTAATCACGCAATGATGGAGAGACAGGTAAGACCGTGGTTGGCAAAACCCGCGCTGGACGAGGCACCTAGAGTGCGTGTAAGCGATTGTGGGGCTGACCAGCAAAACCCATCAGGGACAGCGAGCTACGCCCGCGAACAAAGTCCGGATGTACGGGTGCAATCTTCTCTCTCAAACCATCATGAACTGAAAGCTTGGCAAACCGGGGGCGTCCATGTACGTCCAGGCAAGGCATCTTGCGTGATGGATATTGGCTGGGTGCAGGCGCGATGAAGCGCGAGATGGGGCGCCATTAGGTCCCCACTTATTTTCGTAAGCGTGGACCTATTTTCAGAGGCGCGATGACGCGGGCGTTGAACCCATCAGCGTCCACGGCAGCAACGCATCGATCTGGTTAACCAGATGCTCGGCGATGCGTGTGAGCACCTCGCGCAGATACGCCTCGGGGTCCAGACCGTTGAGTTTGGCCGTGCCGATGAGGCTGTACATCGCCGCTGCCCGGTGGCCGCCGGCGTCCGAACCTGCGAACAGATAGTTTTTACGTCCGAGCGCGACCGCGCGCCGGGCGCGTTCCACCGCATTGTTGTCGATTTCGGCACGGCCGTCGCGAGCGAACGTGTTCAGCGCCTCCCAGCGCTTCAACGTGTACTGGATCGCCCCGGCAAGCGCGGACTTGCTCGACAGGGCCGGCAGCAAGCCCTGCAGCCAGGCATGCAGATCATGCAGCAGGGGTTGCGTGCGCTCGACGCGAGCGGCCAGGCGCTGGTCCGGCGGCTGGCCGCGTATCTCGGCTTCGATCGCGTAAAGTGCCGCGATCCGGCGCACCGCCTCGCCCGCTGTCGGGGACGGATGCGACTGCGTAATGTCGTGGAACTTGCGGCGCACGTGCGCCCAGCACGCGGCCGGCACGCGCGTGCCGTCGACGTAGAGCTTGTCGTAACCCGCGAAGCCATCGGCGTGGATGATGCCGTCGAACGCTTGCAAATGGTTTTGCGGATGTTCGCCCCGCCGATCCGGCGTGTACGCCATCCATACGGCGGCCGGTGCCGTGCTCCCACTAGGCCGCTCGTCACGTACGTAGGCCCAGAGGCGCCCCGTCGCGGTCTTGCCTCGTCCCGGTGCGAGCACGGGCACCGGCGTGTCGTCGGCATGCAGCATGGCCCCGGCCATCACGTAGCGCCGCAACGCGTCCACCAACGGCCGCAGCAAACGCGTCACGCCGCCGACCCACTCGGTAAGGGTCGAGCGCTCGATCTCCACGCCGCTTCGCGCGTGGATTTGCACCTGCCGGTAGAGGGGTAAACGATCGCTGTATTTGCTCACCACCACGTGGGCCAGGAGACCGGGGCCGGCGAGGCCACGGGCGATGGGCCGCGATGGTGCGCTCGCCTGTGCCAGCGTCTGGCAACAGGCGCAGCTGAGTTTGCGCCGTACATGACGGATCACCCGGAAGCTGGCCGGCACGTATTCGAGTTGCTCGGCGACATCCTCGCCGATGGCTTTAAGCATACCGCCACAGTCCGGACACTGATCGTGCGGAGGCGCGTGATCGATCGTCTCGCGCGGCAGCTGCTCGGGCAGGGGCTTGCGCGTGCGTTGGGTCCGCTCGCGGGCCTCGGGCGTTTGGGGCGGCGGATCTCCACCCTTGTCGAGCAGCACCTCCTCGAGCTTGAGTGACGTTTACCATGAAATCAAATGGCGCGCGGGTGGATGGGTTGAGCTAGCAACAATTGAGCACTGCCACCAAGGGCGGTATGGCCGATTGGGAAAAGGTATCTGTATGATGTTAATTTTTTTGAATCATCGACCGACGCCGGATACTTTCGACCATTCCTGCCGGGCTCGCGACTCCATTTAGGCAGAGTTTTCGTGCAAATCATCGTCCCTATGTCCGGCTTCGGCGAACGCTTTCGTCGCGCCGGGTACAGCGTTCCCAAGCCGCTCATTCCGATAGACGGCAAGCCGATCATCGCTCATGTGATCGACATGTTCCCGGGCGAGCAGGACTTCATCTTCATCTGCAATCGGGACCACCTGGACAATCCTGATTATGGAATGAGGGAAATACTTCAACGGTATTGTCCATCGGGCAGGATCGTCGGCATCGCACCGCATAAACTCGGTCCGGTGCATGCCGTTCGCCAGGTGCTGGATCTGGTCGATCCCCAGCAGCCGACAGTCGTGAACTACTGCGATTTCACCTGTTTTTGGGATTGGCAGGATTTCAAGGACTTCGTGGCCGCCACCGGTTGTGCCGGCGCGATCCCCGCATATAAGGGTTTTCACCCGCACAGCCTGGGCAGCACCAACTACGCCTATCTTCGGGAGACCGGAGGATGGGTGGACGACATCCAGGAAAAGCAGCCCTACACGAACGACCGGATGAACGAGTTCGCGTCCAGCGGCACCTACTACTTTGCGTCCGGGCGCATCATGGCCGATGCATTTCAGGCCACGATGGCGCAGCAGTTGAACGTGGCCGGGGAGTACTATGTCAGCCTGTCCTACAAGCCGATGCTCGCGGTGAATCTGCCCGTGGCGGTTTATCCGTTGCAGCACTTCATGCAGTGGGGCACGCCCGACGACGTCGCGGAATTCACCGGATGGTCGCTGGCATTCAAACGACTGATTGCCAGCGAAGCGGACGCATCCGCCAGCAACGAAGCGGTCGTCATGCCGATGGCGGGCCTGGGGCAGCGGTTCGCGCAGCAGGGCTATACCCTGGCGAAGCCGCTGATTCCCGTATCCGGCAAGCCGATGGTCGCGCAAGCGGTGCACGATCTGCCCGCCGCCGCGCAGCACGCGTTCGTGCTGCGCGGCGACATGGCCGGGCACGAGGACATCACGCAGCAACTGTTGCCGCTCTATCCCCATGCAGTGATCAGCACGATTCCCGCCGTCACCGAAGGGCAGGCCTGCACCGCGTTGCTGGGCGTGGATGCGCTCGAGGAACGTGACGGTCCGCTCTCCGGTGCGCTGACCTTCGGCGCCTGCGACAACGGCGTTCTCTATGACGCCGCGGCGTTGCAGGGCCTGCTGGACGACCCGACGGTGGACGTGATCGTATGGGGCGTTCGCGGGCACGCGAATGCGGTGCGCCGTCCCGCGATGTTCGGGTGGATCGACGCGCAGGACGGCGTCATCCGTCATATCTCCGTCAAGACGCCGCTCGACGCGCCTGCCAGCGATCCCATCGTCATCGGCACTTTCACGTTCCGGCGCGCCGCGGATTTCCGCCGGGCGCTTGCCCGCCTCATCGCGCGCGATGGCCGGATCGGCGGCGAGTTCTATCTGGACGCCTGCATCAACGACGCGATCGAACTGGGGCTGCAATGCCGGCTGTTCGAGGTCGATGCATTTCTGTCGTGGGGAACGCCGAATGATCTCCGGACCTTCACCTACTGGCAGTCGTGTTTTCATAAATGGGCGTCGCATCCGTATCGTCTCGAACGGGATGGCCGGGTTGCGGCAAGCGCCTTGCCAGAGCTTGAAAACGATTATGCCGCGCTGCGCCCCGAGCGGCCCGCGGCGCGCAAAGCATGATCGGTCGCGAAATCCGGATTTTCATTCTGGTCGGCATCGTGACGGTGCTGATCGATTTCACGGTCTACCGCGGCATCGTCTGGCTGTTCGGCTGGAATGCGAGTTATGCGAAGGGTTGCAGCTTTCTTGCGGGAACGGTCTTTTCCTATTTCGCCAACCGCGCGCTGACTTTCGGTCATGCCCGTTCCGCCAGCGGTAGCGGCTGGCGCTTCGGCCTGCTGTATGCGCTGACGCTGGGCGCGAACATTGTGGTCAATGCCGCTGTCCTGAAGATCCTGCGCGACGTGCACGGCGCCGTCGGCGTGGCGTTCGTTCTTGCGACCGGTACGTCGACCGTTCTCAATTTCATCGGCATGAAATGGTTCGTTTTCCGGACTGCCCGCCCGGAGGTGGTGCTGTGAAGCTGTCGCTCGTGATTCCCTGCTACAACGAAGCGGCCAACTTGCCGCTGCTGCTGGAGCGCTGCGCGATCGTTGCCCGGTCCGCGGACGCCGAGGTCATTCTCGTGGACAACGGCTCCACCGACGCCACGCCGGCGGTGCTCGCACAACTGCTCCCGCGCTATCCGGGCTGCCGGTCCGTGCGCGTGGAAAAGAACCAGGGCTATGGCTTCGGCATCCTGTCGGGCCTGCGCGCCGCGCACGGCGACGTTCTCGCGTGGACGCACGCGGACATGCAGACCGATCCGTTCGATGCGGTACGGGGTCTTGAATTCTTCAGGCAGCATGGGCTGGATATCTTCGTGAAGGGGCACCGCCGGGGACGTCCCCTGGCGGATACGGTCTTCACGGTGGGCATGAGTGTTTTCGAAACGCTGCTGCTGCGTACCGGCCTGTATGACATCAATGCGCAGCCCACCATGTTCTCGAAACAGTTCTTCGCATCCTGGGATGCCGCGCCACACGACTTTTCACTCGATCTCTTCGCGTACTACCGGGCCCGGCTGGCGAAACTCGCGACCCACCGGTTTCCCGTCACGTTCGGCGAACGGGCGCACGGTGTTTCGCACTGGAACGTCAACTGGTCGGCCAAGCGAAAATTTATCGAAAGGACTGTGACCTTCAGTTTAGAATTGCGAAAAAATCTGAAAAAATGAAACTGATCCGACATCGCCGCAATACGCTCGCCGAACTCGCTGAAACCGATACGCGCTACGGCGTCGAGGTCGATATCCGCAGTCAGGGCGACAGGCTCGTGATGCACCATGATCCGTTCGCCGCGGGCGAGGGGTTCGACGAGTGGATTGCGCAATACCGCCATGGAACGCTGATCCTCAACGTCAAGGAAGAAGGTCTGGAAGCGCGTCTGATCGCATTGATGGCGGCCCATGGCATCGAGGACTATTTTTTCCTTGACCAATCCTTCCCCTTCATGATGCGCTGGGCGGAAGCGGCGAAAGGGCGGTGCGCGGTGCGCGTGTCCGAGTACGAATCGATCCAGACCGCATTGACGCTGGCCGGCAAGGTCGACTGGGTGTGGGTGGACTGTTTCACGAAGTTCCCGCTCGACGAACACGACGCGCAGCGCCTCACGCAGGCCGGTTTCCGGCTGTGTCTGGTTTCGCCCGAGTTGCAGGGGTGGGACGCGGATGCCGACATCCCCCTGCTGCGGCAGATCCTGCAGGCGCGCGGTATTCGTGCGGACGCGGTTTGCACGAAAAGGCCTGAATTGTGGGAGCTTTCTACGGGCAGGGAATGAAAAAGCTTTTGCTGGATCCGTTGTTCCTCGCCGGTCTGTTGCTGCGGCTTGTGCTGATTGGTCTGGCGCTGCCCGCCGCGGCGATGCAGTGGTATGTCCCGTTCATGAACGTGAGCACCCATTCGTTCAGCACCGACCCCTGGACGGCCTGGTTGGCCAGCGGCGGCACGCCCATCGCCTTTCCCTACGGGTATGCGATGTGGCTGTGTTTCCTGCCGCTGACGCTGATATGCAAAGGCTTGGGCATGCCGCTGCTGTATGGCTATGCCGGCACCTTGCTGTGCGTCGATTTCATCATGCTGAATCTGCTCGGCAGGATGATTCCCGGGCGCGTCAGGCTGTTGCTCTCAGTGTACTGGTTTTCTCCGATCGTCATCGTCGCGACCTATCTGCTGGGTTTGAACGATCTGATCCCCGTCACGCTGCTGGTGCTGTCCCTGCATCATTTCCGGCGCCATCGGCTCGCCCTTTCCGGTTTCGTCTTCATCGCGGCGATTTCCGCGAAAGCGAGCATGGTGATCGCCCTGCCGTTCTTCATTATCTACTTCGCGCACAACCTCGCCTACCGGAGATTCCTGCCGCGCTTCGTGGCGGGTATCGCGCTTGGCGGCGTCCTGCTGCTGGTGCCGTATCTCGCCTTGTCGCATTCCGCGGTCATGATGCTGCTCAGCAATCCGGAGACCGGAAAAGTCTTTCGCCTGACGATGGATCTGGGCCCCACTTTTTCGATTTACCTGGTGCCGCTGGTCTATATCCTGGTGCTGTATGCGGCGTGGCGCGTCAAGCGGATGAATTTCGATCTGTTCCAGGCGATGCTGGGATTGGGATTCATGGCGGTCGTGCTGATGACCCCGGCTTCTCCGGGCTGGTTCATCTGGTTGACGCCGCTGCTGCTGACCTACCAGGCGATGGGCGACAGGGTGGCGACGATGCTCGCCTGGCTGTTTTCCATTCTCTACGTCATCAGCAGCATGCTCGAACTCGCCCCCGGCACGATCGTCGTCGGCGGGGTTTTCTTCGACGCGAGCCGTCTGCTGGCCGACCATTTCGGCAGGCGCTTCCCGTCGCTTTTCTATACGGCGATGGTGGCGATCGGCGCGGTTCTGGCCGTTCGCATCTGGCGGCAGACCGTCAGCCGCAACGATTTTTTCCGTCTCAGCCGCAAGCCGTTCGTCCTGGGCATCGCCGGTGATTCGGGCGCCGGAAAGGACACCTTCGCCGATGCGATCGAAGGCCTGTTCGGTCAGCATTCGGTCACCATGCTCACGGGCGACGACTATCACCTGTGGGACCGCCAACGGCCGATGTGGCAGGTGATGACGCATCTGAACCCAGTCGCCAACGACCTCGACCGGTTCGCCAGCGATCTGGTCTCGCTCATCGACGGCAAGCCGGTTCAGTCCACGCATTACGACCACCAGACAGGGCGGATGAGCCGTCCGCGTGCGATCCGCAGCAATGATTTCATCATCGCCAGCGGCCTGCATGCGCTCTATCTGCCCATCGCCCGGCGTTGCTACGATCTGAGCATCTATCTGGATATCGACGAAGACCTGCGCAGATACTTCAAGATGCGGCGCGACGTCACGGTGCGGGGCCATAGCGTGGCGCAGGTCGAAGCGTCCTTCCTCCGGCGCGAGCCCGATGCGGCGCGTTTCATCCGGCCGCAGGCGCTGGAAGCCGATCTCATCCTGTCGCTCCAGCCCATTCATCCGCGCATGCTGGAAGACATCCGCGTCGAGCAGACGCTGCCGTTCAAGCTCGTCGTCCAGTCGCGGCACGGCCTCAGCTCGATATCGCTGACCCGGGCGCTGGTGGGCGTGTGCGGGCTGCACGTCGATGAAATTCCCGCGCGCGACGGTTCGCGCATCGCGTTCGCCATCGAGGGCGACACTTCCGCAGCGGATATCGAGATGGCGGCGCGCATGATCTGCCCGCGCATTTTCGAGTTTCTCGATACCGTGCCCGTCTGGCAGGATGGCATGATGGGGCTGATGCAACTGGTGACGCTGTCACATATCAATCAGGCGTTGACGGAGCGGTTCATATGGTAAAAATTTATCACCCGGGGAGGTTTGATCGCCTCCCGGACGCGATCCTGTTCGATACGGACAATACGCTTTATCCGTACGATCCGGCGCACGCGGTGGCCATGCAGGCCGTGCGGGAAAAGGTCGTCAGCCGTTTCAAGATCACGCCCGCCGTATTCGACAAGGCGTTTCACGAAGCGCGGCAGCAGATCAAGACGCGTCTTGCGCACACGGCGTCCTCTCACAGCCGCCTGCTGTATCTGCAAAGAATGCTGGAGATCATGGGGCTGGGTTCCCAGGTCCTACTCGCGCTCGATTTCGAGCAAACCTACTGGCGTACCTTTCTGAGCAACGCGGTCCTGTTCGACGAAGTCAAGGATCTGCTGGACGATCTGCGCCTGCTGGGCGTCCCAACCGCGATCGTGACCGATCTCACCGCGCAGATCCAGTTTCGGAAAATCGTCTATTTCGGGCTGGATCACTATTTCGACTACATCGTGACGAGCGAGGAGGCGGGCTTCGACAAGCCGCACGGCGCGCCGTTTCATATCGCGCTGGAGAAGATTCGTCCGAAGGGCGATCTGATATGGATGATCGGGGACAATCCGATCAACGATATCCAGGGTGCCCGAAAGGAGATCAATGCGATCACGCTGCAGAAAATCCACGAAGGAACGCCACTGGGGATCGGCGAAAACGCGCCCGATGCGTCTTTTCGGGAATTCAAGGAACTCCGTCGGCTCATCGCCGATTTGCGGGGCGATAAATGAGCACGGCAATCAATGCGCTGGGGCGATCCGTCATCGAGTTCTGTGCCCGAATCGGCGCGGACCCGCTGCTCGTCCAGGGGGCGGGCGGTAATGTGTCCTGGAAACAGGACGATGCGCTGTGGATCAAGGCGTCGGGAAAATGGCTGGCGGAAGCGGACCGGGAAGAGATCTTCCTGCCCGTCGATCTCTCGCAGCTGCGGCATGCGCTGGCAGAGGGCGACTACGCGGTGGCGCCGCAGACGCTGGTCAACGGTGCCTTGAAACCGTCGATCGAGACGCTGCTGCATGCGCTGATGCCGCAGCCGGTGGTGGCGCACCTGCATGCAGTCGAAGCGCTGGCCCATCTGGTCAGAATCGACGGGCTCGACGAGATTCGCGCCAAACTGGATCCATCGGTGCGGTGGGTTGCCACGGATTATCACAAGCCGGGCGCCGAACTGGCGCAGGCCGTGGCCCAGGCGCTGGCCCATGACGGCGCCGCTCCGGTGGTCTTTCTGGGGAACCACGGGGTGGTCGTAGGGGCGGAGACGGTGGCGCAACTCGAGGAGATGCTGGGCCGGATCACCGCGTCCTTGCGTTGTCCGGTGTCGGCAAACGTCCTCGCCGACGCGGCAGGGCAGGGGATTTGCGCCGAAGCGCGCGCGGCGGGCTACGCACCGATCGACGATCGCATCGTGCAGGGGCTCGCGCTGGATGCGGGCTTGCTGGCCAGGGTCGAGCGCGACTGGGCGCTGTACCCGGATCACGTCGTCTTCCTGGGCGCGCAGGCGATCGTGCGCGACGGCCCGTGCGCATTCGCGGACGTCCTCCCGGACGCCGGCGTCTTTCCCGAACTCGTTTTCGTGCGGCGTCACGGCGTCTTTGCCCACAGCGGTTTCAGCATCGCCAAACAGGTGCAGCTGCGCTGCTACGCGGATGTGCTCGTCAGGCAAGGCGAAACCGATGCACTGTACTCGTTGAGTCAGCAGGATATCGGCCAATTGCTCAACTGGGACGCGGAGCGTTATCGTATGACGCTGAACAAATAAGCGGTTCTAAGTGAAAAACGTAGTGGAATGGCCAATCCAAGAATGCGTTTACGCGCTTTTTGTACGATCAGAAATGGGGCAGGGTGTACCGGCAGGAAGGCAGCAATGCGCCGGGCGTGGTGGGCCGGGCGTTTCACTCGGGACGCCGCGCGGTCGAGCCCACCGACGGGCCGGGCATCCGCACTTACGGCCCCTATCTGACGCTGGCACCGGGACGGTATCGGGTAACGGTCTGGTACGCTGCATCGGGCGATGACGGCAGTGGCTATCTCGACATCATCGGAACGCTCAAAGGCGTCGCCGGAACGACGCTTTTCAAACAAAGTCTCGGCTCCGGGAACGACCTTGAAATGCGCACCACGGTCACCATTGCGCCGGGCGGCGTCATCCACTTCGAGGTAAGGTCCTGGTTTTCCGGACACGGCATGCTGCTGGTCAAGAATATGGAGATTGCACCGGTCGACGGGTGAACCGTTTCGCAGCAGCCGTCCGGAGCACACGGTCCGCTCAGCGCGTGCCGGCACTGAACTTTCAACACGCGGCGCCAGGGCGTGGGCCGCGGCAACACTTCAATGGTTGAATGTATATGCGGATGAACAAGAGCGGGACAGGCGAGCTGGTTCTCGCCGGTATTGCGGTGCTCGCCGTAACAGCGTTGCTATGGATAAAAATCAACAGCGGCTGGCTCGATAGCGATCAGTTGTACATGGAGGGAATATCGAAGGACCTGCTCCTGCTGGGCGGGCACTGGTCCGACTGGAAATTCTCGCCGGCCCCGGACTATTTTCCGGACATGTTGCTCTACCTGCTGTGCGCGAAGTTCATCGCGTCGACCGTATGCAGGATATTCATCGTATCCGCGTTGCAGGTGGTGTTTCTGTCCGCCGCGGTGGTCTGGCTGGCACGCACCCTCCATCCTGCCGTGTCGGCACGCGCGCTGGCCATCCTGTTGCTGCTGATCGGATTCTTCACGCTGGTGTGCGCGAAGTCCGCCATATGGATCTATTTTTATTCCACGAACAGCCATTTCGCTTCGTTGCTGCTCACCGTTTTCAATCTGGCGGTCGCGATCCGGTTTTTCAGACGGCCCAGCGCGGGCAAGGCGGTGCTGTTCATCGCAACGGGCATTCTAGCCGCCTTGTCGACGAGGATATATTTTCTTTCGTTTCTGTTTCCGGCGATCCTGTTCGCCTTGTTTCTGCTTACCCGAAAGGGGCGTGCGCTGTTTCCCGACATCGGGGCGGGCACCAAGATCGGGTTTGCGCTGGCGAACCCGCTGACTTTCGTGGTGGAAAACGTCCTGTCGCCCCTTATCTCGAAAAACGATGTGCTCGGGCAGCGGGTGCCGTTCACCCTCAAGGCCGCGCGCAATTCGCTGAAGCTGTGCTTCGAGACACTGGTGAATTCGTTCTCTCTGGAAAGCGGCTATCGCCTCGTCTTCAGCGTGGCGGCGCTTGCCTGCGTTCTTTTTCTCATATCGAAAGCGCGCACGGGAACGCTTTTCAGGAACCCTGCAGACTCGCGGGCACCGGTAGGCCGCGAGTCTGCGGAGCAAGCGGCGACGCAGGTCGACGGTTTTGCTTTCGTGGCGCTGTTCGTCTGCTTCGTGGCGCCGATCAATTTTCTCGGTGCGGTGCTGTCCGGCGGCTATGTGGACCTGGAGGGCTTCAGATATTTCGCCGGCCTGATCGCGGTCGTCATGGTCCTGGCCGTGACGGTGGCCGACCGGGACGGGTTCCTGCTGCGCCGCCATGTCGGCTGGTCATGCCGGGCGGTCGCGATCTTTCTGACGCTCGCGAGTGCAGGTTTCTTTCTCGCCGGCAGAAGTCATGACGCGGGCGTGCCGCCCATCGTATCGTGCCTGGACAAGATAGAAAAGGATGGGTTCCACCTGGAAGCGGGAACGGCGGATTACTGGTACGCCCGCGGCGTCAGTCATTATCTGCCCAACAAGAACTGGATCGTGACCACCGATCACGACATGAGCCCTCTGTTCTGGATGTCATCGCTGGGGCCGATAGCGAAACGCCAGCACTACGGCTATCACTACAATTTCGTCATCATCCGCGACCCGGGAACCCCGATCTACTTCGACTATACGGCGCAGACCATCGGCAAACTGCTGCCCGAGCCGAGTCGCAAGCTGTACTGTCCGGCAAGCCATGCAACGGTCTGGATCTACGCGAATGACGATCTGGATGTCGCCCTGAAAAACGCGTTCGATCAGTTTCTTTTCAACAAGGGGCTGGCCGGGACATTCGCGCAGGCGGGGCAATCGCTACCGGGAACGACCGGCGCCATGTCCGGTACGACGCGCCGCGCGGCGGCGGGCACGGATGCAGCCGGTTTTCTGACCTATGGCCCCTACGCGAATCTGCGAAAGGGACGCTACCGGGTGACGATCTCGTACGTCACCCGGGGCGGCGACGGCGGCAATTATCTCGACATGATCGGCACGGTCAAGGCGAAGACGGGAGTTCAGCTGTTCCGGCAGGAGTTGCAGCGTGACGGCGAGCACGAGATCGGCACGGTCATCGATACGGAACAGAACGCCATCGGGAATTTCGAGGTACGCACATGGTTCTCGGGCCACGGCGAATTGGTCTTCAAGAATCTAACGATTTCCCGGATGCCTTGATCCTTCTTCGCTGGGCGCGGCACCCGCCTCAACGCCACATCGATCTGGCGGAGATGCGGGAACGGTGCACCCGGAATTCCTCCCCCTTCAGCAGCTCCTGATAGAGCCGCACGAGGGGCAGGTCGGCGCGGTTTTCCCAATACTGGATATCGTGCGCTCCTGGCGGGCGCGCCAGAATTCTCTCGAATGCCAGCGTGATGCCGGCGACCGTTGTCGGCGCGTTGAGTTCGCCGTCGAGCAGATCCCACGTCATCAGCCGAACCAGGTGGTCCGCGCTTTCGATGGAGGCGGCACCGAACACCCGTTGTGCAAACACTTTCGCCCATGCGTGATCCGGATGCCGTGCGTCGTCCAGAGCGAATCCATAGCTGTTGAGCGCGACGGCGCCATCGAAGGGATTGACCGGCGTCTTGAAATGTTCCGCGAGCGCGGCGTGTTCCTGCGCCACGTAGTACCGGTTGATTCCGTCGAAGAAAGCGAAGTGGTAGCCCGCGCGCAGCAGGTCGGGTTCCCAGCCGTCCCACGCCGGCGTCGGCAGGCCGGGCAGGGTGGCTTCCACCACCACGACCGCGGGCCGCCAGCGCGCCCAGTCCCCTCCGGCAATGACGTCCGCCTCGGCGCCCTCGACATCGATTTTGAGAAAATCGATGGAAGCGGGAGCATGGCGTTCGCATAAAGTGGCCAGCGTCAGCACATCCACGGCAATCGATTCGATGTGCGCGGCGTGGCGCTCGATCAGGTCCGATTCCTGTTTCAACAGCGACGACAGATGGTCGGCGTTCGCGCTGATGTTGAAATAGGCCCGATCGTTCCTGCGGCCGATGGCTACCCCCAGGTTGATATCCCTGGGCCGTGCGGCCTGCAGTTCTTTCAGACGAAACGGCGTGGGTTCGACATTGATGCCGTGCCATCCCCGTTGATAGAAATGATAGGCAGTGTTTGAAACGACCGGATGACATGCGCCCAGATCGATGTAAAACCCCTGTTTCTTGTTTGCGAAACAACGTTCCAGGTAAACATCTTCAAATATTTGCGCGTATGAAAGCATGGGCATTTCCGTTACAACAAATTCGTTAAATATTTACCTGGGAATACACGCAAACGAGGATAGCACGAGGCCTTGCCATGCAACCGTATATCCGGAGAAACGTTGCAGTGCGTGGTCTTCGCGAGACGTCGGGTCCGTCGCGCGCCGTCGGATTCAGGCTAGGAGACGCCGGTAGAGCGCCGCATACCGGTCCACCATGACCGCGGAGGTAAACAAGCGCTGGTAACGTGCGCCGGATTGTTTTCCCATCGCCGCGGCTTCGACGGGGTGGGTCGCCAGCCACGCGATACCGTCGCGCAATGCTTGCGGATCAGCCGCCGGCACGACGAGACCCGTCTCACCCGCGATATTGACGTACGAGGTGCCCGTGCCCAGTTCGCAGGACAACAGAGCTTTCTCGAACATTGCGCCTTCAAGCAGCGACAGGCCGAATGCCTCGGAGCGTAGATGCGAGGGAAACACCAATGCCTTGCACAGCGTCAGCAGCGCGATTTTGTCTTCGTCCGCCACCGCGCCGACGAAATGCACATGCGTCAGCTTCAGGGCGGCCGCCTGCTGGCGCAGGGCGGATTCCTCGGGGCCGGCACCGACGATGACCATCGGATAGGTGGTTCCCCGCAGCGCCTCGAGGAGATGGTGCAGTCCCTTGTAATAGCGCAAATTGCCCACGAACAGGAAAAACCCGTCCGGCAGGCAGGCGCGCCATTGCGCCAGCCGTGTGACGCTGGCCGCGGGGTAGGCCGCCTTGTCGAGTCCCAGCGGAATGACGACGGTCTTTTCGCGATACGCCGTAAGTACCGTGCTGGTCTCGATGTAGTTTGGCGACGTGGCCACAATGCAGTCGACGCTTGCCAGAAAACGCTGCATCAAAGGCCGGTACAGGCGCAGCAGTCTTTGCTGTTTGACGATGTCCGAGTGATACGTCACGACGGTCGGCTTTTTCAGCTGCGTGCAGAAATGCACCATGTCCGCGAAGGGCCAGGGGAAATGGTAATGCACGATGTCGGCCCGCGCCGCGAGTTGCCTGAATTGGCCGAAAGCGGACAGGGAAAAGCTGGACGACGCGATTTTGAGATCCTGACGGGCGCGATAGTGGCGGTGGTGGCCAAAATCGGTGGTGCCCCGCGTCTTGCTGACCGTCAGCACATCGCTTTCGATCCCCTGCGCCGCCGCGCCGGTGCAGAGTTCCCAAATGAATTGTTCGACACCGCCCTGAGAGTCAGGCTTGTAGGTCTTGTAAAAATGCAGAATGCGCATGACGGCTCGGTGTTCGGGATGGGACGGAATGTTGTGCGAAGCGAAACGGTTCCAAACCGTTCCAGACGCCGGCTGCCGGGCAGGGCGCTCGCGCACGCCGGCACCGGCCCGGGCCCGCGACCCTTCTCAGGGCAAGGCCTCGTAGCTTCCCAGCAAATGGTAGGGCGTGGTCGACGGCATGTCGGCGCGGCGAATCGCCCCGTCCGCTGCAAGTATCTCGTGCCAGCCCTGGGCGTGTACGAAACGCGTCTCGAAAAGCGCGGCCTGCGCCGGCAGCTTCTCGCGCTGCAGTGCCGCCGGGTGACATGCCAGGGCGCGCAGGTATTCGGTCTGAGCCCAGATCCGCTGCTGCGCTTCGCATACCCGACCGTGCCGGTCGAGAACGGCGGCGACGCCACCGGTGAGCGGATCCACGCCGTGCGTTTGCGCGAAGTCGAATGCCCGCAGCAGGTGCCGATCGAGGCCGGTGCGCGCGAAGCCGGGATAGCTCCCGTGGTAGGCCAGATAGAACCACTCGAACTGGTGGCCGGGTTCGATCCAGGCTGCGTCCAGGCACTCCGGCAGTTCCATGACGCAGCCGCTCGACGTGTCGATGAAAACGCGCTGGATGCCGGTGAGCACGGCATCCAGCGCAGCGTCGAAGCGCGCATCGCTCTCCACCTGTCTGGCGAGAAGATAGGCTTCCGTGAGATGCATCAGCGGATTCTGCTGCGCGGTGCTGTGCGTTGTCTTGAAATCGCGGCTGACGAGGGATGCCGGCAGCCCGTTGGCGGGGTCCGTGGGAAACCGCTCGGTGATCAGGCGGGCGGTGTCGGAGACGGCCTGACGCGCGTCCTGCGCCCCGAACGCGCCCAGATAGGCTGCGCAGGCGAAGATGACGAAGGCATGGGTGTAGAGGTCTTTGTTCGCGTCCAGGACGTGACCCGTGCCGTCGATGCTGTAGACATAACCGCCGTGCTCGGCGTCGTGGAAATGCCGCTGCAGCGAGGCGAACAGCGCGTCGGCGTGCCGCTGGTCGCCGAGTCTGGAAAAAATGTAGAGCTGCCTCGCGCAGGCCATCGCGCGATGGCGCGACGCGGCAACCGGCGCGACGCCCAGCATCGCTTCGTGCGGCAGTCCGAGCGTTTGATCGAAGCCCGGCCCGCGCCACATGGGAACGACGACTTCTGCGTAATGTCGTCGCAGTCTGCCGATGGTGTCGGCAAGGGCCGGATCGTGGTGCGGGTGAGCAAGGTTGGACATGTCGGAAGCATTGTGAATACGGGATATTTCGGCCGTTGCGTCCCAGCCGGACACCGGCGGCATGCGGATCCCCCTCGCATGCCGGGGCGTCATCGATGCCGTTGCGGCCCTGGGCGGGGCCCCGGGGGGCGTCTCACCCGTCATGCCGGTGACCGCCCGCCCCACGCGCGTCTACGACGCGATCCGGCGATATAATTCGGCCGTGCGGTTGGCGGTTTGTTCCCAACTGAATGCACGGGCGCGAGCGGCGCCCCGTGCCTGGAGCGTGCGCCAGAGTTCGTCGTCTTCCAGCAAGCGTCGCATGGCGGCGGCGATTTCGCTCGCATCGAGTGGCGAGACCAGCAAGGCGGCATCCCCGGCGACTTCGGGCAGCGAGGTGGTGTTCGATGTGATGACCGGCAGACCCGAGGCGAAAGCCTCGAGAACGGGCAGGCCAAAACCCTCGTACAGCGATGGAAACACAAGTGCCCGCGCCGATTGCAGAAGCGCTTTTTTCTGCAGTGGCGTCACATAGTTCAGCCAGCGTCCCGTTCCATCCTCCTGCAGCGTGGCCAGTGCAGCGCGTTCCGCTTCCGACGACCATCCCTCGCGGCCGGCCACGATCAATGGGCAGGCGCGCCGGATATCCAGCGGCAGGGATTTGAACGCTTCGACGATGCGCAGGATGTTCTTGCGCGGCTGCAACGTGCCGATGAACAGGAAAAAGGGTGGCATCAGGCCCAGTTCCCGAAGGCTCGCGAGCTTTTCCTCTTCCGAAAGCATGATGAAGAAATCGTCGTTCACGCCGAGTTCTATCGGCGTGATGCGCTCCGCCGGAATGCGGAAGTGGTGGGCGATGTCGTCGATGACGAATTTCGAAATCGTGATGTAGTGGTCCGCCCACTGGACGGAGCGGCGAAAGAGCCAGTTCTTCAACGCGCGATGGTTGACGTCGGTCCACTCCGGATGCATCAACGGAATCGGATCCATGACCGTTGCCACGACCGGAATATTGCGCAGTTTCGGCACGTGATGATCAGTAGCGTGGAACACGTCGAAGCGGCTCGCAAGATTGCGGCTTCCCGTGAATGCCACGCCTGTCGCCGCACTTCGCAACAGATTGATCGAGAACGAGCCCGGCATCGTCTCCACCCCGCTGCTGACCCGCGTACCGCGAAACCCTTCGCAAGCAATCGGATGCGGATCGATTCGGGCGTCCCCCAGATGCTTGAGCAATTCGGCAGTGTACGTACCGATTCCATCCAGGTGCCCGTTCGAGTTCATCGCGCGTTCGAGGACGGTGGCGCCCAATGCGACCTGCAGGCGGGAGGACGTGTCACGGGAGCCGTCGACGGGGGAAATAGGGGCAGAGATCAAGGTTTTTATAGGAGGATGTCCAGGGGAAACTG
Organism: Robbsia betulipollinis; assembly: GCF_026624755.1. NCBI lineage: Bacteria > Pseudomonadati > Pseudomonadota > Betaproteobacteria > Burkholderiales > Burkholderiaceae > Robbsia > Robbsia betulipollinis. The sequence continues at coordinate 2,308,265 of NZ_JAPMXC010000001.1, forward strand.
ACGTAATATCGCGATGGCAGCAATGTCCACGGAATTCTACCCCAGAGCCACGGGCTCACTATGGGAAAGCGCATCCGTTTGGATCCGCGTCGAGACGCGTCGAGACGCGTTCCGGTTACGCTGCGCGGAGACAGCGGTAACTGTTGGTTCCCGGCAACGTGGGTTTGGCCGTGCCCGGATGCCCCGGCCGGGGCCGCATGGCGGCTTGCCGCGGCAAGCCTGGCCGGGTGCACACCGGGGGCGCGACGCTGCTGGTAAAGTTGCGATGGCCGGTACCGCCGTTTTCCAGGAAGGGTAGGCCGCACGCGGCCATGCGCCCCGTCCGGCGCGCGGCGCGTTGCCAGGGGACGGCGCCCGGCGCAGTGGGCGATTTGATTTGATCCGGACACTATGAATATTTTGATCACCGGCGCGAACGGCTTTGTCGGCCGTTCGCTGTCGAAAGCATTGCTGCGCGCCAATCACACCGTGTTCGGTGTGACGTCGCGCGCGGGAGAATGCCTGCCGGGCGTGAAGGAGTGGCTCTGCGCGCGGCGCGATTTCGTCGATCTGGCGCACGTCTGGCAGCGGGACATCCCAATCGACTGTGTGGTGCATCTTGCGTCCCGTGTGCATAAGCGCGATGAAAACCGGCAGCAGGGCGCCGCCTTGCTCGCGCAATATCGGGAAACGAACGTCAACGGCAGTGTGCGCGTCGCGCAGGCCGCGCAGGCCGCGGGCGTGCGCCGTCTGGTCTTTCTGAGCAGTATCAAGGCGCTGGGCGACACGGAGCCCGGCACGTCCGCGCATCCCTGGCGGGAAGACGACGTGCCGCACCCGTGCGATCCGTACGGCATTTCCAAACGGGAAGCGGAAGACGCGTTGCTCGAATTCTCCCGCAACAACCTGATCGAAGTCGTGGGACTGCGCCCGCCGCTCGTGTACGGGCCCGAGGTGCGTGCCAATTTTCTGCAGCTCATGCGTGCGACTGCGTCGGGCTGGCCGATGCCGCTCGGCGGCGTGACGGCGAAACGCAGCATCATCTTCGTCGAGAACCTGGGCGACGCAATCGCCTTGTGCTGCCATCATCCGGCGGCAAGCGGCCATATTTTTCATGTCAGCGATGGCCAGGACATGACCGTCGGCGAAATGATTCGCGTGTTGGAACGCGGCCTCGGCAAGCGGGCGCGTCTGCTCGATGTCCCGCTCGACTGGCTGACCCTCGCCGGGCGCCTGAGCGGCCGCGCGGATCAGATTCAGAAACTGACGTCGCCGTTGCGGCTCGATATCCATCTTATCCGCCGGACCCTACACTGGACACCCCCGCATTCCGTCGAGCGGGGTCTCATGGAGACAGCCGCCTGGTTTCAACTGCAGCGGCGGGGGCAGTGAGCATGCCGGTGATGGAGACTTCAGCCGCGCCACTGGCGTGGCCGTTCCCTGTGACTACGCTTCCGGTCGCCTATCTGCTCACCTTCGCCTGTGGTTGGGCGCTGTCCGGTGCGATCCTCTGGATGCTGCTGAAAACGGGATGGGCATGGTCGCTCGCCACGGATGTGCCCAATCACCGGTCGCTGCATACGCAGCCCACGCCCCGGGTGGGCGGGTGGGGATTGGTGCCCGTTGCGCTGACGGGGATGCTGGCATGGGCGCCGGCGCTGCGCGGCATCGCTTTCCTCGCACTATGTCTCGCAGTAATATCCCAGATTGACGACCGGCGCGGTCTGCCGGCCCGCGTCCGGTTCGCCGCCCATGCGCTGGCCGCCGTCTGGGTGGCGTACTCGGCAACGGATGTGCGTTGGTGGGCTTTGCCGCTGCTCGTCGTGGCCCTGATCTGGGTCATGAATCTGTACAACTTCATGGATGGCACCGACGGTCTGGCCGGCGGCATGGCGCTATTCGGATTCGGCAGTTTCGCGGTTGCCGCGGCTTCCTCCGACATGCCGCTGGCGGGAACCTGCTTCACGCTCGCCGGTGCCGCGCTGGGTTTTCTTATTTTTAATTTCCCCCCGGCCCGGCTGTTTCTGGGCGACGCCGGTTCCGTGCCCCTGGGATTTTTCGTCGGGGCGCTGGGACTGGCGGGCTGGCGCGCGGAGGCGTGGAACCCGGTATTCCCGCTGCTTGTGTTCTCGCCTTTTCTTCTCGACGCGTCCACGACTCTGCTCAAGCGGATATTGCGTGGAGAACGCTTCTGGGAAGCGCATCGCGAACATTACTATCAACGGATGATCCGCATGAACTGGGGGCGACGACGCGTGCTCGCGCTATGGTATGCCAGCATGCTCGCCGCCTCGGCACTTGCGCTGTCGCTGTCGTTGTTGTCCGCGTGTCCGGGCAGCTGGATTATCGGTACGGCGTTCTGGTTGTTCATATTATTGTCAGCGGGCATTACGATAGACCGGTATTGGAAAAAATTCTGCCAACGGGACATACCGGGCGCGTTGGCAAGTAGGGGCAAGAAACGTAATGTCTGAAGAAAAAGTAAGGTGGCGCTCGACAGCGGCCTTCGTATTCGACCTGTGTGCCATCTTCCTGGCCTGGATGACGGCCTACCTGTTGCGGTTCAACGGCACGCTGCCGCATGCCTATACGGTCTCGGCGTGGCGGCAACTTGTGTGGGTGCTGCCGATCTACGCGGTCATGTTCCGGGTGTTCGGGTTGTATCGGGGTATCTGGCTGTTCGCCAGCCTGCCCGACCTGATGCGAATCGGCAAGGCCGTATCGATGGGCGCCTTGCTCGTCATCATCGGCAGCGTGCTGATTCAACCCCTACCGCTGGTGCCGCGCTCCGTTTTGATTGTCACGCCCGTGTTGCTGTTGCTGCTCATGGGAGGCGTGCGGGCGCTGTACCGCGTCGGCAAGGAATCCTATAACAGCCGCAAGGGCCAGGAGAAAGGGCCGAACGGCAAGGGCAAGCCCGTGCTGATACTGGGCGCGGGCCGCGCCGGCGCGTTGCTGGCGCGGGAACTGTCGCATTCGCACGAATGGCGCCTGCTCGGACTGCTCGACGACAGCCCGACCCGGATAGGACGCGACATCTATGGCTACCGGGTATTGGGATCGATCGACGATCTGGAAAAATGGACCGGACCGGGGAAGGCGGGGCATGTGATCATCGCCATGCCCGGGGCGGATGCGCAGGTGAAACGTCGCGTCGCGACGCTGTGCATGCGCGTAGACGTCCGGGTCATGATGCTCCCCGAGCTGGCGGACGTGGCGTCGAGCGAGAATTTCCTGTCGCGCGTGCGCAGTATCGACCTGGAGGATCTCCTGGGGCGCGACCCCGTTCGCATCGATACGGAACATGTCGGCGCGCTGCTCAGGGACCGTGTCGTGATGGTGTCGGGCGCGGGCGGTTCGATCGGTTCGGAACTGTGCCGGCAGATCGCACAATTCCAGCCCGCCTTGCTGGTGGCCTACGATTTCTCGGAATTTTCAATATACAAGTTGGGCGAGGAATTCAGAGACAAGTTTGGCGAGTTGCCCCTGGTGGAGATCGTCGGCGACGTGAAGGACGTGTTGCTGCTGACGAAGGTCATGCAGACCTATAACCCCTATATCGTCTTCCATGCGGCGGCCTACAAGCATGTGCCGCTGATGGAGGATGTCAACACATGGCAGGCGGTGCGCAACAACGTGCTGGGCACTTATCGCATCGGCCGGGCGGCGATCTCCGCGAACGTACGGCATTTCGTGCTGATTTCCACCGACAAGGCGGTGAATCCGACGAATGTGATGGGCGGCAGCAAGCGCCTGGCCGAAATGATGTGCGAGGCGCTGCAACAGACCACCCGCCACACGCAGTTCGAAATCGTCCGGTTCGGCAATGTGCTGGGAAGCGCCGGCAGCGTGATCCCGAAATTCCAGGAGCAGATTGCCAGGGGCGGCCCGGTGACGGTGACCCATCCGGACATCACCCGGTTCTTCATGACGATTCCCGAAGCGTCGCAGCTGGTCCTGCAGGCTTCCAGCATGGGGCGCGGCGGTGAGATATTCGTGCTGGACATGGGCAAGCCGATGCGGATCGTCGACCTCGCCCGGGATCTCATCCGCTTGTACGGCTTCATGGACGATCAGATCGAGATTCAATATACGGGCCTGCGGCCCGGCGAGAAGCTGTACGAGGAACTGCTTGCGTGCGACGAGGAAACACGACCCACCCGTCATCCCAAATTGTTGATCGCCCGCACGCGGGATGTTCCCGCGACGCTGGTCGAGGAGGTGCTGGCGTGGCTTACGCAGGAACGCGTGCCGGAGGACGAAGAGGTGCGTAGCGGATTATTGCGGTGGGTGCCGGAATACATGCCGCCGGACGCCGGTGCGCCGGTCCCGCCCGCGCCTGCGTCTGCATTGGCGTCTGGTTCGGCGTTGCCGGGGCGCCCATGACGGCGTTGCGCAGGGGCTGCCCGGAGTTCATCCGGCGCGGAGGGCGAACATGCTTTTGACTACGGGCGGGGCCGGTTTCGTCGGAGCGCATTTCGTCCTCGACTGGTTCGCTGCGTCGGACGAACCCGTGGTCAACGTCGACAGTCTGAACTACGCGGCCAGACCCGCAACGCTGGCGCCGCTGGCGCAGCATCCGGGTTATATTTTTGCGCACGCCGATATCTGCGATCGGGTCTCGCTGGACGCGCTCTTCGCGCGGCACCGGCCGCGCGCGGTGGTGCACTTCGCCGCGGAAAGCCATGTCGACCGCTCCATCGACGGTCCGGCTGCGTTCGTGCAGACCAACGTGGTCGGGACCTTCACCCTGCTCGAAGCCGCACGCGTGTTCTGGAATGGACTGGCCGGCCGGGAGAAGGACGATTTCCGCTTTCTGCATGTCTCCACCGACGAGGTGTACGGCAGCCTCGCCCCCGGCGCCGCCGCGTTCACGGAAACTACCGCCTACGCGCCCAACAGCCCTTACTCGGCCAGCAAGGCGGGAGCGGATCATCTGGTGCGCGCCTATTGCCATACGTATGGCTTGCCGACGCTCACGACCCACTGTTCGAACAACTACGGCCCCAGCCAGTTTCCGGAGAAACTGATTCCGCTGGTCATCGCCCGGGCATTAGCCGGACAACCGCTGCCGATCTATGGCGACGGAGGTCATAGCCGCGACTGGCTGTTCGTCGGCGACCACTGCGCAGCGCTGCGCGTCGTGCTGGCGCGCGGCACGCCCGGCGCGACGTACAATATCGGAGGGTCGGACGAGCGCACGAATCTCGACGTGGTGCACCGCATATGCGATCTCCTCGATGCTTTCAGACCCTGCCCCACGGGCTCGTACCGCGAGCAGATCGTGTTCGTCGCAGACCGGCCGGGGCACGACCGACGTTATGCGATAGATAGCCGCAAGATCGAGCGGGAGCTCGGCTGGCGGGCGACGCGCGCGTTTGCGGCCGGGATGGAGCAAACGGTCCGCTGGTACCTGGATCAGGCCGGCTGAGCGCGCCACGCGTCGGTTCGGGTTCTGTTTCTGATTCTGCTGCCGTTTCGATTACTCCGCTTTCTTCCGCCACCGCATGCCCATCATCCTGCGCGATACCGCGATCCCCGACGTCAAGATTATCGAACCTGTCGTGTTCGACGACGCCCGGGGGTTTTTCTATGAAAGCTTCAACGCACGCGAATTTTCCGCGGCCTTGGGGCGCGAAACGGTTTTCGTCCAGGACAACCATTCGCGATCGGCGCGAAACGTCGTGCGCGGGCTGCATTATCAGATATCGCATCCCCAGGGCAAGCTAGTGCGGGTGATTGCCGGCGAAGTGTTCGACGTCGCCGTGGACCTGCGCCGGCGTTCACCGACCTGCGGCAAGTGGGTGGGCGCGCGTCTGTCCGCGGAGAACCGGCGGCAGTTATGGGTACCCGAGGGTTTCGCCCACGGTTTCATGGTGTTGTCCGAGTTCGCCGAATGCGTATACAAGACGACCGATTATTGGTACCCCGAACACGAGTGCTGCCTGGTCTGGGACGATCTCGCAGTGGCCGTCGACTGGCCGACCGACGTGACACCGGCCCGGCTGGCGCCGCGCGATGCGGCGGGCGTGCGCTTCGCCGACGCGGCGCTGTATCCATGAGTCCCCGGTCAGGTTCGCCGGCAGGCACGACCGCGCCCGGGGTCGCGAACCGCCGCACGCGCGTGATCCTGGTGACTGGCATCAGCGGACAGCTCGGCCATGAACTGATGTCCACCCTCCAGGGGCTGGGCGACGTGGTCGGACTCGACCGCGCCGCGCTGGATCTGGGAGATCCCGACGCCATTCGCCGGGTGGTCCGGTCCGAGTCGCCGTCGCTGATCGTCAATCCCGCCGCCTATACCGCGGTCGACCGGGCGGAGCGCGAGCCGGAGCCGGCATCGCGCATCAATGCGCGGGCGCCCGGCATCCTGGCCGAGGAAGCGCAGCGGCTGGGCATTCCCCTCATTCACTTTTCCACCGACTATGTCTACGCCGGCGACAAGGAAGACGTGTATGTGGAAAGCGATCCGACCGATCCGCAGAATGTGTACGGCCGGTCGAAGCTCGCGGGCGAAACGGCGATCGCCGCTGCCGGCTGCCGGCATCTGATTTTCCGAACCAGCTGGGTCTATGGCGCGAATGGCGCGAACTTCGTCAAGATGATGTTGCGCCTGGGGGCAGAGAAGAATGCCGTGCGCGTCGTAGGCGATCAGTTCGGCGCACCCACCTGGGCGCGGACGATCGCGGACGTGACCGCGCAGATCGTCGCCCAATCGGTGTCGCCGGCGGTCGCGCCCGAAGCGTGGTGGGCGCAACGCTCCGGCGTTTATCATCTGAGCTGCGACGGCGTCACGAACTGGGCGGCGTTCGCTGCGGAAATCTTCGCGCATACGCAGTGCGCCTGCCGGGTCGAGCCGATTGCTTCGGCGGACTATCCGACCCCGGCAAGACGGCCCGCAAACTCCCGCATGTCGAATGCGAAGCTGATGGAAACGTTCAGCCTGCACCTGCCGGATTGGCGTGCTGCGCTGCATCTTTATCTGGACGGCCGAAAAGCGTAAAACTCGTCAATGTCACCTTGGCCCTTGCCTGCAGTCTCTGACCGCCTTGCGGCCTCACCAGGAAGCTCAGGGAAAGCAAGGTCTTCTGCCGGAGAGCGGGAGGGACCGGGATGTCGAGGGAACTGATCGCCTCGCCCCGCGCGATCGAATGAAACTCAGGGGCGCCGCGCCAATTGATATTTGGTGTGAGCACCTTGCAATCGCGTTGAAAGGTCCATCCGAAGGGATCGATTGGCACGCAAATCGGCTTTTGTGCATCGATGGCGTCGGCGAGTCCCTGCTATTGCGAATTGCCGATGTCCGGCATGCCCGGCGCGCGGCTGATCATGACGGCAAATGAAAACCAGCCGGACAGGGAGAACCATGCCGCAAACAGGACCGGTGCCAGCCCTGCCTGAGTGACGCAGTCATTTCCTGAATGATTTCTTCGTCTTTTTTCGAAATCATGCCTTGCCGATATCCGCGCAATATTGAACGACGGATTCCGTCCGTGGAAGTGCGTGGCGCTCATGTTCGAACTCCCGGTCTAGCGATCAGACGCCGCAGTTCCGCGAACTGCTGAAAGAGACAGCCGTTATGCGGAGGCAGCGCCTTGCCCGCGCCCGAACCGCCGGCTATCCCGATCACGAAGGGTCTGCGGCTCAACCGGAAAAAGCCGTTGCGACCGACCGCGTCGTGCCAGATGAAGAAAGGCGTGGCGTGCGGCGCGTCGTCGCCGCCCGTCGCTCACGCCCGCCTTCTCACCACCAGCCACTTCGGCGCCTTGAACCGCACGATGCTCACATACAGCCAGACGTAGGTCGCCGCGAACACCACCACGAAGCAGATCAGCACCGCGGTATGCCGCCAGAACAGCGTCGCCGGGATCACCGCCAGCAGGCACAGCATCCACAGATAGGGTGAGGTCAGCGAGTTGCGGCGCGTCAGTTCGCGCGCGGTGCGCGCGCCCACCGCCCAGCGCATCAGGCGTTTGTAGACCAGCATGTGCAGGTGCACGCCGTCCGGGATGCCCGGCGAGATGCCGCGCACGAAGCGCTTGCGGTAGATCGAGAAGCACGTCTCGAAAATCGGATACATCGCCAGCAGCACCGGGTACCACGCCGAGACCGAGGGGTTGCGCATCACCAGCAGGATCGACAGTTCGCCGAGCATGAAGCCGAGCAGGTAGGCGCCGCCGTCGCCCAGGAAAATCAGGCCGGCCGGGTAGTTCCAGATGAAAAACCCCAGGATCGCGCCCATCATGGCCAGCGAGGCGGACAGCACGACCGCGTCGCCCACCTGGAACGCGACATAGGCGAGCGAGACGAACATCATGAAGGCGACCATGGCCGCCAGACCGTTGAAGCCGTCGATGATGTTGACCGCGTTCGCCAGGCCGGCCACCGCCAGCACCGTGAGCGGCACGCCCAGCCAGGCGTAGGCCAGAAACGGATCGAGCAGGGGGATGTCGATATGGGTCACGCGAATGCCCATCGCCCACCACGCGAGCAGCGCGGCGGCCATCGTGGCGAGCAGCCGGATCGTCGGCGTCACGCGCTTCGTCAGGTCTTCCGTCAGGCCGGAGAGAAAGGCGGGCAGCCCGCAGCCGGCGATGACCAGCATGCCGTAGGAGACCGCCGGGTAGGCGAAATGCAGTTGCAGCCCGGCGACGACGAATCCCAGCAGGATGCCCACGCCGCCGATGCGCGGCACCGGCGTGGCGTGGAATTTCTGCACGCCGACGAGATCGACATCCGCCGACAGGCCCGCGTGCAGATGGGAGTAGCGCACGATCAACAGCGTGGCGAGCAGCGAGACGAGAAAGCCGAGGGCGAGACTGAGCATGACGCGAGTGAGATTGGCTGACGCGGGTGGCGGGTGGCCGGTGACGGGTGGGAACGCGGCGCTGGCCGGCGCCGGCGGCCGAGCGGATCGATGCGGCCGGACGGCCGATTATAGAGGATGCGGCGACGCGGCCGCATCAATCGGCCGCGTCAGTCGGCCTCGGCGGTGTAGCCCGCCGGGTTCCCCGACTGCCAGCGCCACTGATCGACGCACATCTGCGCCAGATCCCGTTCCGCCCGCCAGCCCAGCAAATTCGTGGCCGCGGCCGGATTCGCATAGCAGGCGGCGATGTCGCCCGGCCGGCGCGCGACGATCTCGTGCGCGATGGTCTTGCCGGAGGCTTTCTCGAACGCCTGGATGGCTTCGAGCACGCTATAGCCCTGTCCGGTGCCGAGGTTGACGGTGAAGCTGGCCGGCCGGCGCTGCAGTTCGTCGAGCGCGGCGAGGTGGCCGCGGGCGAGGTCGGCGACGTGGATGTAGTCGCGTACACCGGTGCCGTCCGGGGTCGGGTAATCGCCGCCGAAGACGCGCAGCTTGGCGAGGCGACCGACGGCGACCTGGGCGATGTAGGGCATCAGGTTGTTCGGGATGCCCTGCGGATCCTCGCCGATCAGGCCGCTTTCGTGCGCGCCCACGGGGTTGAAGTAGCGCAGGGTGGCGATGCGCCAGCTCGGGTCCGAGATCAGCAGGTCGCGCAGCACCTGCTCGGCGATGAGTTTGGTCTGGCCGTAGGGGTTGGTGGCCGACAGCGGAAAGCTCTCGTCGATGGGCACCGTGTGCGGGTCGCCGTAGACGGTGGCCGACGAGCTGAAGACGAACTGTTTGACGTCGCGGCGCGCCATCACGTCGAGCACGGCCAGCAGGCCTTCGAGGTTGTTGCGGAAGTAGGCGAGCGGCTTGGCGACGGATTCGCCGACGGCCTTGAGCGCGGCGAAGTGGATGGTCGCGGTGATCGGGTGCGCGTCGAATACGCGCTCCAGCAGGGCGGTGTCGCGCACGTCGCCTTCGACGAAGCTGACGGGACGGCCGGCGATGCGTTCGATGCGGCGGATGGCCTCGCGCTTGCTGTTCACGAGATTGTCCAGCACGACGACATCGTAGCCCTCGCCCAACAATTCCACGCTGGTGTGCGCGCCGATGAATCCCGCGCCGCCGGTGACGAGGATGGTTCCCTTGCCGTTCATGGTTGCTTCCCTGATAGAAAAATGGTCTTGCCGCTGACCTGGTCCAGCGTCCGTTGATAGGCGCCGATGACGACCTGTTCGTCGAATTCCCGCTCGGCCTTGCGGCGCGCGGCGTCTTCCATCGTTTTGCGTTGCTGCGCCGGCAGGCACAGTACCCGCTGCATCGCCTCGGCGAGCCGCTGGGCGCTGCGGGCCTCGCACAGTATGCCATTGACGCCGTCCTCCACGACCTCGACGCAACCCGGCACCCGCGTGGCGATCGCGATGCGGCCCATCGCGGCGGCTTCCAGCAAGGTGCGCGGCACGCCTTCCCGATAGGACGGCAGGACGATGCAGTCGGCCGCGGCGATATGCGGACGCACATCATCGGCTTCGCCGAGGTAATCGATCAGTCCCTCAGCGCACCAAGCGTCGACTTCCGCGCGGGAAATCGCGCTGGGGTTGGCGACGCCCACCGGGCCGAGCAGTTGCCAGCAGGCCTCGGGGAAGCGCGCCTTGAGCTGTCGGGCGGCATCGACGAATTCGCCCACGCCCTTGTCCCACAGCAGGCGGCCGATGAGCAGGAAGCGAAACCGCCCGTCCGGCGCGTGCGGGCGCACCGCGAAGCGGGCCAGGTCCACGCCCTCGCCGCGCAGCAGCCGCGCGCGCCCGGGATGCACGAGCAGATCGCGCGACAGGAAGGCGTCGCGGTCGTCGGGATTCAGGAACCAGACTTCGCGCGGGAAGCGGAAGGCGAGCCGGTACAGGCCCTGCGCGATGCGCGCGGCGCGGCTGGCGTGCAGGAAGACGTAGCCCAGACCGGTGGTGACGGCGACCGACGGCACGCGCGCCAGGGCGGCGGCCAGGGTGCCATAGATGTTCGGCTTGATGGTGTAGTGAAAGACGACGTCGGGCCGCGTGCGGCGATAGATCCGGAAGAGGCTGGCAAGCGTGCGCAGGTCTTCCACCGGCCGCGTGCCCTGCGAGGCGAGCGCCAGATCGACGCAGGTGCAGCCCATCGCCGTGAGCGGCGCGAACGCGGCATCGCGCGGCGCGACGATGGTCACGCGCGCGCCGGCGCGCGCGAGCGCCTCGAGCAGGCCGCGCCGGTAATTCAGGATCGACCAGGCGGTGTTCGACACCAGGCAGATGTGCAGGGGCGCGGCCGTGTCCGGGCCGCGGGCGAACAGGGTTCGCTTGAGCGATTGCAGCCAGGCGTAGGGCATGATGAAATGGGTCAGGTTTTTCGCCAGGCCGAGCCAGTAGAAGGGGTTGAGCGGTTCCGCGTGCCGGCATTGCAGGCGCAGCGTCGAGCGGATCTGCTGGCGCCGGCGCGTGGCGCTGATGCCGCCTTCGTTGAGTTCGTAACGGATGCCGATTTCCGGCAGGTTGGCGCAGTCGTCGTGCCGCATGATCCGCAGGAACAGATCGAGGTCCTCGGCGGCCGGATAGTCCGCGCGGTAGTTGCCGGCGCGCCGCACCGCGTCGCCGCGCAGCATCATGGCCGGATGAATGAAGCAACTGCGCGCGAAGCGCTGGCGGCGGATGTCGGCCGGCGCGGCGGGAGGGGCCAGCACATACGCCCCCGCGCCTCCTGCGCCTCCCGCGTTTGCGCGGCGAACCGCCTGTGCCCACATGCCCACCGCGCCCACGCGGGGATGGGCGTCGAGATAGCGGCGTTGTTTCGACAGGCGCCCGGGGAGCGCCAGGTCGCCCGCATCGATGCGCGCGATGTAGTCGACGCGGCTGGCGCCCGCGTCGTCGCCATCGGCGAGGAGGCGTTCGACGCCAGCGGCGAGCGCGGCTTCGATGCCGCCATTGCGCGCGATGCGCAATACCTCGATGCGCAGGTTCGCGGGCGGCGCGCCGGCCAGCGGGGCGTGGGGGTCGAAGGGCGGCTGGCTGCCGTCGTCCACGACCAGCACGCGCAGCACGGGCCAGTCGGGCTCGTCGAGCGAGACGATCGTGCGCCAGGCGTCGGCCAGCGCGTTGTAGACCGGCAGCAGGACCGCGACGGATGAGGAGGGTGCGGCAGCATTCATGATGGACTCACGGACAGCACCCGTTGAATATAGACGGCATCGGCCGCGAGGGCGACGCCATAGCCGATTGCCAGGCCCGCGAGCGCGCCGAAGCCGCCGAAGGCGGGAATCAGCAGCAGGTTCGCGACGCAGGCGGCGCACAGGGCGGCCGCCCATTTTGCCAGCACGACGTAACGCGCCTGGTATTTGAGGACGATCAGGTTGCAGATCGCCTCGAGTCCGGCGAGCACGGACAGCCACGCGGCCCATCGCAGGAAAGCGGCCGCATGCTCGAAGCCCGGGCCGAAGACGAGGCGGATGATGAAGGGCGCGCACGCGCCGATCACCACGGCGCCGAGCGCCATCGTCGCGCCCGTGAGCATCAGCAGGCGGACGAGATTGCGACGCAGCCGCGCCGGCTCGGCGACGCGATAGACGAAGGCGGGCGCCACGGTCTGCGCGAGCATCAGCGCCAGGGTGATCCAGTTTTCGTTCAGTTGCTGCGCGGCGGCGTAACGGCCCAGTTCGGCGAAGCCGACATAGTGCTGGAGCATCAGCCGGTCGAGCTTCATGAACAGGTACATGCAGACCAGACCGAGCCAGAATACCGAGCCCGCGGCGGCGAAATGGCGCAGCAGCGCCGGGTCGACGCGCCAGCGAAAACCGGCATGCCGGCGTTGATAGATCAGCAAGCCGAGGCCGATCACGGCGGATTCCACCGCCCAGACCCCGCCGAAGCCGCCGGGCGGCAAGGCCGCGCGCGCCAGCAGGAAGACCGCAAGCGCCTTGACCAGCGCGCTGGACAGGCTCAGGAGCAGCGCGGGTCTGGAATAGGTGCGCGCCTGAAGCCAGGCGCTGACCACGCCGAACGGTTCCCGAAACACCAGCGTCAGCGCCAGGCCGGCGAGCATGGCCGCGACGACCGGATCGAACGGCCCCTGCGCGTGGCCCAGCGCGCGGCCCGCGGCGAGCAGCGTCCAGACCAGCGCGAGGGCGGTGAGCGACACCGCCATGCGCAGCGCGAACGCGCTACCCATGATGCTGGCGAGCGGGGCGCCGTCGGGCGCGGCGCCCGGCGCGCATTTTTTACCGGGGCGCGGTGCGGTATGATCGGGGCGTCGACCGTCATTCCGAGAGGCCTCCTCGCGCGCGCCGGCGGCCACCATCGCCGGCACGAGGATCTCGGCGCCACACACCCAGGTCAGCGGCGCGGCCACGGTCAGCAGGGTGTTGGCGTACTGCCACTTGCCGAAGACGTCCGGTCCCAGGTAGCGCGCGAGGACGCCGCTGGTGACGATCGCGACACCGATCTGCGTCAGGCGTTCGGCCGCGAGCCAGCCCAGATTGGCCAGCGCCGCGCCCGCGTCGCCGCGCAGCAGCCGGCCCGCGCCGCGCCATGGGCGATCCATGCCGCCCGTCACGCGGCGCGGCGCGTGGCAGCGGCGCGACGGCCGGCAGGGGGAGCGGGAAGTGTGCCGCTACGTGCGGTAGAGAGCAATACGCGCGCAAGGCTTCGCATAGAATGTCCGGTAAGGGGCCTGCCTCGGCACGGGGGTGCGGGGGCGGCGTCAGCCGACGGGGACATCGTCCGCACGTCGGTTTGGCAGTGACAACCCGTAATCAGCCCGCAATTATATTGAAGTCGGCATGGTTTCTGCATGCCGATCCGATGATTTTCAAAAAACAAAGGTACGGCACAGCAATGGTTTCCAACTCCATTTTCAAGGCATACGACATCCGTGGCGTGATCGGCAAGACGCTGGACGCGGACGTGGCGCGACAGATCGGCAAGGCCTACGGCAGCGAAGTGCGCGAGAAGGGCGGCGATGCCGTCGTCATCGGCCGCGACGGCCGCCTGTCGGGCCCGGAGCTGTCCGTGGCGCTGGCCGAAGGCCTGCGCTCGGCCGGCGTGGACGTGGTGGACATCGGCATGGTGCCGACGCCGGTCGGCTATTTCGCGACGAACGTGCCGTTGAAGCTGGAGGGCGGCGAGCGCGACGTGGATTCGTGCATCGTCATCACGGGAAGCCACAATCCGCCGGACTACAACGGTTTCAAGATGGTCCTGCGCGGCCAGGCGATCTACGGCGACGCGATCCAGGGCCTGTACCAGCGGATCGTCGACCAGCGCTTCACCGAAGGCGCGGGCGCGTTGCACGCCTACGACATCGCCGATGAGTACATCGCGCGCATCGTCGGCGACATCAAGGCCGTGCGCCCGATGAAGCTGGTGCTCGACGCCGGCAACGGCGTGGCGGGCGGGCTCGCGCCGCGTCTGTTCAAGGCGCTGGGCGCCGAGGTGCAGGAACTGTTCTGCGAGGTCGACGGCAATTTCCCGAACCACCACCCAGACCCGGCGCACGCGGAGAACCTGCAGGACGTGATCCGCGCGCTGAACGAGACCGACGCCGAGATCGGCTTCGCGTTCGACGGCGACGGCGACCGCCTGGGGGTGGTGACCAAGGACGGCCAGATCATCTATCCGGATCGTCAACTGATGCTGTTCGCCGAGGAAGTGCTGTCGCGCAACCCGGGCGGCCAGATCATTTACGACGTGAAGTGCACGCGCAACCTCGCCACCTGGGTGCGCGAGAAGGGCGGCGAGCCGCTGATGTGGAAAACGGGCCACTCGCTGGTCAAGGCCAAGCTGAAGGAAACCGGCGCGCCGCTCGCGGGCGAGATGAGCGGCCACGTGTTCTTCAAGGACCGCTGGTACGGTTTCGACGACGGCCTGTACACCGGCGCGCGGATGCTGGAGATCCTCTCGCGCGTGGCCGACCCGAGCGCCCTGCTCAACGGCCTGCCGAACTCGCTGTCCACGCCCGAACTGCAGATCAAGCTCGAGGAAGGCGAGAATGTCGCCCTGATCGCCAAGATGCAGAAAAACGCCCAGTTCACCGGTGCGGACGACGTCGTGACGATCGACGGCATGCGCGTCGAGTATCCGGACGGCTTCGGTCTGGCACGCTCGTCGAACACCACGCCGGTGGTCGTCCTGCGTTTCGAGGCCGACAACGAGGCGGCGCTGACGCGCATCCAGGAGGACTTCCGCCGTGTCATCCTGGCGGAGAAGCCGGACGCGAAACTGCCGTTCTGACGGCAGCGCCACCGGACCGCGCCGCGCCGCCTGGCCGCAGGTCCGCCGGCGAGAGATTCGACGGCAAGAGGTTCGACGGCACGTTCGGTGACCCGGAAGGGCGGTGCGCGGCAGGACCGCGCACCGCCCCTGCACACGATTGGTTACAGATTTGTTACCACATCGTTTCATGTGGCGTCCTATTGACGCGGTAAAATCGTTGTTTTTTTCAACGAATGACTGCCTCTGACCGTCCGCCCTTGAAAATCGCCATCGTAAAAGTGTCGTCGCTGGGCGATGTGGTGCATGCCATGCCGGTTATTGCCGATATTCGCCGGCATCATCCCGATGCGCAGATCGATTGGGTCGTCGAGGAGGCGTTCGTCGACCTGGTGCGTCTGGTGCACGGCGTACGGCGGGTGATTCCGGTCGCCCTGCGGCGCTGGCGGCACCAGCCGTTCGCCTCGCGCACGCGCGGCGAGTGGGCGGCCTGCAAGCGTCAGTTGCGCGAAGAACAATACGACCACGTGATCGATTGCCAGGGCTTGGTGAAAACCGCCTGGCTGGCATCGCGCGCGCGCGGGCCGGTGACGGGACTCGCGAACCGCACCGACGGCGCGGGCTACGAATGGCCGGCCCGTTATTTCTACCAGACGTCGATTCCCATCGAGCGCCGCACCCACGTGGTCGAGCGTTCGCGCCAGCTCGTCGCGGCGGCGTTGCGGCTGCCCGTGCCCGAGGTCGATCCGTCGCAGATCGATTTCGGCCTCGACACCCGCGCGAGCGCGCTGGCGCTGGCGCAAGTGGGCATGAACCTGCCGGTGCCGTATGTGGTCTTCGTCCACGCCAGTTCCCGCGCGGACAAGCAATGGCCGGAAACCGAGTGGATCGCGCTGGGCGAGGCGCTGGTGCGGCGGGGCGCCTCCATCGTCCTGCCCTGGGGCAACGAGGAAGAGCACCTGTGCAGCAAGCGCATCGCCGAGGCGTTCGGCGACGCGGCGCTGGTGCCGCCGCGTCTCTCGCTGCCCGCGGTGGTCGGGCTGCTCGACGGCGCGGCCGCGACGGTCGGCGTGGACACCGGGCTCGTGCATATCGCCGCGGCGCTGAAGCGGCCGACCGTCGAGCTGTACAATTTCTCGACCGCCTGGCGCACCGGGGGCTACTGGTCGCAGAAAGTCATCGAGATCGGCGCCGCGAACCAGCCGCCGCACCTGGTGGATGTCAAGCGCGCGCTGGGCGATTTCGGTCTCCTGTGACGTCGCGCGGGCCCGGCGCGCCGCAAATCGGCTATCCTGCCGGATGATCGGTCCGATCTTCTGAAAAGCGCCTGTCCATGAGCACCTCTCAAATCATCGAAGTCGAAGGCGACTGGGATGCCCGTCACCTGTCGGCGCCCCGCGAAACCCTGGTGGCCGCGCTCGAGCGGGGCCGCGTGCTGTACTTCCCCCATCTCGATTTTCCGCTGGATGCCGACGAGACCGCCCTGCTGGACCCGGCGATCGCGGATCCCAAGCGCAAGAACATCAGTCTCGCGCCCGATGGCGCGCTGGCCGGCGTGGCCGGCGACGCGGCGGCGCAGGCCCGGGTCCGCGCGCTGATCACCCGCTACCAGGCGCGTGCGGCAAGCCTGATCGACGGTCTCGCGCCGGCTTACCGCGGCCGCCTGCGCGCGGCGCCCACCAGCCTGCGCCTGCACCGCGTGGAGACGCGCCAGACCTCGTGGCGTGCCGACGACAGCCGGCTGCACCTGGATGCCTTTCCGTCCCGCCCGAACCGCGGCGAGCGGATCCTGCGCATTTTCACGAACGTCAATCCCGGGGGCGAGCCGCGCGTGTGGCGCGTCGGCGAACCGTTCGAGGACGCCGCGCGGCGCTTCCTGCCCCGCATCGCGCCGCAACGGCCGGGCAGCGCCTGGCTGTTGCAGACGCTGGGCATCACCAAATCGCGGCGCACGCCGTACGATCACCTGATGCTCGGCCTGCACGATGCGATGAAGGCCGATCTCGAATATCAAAAAAGTTGCGAACAGCAGACGATGCCGTTTCCGCCCGGCAGCGTCTGGGTCTGTTTCTCGGACCAGACCTCGCATGCGGTGATGTCGGGGCAGTTCATGCTCGAACAAACCTTCTTCCTGCCCGCCGCGGCGATAGTCGAGCCCGCGTGCGCGCCGCTGGGCGTGCTCGAACGGCTGACCGGCCGCACGCTGATCTGAGCCGCCGCATGCCTTCCTCGTCTGCCGTGCCCGCGTGGCGGATTCGTCTGCTGCGCGCCGTCTATCGCTGTCTCTGGTGGCTGGTCGCGCCGGGCGCCGTGGTGCGTCTGCTGTGGCGCTCGCGCCAGGAAGCGGGTTACCGGCGCCATATCGGCGAGCGCTTCGGATTCGGCGGGGCGGTCGTTGGCGGCGCGCCCTCCGGCGGCGTGTCTCCGGGCGTTCGTCCGCTGATCTGGGTGCATGCGGTCTCGGTGGGCGAGACGCGCGGCGCGCAACCCCTGATCGACGCCTTGCTGGCCGCCCATCCCGAGGCGCAGCTGCTCATCACGCACATGACGCCAGGCGGCCGCGCGGCCAGTCTCGCGCTGTTCGGCGACCGGGTGATCCGCGCCTATCTGCCGTACGACATGCGCGGTCCGGTGCGGCGTTTCCTGCGGCACTACCGGCCGCATGTCGGCGTGGTGATGGAAACCGAGGTGTGGCCGACGCTGATCGACGAATGCGCACGGGCCGGCGTGCCGCTGGTGCTCGCCAACGCCCGCATGTCCGAGCGCTCGTTCCGGCGCGCGGCGCGCTTTGGCGCCGGCGCGCGCGCGGTCTTCGGGGGGCTGACGGCGGTGCTGGCGCAGACCGAGGCGGACCGTCAGCGCCTGGCCGCGCTCGGCGCGCGGCGGGTCGACGTGCTGGGCAACATCAAGTTCGACGTGCGGATCGACCCGGCGCTCGTCGCGCGCGGACAGCGCTGGCGCGCGGCGATCGGCGCCCGGCCCGTGTGGGTGGCGGCGAGCACGCGGGAAGGGGAGGAAACGCTGGTGCTGGAAGCGTTCGCCCGGCAACTCGCCGTCGGTCCGGCCGACGCGCTGCTGATCCTGGTGCCGCGCCATCCGCAACGTTTCGACGAGGTGAGCGATCTGGTGTCGCGCGCGTGGCGCGGCATTCGGCGCACGGCATGGGCCGCGGCGGCACCGGATGCGGGATTGCTGGCGCTGGACATCCAGGTGATGGTCGGCGATTCGATGGGCGAACTCGCGGCCTATTACGCCGCGGCGGATCTGGCCTTCATCGGCGGCAGCCTCGTGCCCACCGGCAGCCACAACCTGATCGAGGCGGCGGCGGTGGGCTGCCCGGTGCTCGTCGGGCCGCACACCTTCAATTTCGCGCAGGCCAGCCTGCATGCGATCGAATCGGGCGCCGCGTTGCGGGTCGATTCGCCCACGGCGCTGGGGGAGTCGGTGGCCGCGCTATTGTCCGACCCCGCGCGCCGGCGGACGATGGCGACGGCGGCGCGCGCGTTCGCCGAACGGGATCGCGGCGCCACCGCGCGCACGGTCGAGGCGCTCGCGACGTATCTGGCGCGCTAGCGGCGAAAACGGCGCGAGCGGTAATTCACGGCAGACGGCTCAATACGTCGGCACCGACGGGTCGACCTGACGCGACCATGCGTCGATGCCGCCCGACAGGTTCAAGACCTGGGTGAAGCCGCGCGATTCGAGAAACATCGCGACCTGCGCGCTGCGCGCGCCATGGTGGCAGATGCAGACGACTTCGGCGTCCGGGTCGATTTCCTCGCTGCGCGCCGGGATCTGGCTCATCGGGATCGACGTGCTGCCGGCGATCGCGGCCGTCTGCACTTCCCAGGGCTCGCGCACGTCGAGCAGGACCGGAGCGGGGCGGGACGCGTCGGCGAGGCGTTCGGCGAGAGCGGTGGGGGCGAGCTGTTGCATCGAAGGTCCGGAAAATGAGACACGAAACGGAAAAGTGGTGCCGGCGGCTGGCGCCGACGGCACCCTCATGCGGTCAAAAGGCCGGTCAGAACGTGAAACGCTGCGGCTGCAAGGCGTTGCGCAGCGGCGTCACATAGGTCTCGAACAGGTCGACGATGCGGAATTCGGTTTCGTTCAGCCGCGTGGCGATCTGCGCCTTCATCACCGGTGCATCGCCGACGAAGGCGGACATCCGGCCGCCCACCTTCAATTGCTCGAGCAGCGTCTGCGGCAGTACCGGCAGGCCGCCGGAGACGACGATCACGTCGTACGGCGCGTTCGCGGGCCAGCCGCGCGCGGCGTCCCCGACGGCCAGTTCCACGTTCGATACCGCGTTCGCGAGCAGGTTCTGCTGCGCGAAGGCGGCGATCTCCGGGTCCAGTTCGACGCTCAGCACCTGCTGCGCGCGGGCGCCGAGCAGGGCGGCCATATAGCCCGAGCCGGTACCGATCTCCAGCACCGATTCATGCTTGCGCACCGCGAGTTCCTGCAGGATGCGCGCTTCGATCTTCGGCGACAGCATGTGCTCGCCGTGCGGCAGCGGAATGTCGAAATCGGCAAAGGCCAGATTGCGGTACGGCGCCGTGACGAACTGCTCGCGTTTGACGACCGCCAGCAGTTCGAGCACGTCGCTGTCCAGCACCTCCCAGGGCCGGATCTGCTGCTCGATCATGTTGAAGCGCGCTTGTTCGATATTCATGATGTTTGCCAATGCCTGCCGATGTCGGGGAATGCCGCACCGGGGATTGTAACAAATCGGTTTGCATCCCGGCAGCGCATTGCCGTGGCAAGCGCGAAGGCTTCCGGTAAGATCGTCGTTCGCCGTGGGGTCGGCGCACCGGCCGCGCAGGGTCCGGCGCGCGTGGTCCGGCGGATCGAATCAACCATCCGGCGCGCGGCCGGATCCCGCAAAGGAGCGAGTGCGATGAGCAGTGAATTGGACCGGCGGACGGTATCCGAGCGGCGCCGTCTGGTGTTGCAGCTGGGCGTGGCGACGGCGCTGGCCGGCGTGTTGCCGTTGGGCGCGTGCGCGACCTTTCCCTTTCTCCCGGATCACTACACGTTCAGCGTGGCGGAAATGCAGCGCGCCGTGGCCCGCAAGTTCCCTTATCACAAGCGCATCTCGCAGATCGTCGATCTGACGCTCGACGACCCGGTCCTGGGAACCCGGCCGGACGCGAACCGGCTCTCGATCGGCGCGCACGCGCATATCGAGAGCCCGTTCCTGCAAGCGCCCGCCGACGGCCATTTCGTGCTGACGAGCGCGCTGGCCTACGACCGCGAGCGCCAGGCGATCGTCCTGCGTAGCCCGGCGATCGATTCGCTCGACTTTCCCGATCTCTCGGGTCCCTATCGCGGGGAAATTCGCGGCGCGCTCGAACTGGCCGTGTCGCAGCTGCTGGAGGGCTTCCCGATCTACACCTTCAAGCCCGACCAGTTGAGCTTCGCCGGCGTGCATTACGAACCGGGCGAGATCAATGTGCTGCCAAAAGGTGTTCGCGTACAGATCGTCGAGCGATAATCCGGGTATCTTTCGAATGGCTGTCGACAACCTGTCACAAGACTTTCGCTGAATGGTCCCACGACGGCTGGCCCGGCCGATTCGCCCGATTTTCGGGAATGGCGTACGCGCCGCTTTTCATTCCCTCCACAGGACGCCCCAATTGGATCTCACGCTCGCGCTGAAAGCCCTCATCCTCGGTATCGTCGAAGGCCTGACCGAATTCCTGCCGGTGTCGAGCACCGGGCATCTGATCCTCGTCGGCAGCCTGCTCGACTTCACCGACGACCGGGCGAAACTGTTCGACGTGGTGATCCAGTTCGGCGCGACGCTCGCCGTGTGCTGGGAATTCCGGCGGCGCATCGGCGGCACGGTCGCGGGGCTCGCGTCGCGGCCCGGCGCGCGGCGCTTCGCGTTGAACGTGATCGTCGCCTGCGTGCCGGCGGTGGTGCTCGGGCTGGCGTTCGGCAAATACATCAAGGCGACGCTGTTCTCGCCGGCGCCGGTGGCCGTCGCGCTGATCGTCGGCGGCGTGGTGATCCTGTGGGCCGAGCGCCGCAACCGCCGCGCCGCCGCCGCGCAGGGCCTCGCGGTGCACGGGGCGGCAAGCACGGGCGCGGCGGCGGCGAATCCGCTCGCGCGCGTGCATTCGATCGACGATCTGAGCGTGCGCGACGCGCTCAAGGTGGGGTTCGCCCAGTGCTTCGCGTTGATTCCGGGCACCTCGCGCTCCGGCTCGACCATCATCGGCGGGATGCTGTTCGGGCTCGACCGCAAGGTCGCCACCGAATTTTCGTTCTTCCTGTCGATTCCGATCATCTTCGGCGCGACCGTGTACGACCTCTACAAGAGCCGCGACGTGCTCGCCGCAGCCGATCTCGGTCTCTTCCTGCTGGGGCTGCTGGCGGCGTTCCTGTCGGCGATCGTCTGCGTGCGCTGGCTGCTGCGTTTCGTCGCGACGCACGATTTCACCGTCTTCGCCTGGTACCGCATCGTCTTCGGTTGCGTCATCCTGGGTTCCGGCTATAGCGGACTGGTGACCTGGGCCGGGTGAGCGCGCTGGAACAGCAGGTCCCAGACGCCGTGCCCGAGATTGATGCCGCGCTGCTCGAACTTCGTCGTCGGGCGGTAATCCGGGCGGGGCGCGAAGGCGTCCGCGGTATTGCGGAGCGTGGGTTCCGCCCCCAGCACTTCCAGCATCTGCTGGGCGTAGGGTTCCCAGTCGGTCGCGCAATGCAGGTAGCCGCCGGGCCTGAGACGGGAGGCGAGCCGGGCGACGAAGGCCGGCTGGATCAGCCGGCGCTTGTTGTGCCGTGCCTTGTGCCAGGGGTCGGGGAAATAGATATGCACGCCGTCGAGCGAGTCCGGCGCGATCTGCCGTTCGAGCACTTCGACGGCATCGTGCTGGATGATCCGCACATTGTCGAGTTCACGTTCCCCCAGCAGTTTGAGCAGCGCGCCGACGCCGGGCGCATGCACCTCGATGCCGAGGAAATCGTCGCCGGGCCGGCGCGCCGCGATCTCCGCGGTGGTGGCGCCCATGCCGAAACCGATCTCGAGGATGCGCGGCGCGGCGCGCCCGAACAGGGCCGGCCAGTCGAGCGGAGCGGGAGTGAAGGGCACCACGAACCGTGCGCCGTGCTGCTCGATCGCGCGGCGCTGGCCCGTCGACAGGCGGCCGGCGCGGGTGACGAAGCTGCGGATGCGGCGGTGGTGGGCGGGGACGGATTGACCTGAATCGCCGTCATCAGAAAGTGCTCGTCCAACATCTTCCGCCGCGATCGATTCGCCGTCTGTCGGTGCCTCGGTGACGTTTGCCGGGTAACAGGATGCGTGTAAAACGGTCATATCGGTATCGAGACGGGAAGCCGTCGCAGCATAAGCGAAAACGAGATCATCGTGGGCTGGCATGAAAAAGAAAACTGCGGGGAAAATGCCATAAGTCTTGCATGTGGCAAACTATGGGCGTGGAAAAGCGGGGTAAATATGTGTTGCGCTTGTAAGCGGGTGTAAAGGCAATCAATTCACCACAATGCCAGGCGAGCTATGGCGTCGTCCGAAGATAAGCAATTGTAGGGAATTTTCGGCGACTAGGCAATTGAGTACATTTCCGATATGTTTTCACTGGACCATGGTTTGTCCATTTTCGCAGTAGATGAATGATTTTAAGGGAAGAAGCAGGCGAGAAGCAGGATGGCTCGCAGTCGATCTTGCATTCCGGATGTGGCATAACTCCGAACCACTGACAATTCTCGTGCAGGCGGGAATCGTGGGTCATAGACCAGATGATGAAAACTGACAATTCGCCCGAAATAGATTCGTTACAGAATATTTATAATGGTGAATATTACAAAAGCCATTGCGGAAAGATTCCATATGAACGGAGCAGGCTCTGGTTGGATTTTTTTGGAGGAGTCGCCGACGAAATAATTCGACATCTGAAGCCAAAAAATGTATTCGACGCCGGCTGCGCTCTTGGTTTCCTGGTTGAATCGCTTTGGGATCGTGGCGTCAGAACGAAAGGTCGGGATTTTTCCACTTTCGCAATTTCACAGGTCAGGCCCGACATCGCCGCCTTCTGCGAAGTGGGATCCATTACAGACTCATTCAACGGCACGTACGATCTAGTAACGTGCATCGAGGTCATAGAACATATCCCGGAAGTGGAAGCATTAAAAGCAATTGAGGCGATGACCGCGGCCACCTCCGTGATTCTCTTTTCTTCCTCGCCGACGGATCTAACCGAACCCACGCACATCAATGTCAAACCACCGATTTATTGGCTGATGCGTTTCGCGGAACGTGGATTCGCGCCAGATGTGCTCGTCGATGCCTCGTTTCTGGCGCCTCAGGCGTTCGTCATGCGACGGACCGAATCGGCAATCGATCTGGTCCACCTACAGCTCTTCGCGCAGTCAATCCGCCTGAAAATCGCGCTGGCCGACCGGGAGGAGCGACTCAATGCCATCAGGAATGAAGCTTCCTCAACAGCGGACGTTTGAAAGCATTTTCTCGTCAGGTCGCCCATGGCACCCGGTGAACCAGATAGACGAATTCACGATAATATCGGAGACGGATTTTCGCCATGCAAGAAAATATCCATTCTGTACTGCTCTCACGCAGCAATGAGGCGCATTACACCTTCAACGTATTAGCGGATCAGCTGGTCCGATCGTTCAAGCCATCCCGAATTTTGGTCATTGGGGAACCTGTAGGGCTTTTGATCGAGGCGCTTTGGGACCGCGGGGTCGATACCCGATGCGAATGTTTCAATTCGACGAACATCGATGATGTCAGAATAGATGTACGGAATTTTTGCACGCAGGGGCTAAATTCTGCTCCGGATATGGATTTTCAGGCAGTGGTCGCAATCGATTTATTCCAATGGGAAAACAATAAAACCAGGGAGGAGAATCTTGAATATCTAAAAAGCCGTTCCGATTCCATCGTATTTGTTTCGATAGATCGTGACGACGGCAAACCGCTGCCGGGGGTTCCCGTTTTCGATTGGCTGGAAAATCTGAATCGCGATGGCCTGTCGCCCGTTACGTCATTCGATCTCAGTTTTTCGAACGCGGACATCGTGCATGTCAGGCAGGGCGAACCCGCTATCGGTGAGGCGCATCTTGCCGATTTCGTACGCATGCGCCGAGTCCTGAAGGCACTTCGCATCGCCGAGCGGCGCTTGTTGGGCCTGGAACAGGAAAAACGCGAATATCTGGTTATGCGATCGGAAGATCAGCGGCGTCTTGCCGCCGCGGAGGCAGATCACGCCGCCGGACATGAGCGTTACGTTGCCGTCGAAAGCGAATCGAAGGTTCGTCTCGAATCCGCTTTGACTGCATTGGCAACCGCGAACGATATGACGATGGCGACCCGTGCCGACGCTGCAGTAGCGAGAACTGAACTTGAGGCGATCTACCGCTCCAAAAGTTGGAAGATCACTGCGCCGCTAAGGGCACTTTCCGGATTTTTCACGCAACATGCCAAGTAGAACGACATTCGTCGCTCATTGGACGCCATGCCCCGAATCATGCCATGCAGAACGGGGATAGGACTGACTTGAAAAGCGAGAGAGGGGGAAAATTTCATGATGGAGCGGGCGATGGGAATCGAACCCACGTCTTTAGCTTGGGAAGCTAAGGTAATGGCCATTATACGACGCCCGCAGAGGCACGCAGTATAAGGGTATTGAGCGGATCCACCAACGCATTTCGTTGCGCGCAGACATGGCCGCCCTGCGCGGGGCGTGCCGGTCGCGGGCGGTATCCCGGGCGCGATGGGCAGCGGTGTTGCTTTGACGCCTGCACCGAAAGCCATTTTTTACCGAAAATCAGAAATTTTTTCCTTTTATGCCGATTCATCGGTACTCTTTGCCTTAACGAGATAGCGAGGGCGGACTATCTCTCTCCAAGGCGGACGGTCATGACGACTCTCATCATCTCTTTCATCGTGTTTCTGAACCTCGCGGTGGTGGCGTGGCGCATGTGGGCGACCCGTCCGCGGCTGGCGCCCGCCACGCGCGGTGCCGGCGCCCTTGACGCTGCCGGGCGCGAAGCGCATCATCCGGCACGCCGCGCGACGCTCTGAGCGTCGGCGGTACGCTGGCGGCGGTGCCGTCCGTCCTCGCGTGCCCCCGCGCCGCGCCTGCCGTTATTTCCCGTCTTTCCGATGATCGTCAATTCGCTGGCGTACAAGTCTGGCTGGCCGCCCCGTCCCGTCGCGATGGATCGCATCAGCGATGCGCTGCAGGCGCCGGATACCTTCGTCTGGCTTGGCATCGCCGATCCGGACACGGCCGAACTGCGCCGCGTGCAGGAGGAGTTCGGTCTGCATGACCTGGCGATCGAAGACGCGCTGAATGCGCATCAGCGGCCCAAGATCGAAACCTACGGCAACACGCTGTTCATCGCCCTGCGCACGGTGCAACTGGTCGAGGGCGAAGTCCAGTTCGGCGAAGTGCATATCTTCATCGGCGCGCGTTTCGTCGTCACAGTGCGGCACGGGCCGGTGCTGTCGTTCGCACCCGTGCGCCAGCGCGCCGAGGCGGCGTCGCATCTGCTGGCGAAAGGGCCGGCCTACGTGCTCTACGCCTTGCTCGATTTCATCGTCGATCAGTATGGCGTGGTCGCGACGGCGCTGGAGCACCGCTTCGACACGCTGGAAACCGCGATTTTCAGCGACCGTTTCGATCGGCAGGCCATCGAGCGCCTGTACGACATCAAGTCCGAACTGCTGCGCCTGCGCGGTTTCGCGATGCCGGTCGAAATCATCTGCAGCGAACTGATCCGGCTGCACGAGGATCTCGTGTCGAAGGACCTGCGGGCGTATTTCCGCGACGTCCAGGATCATGTGTCGCGCGTCATCAATATCGTCGACGTCGTGCGGGAAATGCTGACCACGGCGATCCAGGTGAATCTGGCGCTGGTCTCGGTCGCGCAGAACGAGATCGTCAAGCGTCTGGCGGGGTGGGGCGCCGTGCTGGCGGTGCCGACCGTGGTCTTCAGCATGTACGGCATGAACTTCAAGGTGATGCCGGAACTGAACTGGCCGTGGGCCTATCCGGCGGTCCTGGCGCTCACCGTGGGCGGCTGCGGCATGCTGTTCTGGCGCTTTCGCCGCGCCGGCTGGCTCTGAGCGTCCGGGTCCCGACGGCCCGCCCCCGTCGAAACGGCACCCGCGCGCCGGCCTACGCCGCGTTGCCCGGCGCCTTGAGCACCTGCCATTCGACCAGCACCGGGTCCGCGCTGGCCGAACCCGCCCACAGCTGTCCGTCCTGACGCGTGAACTGCAGGCACATGCTGCGTTCCGCCAGTGCGGCCAGACCGGCGGCGGCGCCGTCGGCCAGACTCCACACCTCGAGCCGGTCCAGCCGCGCCACCTTGTTCCTGACCTGCTGCCACCAGATGTCGGCGGTGCGGCCGGCGTGCGCGACCACCAGCGCGGCGTCGGCGCGGCCCGCCGCGCGTGCCATCCTCCGCTCGTCCGGCTGCCCCAGATCGATCCACTTCTCGATGCGTCCGGTCAGGTCCTTCTGCCAGATGTCCGGTTCGTCGACCTCGCTTAAGCCCTTGGTGAAGGTCAGGGTGTCCGAGGCATGCAGCGCGAAGACGGCCAGACGCACCATCATGCGCTCGTCGGTTTCCGAGGGGTGCCGGGCGATCGTCAGGGTGTGCGTGCCGTAGTAATGCCGATCCATGTCCGCGATCTGCAATTCGGCTTTGTAAATGGTTGCCTTGAGGGCCATGCTGGGTGGCGCGAGGACCGGGCGCGGCGCACGAGCGCAAGCGCAAGTGGCGACACGCGGCGCATCGTCTGGAGTTCATGAAGGCGAGATGATACTCCGCCTATTGCGCGGCGGGCACGGACCCGAAGCGGAAGCGCGGCCGGTCCGCCTGCGACGCCAGGCCCGTGTCCTCGGGGAAGTGCTCGAGCAGGGGCAGGATCACCGATTGACCGAGGATCGCACGCCGGCTGCCGTCGGCGGGCGACAGACCCCAGACATCTTCGTAGACGATGGGAACGGTGCGCCCGTCGACCATCCCATTCCCCAGGTACAGCATCACGTGGCCGCCGATATCGATCACGCTCAGCAGGGGGCGTCCGTGCTCGCGCAAGGCGGCGATGCGTGCCGCGGGGGTGGCCGTCGGCAGATCGACCACGTCCGCGCCCCGGACCTGCTCGGACGAATGCCGCGGCAGCCAGACGCCGAACGGTGTGAACAGGCTTTTCAGTTCGAGCGAGCAATCGTTGTAGATCTCGCTGCCACCCCAGGCGTAGGGCCGGCTCTGCAGGCGGCGCAGCAGCATCGCGAAGTTCGCCGGCGTGGCCGCCAGCGGGATCGCCGCCACGTCGCTGGCCGGGAGGTCGGCGAGGCGCCACTGCGCGCGGTGATCGGCGTCGAGCACCGGCGTCATGACCGTGCGCGTCGCGCCGTGTTCGGCCACCAGCGGCAACACCGTGCCGATCGGCGCGGCGAAGCGGAACACGCCGGTGCGGTCCGTCACGCTGACCGCGGCGCCGGTGACCGCACCCAGCGCATGCCAGGCCGCCGCGCGCCATTGCGCGACGAAGCGTGCGTCCACGCGTCCCACGCTGTCGCTGCGAATCCAGCCGGCCACGTCGGGCGCCAGCACGTAGAGCCAGCCGCCGTCGCGGCTGCGGCCCAGGATGTAGAGCGGCGTGGCCGGACGCAGCGCCGTCTGCTCCAGATTGTCGAACGGATAGCCTTCGCCGGGCAGGCGCGGATCGTAGAAGAACGGTTCCGACGTGGGCAGGAGGCGCAGTGCGCCGGTCGTGGTCGTGATCGCCCGGTTGCCGGGCAGGTAGTTCCGCTGGCCGGTGAACTGGGCAGCTTGCGCGTTGCGCCGCACCGCTTCGATCCATGCCGGCGCATAGGGCCGCAGATTGCGCCCGAAGCCCGGCTGCGCCGAGGCGGCGCCGAAGCGGTTCACGGTGGCCGTCACGCGCGCCGCGAGATCGATGCCCGTGTCGGGGTCGAGCAGGTGGGCGATGACCTCCGGTTCCCAGGGGGAGGCCGCCGCGTCCGCGGAAGGCGTGGGGATTTCGGGCATGCCGGCCGCGACATGACCGGTTTCCCGGCCGAGGCGGGAGGCTGCCGGGTTGGCCGGGTGGGCCGGGTGGGCACGCGGCCGCGGCGCGGCCGGCGCGCCGAAGTAGCGGGTCTTGAGTTGCACGACGGCGGCGGCCTGCTGCGCCGCGCTCAATACCGGGCGATCGATGTCCGGCCCGTGCGGGTCGATCCAGCGGTCGACATCCTGATCGTAGCGTTCCAGCGGGAAAAGCGAGGCGGTGGGCGACAGTGTGGAGGACGACGGGAGAGCCGAGGACAGGGACGACGCCGTGCCCGACGATGCCGGCGCGGGCCGGTGCGTGGCCGCGGGCGTATCCGCCGCGCGATAGGTGGCGGCCGGCGTCTGCGCGACCCGGGGCGGCGTGGCCGGCGCGCAGGCCGCAAGGGCGAACGTCGCGGCGCACAGCATGCCGGCCAGCGCGACAGGACTGCGCGCGGCCGTCATGCGAAGCGGCGACGCGCCAGGCGACATGGTCGCATTTTGCAACACTTTCTTTCGTTTCCTTTGCGCGGATTTCTGTAGATTGTCGCTATCCCCCGACGCGCTGGCTCGGCCACGCGCGACGGTCTCCTGGAGAAGCACCATGAAAAAATTCCTCTTGCTCGCTGCCGCTGGCGCACTGTGGGCCGGCTTCGGCAGCGCGGCATGCGCGCATGTCTCGATCGGTATCGGCGTCGGCGTGCCGTACTACGCACCGCCGCCGCCGGTGATATACGCCCCGCCTCCGGTAGTCTACGCGCCGCCGCGGGTCGCCTATGTCCCGGCGCCGTTTTATGGGCCGCCGCCGGTGGTGTATGGCCCGCCGGTGTATCGTTATCGCCACGGCCCGCGGCCCTGGCACCCGTATCCTGGCTATTACGCCCACCGCGGCTATTACGGCCCGCGCTGGTGATCCCCGCGGTCAGCCGGTCCGGCGCGCGGCCGATCGGCGTGCAGACCCTCAGAATCCGAGGTCGCGGCACAGCCCGTCGACGCGCGCCTTGACCGCGGCGTCCATCTCGATCGGCACGCCCCATTCGCGCTGCGTCTCGCCCGGCCATTTATTGGTGGCGTCGATGCCCATCTTCGAGCCCAGTCCGGCGACCGGCGAGGCGAAATCCAGATAATCGATCGGGGTATTGTCCACCAGCAGCGTATCGCGGGAGGGATCGACCCGGGTCGTGATCGCCCAGATCACTTCCTTCCAGTCGCGGATGCGCACGTCCTCGTCGACGACGACGATGAATTTCGTATACATGAACTGCCGCAGAAAGCTCCAGACGCCGAACATCACGCGTTTGGCATGCCCGGCATAGCTCTTCTTCATCTGGACGATCGCCATGCGGTAGCTGCAACCCTCCGGCGGCAGATAGAAATCGGTGATCTCCGGAAACTGCTTCTGCAACAGCGGCACGAAGATTTCGTTGAACGCGACGCCGAGCACGGCGGGCTCGTCCGGCGGTTTGCCGGTGTGCGTCGAGTGGTAGATCGGATCGCGGCGCGTGGTCATGCGCTCGACGGTGAAGACGGGAAACCACTCCTGCTCGTTGTAGTAGCCGGTGTGGTCGCCGAACGGCCCTTCGAGCGCGTGCTCGTAGGCCGCGCTCGAGCCCTTGCGCGGGCGTGACGGCGCGCCCGCGGCCTCGGGCAGGTCCGCGGGGTCCTGCGGGTGGATGAAGCCTTCGAGGATGATTTCGGCGCGCGCCGGCACGCTCAATCCCTCCAGACCCGGCGTCAGACAGCGCGCCAGTTCGGTGCGCCCGCCGCGCAGCAGACCGGCGAACTGGTACTCGGAGAGCGTATCCGGCACGGGCGTGACCGCGCCGAGAATCGTCGCCGGGTCCGCGCCCAGCGCCACCGCCACCGGATAGGGCTGGCCGGGATGCGTCGCCGCGAATTCCCGGAAGTCGAGCGCGCCGCCGCGGTGCGCCAGCCAGCGCATGATCAACTTGTTGCGGCCGAGCAGTTGCTGGCGGTAGATGCCGAGATTCTGGCGCGGTTTGTTCGGCCCGCGCGTGACCGTCAGTCCCCAGCTCAGCAGCGGGGCGGCGTCGCCGGGCCAGCAGTGCTGGATCGGCAGGCGGGTCAGATCGACGTCCCGGCCCTCGACCACAATCTCCTGACAGGGCGGCGCGGAGACCGTCTTGGGCGCCATGTCCCACACCGCCTTCGCGAGCGAGGCGAGCCGGCCCAGGTCCTTCACGCCGCGCGGCGGCTCCGGCTCCTTCAGGGCGGAGAGCAGGCGGCCGACGTCGCGCAGCGCCTCGAGCGTCGCGGTATCGCTGCCGATGTCGCTGTCCAGCGCGCCGCGTCGGGCGCTCGCGGGTGCGTCGATGCCCATGCCCAGCGCCACGCGCCGGGTATTGCCGAAGAGATTGCCGAGCACCGGGAGCGTGGATCCGTCGACGTTTTCGAACAGCAGGGCGGGGCCGCCGGCATGCAGGGAACGTTCGCAGATCTGCGTGATCTCCAGTTTCGGCGACACCGTCGCCGCGACGCGACGCAGTTCTCCCAGGGTATCGAGTCGTGCGACGAAGTCGCGCAGGTCCTTGTATTTCATAAAACCTTGGCTTGAGGCTTGAATTCAGTCGTTTTTTTGCGCGAGGCGCTACCACTGCCATTGTACGGAATCCCGCCGCGCGACGCCGAAACGGCCAGGATCGCGTTATCCGGGTCCATTTCGGGAAAATAATTTTCAATTTACCCTTGTAACAAAGCGTTAATGATGGCAAGGCGTGAGACCCCCTCAAATACCCCGGAAAGCCTTGCTGACTCGAAGTTTCACCGTTTAAAACGACTGTTTCTATATAACCATAAGTTATCGATTGTCTATTCTATAGTGTTGACCGACTAGGATCGCCTGTTAGAATCCCTCGTCAGCAGGTCCGGCAAAACGAAAAGCCGGACGATGATTTCGGCGTTTCTTGCGAACCGCTCCTCTTTTCGCCCTCGCTTTTCAAGCGATTTCGGGCATCCATGCCGGCGCCGGGCAGTCCTTTCCCGCAGCGCCGGATTCGATTTGGACGCGTGCGCCTCTCCATCAGGAAGCGCCGCGCCGAGTGGCCAGGGCCACTCGATCCCGGCAGCGTGCGGTCCCGATGGACCGTGTGCTGCCCAGATGGCGACGTTCGAGTTCCGGGCGCGTCACCTCACGAGAGGGAGATTCTTTGATGAGTGCTGTCATTACCGCCCAGCCGGGCAGGCGTCTGTCCGTCGCCGCGCGCATCGCGCTGCGTCGCGGCACCCGCGTCGGCCATTACTGTTCGAGCGCGGTGGGCCTGCTGGCCATCGTCGGCGCGCTGGCCCTGTGGTTCCAGCCGGGACTGCGCGCGGTGCTGGTCGAACGCGTACTGCCGCACCTGATGCCGGACTCGCAGGCGGGCGCCGCGCGTCTACTGTCGAGCGACGTGAGCCTGCCGCGCTTGCCGCTCGCGCCGACGGCGATCGGCGGCGCCCCGACGCCGATGCGCGTCGCCGCCGACGTGACCGCGGCGGTCCCGCCGGCGGTTCCCCAGATCGCGCTGGGAAACTTCGCCACACCGCTCGATCCGGCGAATCTGCCGGCGTCGGTCGTGCGTCTGGCCCTGCCGACGGCGAGCGTGGCGAACACCCATGCCGGGCATGCCGGTGACGTCGCGGGCGCCCCGGGCGCGCTTTCGAATCGGGATCAGGGACGCGTGGCCAGCTACATTTCCCGCCGCTATCGCGTCGCGCAAGAGCCGATCGACACGCTGGTGCGGGCGTCGTTCCAGACCGGACGCGACGTCGGAGTCGACCCGCTGCTGCTGTTGGCCGTGATGGCCGTCGAGTCGGGTTTCAATCCCTATGCGGAGAGCGGCGTCGGCGCGCGCGGCCTGATGCAGGTCATGCCGACGATCCATTCGGACAAGTTCCAGTATTACGGCGGTCCGAAGGCAGCGCTCGAACCGGTGCCGAACCTGCGCGTCGGTGCGTTGATCCTGAAGGACTACATCGGTCAGAGCGGTTCCGTGGCCGGCGGCCTGCGCCGTTATGTCGGCGCGACCACGCCTGGCGACGGCGGCTATGGCGCGAAGGTGCTGGCCGAGCGCGCGCGGTTGCGCGAAGCGGTCGGTATCGCCGGCGGCGGTCCGGTACTGGCGACGGCCAAACCGCGTGTCGCGACCCTTGCGGCCGCACACCCCGCGGTCGCCGCGCCCGGGCATGTCGGTGCCGCGCCGAATGCGGCGGCCAACGATGGCGGCGTCGACAAGACCGTCGGCGAGCATCACCCGGATACGAACAGCGAGCCGGTTGCGGCGTCGGTGGGCGCCGCCTGAACAGCGGCACCCGCCGGTCTAGGTTTTCGCCGGACCGCCGCGCCGTTGCGCTTCGTCCGGGCGGATCTTCGCGGCCAGCTTGTCGAGCACGCCATTGACGTACTTGTAGCCGTCTGTGCCGCCGAAGGTCTTCGCCAATTCCACGCCTTCATTGATGACGACCCGATACGGGATGTCGACGTGATGCCGCAATTCGTAGGTCCCCACCATCAGCACCGCGCGTTCGACCGGCGACAGTTCGGTGACCGGACGGTCCAGACAGGGGCCGATCGCGGCGTCGAGCGATTCCGCCTCGCGCACCACGCCGTAGAGCAGCGCATCGAAATGCGCGCGGTCCGCTTTGTCGAAGCCTTGCGTGCCGCGGATGTGCGCGTCGATCTCGGACGGCGCAGCCCCCGACACCAGCCACTGGTAGAGCGCTTGCGTCGCGAGTTCGCGCGCCCGCCGGCGGGCATTTCTCATGCTGCACCTTCGTCTTCTTCGTCGCCGTAGTCGGCCAGTTCGTCGAGCGCGCCGCACAGGTTCGCCATTTCGACCGCGGCGCTCGCCGCCTCGCGGCCCTTCTCGCTGGCGCGCGCCAGGGCTTGCGGATCGTCCTCGGTGGTCAGCACCGCATTCGCGATCGGCACGCCGAAGTCGAGTGCGACGCGCGAGATGCCCGCGCCGGATTCGTTCGACACCAGTTCGAAGTGATAGGTCTCGCCGCGGATCACCGCGCCGAGCGCGATGAGCGCGTCGAACTGCCCGCTTTGCGCGAGCTTGGCGAGGGCTACCGGGATCTCCAGCGCGCCCGGCACGGTCACCAGCAGCACGTCGCTGCCGGTCACGCCGAGCCGCTCGAGCTCGGCGACGCAGGCGCTGCGCAACTGGGTGCAGACATCTTCGTTGAAGCGCGACTGCACGATGCCGATGCGCAGGCCGTTGCCGTCCAGTTTCAAATGATATTCGCCGATTTCCATCATGTTCGTTTCCATAATAAAGAGGGCCCGGGTTGAGGAGACCGCGAGACCCGGGCACGGGCCGAAGCCCAGGGAATGAGGGCGCAGGCGCGGCGGCGCGAACTCATGCGCCGCAGGTCTCCGGCGGCGTGGGCGCCTGGCCGGGCATCGGGATGAAGCCGGTGACTTCCAGTCCATAGCCCGACATGCTGCCGAGCTTGCGCGGTCCCGACAGCACCTGCATGCGGCCCACGCCGAGATCGCGCAGAATCTGCGCACCCACGCCGTAGGTCTTGAAATCGACCGGCCGGTGCGCGAGACGCCGCGCCTTCTCGGCTTCGTCGAAGGCCGCGAAGGTTTCGAAAAAGCGCTCGCGCGATGCGTCGCAGTTGAGCATGACGACCGCGCCCAGTTCGCGCGCGGCGATTTCCCGCAGCGCGGCGTCCAGCGTCCACGAATGGGTGGACGACGCGGTTTCGAGCAGATCGAGCACCGACAGCGGCTCGTGCACCCGTACCGGCGTATCGATGTCGGGACGGGGCTTGCCGCGCACCAGCGCGAGATGCGGCGCGCCGGTGGGCAGGTCGCGGTACAGCGTCGCGTGAAAGGTGCCGTACGCGGTGTGCATCACCCGGTCCGACACGCGTTCGATGATCGATTCGTGCCGTAGCCGGTAGTGGATCAGGTCCGCGATGGTACCGATTTTCAGGCCATGGCGCTGGCCGAATTCGATCAGGTCCGGCAGCCGCGCCATCGTGCCGTCGTCCTTCACGATTTCGCAGATCACCGATGCCGGCGTCAACCCGGCCAGCGCGGTCAGGTCGCAGCCTGCTTCGGTGTGTCCGGCACGGATCAGCACGCCGCCTTCCTGCGCCATCACGGGAAACACGTGCCCGGGCTGGACGATGTCGCGCGCATGCGCGTCGCGCGCCACCGCCACGGCGATCGTGCGGGCACGGTCCGGCGCGGAGATGCCGGTGGTGACGCCTTCGGCGGCCTCGATGCTGATCGTGAAGGCGGTACCGTACTGCGTACCGTTCTGCGCGGTCATCAGCGGCAGGTTCAACTGCCGGCAGCGGTCCTGGCGCAGCGTCAGGCAGATCAGGCCCCGGGCGTGGGTCGCCATGAAATTGATGGCTTCCGCGTTGACGTAGTCCGCCGCCAGGACCAGGTCGCCTTCGTTCTCGCGATCTTCTTCATCGACGAGGATCACCATCCGGCCGGCTTTCAGTTCGGCGATGATCTCAGGAGTGGACGCGAGGTTCATGGTGTGACCGAGGCTGGAAAAAGCCGTCATTTTACGCCATCGCCGCGCCCCTGACCCCGGCTCTTTCCCCGGAAACGGCGCCCGATCTCCACGGAGCATGCGAAAATGCGTGCTCATCGCAGGTCTAACCACGGAAATCGCATGAAAAAGGGCTGGTGGTGGTTCGCACTGGTGGCCGTCGCGGGTATCGGGGCGGCCTGGTTCGCGCTGGTCTATCGGGATCCGCTGTTCCGGATCAAGCCGGTGCGCGAGCACCTGCTCGACACGCTGCCGGTGACCGGCACCGCGCGGTTTCGCGACGAGGCGCCGGGCGAGGAGGGGGCGTTGTGCGGACAGGTCACCAACGTCAACGGTGGCCGGCGCATCGGCGACGGGCCGGGGGCCGGGTCGAGGGCCGGGTCGGGGCCGACAGCCGACGCCGGCCAGCGGCTGGTGGCGCTGGATCCCGCCCGATGGCGTCGCTTCATCGTCGTGCCGTCGGTGCCGGCGTTCTACGTGGAGGGACTGGCGCCCTGGGGTCTGTCGCTCGACGGCCGGAAAATCGCGATCGACGCCGCCGATCTGGAACAGGAGCGCCTGGGCTTCGTCGAGCAGTACGATGCGGCCGCCGGGATCGATGGCATCGACGCGAATCGCACCGCCGAGGAAATCGCCATCAAGACGCTCGACGAGCATTTCGAAGGGCGCTGGTCGCAATACTGTCCCACCCACCCGTAGGGCGTCGCGGCGCTTTTCAGCCCGGCCCAGCCCGGCCTCAGTCCTGCTTCGGTGCGCTCAGGATGCGCTCGACGTAGCGGGCGATCTGATCGATCTCGAGGTTGACCCGCGCGCCCGGCGCCAGATGCTTCAGCGTGGTGGCGGCGATCGTATGCGGAATCAGGTTGATCGAGAACGCGCAGCCGTCCTGCGCGGTGTCGTCGACCGCATTGACCGTGAGACTGACGCCGTTCACGGTGATCGAGCCCTTGTACGCCAGATAGCGGCCGA
Source organism: Robbsia betulipollinis (assembly GCF_026624755.1). Classification (NCBI taxonomy): domain Bacteria; kingdom Pseudomonadati; phylum Pseudomonadota; class Betaproteobacteria; order Burkholderiales; family Burkholderiaceae; genus Robbsia; species Robbsia betulipollinis. The sequence goes on from NZ_JAPMXC010000001.1 coordinate 2,343,871, forward strand.
TCGCGCGCGGGGCGACGATGTCGAGACGGTAGGATTCCCCCACCGGTTCGAAGCGCACCACCTGGCCCAGGCCGTCGATGTGTCCCGACACCAGGTGGCCGCCCAGGCGGTCGTTCGCGCGCAGCGCTTTCTCGAGATTGACCGCTCCCGGTCGCGCCAGGCCGACCGTGAGCGACAGGCTCTCCTGCGAGACGTCGACGGCAAAGCGCCGCGTTTCCCGGTCGAGCGTCACCGCGGTCATGCAGGCGCCCTCGATGGCGATGCTGTCGCCCACCGCGACGTCGTCCAGCGGCAGATCGCCGGCGTCCACGGTGAGGCGCATGCCGGCCTCGGGGCCGGCGCCGAGCGGGGTGACGCTGTCGATACGGCCGATCGCCGCGACTATGCCAGTAAACATATCGTTGATTCCATCGTTGGCTATGTAAGCGGGTTCCAGGCAGGCGTCAGGACGGCCAGCGCGCGAGAATGCGCAAGTCGTCGCCGACCCGGTCCACCGCGTGGAAGGCCAGTTGCCGGCGCTCCGCGAGCGACGCCGGCGGCGCCAGGTCGAACAGGCCGAACCCCTGGCCCAGCAGGTTCGGCGCGAGATACAACAGCCATTCGTCGACGCAGCCCTCGCGGATCATGGAGCCGCTCAGCTTCGCGCCGGCTTCCACGTGCAGCTCGTTGATGCCGCGCTCGCCCAGCACGTTCATCAGCGCGGGCAGGTCGACCTTGCCCTGCGGGTTGGGCAGCGCGATCACCTCGGCGCCGCGTTCGCGCAGCGCCGCCGCGCGTGGCGCGGCCTCGTCGGCGTCCGAGGCACACACGATCAGGGGCGGCGCGCCGTCGAGCAGTCGCGCCGTCAGCGGCAGGCCGAGCCGGCTGTCGACCAGGATGCGCAGCGGCTGGCGCGGCGTCTCGACCGCGCGCACCGTCAGTTGCGGATCGTCCTGCCGCGCGGTGCCCATGCCGGTGAGGATCGCGCAGGCACGCGCGCGCCATGCGTGGCTGTCCGCGCGCGATGCCTCGCTGGTGATCCACTGGCTCTCGCCACCCGGCAGCGCGGTGAACCCGTCGAGCGACGCGGCCGCCTTCAACCGCACCCAGGGGCGTCCGTGCGTCATTCGCGAAACGAAGCCGATGTTCAACTCCCGCGCCGGGCGTTCGAGCAGCCCGCAGCGCACATCCACCCCGGCGGTGCGCAGCATGTCCAGGCCGCGCCCGGAGACGCGCGGGTTCGGGTCCTCCATCGCGGCGATGACCCGCGCGATGCCGGCATCGATCAAGGCCTTCGCGCAGGGGGGCGTGCGGCCCACGTGACTGCACGGTTCGAGCGTGACGTAGGCGGTCGCGCCCAGCGTGCTGGCGCCGCGCGCACGCGCGTCCTTCAGCGCCTGGACCTCGGCGTGATCGAAGCCCGCCGGCTGCGTGAAGCCCTCGCCGACGATGACGCCGTCGCGCACCAGCACGCAGCCCACGCGCGGGTTCGGCGTGGTGCTGTACATCCCTTTCTCGGCGAGCAGCAGCGCGCGCTGCATGTAGGCAAAATCGGTTTCGGAGAACATGCCGGCCTGTGGGTGGAGAGGGGGGGCGCGTTTCAGCGCGCTGGCGCGCCCTCGGCGAGCGCGGCGAATGCGGCCCGCGCGGCATGCGCCGTGGCATCGATGACCGCGTCGTCGTGCTGGCTGGAGACGAAACCCGCCTCGAAGGCCGAGGGCGCGAAATAGACGCCGGCATCCAGCATATGGTGGAAGAAGGCGTTGAACAGCGGCGTGCCGGCGGCCTGGATGTCGCTGAAACGCTGCGGCGCGTGCGCGGCGAAATACATGCCGAACATGCCGCCGACGCTGGCCGCGTTGAACGTCACGCCGGCTTCGCGCGCCGCGTCGGTGAGCGCGGTGGCGAGCTTGGCGGTCTGCTCGCCGAGACGCGCGTGAAAGCCCGGCGCCTGGATCAGTTTCAGCGTCGCCAGGCCCGCCGCGACGGCGACCGGGTTGCCCGACAGGGTGCCGGCCTGATAGACCGGGCCGAGCGGCGAAATCTGCGCCATGATGTCGCGACGCCCGCCGAACGCGGCGGCCGGCATGCCGCCGCCGATGACCTTGCCCAGGCAGGTCAGGTCGGGCGTGATGCCGTACAGCGCCTGCGCGCCGCCCAGCGCGACGCGGAAACCGCACATCACCTCGTCGAAGATCAGCACGGCGCCGTGCTGCGTGCAGCGCTCGCGCAGCGCCTGCAGGAACGCGGTCGTGCCGCGCACGAGATTCATATTGCCCGCCACCGGTTCGACGATGACCGCCGCGATTTCATCGCCGAACGCCGCGAACGCCTCGTCGAGCTGCTCGACGTTGTTGTATTCGAGGACCGTGGTGTGGTGCGCCGTGTCCGCCGGCACGCCCGCCGAGGTCGGATTGCCGAAGGTCAGCAGGCCCGAGCCGGCTTTCACCAGCAGGCTGTCCGCGTGGCCGTGATAGCAGCCCTCGAACTTGACGATGCGGTCGCGCCGCGTGAAGCCGCGCGCCAGACGCAGCGCGCTCATCGTCGCTTCGGTGCCCGAGGACACCATGCGCACCTGTTCGATCGAGGGCACGAGCTTGCGGATTTCCTCGGCGATCTCGATTTCCGCCTCGGTGGGCGCGCCGAAGCTGAAGCCGTCGCCCAGCACCCGCTGCACCGCCTCGATCACCGCCGGATGCGCATGGCCGACGATCATCGGACCCCAGGAGCCGATGTAGTCGATGTAGCGCTTGCCGTCCGCGTCCCAGAAATAAGGGCCGTTGGCGCGCTGGATGAAGCGGGGCGTGCCGCCCACCGAGCCGAAAGCGCGCACGGGCGAGTTGACGCCGCCCGGAATGCTGTCCAGCGCGCGGGTGAAGAGTTCTTGGTTACGGGACATATCGGATCTGGTTACCTGAGAGCGGCGAATCCTTAAATTGTACCGTACGGCAATATCGGCGTTGGCGACGCGGGCATATACGCGGGCATATAATCGGCCGCTTCGTTCGTCGCGGTCCCTTGCCGCGCGTTCCCTGTTCGCGCTTTCCTATCCGTCCTATCCGGTTACCATGCCCGCTCATCTGGCCACTCCCGTCGGCAACGCGCGACGCCTGCTCTACCTGCTGGGCGCGCTCGCCGCCTGCGGACCGCTCTCGATCGACATGTATCTGCCGGCGCTGCCGTCGATGGCGGCGCAGTTCGGCGTGGCCGAGGGGCTTGCGCAAGCCACGCTCACCACTTTCCTGGTGGGTTTCTCCGTCGGCATGCTGCTCTATGGGCCGCTCTCCGACGCCTACGGCCGCCGTCCGGTCCTGCTGGCAGGCGTCATCCTGTACGCGGCCGCGTCGCTGTGCTGCATGCTGGCGCCCACCATCCTGTCGCTGGCGTCGCTGCGCTTCGTCCAGGCATTGGGCGCGGGCGCCGCCTCGGTGCTCGCGCGCGCGATCGCGCGCGACGCCCATGCGCCCGCGGACGCGGCGCGGGTGCTGTCCTTCCTGCAGATCGTCACCTCGGTCGGCCCCTTGCTCGCGCCGTTGATCGGCGGCCAGTTGCTGCTGCTGGGCGGCTGGCGCGCGGTGTTCGCGGCGCTGACGGCCTATGGCGTGCTCAGCGCGGTGCTGGTGGCGCGCCGGATACCCGAGACCTGGCCGCGCGCGAAACGCCGTCAGGCGGCGCTCGCCCATTCCTTCCTGGCGTATGGACGCCTGCTCGCCGATCCGACCGTGCTCGCGTATCTGCTGTGCGGCGGCATGTCGTTCGCGGCGATGTTCGCGTACATCGCCGGCACGCCGTTCGTCTACATCGATTATTACCATGTCTCGCCGCAGCGCTATGGCTTCTTCTTCGCCGCGAACATCGTCGGATTGGTCGGCGGCAACTTTCTGAACGCGCGCTGCGTTGGCCGGCTGGGTACCCTGACCCTGATTTCGTGGGCGTCCGCGATCGCGTGCGGTGCGGCGTTGCTGACCGGTCTGGCCTGCCTCACCGGCTGGGGCGGGCTGCCGCTGCTGGCCACGGCGCTGTTTTTCGTGGTCGGCACGACGGGGATACTGGGGGCGAACTGCGTGACCGAGCTGATGCACCGCTACCCCCATAACGCGGGCGCGGCGGCGGCGCTGTTCGGCGCGGTCCAGTTCGGGCTGGGGGCGCTGTCGGGCAGCGTGCTGGGGCTGTTGTCGAACGGGACGCCGCTGGCGCTGGGTGGCGTGATCGCCGCGTGCGGGATCTGCATGCTCGTGGGCCGCGGCCTGCTGCGGCGGCTGCACGGCCGGCCGGTGAAGGCCTGAGCGCACGGGCGCGCCGCGCGGATTAAATATGGCGGTAAGTCGCGGCTGCACGCGCCGCGTCGACGATTTGTCGGTAAACTGCGATGAGACGCTACATTCCAACCCACCAACGGGCGACGCAGTTATGCAAAGCGACAAAAAAAGCGACAAGCAGAACGACAAGGCAGGCGACAAGGCAAGCGACAGGCACCACGACAAGACGGGCGACAGGGCAAGCGGCAAGCAGGCCGACAAACAAGCCGACAAGCAGAGCGCCGGCCGCGACGAGAGCACGTTCACTTTCGTGCTGTTCGGCGGCACCGGGGATCTGGCCATGCGCAAGATCCTGCCGGCGCTGTACCAGGCGCATCGCGACAAGCTGATCGACGCCTCGGGCCGGATTCTCGCGGTGGCGCGTGCCGCGCCCGATCTTCCCGGCTACCTGGAGTGGGTCGAGGAGAACGTGAAGCCGAAGGTGCCCAAGGCCGAGTTCAACGACGACGACTGGCGCGGTTTCCTCGAACGCATCGCCTACGTGCAGCTGGATGCCACCCAGCAGGCCGATTTCGTCAAGCTCAAGGACACGCTCGAAACCTACGGCGGTACGCGCGTTTTCTATCTTGCGACCGGCCCGTCGCTGTTCGTGCCGATCTGCGAGGCATTGGCCGAGCAGCAACTGAACACCCATGCCCGCATCGTGCTGGAAAAGCCGCTCGGGTACGATCTGGAGTCGTCGAAAGCGATCAACGACGCGGTCGGTGCGATCTTCCAGGAAGAGCAGATCTACCGGATCGATCATTACCTGGGCAAGGAGCCGGTGCAGAACCTGCTGGCGCTGCGCTTCGGCAATGCGCTGTTCGAGCCGCTATGGCGCCGCGAGTGGGTCGAAAGCATCCAGATCACGATCGCCGAGCAGTTGGGCGTGGAAGCGCGGGGCGACTTCTACGACCAGGTGGGCGCGCTGCGCGACATGGTGCAGAACCACCTGTTGCAGTTGCTGGCGATCGTTGCCATGGAACCGCCGCATGCGCTCGATTCCTCCGATAGCGTGCGCGACGAGAAATTGCGCGTGCTGCGGGCGCTCAAGCCGTTGAGCGCGAGCGACATCTCGAAGGTGGCCGTGCGCGGTCAGTACGCCTCGGGCGTGGTGCGGGGCGAATCGGTGCCGGCCTACGCGACCGAGAAGGGCGTGAAGGAGGGCAGCGAAACCGAAACCTTCGTCGCGCTCAAGGTGGAGATCGAGAACTGGCGCTGGGCGGGCGTGCCCTTCTTCCTGCGCACCGGCAAGCGGCTGGCCGAGCGGACCGCGGAGATCGTCGTCAATTTCCGCCCGGTGCCGCATTCGGCGCTGGGCCCGGGCGCCCTGCGCGCCGGCGCGAACCGGATGGTGATCCGCCTGCAGCCGCACGAGTCGATCCGTCTCTACTGTCTGGCGAAGCAGCCGGGCGAGGGCATGCAGGTGCAGAGCGTCTATCTGGACCTCGATTTCGACCAGTTCTTCAAGGGCAACCGGATGGAGGCCTACGAGCGCCTGCTGCTCGACGTGATCCATGGGCGGCTGGCGCTGTTCGTGCGGCGCGACGAACAGGAGGCGGCATGGCGCTGGGTCGAGCCGATCATCGACGAATGGGCGACCTCCGGCAAGAAGCCGAAGGCCTATGCCTCGGGCACATGGGGACCGGCGGCCGCCAGCGCGATGCTCGCGCAACACGGCACGTACTGGTTCGAGGAAGAAAACTGAGGAGCGCGTCGCACATGATCGATTTCCACGCATTCGACACCGCCGACGCGCAGGCCGAGGCGCTCGCGCGGGCGGTCGCGCAAGCCTTGCAGGACGCGCTGAGCGAACGTGACGCCAAGGCGGGCGTCGGCGAAGTCACCACGGCGCGGGTGACGCTCGCGGTCTCCGGCGGCAAAAGCCCGGTGACGTTTTTCACGCACCTGTCGCGCACGCCGCTCGATTGGGCGCGGGTCGACGTCACGCTGGTGGATGACCGCTGGTTGCCCGAAGCGCATGCCGACAGCAATGCGCGCATGGTGCGCGAGACGCTGCTGCAAAACGCGGCGGCCGCGGCGCGCTTCGTGCCGCTGGTGGACGCGACGCGCGATCCCGCGCAGGTCGTCGCCGCTCTGAACCAGAGCAGCGCGCCCGCTTTGCCGGATGTCGCGGTGCTGGGCATGGGCGAGGATGGTCATACCGCGTCGATCTTCGCGGACGCCCCGGAGTGGGAGCACGCGACGACGACGCGCGAGCGTCTGGTCGTCGTGCATCCCGGCAGTGCCCCGCATGCGCGCATCAGCTGGTCGCTGCACGCGCTGCAACACATCAACACACTATTTCTACAAATTGGCGGCGAGAAGAAGCGTGCGGTCCTTGATGCTGCGGCAGCGCTGCCGCAGCACAATGCGATCTCGCGCCTCGCCGTGGACGGGGGAGTCACGATCGATGTTTATTGGTACGCCTGAGGGTATGCCCGAGCGCCAGGGCGGGCAGGCAGCGGCAACGGGCACGCCGCACGCGGACGGCCCGCGCCTGCTGGCGGATATCGGCGGCACGAACGCCCGTTTCGCGCTGGAAAGCGCGCCGGGCGTGATCGGCGCCATCCGCATTTACTCGTGCACGGATTTTCCGGGCATCGTCGAGGCCATCCAGCGCTTCTATGCCGATACCGACGTGGATGCGGGACAGCCGGTGCTGCATGCGGCGGTGGCGATCGCCAATCCGATCGACGGCGATCTCGTCGCCATGACGAATCACGACTGGCGGTTCTCGATCGAGGCGACCCGGAACGCGCTCGGGCTGCGCACGCTGAAGGTCGTCAACGACTTCGCCGCGCTGGCGCAGGCCGTGCCCGCGCTGGATGTGCGGCAGCGTCGTCAGTTCGGCGGCGGGCATGCGCAATCCGACGGCGTGATGGCGGTGCTGGGCGCCGGCACCGGGCTGGGCGTGGCGGGGCTCGTGCGGGCCGACGCGCGCTGGATCGCGCTGTCGAGCGAAGGCGGTCATGCCAGCTTCTCGCCGCTGGACGCCCGCGAAGACGCCATCCTCGCGTACGCGCGCGCGAAATGGGGCCATGTCTCGTTCGAACGCGTGGCGTCGGGCCCCGGGATCGAATTGATCCATACCGTGCTCGCGCAGGGCCGCGCAGCCGCGCAGCCCACCGACACCGCCGCGATCGTGCAGCGCGCTGCCGAGGGCGATGCGCTGGCGCTCGAAGCCATCGACGTGTTTTGCGGGATCTTGGGTAGCTTCGCCGGCAACGTCGCCATCACGTTCGGCGCGCAGGGCGGGGTCTATGTGGGCGGCGGCGTCGTGCCGAAGCTCGGCGAGCGTTTCTACGCGTCGGCGTTCCGGGAACGATTCGAGCAGAAGGGGCGTTTCGACCAGTATCTGGCGAACATCCCGACCTATGTGATCACCGCCGACAATCCAGCCTTCATCGGTGCGTCCGAGATCCTGACGGCCGCGCTGGCCGGCGGCGGCCGGTCCGCCGCCGTTTGAGAACAAACCGGCTTCCTCCCGCCGGCCGTGGCGGGCATGCTGTCGGATTCGATCGACCGTTGTGGCGGCATCGTCCCGAGCCGCGGCGGGCAGCCACTCGGCGCGGCGATCATGCACGCCCGGTTCGCCGATCGCCCGAGTCCTTCCTCGCCACCTGGATCGCCTCCCTTACCCTGGCCCGCTCGGGCATGGAAAGGTGTCGGATCATGGTATCGATGGGGTAGTCGGGCACCCGAGCGATCAGGCGCGCCAGCGAACGCAACAAGGTGTCCTGATCGGGTGGCGCGGTGTCCGTCATGACGTAATGGCACATCCCATGGCACAGGTCCTTCATTCGCCGGTGACCGTCCCGGTGATCCGCCGACAGCGTCTCCATGGCACCGAGCATGACGCGGCAGGCTTGCAGCCGGGTCGCCGCGGGCAGATTTCTGATGACGGGAAGGAGTTCTTGCAACAGGTCGGCGCGGGCCCGAGAAGGGTGCGCGCCGATCGCGCTGACGAAGCGTTCGAAGCGTTCGAAGCGTTGTGGCTCGGTCAGTTTCTGCAGCCCGCTCGCGAGTCTCTTCAACGCCTTCGATTGCCTGTCCAGCGGTTGTCCGAGAACCTCGTCCAACAAATGATCGTGCGCTTCGGCGTTGATGGGTGTGGGCAACTTCGAGACGCCCGAAGCGAGGACCTCGAGGATGGGCAACCGATGTCCGACCGGAACGGCCGCCATCGCCACGCGAATGTGGCTATATGCCTGGATCTGGTCTATCGCTTCGCCCTCGTGCAGTGTGCTCGCTTGGTCCTCCAACACCCGCGCCGCCGCCGCGTACGGGGCGTCCCGCAGGCTGTCCCGCAATCCGGTGATGGTGTTCGGGCGCCCGCGTGGGTGGAGGGAGGTCGGGGGGGCAGGCGGGGCGTCGTTGCCGAGCAAGCGGGCGAGAGCGCCGGTGTCGGTCTTTCGCGTGCCGGTCGTTCGCGTCGTATGAGCTGCAAGACGTGCGCTGTCGATCTCCCCGGAGATTGCCGGATAGATCGATTTTGCCGTATTGCCAAACGCCAGGACTTCCCTGCCTTCGAGATGCGTCGCGATACGGCTGAGGATTTCCGACGGCAACAGCGGCAAGCTCGCGCGCCGTCCGGATCCGGATCCGGGTGCCGGCTTGGGCGCCGCCGCGCGCTGCGTCGGCAGTCCGGCCAGTTCACCGGAGACGCTGTGCGTCGATGCCTGGCTCCCGCGACGGCTCGGCCCGGCGGATTCGTCAGATGGTGCGGTGGAGGGTAAGGACGACGGGGACGATCTGACGCGCTCCATGGCAAAAGGCTTCCAAATCACGTCAATCTAACGAAAGAGCAGCCGGCGATCTGGTGAAAGCCGAAGCGGTGCGTCGATTCCCGCAGGGGAAGCTCAGGTCCCGTCGGCGCGCGGGAACGCCTATTTGAGACTCCCCGACAGGAACTGCCGGAGCCGCTCGCTGCGCGTTTCCGAGAAGACCGCCTGCGGGCTGCCTTCCTCCTCGATCCTGCCCTGATGCAGGAAAACGACGTGGTTCGAGACGTTGCGCGCGAAACTCATCTCGTGCGTGACCACCACCATCGTGCGGCCTTCCTCGGCCAGCGTCTGCATCACCTTCAGCACTTCCCCCACCAGTTCGGGATCCAGCGCCGACGTGGGCTCGTCGAACAGCATCACGTCCGGTTCCATCGACAGCGCGCGGGCGATCGCCACGCGCTGCTGCTGGCCGCCGGACAGATGCGACGGATACTTGCGTTCCATCTGCGGGCCGAGACCGACTTTCTCGAGATAGCGACGCGCGCGCTGCTGCGCCTCGGCACGCGACAGGCCGAGGACGTGGATCGGGGCCTCGGTCACGTTCTCCAGCACCGTCATGTGGGCCCAGAGGTTGAAATGCTGGAACACCATTGCCAGCCGGCTGCGAAACGTTTGCAGCTGGCGCGCGTCGACCACCCGCAGGGCGCCGTCCCGGGTCGGGGCCGTGCGGATTTCCTCGCCGTCCAGCAGAATCCGGCCGGCGTTCGGCTGCTCCAGGAAATTGATGCAGCGCAGGAAGGTACTCTTGCCCGAGCCGCTCGATCCGATGATGCTGGTGACGTCGCCGGCGCGCAGCTTCAGCGAAACGCCTTTGAGAACTTCCTGCTCTCCATAGCGCTTGTGCAGGTCGTCAACGATGAGTTTGTACATGGGTCGGTCGGGCGGTCAGTTCGATTGCGGTTGGAGATAGGCGAGCCAGCGTCGCTCCGCACGCCGAAACAGGTAGACGAGGGCGAACGAAATCACCAGATAGAACGCCCCGGCGATCGTAAACGACTGGAACGTCATATAGGTCGCCGAATTCGCGTCGCGGGCGATTTTCAGGATGTCCGGGACGGTGGCCGTGAAGGCGACCGTGGTCGCATGCAGCATCAGGATCACTTCGTTGCTGTAATAGGGCAACGCGCGCCGCAGGGCCGAGGGCAGGATCACGCGGCGGTACACGGTGAAGGACGACATGCCGTAGGCGCGCGCCGCCTCCACCTCGCCGCTGGGCGTCGCCTTGATCGCGCCGGCGAAGATCTCGGTCGTGTACGCGCAGGTATTGAGCGTGAAGGCCAGCAGCGTGCAGTTCATGCCTTCGCGAAAGAACGCGTTCAACGCCGGGGTGTCGCGCACCACATGCAGACTGTAGAGACCGGTATAGAACAGCAGCAGCTGCACATAGAGCGGCGTGCCGCGAAACACATAGGTGAACAGCCAGACCGGCGCGCGCAGCCAGGGCTTGGGCGAGACGCGGGCGATCGCCAGCGGGATCGACAGGCAAAAGCCGACGCTGATCGAAAAAACCAGCAGCCACAGCGTGATGACGAGGCCGGTGTATTGAAAGCCGTCCGAGTAGAGGAAGGGCTTCCAGTAATCGTGGAGGATCTGGATCATAGGTCCGCCTTTCTGACACCCACCGAATACCGGCGTTCGAGGAAGATCAATACCAGGTTCGAGAGGGTCGTGATGCCCAGATACACGCCCGCCGCGACGAGCGTGAACAGGAAGAAATCGAGGCTGCCCTTGCCGGCGTCCTGCGTCGCCTTGACCAGATCGGCGAGGCCGATGATCGACACCAGCGCGGTTGCCTTGACGATGACCTGCCAGTTGTTGCCGATGCCCGGCAGCGCGTGCCGCATCATTTGCGGAAACAGGATGCGCCTGAACGTCTGGAACGGCTTCATGCCGTACGCCAGCGCGGCTTCCTGCTGGCCGCGCGGCACGGCCATGAAGGCGCCGCGGAAGGTTTCGGTGAAATAGGCGCCGTAGATGAAGCCGAGCGTCAGCACGCCGGCGAGAAACGGGTCGATGTTGAACTGGTCGAGGCTCATCCAGTCGGTGAGCGTATTGAGCCAGATCTGAATGCCGTAGAACAGCAGCAGCATCAGGACGAGATCGGGCACGCCGCGGATCAGCGTGGTGTAGACGGTGGCGAGCGCGCGCGCGGCGCGGTTGCGCGACAGCTTGCACGAGGCGCCGATCAGGCCGATCACGATCGCCGTGATCAACGACAGGACGGCCAGCTGGACCGTTTGCCAGGCCCCTTGCAGGATGACCGGCCCGTAGCCATACAAAAACATGGGGACTTCCTTCGCGGTATGGCGGTAAAAGCGTCGGCGCGCGGCCGCCGGAACAGAGGGGCGACCCCGCCGGATCGACCGCGCGCCGCCATCCGACGATCAGTGGCCGTAGATGTTGAAGTCGAAATACTTCTTCGCGATCTTGTCGTAGGTGCCGTCGGCGCGGATGGCCTTGATCGCCGCGTTGAACTGCGTGCGCAGGTCGTCGTCGCTCTTGCGCAGGCCGATGCCCGCGCCGTCACCCAGCGTCTTCTTGTCGTCGATGCTGGCGCCGGCGAACGCGAAACCCTTGCCGCGCGGCGTCTTCAGGAAGCCGATCGAAGCCTGCACCTCGTCCTGGAACGATGCGTCGATGCGTCCTGCCACCAGGTCGGCATAGGCCTGGTCCTGGTTCTGGTACGGCACCAGGATCACGCCCTTGGGCTGCCAGTAGGTCTTGATGTAGGTTTCCTGGATCGTGCCCTGTTCGACGCCCACGCGCTTGCCCTTGAGGGACTCGACCGTCGGCATCAGACCCGAGCCGTCTTTCGCGATCATCCGCGACGGCGAGTTGAACAGTTTGTCCGAGTAGGCGATCTGTTCCTTGCGCTTGTCGGTGATCGACAGCGAGGAAATGATGGCATCGATCTTCTTGACGTTCAGCGCCGGAATCAGGCCGTCGAAATCGTTCTCGACCCATTCGCACTTCGCATGCATTTTCGCGCAGAGCGCATTGCCCAGGTCGATATCGAAACCGATCAGCTGACCGCTCGGAGCCTTCGACTCGAACGGGGCATAGGTCGGATCGACACCGATACGGATGTTCTTCCATTCTTTTGCGCTAACCCCGGTGGCGACGAGCGCCATGGCAATACATACGGCGAGTTTTTTCATTGGATCCTCGTTCTAGCAGCGGTCTTGGAGCCGGGCGATCGTGTGCCCGGCGGCCCCATTCTAGGCAATCAAAAACATCAACGGTACGCGGTTCGCACGTCCGTTCGATTTCGGGCGAGGTCGCGAGAGCGGCCGTCATCCCGTTCTTTCACGGTATGGGAGCGGGATGACGGGGCGCATTTTAACCTGATCGGCACGCGATCGGCTGTTACCTGAGGGAGGCATGCACTTTTACCGGCGCGTGATCAGGTCCCCGATCCAAAAGGAACGGGGCGATGGGCGGGTAAAAAACAGGTGGCAAGGAGATGCGCGGCGCCTCCCCGGCGCGCTTGCGGCAATGCACGAGTAGGCCGGGATGACATGGCGCACGAGGAACGCGGGAGAGGGGCGCCCTGGGGAGGCGTTCCCGCGGAATCGTCCCCCCGGCCCGGGATGCAGCGCGGGGAACGGGGCGGAGGGTCAGTCGGCCGGTTGCGGCGGCGGGGCGTCGCCAGGCGGCGGGCCGTCGGGCGGGCCACCTTGCGGGCCGCCGTGCTTGTGGGGGTCGTGCTCCGGGCCGCCCGGCATCGGTCGGCCGTCATGCGGCCGATGATGCATCATCCGCTGCCACTGCTGCTTGATCTCGGTGCTCACGAGCGTCTTCTGCGGATCGCTCAGGCTGTTATAGAACGTGATCCAGTTCTGCTCGGTGTCGGCGCGCAGCGTCTGCTCGCGTGCAGCGTTCTGCGCATGCGTGGCCTGCAGGGCGCTCAAGTCGAGGATCGGCTGCTGTGCCGCGGCTTCCATCTGCTTGCGCATTTCGTCGTGATTGGCATGCATCGCCATGAAATTGTGCTGCGTGTTCATGCGCGCCTGATTCCAGGCCTGTTCCTGCGCGGGGGTCAGTTTCAGCTGATCGTGCAGCCGCTGCAGCACGTGCGCGAGCCACGGGCCGCCCGGCTGTCCCATCGGACCCGCGCCGTGCGGGCCGTGCGGGCCGTCGGGATGGCCCGGGCCGCCCCAGTGACCATGGGGGCTGCCGTGCGGCGGCGCGACGTCCGATGCGGCGGTCGCCTCCGCGGCGTTCGGCGCAGCGTGCGCGCCGAACGAGGCGGCAAGCGCCACCGCCGCGACGACCAGTGCTTTGCGGGTCTTGAACATGCGCAATTCTCCTTGTGAACGTTGGCGACGATGATTCGTTGTGTGAATCGCCTGGTGAATCCTTACGTCTCGTCGCTTTCGGCAAGCGTAAAAGCTTTCAGCGGGGACGGGTGTTACCGTATCGCCTTTTTGATTACTGCGGTTTACGGCGCGGGGTCGATCCGGCGCACGGGTAATATGCAGTAACCACTTGCCCTGCGGCCCAGGGTCCTCCGCCACCAAAAACTCGTAGAATCCCGCCATGGCTACCCAGATACTTATCGTCGACGACGACCCCGAACTGCGCGACCTGCTGCGCGACTATCTCAACCGTCAGGGCATCGAGGTCTCCGTGCTGCACGATGGCGGCGGACTCGAGCGCCGCCTGGAGCGCGAACGCCCCGATCTGATCGTGCTCGACCTGATGATGCCGGGCGTGGACGGCCTGACGGCGTTGCGCCAGTTGCGCGGTGCCGGGGACGACATCCCGGTGATCATGCTCACGGCGCGCGCCGACGACGTCGACCGCATCGTCGGCCTCGAACTGGGCGCCGACGACTATATCGGCAAGCCGTTCAATCCCCGCGAGCTGCTGGCGCGCATCCAGGCCGTCCTGCGCCGGCGCCGCAATGTCCCCAGCGCCGCGCCCGAGCAGCGCGCACCCTATGTGTTCGGCCGTTTCTCGCTCGATTTCCAGGCACGCACGCTGAGCCGGGAAGGCACCGTGCTGCCCCTCTCGGGGGGCGAATTCGCGCTCTTGAAGGTATTCGTCTCGCAGCCGATGCGCACGCTCGCGCGCGAGCGGCTGCTCGAGCTGCTCCACGGCCCGGAGTACGACGGCACGGACCGCGGCATCGACGTCCAGGTCTGGCGGCTGCGCCGGATCCTCGAACACGATCCGTCGGTGCCGCGCTTCATCCAGACGGTGCGCGGTCGCGGTTACGTGTTCGTCCCGGAAGGCGATCGTGAAGCCAAGGGGACTTAATTCGCTGTTCGGCCGGCTCGCGGCGCTGGTCATCGTCGTCCTGTTGCTGCCGCATTTCGTCTGGTATGCGCTCGTCAACGTGGAGCGCAGCGAAATGCGCAGCCACTACGCGGTCGAGGAAACGCGCTTTCTGATCGAAGCGGTGGAGCAGCACGTCGCCAGCGGGTCGACGGAGCCCCTGCCGTGGCGGCTGCGCACGGTGCCGCTCGCCGGCCCGGGTGTGCCCAGCGGCCGCACGCCGATCGTGCCCAATCTGCGCGCCTTCATCGCGGAGCTGACGGAGCGTTTGCCGGCCGGCACGCAGATCCGCATGCCGGAAGATGCCGGCAAGGCGCGCGATCCGCTCATGTGGGTGCTGCTGCCCGAGCAGCCGAACTGGATCGTGATGGCGGTGCGCCCACGGGCGCCGCCCCGTCCGGAAGGCGACCGGATGCTGATCTGGCTGATCGCGAGTTTTTCCGCGGCCGTGCTGTTCGCGTTATTCGCGGCATGGCGCCTCCAGCGTCCGATCCGCAAGCTGGCGACCGCGGCCGCGCGTTTCGGTCGCGGTCGCGACGTACCGCCCGTCGTCGAGGAAGGGCCACAGGAATTTCGGATGCTCACGCGGCGTTTCAACCAGATGGTGGCGGATATCTCTCGCAACGAAAGCGATCGCGGCATCATGCTCGCAGGCGTCGCGCACGACCTCAAGGCGCCGCTCTCGCGCCTGCGGCTGCGTGCGGAAATGGTCGACGACGAAAAGCAGCGCAACGGTTTCGTGCGCGATGTCGATTCGCTTACGCATATCGTCGACCAGTTCCTCGTGTTCGCGCACGACGGCGCCGATCAGAGCCCGCTGCAATCGGTTAATGCCCACTGCCTGCGGTACGCGCGCAATTTCCACAGCGCCTGGCCGGAGCGCGCGCCCTTGCGCCTGGATCTGCAGGCGCGCGACGACTGCGAACTGAGCGCCGCGACGCTTGACCGCCTGCTGTCGAATCTGATCGAAAACGCCTACCAGTACGGCGCGCCGCCCGTGACGATTTCCACGGGCGCGGTGACCGAAGCGGCGTTGCCGGGCGCGCTGCCATCTCGCGTCGCGCACGAGCGGGAGGACGGAGCGGGCCCCGTTATCACCTCCGGATGGTTCGTGGCGGTGTCGGATGAAGGCAACGGCATTCCGGAGGCGGAGCTGGGTTCGGCGAGCCGGCCCTTCGTTCGGCTGGACCCGGCGCGCGGTGGGAATGCGCACTGCGGTCTCGGGCTGGCGATCGTCGAACGGCTCGCCCAGCGCGCTGGCGGACAGTGCGTTCTGTCGAACGGGCCGGCCGGGGGGCTGCGCGTGGAATTGCGCTTCCGTGCGGGATGAGGTCCCGCCTGAATCGGAGCGTGGGGTCTCAGTCCGAGAACAGCGTGTTCAACGCGGTGGCGGCATCGCTGTCGACCGTGTTGTAGGTCACGCTGGAGGTTTCGAAAATGTAATGGGTCGCGTACTTGCCGATCCGCTGGATGATCTGTTCCTGAATGACCTCGGGAACCGCGTCGAGTTTCAGATACCAGGCCGTGGATGACAGGCGGGTCTGCTGCGCGCCGTATTCCGCCATGATCTGATCGCATTCATGGGCATCCTGATCGCGACACACAATCACATAGTTGCCTTTCATTTTCGTCTCCTGCATCAGCATGATGGGAAGCCGATGATACCGCGTCCCGGTACCTGCCGGCGAGTGGGCGGAAGGCGGACCCGAACCACCCGGCATTGCGTACGCAATCATCGGCTGGCGGCGGAAAAACGGACGGCGGTGACGCATTTCCCCCGGAAAGCGGCCGAAACCACCGGTAAACGGTTGCGCGGGGTTGTGCGTGAAACACAGGTTGGTGTAGTGTCGGTCCGTCGCCGAACGGCGCCGCCGAACGCCGCGCCGCCGTGGCGAACGCGCGCCGCCATCGCGCACGTTCGCCACGTTCGGCAATCACGCCCACCGCTCGACAGGACAGTCATTCGCATGTCACCGATTCGTACCTTACACGGCTTGCCTTCGCGTCCGCCACGCCTGTCTTCGGCGCGGGGTGGGGAGCGGGCCGCGCGCCGGGAGCCCTTCTGATGCGGCAGACCCCGGAGACCCTGAGCGGTGCGAACGTCTCGGCCTGGCGCCTGCGGCCGAACCGCTGGGATTTCGTCGCTTTTCCGATGATCCTGGGCCTGCTGGCCATGGCCGCCGTGGGCTTTCATCAAACCCTCGCGCCCATGTCCACGCTGGCGGCCGAGCCGATCTCGCTCGATCCGTCGCGTCTGCCCGAATACGCGTTGCGCACCACGTTGCGCATGCTCGCCGCGATGATCGCCTCGCTGGTGTTCACGCTGGCCTATGGCACGCTGGCCGCCAAGAGCCGCCGCGCCGAGAAGATCCTGGTGCCGATCCTCGATATTCTGCAGTCGGTGCCCGTGCTCGGTTTCATCTCCTTCACCGTCACGTTCTTCCTGGCGTTGTTTCCGGGACGGGTGCTGGGCGCGGAGCTGGCGGCGATCTTCGCCATCTTCACCAGCCAGGCCTGGAACATGACGTTCAGCTTCTACCAGTCGTTGCGCACGGTACCGCGCGATCTGGACGAGGTCTCGAAGAATTTCCAGCTGACCGCCTGGCAGCGTTTCTGGAAGCTCGACGTGCCGTTCTCGATGCCGGGACTGGTCTGGAACATGATGATGAGCATGTCCGGCGGGTGGTTCTTCGTCGTGGCCTCCGAGGCCATCACGGTCGGCAACCACACATTCGCGCTGCCGGGCATCGGCGCCTATCTGGCGCAGGCGATCGACGCGCAGAATACCCGGGCGATCGGCTGGGTCATCGTCACGATGGTGGTCGTCATCCTGCTTTACGATCAATTGCTGTTCCGGCCCCTGGTGGCCTGGGCGGACAAATTCCGCATGGAAACGACGGGCAGCCAGCATCAGCCGCATTCTTGGCTGCTGGATCTGATCCGCAAGACCCGGCTGATCCATCAGTTGCTGGTCCCGGCCGGATGGGTACTCGCCACCCTGGCCCGTTTGCCGGTGAAGCTGCCGCTGCCGGCGCGGGTTACCGCGTGGCTCGGCAGCGGACGGGAAACGACTGCCGCGCTGGGCCGGGGGCTGGAGCGCGGGCTCGAACGCAGGCTGGGGCGCAGGGCGGGCCAACGGCGCCGCCTGCGTCTGTCGACGCGTGCGGTCGACCTCCTGCTCGCGGCCGTCCTGCTGGGCATGACCCTCTATTTCGGCTGGCGCGTCGTCCATTACATGTCCGCGACGGTGAGTCTGCACGATGTGCTGCACGTGTTCGGGCTGGGTCTGATCACCCTGTTGCGCGTGTCCGTGCTGATGTTGCTGGCATCGCTGGTGTGGGTGCCGGTGGGCATCCTGGTGGGCCTGCGCCCGGCGCTGGCTGAAAAGGTTCAGCCGCTCGCGCAATTCCTGGCCGCATTCCCGGCGAACCTGCTGTTTCCGGTCTTCGTCATCGTGATCGTCCGTTATCATCTGAACGCGGACATCTGGTTGTCGCCGCTGATCGTGCTGGGCACGCAGTGGTACATCCTGTTCAACGTGGTGGCGGGCGCATCGGCCTTCCCGAACGATTTCCGCGAGGTCGCCACCAACCTGCGCATCCGCGGCTGGCAGTGGTGGTTCAAGGTGATGTTGCCGGGCGTGTTTCCGTACTACATCACGGGCGCGATCACTGCCTCGGGCGGCGCGTGGAACGCCAGCATCGTCGCCGAGGCGGTATCGTGGGGCAATTCGAAGGTGGTCGCGCATGGTCTCGGCGCCTATGTCGCCGAGACGACGGCGGCCGGTGATTATCCGCACATCATTCTCGGCATCGCCGTGATGTCCCTTTATGTCACGCTCTTCAACCGGCTGCTGTGGCGCCCGCTGTACGCCTATGCCGAGACGCGTCTTCGCTTCGACTGAAAACCATGGCTGATTCCATTCCCACTCCGTCTCTCTCGTCCACGCCACGTGCCGCGGTCGCGCCGGATGCGGCGCCGGCCCAGGAAATCCTGCGGGTCGAACATGTCTCGCGCGGGTTCGACAAGACGCAGGGCGAGTTGCTGGTGCTCGACGACGCCAACCTGACGCTGTCCAACGGCGAGATCGTCGGATTGCTCGGCCGCTCGGGCTCGGGCAAATCCACGCTGCTGCGCATCATCGCCGGCCTGATCAAGCCCACCAGCGGCAAGGTGACCTATCTGGGCAAGACGCTGGAAGGCCCGGCCGCCGGGGTGGCGATGGTCTTCCAGACCTTCGCGCTGTTTCCGTGGCTGACGGTGTTGCAGAACGTGGAGGCGGGGCTCGAGGCGCAGGGCGTGCCCGCACGCGCGCGGCGCGAACGCGCGCTGGCGGCCATCGACCTGATCGGCCTCGACGGCTTCGAGAACGCCTATCCGCGCGAACTCTCGGGCGGCATGCGGCAGCGCGTCGGTTTTGCGCGCGCGCTGGTGGTCGATCCCACGGTGTTGCTGATGGATGAGCCGTTCTCCGCGCTCGACGTGCTGACCGCCGAAACCCTGCGCACGGACCTGCTGGATCTGTGGACCGACAACAAGCTGGCGATCAAATCCGTGCTGATCGTCACCCACAACATCGAGGAAGCGGTCTTCATGTGCGACCGCATCCTGCTGCTGTCGTCGAACCCGGGCAGGGTGATCGCGGAAATCAAGGTGCCGTTCAAGCATCCCCGCAACCGGCTCGATCCGGCGTTCCGGCGGCTGGTCGACGACATCTACGCGAAGATGACGACCCGCGGCGGCGCGGATGCGATGCGCAAGAACGAATTGTCGCTCGGCAGCTGGTTGCCGCATGTGTCGACGAATCTGATGGCGGGTTTGATCGAGACGCTCGCGGCGGCGCCTTATAACGGCAAGGCGGATCTGCCCGAGATCGCGCGCAGCCTGCATCTGGAGGTCGACGATCTGTTCCCCGTCGCGGAGGTGCTGCAAAACCTGCACTTCGCCGAACTGCGGGAAGGCGACATCCTGCTCACGTCCGCGGCCAAGGTGTTCGCCGACTACGGCACGCAGGCGCGCAAGATGCTGTTCGCCGAGCATCTGCTGCGCAACGTGCCGCTGGCGGCGCGGATCAAGAAGGTCCTGAACGAGCGCCCCGGCCACCGGGCGCCGCGTGTGCGCTTCGAACAGGAGCTGGAGGATTTCCTGTCCGACAGCGCCGCCGAGGAAACGCTCGACGCCGTGATCAACTGGGGACGTTACGCGGAGATCTTCTCCTACAACGACCAGGCCGAGACCTTCAGTCTCGAGGATGTGGAAAGCTGAACGGCGCGACGCGCCCCGGTCTGGCGCGACCCGGTCTGGCGCGACCCGGTCTGGCGCGACCCGGTCTGGCGCGACCCGGTCTGACGCGCTTTAGTCGTTGAAGCTCAGGAAGCCGTACCGTCGTCGGGAGCACCGCCTTCGACTTCCGCCGCCGTTTCTTCGTAGCTGCCAAGACGGTTGTACAAGGTCTTCAGACTGACGCCGAGTGCCTTGGCCGTCTTGCGCTTGTCGCCGCCGCAGTGTTTCAGCGTCGCCAGGATGATCTGGCGCTGCGCGTCGACCAGTGGCGTGCCGACCCAGATACTCATCGCGTCGCCCTGGGTGATGGGCCGCTTGCCCCGGCTGTTCAAATGCGGATGCGGCAGCTCGACGGTTTCCTCGGCGAGGATGTACGCGCGATAGACCGCATTCTTCAATTCCCGCACATTGCCGGGCCAGGAATATCCCCGCATCGTCTCGATGGCACGTTTCGAGAAAATCTTCGTCGTGCTGTGCTGCGTATTGAGTTTGGCGAGAAAATGCTCGGCGAGAAGTTCGCGGTCGTTCTCGCGCTCGCGCAGCGGCGGCGCGCGCAGCGGGAAAACCGCGAGCCGATACATCAGATCTTCGCGCAACCCGTTTTCCTTGACCGCGGTCGCCGGGTCGCGATTCGTCGCGGCCAGGATGCGTACGTCCGACACGACTTCCTCGCTGCCCCCCACCCGGAAGAAACGGCCGGTTTCCAGCGCCCGCAGCAGTTTCACCTGGCGCACCGGCGCCATTTCCGTCACTTCGTCGAGAAAGATCGTACCGCCCTTGGCGTGTTCGAAATAGCCGACGCGCGCCTGCGCCGCGCCGGTGAAGCTGCCGCGTTCGTGCCCGAACAGTTCCGCCTCGATCAGGTTATCCGGGATCGCCCCGCAATTGACGGCGATGAAGGGCGCGTCGCGGCGTGCACTGAAATCGTGGATCGTGCGCGCGATCAATTCCTTGCCCGTGCCGCTTTCGCCGATGATCAGCGCGGTGGCGTCCGTCCCCGCCACGCGTTCGATTTGTTCGTACAGGGACAGCATCGCGTCGGAGCCGCCGAACAGCGCTCCATACGATTTCAGTCCGCTGGGTTTGCTGGCGGCGCGCTTGCGCGCGGGCGGCGTTTCCCCGACAGGTGAAGCAGTACGATCGGGATCAGTCGACGACATAAATTTTTCCGTATAGAGCCTTGAATAGCTGTTGCCTCGGCTGCTATCCGCGTTACGCCACAAGGGTGCAGGCGGCAAGCGTACCGGCATCGCGTCATGCTAACCGATCCACGCCAGACACGACAGCGACATAAAGCGCTCCCTGTGGAGCATCCCTGTGGAGCATCCCTGTGGAGCATCCCTGTGGGGCATCCCTGTGGGGCATCCCTGTGGGGCATCCCTGTGGCATCCCTGTGGCAGTGCGAGAATTCGGCGGCCATGCCGCTTCGGCCCTTACATCGCTTCAGTAAAAATTACGTCCATGCGGAACGCGATGTGAGCGGTAAGCTTTGCTCGCGCGGCATTTTTGCCTGGCACGGAAGGTGCTAATTTACTCGTGCTAAATTACTCGCTGAGACGTCCCGAAGCGTTTGCTTCTGTCACGCGATCGTCACGACCGACGCGTCGGCGCCGGAACCGGTGACGATGCCGCGGGCAGGGCGATGATTCAGGCATATGGCCAACAAATAACGAGGAGAGGACAATGGCGGAAAACAGCGTACAAATTTCCCTGGGACGTGCAAAGATCAACGAAGACCTGCGTGTTCTGGCATCCGACACCCAGGAGCTCCTGCGTTTGACGGCATCGGCAACCGGCGAACAGCTGGACGGACTGCGTACCCGCCTGAGTGGCCGGCTGGGCGCGTTGAAGAACAAGGCGGTAGAAGCGAAAGGCGTCACGCATGCGAACGCCAGCGCGCTCGCGGGCAACGCAGACGACTACGTGCGGCAAAAACCGTGGCAGGCGCTGGGGCTCGGTGTCGCCGCCGGCATCGTCCTGGGCGCGCTCCTGGCCCGTTGATTCCATTCATGTTTTTTACTCATTATCCACGTCAAGAGGAAGCACGCCATGGCCCAGGCTAGCCTAGTTCAATCTCTGAGGCAGCTGCTGGTCGGCGCGATCTCGCAAACCAGCAGCCGGCTGCGCCTGCTCGCGCTGGAAGTGATCGAGGAGCGGGACCGCGTCCTGGCGCTGCTTGTCGCCGCGCTGGTCGCCTGCTTCTTTGTCTTCATGGCGGTGATCTTCGGCGCCGTGCTGATCATCGCCGCGTACTGGGACACGCCGTCGCGACTGGCGGCAATCGGCTGGCTGGCGGGCGGTGCCTTCCTGGTGGCGGTGCTTGCCGTGGTGTTCTTCATCTATCGCGTCAAGAAGCCGACGACGCTGTTCAACCATAGCCTGAGTGAACTGGAAAAGGATCGCAAGGCGGTGGAGACGCTTCAATGAGCGCGAAGAAATCGAAGGCCGGTGGCACCCTCGCGGAGCGACGCGAGCGGGTGCTCGACGAGATCACGCTCGAGCGCATCAAGATGCGCGAGGCGGTCACGGAACTGCTGGTGCCGGTGCACCGCTTCGAGGCGCTGCGCGAGCGTGCGGGCGGTGCCAGACACTGGCTGTATCCGGTCGCGCCGGTGATCGCGCTGCTGGCGTTTCGCATGCGGCCCCGCCTGTGCTCGCTTCCGTCCCTGCTGACCCGTGGCTGGACGGTCTGGCGCCTGTGGCAGCGTTTTCACTGAAGCAGCGCCTGCACACCGAAGCGCGGCGCATTCATAACGACAGGATTTACGTGATAGGGAGGCTGTAATGGGTCGGAAATCAGGCTTTTTGGTGGCGGCGCTGGTAACGGGCGCGGTGTACTGGCTGCGCCAGCAGTCGCAAAACAAGGCGCGCGCCATGCCGCACCGCGACATCACGCGTTGGGAAGATGAAGGCGGGGCGTTTCATGGCGACCGCGCGCTTCTGTCGAAGGGCGAGCATGCGGAGGCCGAACCCGCGCAGCCGTCCACGGCAGGTGGTTCGACCCGGGACGCGTGGGAATTTCCGCGCGGCTAGCCTGTCGAAATGCCGGTTCGGACGCAGCGCCTGCGCCCGATCCGGCGATGCCGTCGGGCCCGCGCTCCCGCGCGGCGACGACGCCGACTGGCAATATGTCGCGCCTCGGCAGCACCTCCCAGGGTCCATTTTGACCGTCACGCCGGTCGGAAAAAAGCCCGTCTTTCCAGCGGCCAGCACGGCCGTCGGTTCGTTGTACCCTCAGATATCTCTTATAGCTTTATAATCGACCCGTTATTGTCCGGCTCGTCACCGTTTGTGTTCGCGCCCGTACCGGCGTGAAGACAGCGCGGGTGCCGGAGGCGGGCAGATCAGACGCACCTTACCCGCCGACCGGACTTCGTCTCCAGACAAGCTGGCCATCCGCATGGATCGGTCACCTTGTCATGCGGACGTCCGCTCCGGCACCGTGAATCGCTTATGCAGGTGGCTCACGGCAACGATTTCTATAATAGCCAAGCAATGCCACACATTCTCGTAGTCGACGATGACGTCAACACCCGTAATGCACTGGTCGAGGTGATCACGAGCGAGGGTTTGACGATCGCCACGGCCGGTGATCTTCGCGAGGCGCGGATTCAAATCGTGCGCCAGATGCCGGACGTCGTTTTCACGGACCTGAAGCTGCCCGACGGCAATGGCGTCGAACTCTTCGAAGATCTCGACCCTCGCACCGGTGTCGAGATCATCGTTTTCACCGGTCATGCGACGGTGGAGTCCGCCGTCGACGCGTTGAAAAAGGGCGCCACCGACTATCTCGTCAAGCCCATCAATCTGCAACGCGTCAAGGCGATCATCAATCGCATACCCCGCGCGGGCGATCTGAAAGCGGAGATCGGCAGCCTGCGCGGCGAGTTGCGGCGTTTCGGCCGTTTCGGTCTGATGCTGGGCAATTCGCAGGCAATGCAGGAAGTTTACGATCAGATCAATCGCGTCGCCCCCACGGCTGCGTCGGTGTTGCTGATCGGCGAAAGCGGCACGGGCAAGGAACTGGCGGCGCAAACGGTCCACGAACTCAGCCTGCGCCGCAAGCATGAATTTCTCGCGGTCAACTGCGGCGCCATTTCGCCGAATCTGATCGAGTCGGAGATGTTCGGCCATGAGCGCGGCAGCTTCACGGGCGCGGACCGTCAGCACAAGGGCTATTTCGAGCGGGCGAACGGTGGCACCCTGTTTCTCGACGAAATCACCGAGATGCCGATCGAACTCCAGGTCAAGTTGCTGCGCGTGCTGGAAACCGGGGTTTTCATGCGCGTGGGGACCGCCAAGGAGATCGAAACCGACGTCCGGCTGATCGCGGCGACGAACCGCGATCCGGAAGAAGCCGTGCTGGATGGCAAACTGCGTCTGGATCTGTATCATCGCCTGAACGTTTTCCCGATCCAGCTGCCGCCGCTACGCGAGCGCGGCAAGGATGTGCAGTTGCTGGCGGAAAGCTTTCTGGGCGGCCTGAACGAGCGGTATTCGACGCAGAAGACGTTTCCCGCCACGGGCCTTGATTCGATGATGTCGTATGGCTGGCCGGGCAACGTGCGCGAGTTGAAGAATTACGTGCAGCGTGCCTACATCATGGCGCCGACGGATTCGATCAACACCGCGGCCGTGCCGCTGCAGATCTCGCTGTCCAAGCCTGCGGTGGGAACCGCCGTGACGATTCCTTTCGGGACGTCGCTGGCGGAAGCGGACCGGCAATTGATCCTGGCGACGCTGGATCAGTGTGGCGGCGTGAAGACGCGTGCGGCGGAAATTCTGGGGATCAGTTTGAAGACCCTCTACAACCGTCTCGTCGAATACGGCGACGATGCCCGCAACGCGGCTGCCGGCGAAAGCGACACCTCGGCGGAAGCAGGGGCCTGAACAACGGGCGCCCCGCACAACGGCGGGATCGGACGTGGATCCGGTCCACGCTCGGCAGGAAATTGCACGGCATGAAATTTGCGTGATCCCACCATTCGAAGGATCACCAGGAGAAATCATGACCTACCGTGCCCAAACCCCCGAGCCGCCGATGCCGTCCGAGATCCCGCCGGGCCCTGCGCCGAGCGAACCGGTGCCTATCGAGCCGCCACCCAGTACGCCTGACGTACAACCCATCGGCGATCCGCCTGCCCAGCCCGGCGAGGCGCCGAGCATTTCCGCCTAGGGACCACGCGATTCACGCGGGTTGCCGGACAGGGACATGGCGTCGGGTATGAGCCGGCAGGCACCGTAGCGGGTGCGCGCCGGATTGATCCATACTATTTACTGTCACGGGGGCCGGGCTGAGAATGCGTTACCTTTTAAGGCCGGAGCGCGGCGCGTCCTATCGTGGCTGGTTCCGGCTCGTGCCCGGCGTCGTCGCCGTGCCCCTGCTGTGCGCGCTGTATCTATCGAACGATGCGCTCGTCAGCCATGCGTGGCTGACGCGGCTGCTCGTGCTCTGGACCGCGTCGTCATTGCTGATCGGTTTGGTCGAAGTCTGGCACATGGCCCGCGACGGGCGGCAGCGGACCTCCCCCAAACGCGTGTACGAGACGCTGGCGGCCGCCCACGACGCGGCACGAGACGCCGTTCTTGCAACGAACGTGATCGGCGCCATCGTGTATCTGAACGCCAGCGCCGAGCGGCTGATCGGTGTCACGGCCGCGAACGCCCTCGGCGAGCCGCTGGATGCGGTGCTGAATTTGCATCTCGCTTCGGGTGGGCGCATCGACCCGCTCGATTGCCGCCAGGCCGATGGCGTGTCGCCATGTGGGGATGTCCCGCTGGCCGCCTTTGCGTTTCTGCGCGCGACGGACCGCACGACGCGCCCCATACAGTTATCCGTCCTTCCATTGCTTTCGGAGACGCGGCGCGTCGAGGGCGCGCTGCTGTTCGTGCGCGACGGCGCGCGCGCGCACCGGGCGGCTCAGAACGACGCGTACGCCCGGCAGGTCACGCATGCCACGCTGGACGCGGTCATCGATATCGACGCCGATCTCACGATCTGTCGCTGGAACAAGGGCGCCACCCAGCTCTTTTCCTACCACGAGGACGAGGTAACCGGCGAATCGCTCGCCATGCTCGTGACCGCCGATCGCAAGCAGGCGCTCGAGCAGACAGTCAGGGCCGCCCTCGCGGGAGAGTGTTTCAGCGACCGGGACCTGACGATTCGTACGCGCGATGGCCGCGAATGCGACGTGTCGCTGACGGCGTTCCGGATCGAGGTCGCGGCCGGCGCCCACCGGCACGCGGTGCTGGTGCTGCGCAACATCCACGAACGGCGCATCGGCGAACGGCGGGTGCGGCATCTCGGCGCGCAGCTCGTGCGGCGTGCCCAGGAACTGCAGGCGATCTTCGACATCGCGCCGGTTGGCATGGCCATCGCCGATTCACCCGACTGCCTGCATGTCCGGCCGAACCTGGCGCTGGCGCGGATGCTGGGGGTGGAGCGTTCGGCCGAGGTGACGCTGGACCATGCCGCAACGTATTCTCTCTGGCATGACGGGCAGCCCATGCAGGCCTACGAGTCGCCCCTGCACGCGGCGGTGGCGCAACGCGCCGCGATCACGCCGCTCGAAATCGAAATCCGTACGGCCGACACGAGCGCCACGGTCATGGCGTACAGCGCGCCGGTGATCGATCAGGACAACGCGGTGGTCGGCGCGATCGCGGTATTCGTGGACATTTCCGCGATGAAGCATGTCCACGCCGAACGGCAGCAGTTGCTGGCCGAGGCGATCGCGGCGCGGCGCGCGGCGGAGGATGCCAGCCGCCTGAAGGAGGAATTCCTCGCGACGGTGTCGCATGAACTGCGCACGCCGCTCAACGCCATGCACGGCTGGCTCGAAATCATGCAGCGCAAGCCCGATGCGCAGACTCAGGCGCGCGGTCTCGACGTCATTCGTCGCAACGTCCGCGCGCAGACGCGCGTGATCGAGGACATCCTGGATGTCTCGGCATTCGTCACCGGCAAGGTGCGGCTGGTGGTGCGGCCGATCGATCTGCTGGATGTCGTGCGGGTGGTCGTGGAGTCCCTGCGTCCCACCGCCGATGCGAAAGCGATCCATCTGCTGCTGACGGACGAGCGGATTCCGGCGGGCGGCGAGGCGCCGGTCAATGGCGATCCCGAGCGCCTCCAGCAGGTGATCTGGAACCTGTTGTCGAATGCGGTCAAGTTCACGCCCTCGGGCGGGCGCGTGCGGGTCGGCCTGTCGCGCGCGGCGCAGCACTTCGTGGTCAGCGTCGCCGATACCGGCGAAGGTATCGATGGCGCTTTCCTGCCCTATGTCTTCGATCGCTTCCGACAAGCCGATTCCTCGATCGAGCGCCGGCATGCGGGGCTGGGCCTGGGACTCGCGATCGTGCGGCACATGGTCGAACTGCACGGCGGCAGCGTGTCGGTGGAAAGTGCCGGCCTCGGCAAGGGCGCCACGTTCGCGATCCAGTTGCCGGTGCGTGTGGCGAGCGAAGGGCCTCCCGACACCGTGGGCGCCTCGACCGCGGATGCCACCGGCACGGCGACTGCCCGCAAGCCGCTTGCAGGACGCGACATTCTGATCGTCGAGGACGATGCGTCCGCGGCGGACATGCTTGCGCACGCGCTGGACGACGAGGGCGCGAGCGTGCGGGTCGCGCATTCGGCGGCGGTCGCGCTGGCACTGATCGCTGCGCGCGGGCCCGATGCCGTAGTCTCGGACATCGGCTTGCCGGAACGCGACGGCTATGCCTTCATCGGCGACGTGCGGGCGGCGGAACGGGGCGTGGCAGGCACGCGCCTGTATGCGATCGCAGTGACCGCCTACGCCCGCCCGGAAGACCGCGATCATGCGCTGGCGGCAGGTTTCGACGCGTATCTCGTCAAGCCGGTGGCGCCATCGAGCGTGACCCAATTGCTGGCCGCGCATTTCGCGAAAGGCATATAACTTGCATGAAATGCACATTGCATGCGTGAAATGGATGAGTGAATGAGTCGATTGATTGTCGTTTCAAATCGTGTCGCGCCAACGTCGGAGGGCCGCCCGGCGGCGGGCGGCCTGGCCATCGGAGTACTCGATGCCCTGCAGGAAACGGGCGGCGTCTGGTTCGGCTGGAGCGGGGACATCGTCGCGGAAGCCGCGCCGCCGCACATCGAATTGCGTAGCAAGGTGACCTACGCGACGGTCGGTCTTACACGGCGGGACTACGATCAGTATTACAGAGGATTCTCGAATGCCACGCTGTGGCCGGCTTTCCATTACCGTAATGACCTGCTGCGTTACGATCGTCAGGAATACGCCGGCTACAACCGTGTCAACGAATCGCTTGCCCGGCAGCTGGTGGCGCTGCTGGAGCCGGACGACATCATCTGGGTGCACGACTACCATCTCATCCCGTTCGCGCAGGCCTGCAGGCGGCTGGGGGTGACGAATCCGATCGGTTTCTTCCTGCACATCCCGTTTCCGGCGCCGGAGGTGCTGTACACGGTGCCACCGCATCGCGAACTGATCGAAGCCCTGATGCAATACGATGTGATTGGGTTCCAGACGACCGCCGACGTGCAGTCCTTCAACGACTACATCGTCCGCGATGTCGGCGGCAAGGTAGATGCACAGGGGCGGACGTCGGCGTTCGGACGTCGTGCACGCGTGGCCGCCTATCCGATCGGCGTGTATCCGGATGCGATCGCGGCGTCGGCGCGCGACTACTCCAATCGCCGCCTGGTGGCAAAGGTGCGCGACAGCATGCGCGGACGCGCGCTGATCATGAGCGTGGACCGGCTGGACTACTCGAAGGGACTGGGCGAGCGTTTCGCCGCTTTCGAGCGGCTGTTGCAGACCTCGCCGGGCATGCAGGAACGCGTATCGCTGGTGCAGATCGCACCGCCGACCCGTTCCGACGTCAGCACATATCAGAAAATCCGTCAGTCGCTCGAGGCCCAGGCAGGGCGCATCAACGGCCGGTTCGCGCAACTCGACTGGACGCCGATCCAGTATCTCAATCGCAAGTACGAGCGCAATGTGCTGATGGCGCTGTTCCGCGCGTCCCAGGTGGGTTTCGTGACGCCCTTGCGCGACGGCATGAACCTGGTGGCCAAGGAATATGTCTCTTCGCAGGATCCGGACGACCCAGGCGTGCTGGTGTTGTCGCAATTCGCCGGCGCGATAGAAGAGATGTCCGGCGCACTGGTGGTGAATCCCTTCGACGTCGCACAGATGTCCGAAGCGCTGGAACGCGCGCTGACCATGCCCTTGCCGGAGCGACAATCGCGTTACCGCGACATGATGGTGCCGCTGCGCCGTAATAATCTTTCGGTGTGGCGCGATACCTTTCTGGTCGACCTGCGCCGCGTGAAGCGCAAACCGGCGAACTGAGCGGCGCACCGGGTCTGGACAATGCAAAAGGGGGACGGCATGAACCGTCCCCCTTTGCACGCCCGCGGGACATCGTCCCGGCAGGCCGGTCAACCTTTACTTGCCGCCGCTGCTGCTGCCGCCGCCGCTCGCGCCGCCTTCGCCACCGCTCAACGAATTCTGGCCCGACGTCACCGCCGCACCGCCCTGATGGGCGCCCAGCATGTGCGTCGAATTGCTGTCGCTGGTAATGCTAGTGTTGGGCTTGGCCTTGCTGTGCTTCATGCGGTGCTTCGTGGTCGTACCCGACTTGGCGGTGCCGGTCGTGGTCGCGCTGTCGTCCATCGAGCCGCCGCGGCTGGTGCCCACGGCACCGCCGTCGTCGCCTGCGGCACCGCCGCCGCCACCGCCGCCCGCGCCCTGGGCGATGGCTGCGCCGGACACGCTCAGGGCGATCAGGGCAATGGCTGCGGCACTCGATATGATGCGCTTCGTTTTCATTTGGTTCTCCTCGGTTGTGGTGATTGCCACGAATGTCTCACTGACATATCAGGATAAGCAATTAGCGCGCCAGGTTCAAAAAACCGCTTTGCTCAGGAGGGATGTCTTCCTTACGCTTCTTTCATATGGTTTGCCCGTCAAGCGTCGGCGGGGCAGGGCATGGGAAGGTCTGTAAAGATTTCCGTAACATGGCGTGCTTTCCCGGCTCATCCTTTTCGGGAGATTGCAAAACGACCCGGGAGCATGGGTGGACAATGCACGGCGTTCCGCACCGTGGCGCGCGAAATCCATGGTATGAATCTTGCAATCTATCCGGCTGTGACGTAACGGAGGACATATCATGTCAGGAAGCACATTGAACCCGCCGGCAGAGAGCCCTCCGGGGACCGGCATCGGTCACTCGACGGCGGAATTGGGACCGAGCGATTCCAGCGATAGCGGCAGCGACGTGCAAGGCGCGGTGCGTCATCCATCGGATATCGACGACGAATTGGACGCGCACGCGCTCGAGGAGGGGGCGCTCGAGTTCGACAGCGATACCGATCAAAGTGGCACGGGCGAACGCGCTTCGGCGGATGGCGACGGCGATCTGCGTCTCGATGGCGACATCCTGCCCGACTCGGTCGAATCGATCGCCGATATCGCGGATGACGCCTCCTTGCCCGAGGACGCGCTCGACGACGACGCTGCTGCGGACGCCGCGGCCCGCCGCGCAGACCGTCGATGAGTGCCGCCGCGTGCGGGCAGGCCACCGTGCCAGCCATGCAGCGGAACGTAGCTGCAGCGCAAGGTGACGATACGACCGCGATGCGCGTGGTCGTAATCGACGACCATCAGGATGCGGCATCGGCCCTTGCGTTGCTGGTGGAACTGTGGGGTTACGATGTGCGGGTCGGTTACGACGGCTACGCGGCGCTGGAACTTGCTCAGGGTTTCGATCCGCATGCCATGTTGCTCGACATCGGACTGCCGGGCTTCAGCGGCTACGAGGCCGCTCGCTGCATACGGCAGGCGGAGGCCCGCGCACGCTCGGGGCCGGCATTGCTCGTGGCGGTGACGGGGTATGGTTCTCCCGAGGATATCGCGCAGGCCATTCGCTCGGGGTTCGATCACCATCTGATCAAGCCGTCCAACCCCGATGTACTTGAGCGTTTTTTGCGTAACCAGGCGCGCCGTCTGTCGGTGCGCAATCACGAACCTGCTGCGACCTCCTTCGCCCCGACGTCGATCGGGAATGGGCAGGGAGAGGTCGCAGCCGAGCCGTCCGGCACCTGAACCGATCAGACGATAAGCCCGCATGACCCCTCAGGAACGCACTTTGCCCGAACGATTGGTCGAAACCCCCTTGCGTGGAACGATTCACGCCGATGGCGAGCCCACGCGGCAAGCCGGCGCTACCCCCAAAGGCTGGCTCGGGCATCTGAAGAAATGGGGAATGTGGTTTTACGAGCCGGTGCGCGATTGGATCGCGGACCGTTGTTCCTCACTCTCCGCATCGATCGCCTTTTACTCGGCGTTTTCTCTCGCACCCACGCTCGTGTTGATCATCGCTATCATCAGTTTTTTCTACGGCGCCGATGCCGCGCAGGGAAAACTGGTGGCGCAGATACGTGGTGTGGTGGGCGAGCAGGCGGCCGCCGGGATCCAGACCCTGATCAGCAGCGCCTGGAATGCGCGCACCGGCACCGGCACCACGGTGATCTCGATCATCGTCGTCGCGATCGGGGCATCCGCGACGTTTTCCTCCCTGAACACCGCGCTCAATGAAATATGTCCGCCGGACAGCACCGCCGAGGGTGCCCGCGCCAGCATCCTGAGCATGGTGCGCATCCGCCTGATCTCGTTCGGGCTGGTCATCGGTGCGGGCTTCCTGGTCGTCGTGCTGCTGGTGCTGGATGCCGTGATCAATGTCGCCGGGGCCTGGCTGCTGGGCGCGGAAAACCCGTCTTTCATCCTCGCGAATCTGGCGCAGCGCTTCGTCAGTTTCCTGATTCTCCTGGGCGCTTTCTCGGCATTGCTCAAGTTGCTTCCCGACGCGCCCATACCCTGGCGCGCCGCCTTCATTGGCGGCACGACGAGCGCGCTATTGTTTACCGGCGGAAAGAATCTGTTCAGTTTTTACCTCGCCCATGCCGGTACGGCCAATTCCTTCGGCGCGGCTGGATCGCTGGCTGTTGTTCTGATGTGGTTGTACTATTCCGCCGCCGTGTTCCTGCTCGGTGCCGAGGTCACTGCGGCCAGCGCGCGCCGCAGCGGCGACATGGCACCTCATCCGAGGACCGCGCGCAAGCCAAAGCGGCTACGGCAACCCGTGCGCACGTCTGCCCCGGGATCCTGACGGGCATCTGCGAGCCGATGCCCGTCAGCTCGCCGGGCGTTTGCATCCGGCATCGCGCCCTGCACGGGCGCGGCCAACAGCAAATCTCCCGCATGACAGCGCCGGAACTGCCTCCTGGGCCGTCAGGCGCGACGCATTTCCGCTGGCGGGACTTTCATCAGCCGCCGATATTTCGCCACCGTCCGACGCGCAACGATGACGCCTTGCTGCGCCAACAGCTTGGCGAGCGTAACGTCCGAGAGTGGGGCATTGCCCGGTTCGGCCGAAATCATTTCCTTGAGCAGCGCGCGTACCGCGGCTGCGGAACAGGTGCCGCCGCTTTCGGTACCCAGTTCCCGCGGGAAGAAATGCTTGAATTCGAAAATGCCGCGCGGTGTCGCCATGTATTTGTTGCCCGTGGCGCGCGAGACGGTCGACTCATGCAGGTCGAGCTCGTCGGCCACGTCGCGCAGCACCAGCGGCTTCAACGCGATTTCGCCGTAATCGAAGAACGCACGCTGATGCGCGACGATGGTTTCGGCGACCCGCTGGATCGTCGAGAAACGCTGTTGAACGTTACGCAGCAGCCACCTTGCTTCCTGAAGCTGTTGTGCCAGTGGCGAGCGGGAGCTGCCTTCGCTTTGCGCGAACATTTCCGCATACATCCGATGCACCCGCGCGCGCGGCATGACCGCGGGATTGATCGCCACCGCCCAGCGCCCCTTGACCTGCCGTACGATGACGTCGGGAATGACATAATTGTTTTCCTGAACCGCGGCGCTTTCGCCCGGCTTCGGGTCGAGCGTGCGTATCAGGGCGGCGATCGCCCGGACAGCCTCCGCGTCGCATCCCAGGCGCTTCTGGAGTTCCGCATGCTCCCGCTTGGCGAGCTTTTCGAGATAATTGTTGACCAACTCGATCGCCAGCAGGCGATGCGGTGTCTCTTCGGGCAAGGCTTCCAGTTGCAGCGTCAGGCACTCTGCGAGCGAGCGCGCCGCGATACCCGGCTGGTCCAGCGTCTGCACGAGCCGCACGGCGTTGGCGAATTCATCGGTGCTCAGTGGGGGATCGCAATCGCCCAACTCGACGAGCTCGTCCAGCGATTGACGTAGATAACCGTCATCTTCAAGGGATTCGATCACGATTTGTGCGGCGAGGCGGTCGCGGCCCATCAATGGCGAGAGGCGCAGAGACTGATGAAGCTTTTCGCGCAGATTGGGCACCACGTGCATCCAGTCGCCCGCCTCGAAGCCATCCCCGTCGCCTGTGCCGCTACGCGACGAATAGGAATCGGATGAATAGGAATCCGATGCATATTCTCCGCCCTCGGAATTCAGATTATCCGTGTTGCCGACGCCTTCCACATCGTTGTCGCGGGAGGTTTCCGCCGAATTGTCGCTCGACGGTTCGCGCTCGCCGCTACCGCCGTCGAGCGACATTTCCCGCGGATCGGCCTGACCCGACGCGGCCAGGTTCGTGCCTTGCGCGGGCGCTTCGCCGTTGCCGCTTTGCGCGTTTTCTTCCGCCTCGAGGAACGGGTTCGTCGCCAGTGCGTTGTTGACTTCCTGGGTGAATTCCAGCGCCGACAACTGCAACAAACGCACCGATTGCTGCATGCGCGGCGTCAGTGTGAGGCTTTGCCTTGCCCGGAGTTCAATGGAGGGATGCGTCACGGAAACCTCTGGAATAAAATCTGGGAGTTGCTTGATCAAGTAACGTAAGCAACCCGCGTACCAGCTTGTGGATCCATTGTGGAATTCATGTACGCCAAGCGAGGGATTCCCGCAACAATGCGCGAAATTTTTACATCCTGACACGGAAAAAAGCTGTCTTAATGAGGCGCGTAAAGGTAGTCTCGCTTCTGATTCGACCCGCGGCGTGGGCGGACCACGTGGCTTACCGCTCCGCGATATCCGGAAATGCTTGCTACCAGAGGTCCGGCGAGCACGATGCTCGTCCCCGAAAGCGCGGGCATGCAGGTTTTCCGGTCGCGGCGGTCCTATTCCGGCACGGCAATTGCTTTGATGACGGTAGATGTTGCAACGGCTGGCAAGAATGGAGAAATCGCGATGACGGCCAACCATGAAGAGCGTGAAACCTACGATCCTCGATTGCTGGAGCGTGCGGTCCGCACCCAGGAGGATCCGAGCCAGTCGTCCGAGGTCAAGGCCACCGGCACCGGATCTGCCGAGTGGCACCCGGCGCAAGGTGCCGGACCTGACGACTGGCTGGACCCGGCGCATGCGTATGCGACCCTCTCCAGCGCATCACGGTCGAGTGGCGCGGGAACGCACGGGCGCCAGCAGGCGTGTGTAACCACCGATGCGCCGAATAGGGTCGCCACCTTGCTGGAAGAGGTAACGAAGCGGGTCATGTCGACGGATTACCTCGACACGTCCCATGTGCGTCTCGCCATCCAGGATGGCATGGTGACGTTAAGCGGCTCCGTCCCGGAAGAGCGGGGCGCGGAACAGATCGAACAACTCGTCGCAGGGTGCGACGGTGTGAAGGGAATCGACAACCAGTTGCGCGTGGAACGCGCGGCCGGTGACAGATAGAGGACGATTGCCATCTCGAAGGTGGCACATACGATCCTCGACAACACTAGCAAAAGGAGAAAACAATATGAAGGCGATTCACATCATCAAATCCGTCGGGGGTATTGCGTGCCTGTCTTTGGCATTGGCCGCTAATGCACAAGTTACTGTCACCGATTCCGCTGCCAGCCACACCGCGGCAACCCCGACGCACGAGACGGCCGGCGAGCATATCAGCGACGCGACCGTCACCACGAAGGTCAAGGCAGCGCTGGCGACCGAGAAGGGCCTGAAGGCTCTGCACATCCATGTGAAGACCCGCGAAGGCGTCGTGCGTCTGACGGGTTCGGTGCCGGATGCGGCGCAAAAGTCGCTGGCCGCTGAAACGGCTGCGAACGTGGGCGGCGTCAAGTCCGTTCGCAACCATCTGAAGCTGGTCGCAGAATAAGTAGCACGCGTTTCATTTCAATCGTCTTTCTCAGGAGTCTGACATGAACAAGTTTTCCAAAATCGCCTTGATCGCGGCACTGTCGATTGGCGTGTCCGCGCCGGTCTTCGCTCAGAAGGATCCGACCGCAGGCACGACCAATTCGGACGTGACGGCTTCGACGACGACGGGCGCTTCGTCGACCGGCGCGGGTCATCACACCACGCATGCGAAGAAGCACAAGAAGGCGTCGAGCATGGATGGCGCGAGCGCTGCGGAGTAAGCACGCTTCGGAGGGTTGCCGTTGCGCGATGCGCGGCAGCTTTCTCGAAAAAAAACGGGCCTAGGCCCGTTTTTTTATTTCACGGCAAACGCTTAACCACGTGCCGCGAACTTGTCGCGCAGATCACGGATGACATCGTGATTCTGCAGCACGCCCTGGTACTGTTTTTCGACCAGAACGCGCACATCTGCCGGAAGTTCCTTGTCCAGCGCTTCGCGGTAGTTCTTCTTGGCGGCATCCTCGCCACGCTCGACTTCGGCCAGGATCGCATGGTCGTCCTGCGAGGTGACCGCGGACTTCACCTGCAGCCAGCCGCGGTGCAGCGCACCCGTCACCGAGCCGCTCGTCTCCGGCTTTTCGCCCAGACGCGTCACTTCCGCCTGCAGCGCGCTGACGGCCGTGGCGCACGCCTGTGCGCGCGACGCGAACAATGCCTTCAGTTCGACGTCCTTCGTGTCCTCTGCGGCCTTGCGAAAGCCTTGTTCCCCATCCTTCGAGGTTTCGATCAAATCATTCAGTACGGAAGCGACTTCGTTAGCCATTTGTTCATCTCCTTGGTTTGAGGGTGTCGCCCAGGCGTCCGATCCAACCGGACGCTGGCGGATGCGTCCCGATGACGCTGACTATGCGCCATACCCGGACTATTTAGCACATCGCGTGCCAGGCAGGATGCGCGGAGAGCGGCAGTACCTGCACGGAGGTTGGTGCCGTTGGCTTGCCATCGATGCGCCGTCGTGATTGGCCCCGGTGTATTCGCATGGGTGTCCTGAATAACGCTCCATCGTTCCCTCGATGATCGTAGGACGAGCCCTTGATTTACCGGGCGCGTAAGTTTTGCATGCACCTTCGCCTCGCTTGCCGGTTCTTTTTCGACACGGCTGAACATTCGATTCCGATCGCACGTCAGCCAGCATATCGACGCAGATTCGAGGGGGTGGCATGCCGGTTGCTAATACTCCATGTGTCTAACTTATGATCGTCGCTGCATATCGTTGACGGTCGGCCCGTTCGAGCGTGTTCGTTGATGTTCCGCTCATCCTCATCGAAGCTATTGGAGAATCCGCATGTATTACGACACGACGAACGAGACCATCTTCCGGGTACTGCGTGGCAAGGACGGGCGCTGGGAAGTGACGCAGGAAGCGGCCAAGCGTCCGCTGGCGCGTTTTGACCGCATGGACGATGCGATGCAGTATGCGCGCGATGTTCAGGCGGAGAATCGTCGCTATGCGTGGATCACTGCCCGTCAGGCGTGAGCCGCGGCACGCGGTAACGGCAGGCGCCGCGCTGGGCGAAGATTTTAGCCATTCCCGCGCGCGGCACGATGCAGCGCGCTGCCGGACCGTCTCTCTGCCTCAGGTATGCGAAGCCGTGGACACAGCCGGCGTGCCGAAACCGCCGAGCGAAGGCGCATCGGGTCCCGTGGCTTTTTCGATATTCGGCGGCGTGACGGGATTGAAATCGCTCCAGTGGCCGTTGGCCCAGCGCCCGGTCGCATTTTCGACCTCGATCGCGCCTTCCCGGCGCAGCATCGCAGATGCGAGGGAGCGGGTCGCCTCGCTGACATGTACGGCCAGCAACACCCCCGACTCGCGCACCGGCGGGGCTTCCGGCACTGTCGCCTGGGCATCATGTCCTTTCGTATGGGTCTGCGCCATGGCGCCGCCGAGAGATCCGATGTAGGCACCGATGCCCGCGGCAATGAGGAAATAATAGAAGGGCCAGTGAACGAAGTACACGATCACCGCGCTTCCCACCGCGCCGACCGCGGCGCCCATTGCGATACCTTTCGTTGCGCCGGCGGGCGTATGCTCTGAACCCGCATCGGTATGCTGATCGCCACCCCCCGCGAGCTGGTGATGGCGTCCGCGTGGATTGACGAAAAACAGGGTGACGTCGTCTTCCACGAAGCCATTGGCGAACAACGTCTGTGCGGCGCGTTCGCCGTCTTCAAATGTGCCGAAACGGCCTGCGACGATCAATGACATGTCTTCTCCGGATTGCATGCGGCATGCGGGTGAAATCGGGACGGCATCATGCCTGTCCCGATGCGCTGGCGAAGCGGAAGATACCGCTGCGCAGGATCACCGGGTGGCCCGCACTCCGCTCCAGTGCCGCCCGGCAGACCGAAAATATCTTGTGACGGCCCGCGTGGAACGCGGCGAGCATTGCCTCCTCGAAAGGACCGGCGGCATCGAAATGATCGCTCAGCGCTTCCGCCGAGATGGCGCACACGACCTCCTCGCCATCGACAAGCACGGTGAACCGGATCTCCGGCGGTGTGCCCGAGAATTCTGGCGCTTCTTCGGGGAAAAAAATTTCCATGTCGGATGCTCCCGGCTTCATGATGTCGTGCCTTGACGCTCGTCCATTCCTGTCGACGCGCGCTCGCGGGCTGCGTCCGGATTGCCGCGTCAGCTGACCTTGACGTAGGCGAACTGGCTGGAAATGGTGCGCGGTACGTACGAACCACCGATCGCCACTTTCGGTTTCAGGTACTTGCGCTGTTCCCACCAGCGGCGGCGTTGCGCATGCGACAGGAACCGAAGGTGGCGGCGGTAGGCGAAAATGTTCATGATGAGCTTCCTGAGGGTCGAGCCTGGAGCGCCCGCGTTCGTCAGACGGCGTTTGTATTCACCAACGGCACGGGGCGGGAATCGCCGACGTGGTTCAGACGGCGGAACGCGGCGCGACTTTTCCCAGGGCGGCGATCAGCGCCTGGTTGAATGCGGGCAGGTCGTCAGGCTTGCGGCTCGAGATCAGATTACCGTCCTCGACGACTTCCCGATCCACCCACTTCGCGCCGGCGTTCTGAAAGTCGTCCTGCAGCGACGGCCAGCTCGT
Organism: Robbsia betulipollinis; assembly: GCF_026624755.1. NCBI lineage: Bacteria > Pseudomonadati > Pseudomonadota > Betaproteobacteria > Burkholderiales > Burkholderiaceae > Robbsia > Robbsia betulipollinis. The sequence goes on from NZ_JAPMXC010000001.1 coordinate 2,381,730, forward strand.
GAACGTGCGGCCCTCGACGATTCGCGCTGAAATCAGCAACCAGCCGCCATGACAGATGACGGCCAGCGGCTTGCGCTCGGCATTCGCCGCCTGGACAAAGGCCTGCGCGCGCGGCAGCAGGCGGATGGCGTCGCCATTGACCACGCCGCCGGGGAGCACGACCGCGTCGTATTCGGATGCGAGGGCCTGCTCGAACGTTTTGTCGACCTTCACGGTTTCGCACTTGTCGACATGGTCGAAGCCCTGGATCGTGTCGGTTTTGTCGGAAATGACGTCGACCCTGGCGCCTGCGAGCTGTAGCGCTTCGCGCGGCGACAAAAGTTCCGCCTGTTCGAAACCATCAGTGGCAAGGATGGCAACCTTGAGGCCGTCGAGCGAAGAACGGGATGGCGTGGTGTTGGATGACGTCATGGCATGTGCTCCGAATGAAGGTGGCATCGTCTGTCCGACAGGACGACGCGGAATGACTCGGTATAAAGCAATACACATGCCCACGGCGCCACCCCGTGGGGCAGCGGCTGGCAGTGGCGACGTGCGATGCCATCGCAGCGCGCTGCCTGTGCCAACGGGTCCCGATGCGCCTGCGGGCCGCGTGCCGAACACCCTATCGGGAAACTTTACAAGCGGCGCGCGAGCCTGCGATCAGCTGATCTCGTACAAACCCGTCACGGTCGCCGAATCGATTTCGTTCAGGTGCAGCATGAAACGCGCTACGGCATTGGTTTTGTGCGCGTCCAGCGGCAGGGAGGCGACCTTGAGCGCATGTATACGGAAAATATAGCGATGCGGCTTGTCGCCCTTGGGCGGCGCGAAGCCGCCGAAGCCCGGCAAGCCGTAATCGTTGGCCATTTGCACGGCGCCTGGCGGCAGCAGGTCGCCGGCCGCGCGGCCGGCATCCATCGGCAGGGAACGCGTCGCAACCGGCAGATTGACGACGACCCAATGCCAGAAACCGCTGCCGGTGGGGGCATCCGGATCGTAGACGGTCAATGCCAGACTCTTGGCTTCGTCCGGCACGCCTTCCCAGCGCAGCGCGGGGGAGCGGTTCCCACCGCTGGCGCCGAATGCCGGATCGTTCAATTCCTGTTCTTTGCTGAAATAGCCGTCGGCGGCAAAGGCGTCGGACATGAGGCGAAATTCGGTCATCTTGCTTTCCTGTTGTGCCCGCTGTGACAATTGCGGCGATTGTGTCGATGGTGTCGGGAATTTCCAGTGTAGAGGCTGCCGCACGCTTTCGCAGGAACGCATCGGGCGTGCTTTCCCCGCCAGCCTGCGTAAAGGAACGGCTTTTGCATGTAGACATGCCTTTCACTCTCGAGAACCAGACCATGGCACATCCGACCTATACCAAGGGCCCGTATCAGGCCACCGTCCACGCCGAACTTCTCGACGACGGACGCTACCAGGGCCTCGTGTCGCTGGAACGCACCGATGAACGCGACAGCAAGCAGGTGCATCGCACGCAGGCATACAGCAGTTCGGAAGCGGAAGCCTTCGAGGAAGGGCACGCGCTGGCGCACCGGCTGCTCGCGGATGTCGGCAACGCCTAGACCCGTTCACGGGCTCTCAACAGGGGAGATGACGGGCAGGCTGGCGGGGGAGCAGACCGGTGTTTCCGGGCACGGGTCGAGGCATTGGCCACCGTGGCCGCCACCGGCCGCGCCGGCGCGATCCGGCGGATGCTGGTATATATGAAGTAAGCGCTGGTAATGAGAACATGCCGCAGCGCGGCGACGTGCCGTCGGCCGTGCGTGTCACATGCTCTTGTTCCGATTCCGATACTGATCCGAACGCCCGCTTGCCCGCTTGCCCGCTTGTCCCCCGGCTCGCGAACGCGGATTGCCGCAGGTCAATCGGGCCGACGGTAATGCAGGCGGCGTCTGGCGGCCCAGGAGGCTGAACATGCCCGAACTTCGATTCACGAAAGGCGATATCGTCGCCAGCGCATTCGTCAATGCGCTGGACGACGGCCGCTACCGCGGTCTGGTCCTGATTTCCCACGGCGGCGCGACGCAGGACGATGCACGCGTCTACCGGGCCGAACCCACGCTGGACTCCGAGAGCGAGGCGCTCGAACAGGCCGGCGCGCTGGCGCAGCACCTGTTGAAACGTTACGAAAACTGAGCCGGCCTTGTTCCGCGGCCCGCGCGACAGGCGCGCCGCTATCCATAGGAAGCCACCATGAGCGAAAACGTACGCCAATCCGCCTATCCGGTCGAACCCCTGTTCCTTGAACGCTGGTCGCCCCGCGCCTTCGGCCCGGAGCCGATCCCCGAAGAAGACCTGCTCACCCTGTTCGAAGCGGCACGCTGGGCACCTTCCGCTTATAACTCCCAACCCTGGCGTTTCATCTACGCCCGCCGGGATACGGCTGCCTGGCCGAGGTTGCTGGGTCTGTTGAACGAATTCAACCAGGGGTGGGCGAAAAACGCCGCGGCGCTCGTTTTCATCCTCTCGAATTCGGTGATGCGCCCTCCAGGGTCAGCAAATGACGTTCCCGCCCGCAGTCATTCTTTCGATGCCGGCGCCGCATGGGCCTCGCTGGCGCTGCAAGCGACGCGTCTCGGGTGGTATACGCACGGCATGACCGGCGTCGATTTCGACCGGGCATTCGGCGAGCTTGGCGTGCCGGCGGGCTTCCGTGTGGAAGCCGCCGTGGCGATCGGCCGGCTTGGCGACAAGTCGCAACTCCCGGAGATGCTTCAGGGCCGTGAAACGCCCAGCATGCGGCAGCCGCTGTCGGATCTGGTATTCGAAGGTCGTTTCGGCGGTTGACGTGACGGATCGGACCATTCGCATTCGCGAATGGTCCGATCCGGGTTCCTGCGTCCCGTGCCCGTCTTCAACCGATCTGGCGGTCTTGTTCAAGCAGGGTGTCGCCCGGCAGAGCGACGGCGGCCTGCGGCGAGCGTGCCGTTCCCGACCCGTCAAGTGCCTTGCCATTCGCCGCCAGCGCGTAGGCGCGCTGCCGCGCCGGCAGGAAGGGATGGATCAGCAACTGATACGCACCGGCACCCACCACGCCGCCCACCAGCGGGCCCACGATCGGCACCCACCAGTAATTGCCGGGGGAGGGGAATGCCGATGCGTCCCAGCCGGCGAAAAAGGCAAACAGACGCGGCCCGAAGTCCCGTGCCGGATTGATCGCCCACGCCTCCAGATAGCCCATTGAGGCCCCGATCGTGGCCACCAGCAGACCGATCATCAACGCCCCCGAGTTCGCCTGCGGCGCCATCTCGTTATATTGCTCGGTGATCGCGAAGATCCCGAACAGCAGGAACGCGGTGAGGATCGCTTCATCGAGCAGCGCATGCATCGGTGTGATCGCCAGCCCCGGGTGCGTGAAGAACACGCCCGCGGCGCCACCGCCCGCCCGCGTCAACTGGTGCAGCGTATTGAAGTGATCGATCACCGGCCCGAACAGCGTGTACACGATGGCGGCGCCAAGAAAACCACCGACGATCTGCGCCAGCCAGTAGGGCAGCATCTTGCGCGCAGGAAAGCCTCGGAACAGCACGAGCGCGAGGGTCACCGCGGGATTCGCGTGCGTGCCCGAGACCGATCCCGTCACGTAAATCGCCAGCGTAACGGCGAGTCCCCATGAAATGCACACCCCCCAGTACGCGTTCTGGTAGGGGCTGGGGTCGTAAAGCGTAAACATGCAGGCGACCGAATTGCCGAAAGCGATGATGATGAAGACCGCCACCGCTTCCGATATCAATTCGCCGATGAATTGCCGGCGCCCCGGTTGAATGGTTGATTGCGACATATAGTCATCCTGATAAACACGAGTGTATGCGCGGTCGAGCGAACGCGACCGGGGTTCAGCCTGCTTCGGGACCCGCGTCTGCCCAGGCGTTTGCCGCCCGGATCGCGCGCTTCCACCCTCGCATGTGCTCGCTCACTTCGGCATTCGGCATCACGGGTGAGAAACGGCGATCGAGTTTCCACTGCTCGCGGATCTCGTCGAGATTCTCCCAGTAACCGATCGCCAGCCCCGCGAGATACGCGGCGCCCAGGGCGGTCGTCTCGCTGATCTCGGGGCGTACCACGTCCACGCCGAGTATATCCGCCTGAAACTGCATCAACAGATCGTTGGCGACGGCGCCGCCGTCCACGCGCAATTCCCCCACGCGTATGCCGGAGTCGGCTTCCATGGCCTTGAGCACGTCGATCGACTGATAGGCGATGCTCTGCAGGGCCGCACGGGCGATATGTCCGGCGGATGTGCCGCGCGTCACGCCGAACAGGGTGCCGCGCGCGCGCGGGTTCCAGTGCGGCGCGCCCAGTCCGGCGAAGGCGGGCACCACGTACACACCGTCGCTATGGGGAACGGAGCGGGCCAGCGCTTCGATCTCCGACGCGTGTTTGACGATGCCGAGTCCGTCGCGCAACCACTGAACGACCGCGCCGCCGATGAAGATACTGCCCTCGAGCGCATAATCGACGCGGTCGCCGATCTTCCAGGCCACCGTGGTGATCAGGCTGTTCTTCGACTCGATCGGCTTGTCGCCCGTGTTCATCACCAGGAAACAGCCCGTGCCGTAGGTATTCTTGACCATCCCGGGTTCCGTGCACATCTGTCCGAACAGCGCCGCGTGCTGGTCGCCCGCGATGCCGGCGATCGGAATCTTCGAGGCGAACACCGTGGTCTTCGTCTCGCAATAGACTTCGGACGAACCGCGCACTTCGGGCAGCATCGAGCGTGGAATCTGGAACGCGTCGAGCAGTTCCTCGTCCCACTCCAGCGTGTGGATATTGAACAGCAGGGTGCGCGACGCGTTGGTGACGTCGGTGATGTGCGAGCCGCGTTGCGTGAAATTCCAGATCAGCCAGCTGTCGATCGTGCCGAAGGCCAGCTTGCCTTCCGCCGCCCGCTGCTGCGCGCCGCTGACGTTGTCGAGGATCCAGCGAATCTTCGTGGCCGAAAAATAGGAATCGATCGGCAGCCCGGTCTTCGCGCGGACCATCTCGCTCAAGCCCTTTTCGCGAAGCGTGTCGCAGTAGTCCGCGGTGCGCCGGTCCTGCCAGACGATGGCGTTGTAGATCGGGCGCCCGGTTTCGCGATCCCACACCACCGTGGTTTCCCGCTGGTTGGTGATGCCGATGCCGGCGATCGCCGTACCGTTGAACCCGGCGCGGGTGACTGCCTCGGCGGCAACGCCGGCTTGCGTCGACCAGATCTCGATCGGGTCGTGTTCGACCCAGCCCGGCTGCGGATAGAGCTGGCGAAATTCCTTTTGCGCCGACGAGACGACCCGGCCGCGCCGGTCGAACAGCAGCGCGCGCGAGCTTGTCGTCCCCTGGTCCAGCGCCAGAATGTATTTTTCCTGCATGTGTCTTCTCCAGTTCCAGGATGTGGTGAGACCGGTCAGGTCTCTTTTGTCGTCCGGACGGCGTGGTGCCGCCGGCGTGCTTTGTTCCAGCGATGCAGCGTCAGTGGTGAATCGGTACGACCGCGGGCACGGGAAGGTCGAACGGCGGCGCGCCAACGGCTGGGGCGGCGATCGTCGCGGCCGCGTTTCCTGCCCCCGTGCCCCGGGCGTTCGTGCCCCGGGCGTTCGTGCCGCGGGCGTTCGTGCCGCGGGCGAACCACGCATCGATGCGTTCGGCCGCGTCGCGGGGCAAATGTAATCCGAGCTTGGAGCGGCGCCACAGCACGTCCTCTGCGCAGCGCGCCCATTCGTGCGCCTGCAGGTAGACGAGTTCGGCTTCGTAGAGACTCGGGGCGACCGCCTCGCCCAGATCGGCGATCTCGCGCGCGTCGCCCACCAGACGCTCGGCGCGGGTGCCGTACGCACGGCAGTAGCGATGGGCCAGCGTGGCGGGAAGCCAGGGGTGGCGCTGCGCGAACGCGCGTTCGAAGGCGGCGAAATCCGCATTCGGCATGTCACCCCCCGGGAGGGCGTCGGTGGCGGTGGTCGAGGGCCGCAGCGCGGCGCGCGTTTCCTTGCCCGACGGCAGGTTCGCAAGTGCGTCCGCGAGCTTGTCGACCGCCTGCTCGGCCAGCTTGCGGAATGTCGTGATCTTGCCTCCGAACACCGACAGGAGCGGCGCCGCGCCCGGTGCCGCTTCCACCTCGAGGTGGTAATCGCGGGTCACCGCCGACGGGTTGTCGCTTTCTTCTTCCAGCAGCGGCCGCACGCCCGAATAGGTCCAGACGACATCGTCCGGGCCGATCTGACGTTTGAAATAGCGGTTCACGGAGTCGCACAGGTAACTGATCTCGGAGGGATCGATCTTCACGTTCGACGCATCGCCCGTGAATTCCATATCGGTGGTACCGATCAGCGTGAAATCCTGCTCGTACGGAATCGCGAAAATGATGCGCTTGTCGGGATTTTGAAAAATATACGCGTAGTCGTGCTCGAACAGCCGGGGCGTGACGATATGACTGCCCTTGACCAGACGTACACTGTGCTGGCTGGCGGCACCGGTCACCGCTTCCTTCAGCAATCTGCCGACCCAAGGCCCGGCCGCGTTGGCGATGGCGCGCGCACGGACGGCGTATTCGCCGCCGGACGCGTCACGCAGCTGGACCTGCCAGCATGGCACGCCGTCGCGCTGTTCACGCGATGCTCCCACGACGCGCGTGCGGGTGCGGACCGCGGCACCGCTCTCGGCCGCCGCAAGGGCATTCAACGTCACCAGTCGGGCATCGTCGACCCAGGCGTCCGAGTAGACGAAGCCGCGCTTGATCGTGTCGACCAGCGCCTGGCCCGCCGGAAACCGCTGCATGTCGATCCCGTGCGACGCGGGCAGCAGTTCGCGCCGGCTCAGATGGTCGTAGAGGAACAGGCCCACGCGGATCAGCCAGGCCGGTCTGAGCGACGGCACGTGCGGCATCACGAAGCGTAACGGCCAGATGATGTGCGGCGCGCTGCGCAGCAGGACTTCGCGTTCCTGAAGCGCCTTGCGCACCAGGGAAAACTCGTAGTATTCGAGATAGCGCAGGCCGCCGTGAATCAGTTTCGTGCTCGCCGACGACGTGTGCGCTGCCAGGTCGTCCTTTTCGCAGAGCAACACCCGCAAACCGCGGCTTGCCGCGTCTCGCGCGATACCCGCGCCGTTGATGCCACCACCCACCACCAGCAGGTCATACTCGATCGATTCGCTTTGCATGCCAGGGTCCCTTGCCTAATTCCCGAACCCACTGCGCAGTGTGAGAAAGCGCGCATGTTCGAGATAAATTCAACATTGCATGTTCGTTTTCGAAAATATAAGCAATGTTTTCGAAAAATGATAGAGGGGATTGCTCTAATTCGAGAGAATTCGAACATCGGCGCGGCGGAAATTATGGGCCGGCCTGCGGGCGGCCTGCAAGCGGCCTGCGAGCGGCCTGTGGCGGCCGGTACGGACAAGGGGAGGGTAGGGCATGCGGGCTTTCGCGCCCTGGGCTGTCGTGCCCCGCACGGGCCGGGAAGCGATGGAAAACAGGAGAACGGAAGCGGCGACGGGAGAAACTCGGAAACGAACCCGCGCGCCGGCGGAAGCGTGGCCGGTGTGGCCCGCGTCGCAGCGCGACCCAGGAGGCGACTCAGGACGCGACTCAGGACGCGACGAACACCTGCGTGCCGCAGCGTTCGAAGACCGCGGCCATGCTTGCCGGCGGGGGCGCGTCGGTAAACAGCGCATGGATGCGCCCCATGTCCGCCAGACGCACCAGCGCGGGACGCCCGAATTTGGAGCGGTCCGCCACCAGGAAGACCGTACGCGCGTTATCGATGATCGTGCTGGCCACGCGTACCTCGCGCATGTCGAAATCGCGCAGCGTCCCGTCCTCCTCGATGCTCGACACGCCGATCACCGCGAAATCGACCTTGAACTGCCGGATGAAGTCGACCGTCATCTCGCCGACGATCCCCTTGTCCCACGGACGCACGCTGCCTCCGGTGATCGTCACCTCGCAATCCGCATATTCGCTCATCATTCCCGCAACGTTCAGATTGTTGGTGATGACGCGCAAGCCCTCGTGGCGATGCAGCGCGCGCGCAACCTCCTCGGTGGTGGTGCCGAGGTTGACGAACAGGGACGCATGATGGGGGATATGATTGGCCACCAGTTCCGCGATGCGCTGTTTTTCGGCGAGAAACATCTGCTGACGTGCGGTGTACGCGACATTTTCGGACGTGGTGGGCAGGCTGGCGCCGCCGTGATGGCGGCGCAACAGATCGCGCGCCGCCAGTTGATTGATGTCGCGCCGGATCGTCTGGTGCGTCACCTGCAACGACGTCGCGAGTTCGTCGACGGTCACGAAACCGTCGCGTTTGACGCGTTCGAGCAATGCCTGCTGGCGGGGAAGAAGGACGGGCGGCGTAGGGGAGTCCATGCGTCTCAGTAAAAAGATGGAACGATGCGGATAGTCGCTGGCGGTCGTGGCGCGGTGGCGTGGCGTCTCGCGAAAACAGGCCCGGTTCCCACTTTACCGAAACCGCGCGCTGCGCGGTGGCGGCGATGCCCGCCATTCGCGATCCCGGCGCGGCGCCATGTGCGGGCCAAAGGTTTCCCCCCACCGGCGCCTCGAAATTTGCCGTAATCCCATTCGCGTTTTTTTTCAAGACAGGCCATGGAAGCGCTTGCATAAACGCGACAATTCGCCGCATGCCAACGCGGTTAATAGATCATTGCGTGTTTTTTAAGTGTAAAAATGTCACAGGTCGAGTTATTCTCTGCGCACTTCCATTCATGGGCCCGAAGTGCGACCTTTCGCCCTCGGGTAGCGGAGAAGCCGGTGAAATATTTGAAAGAAAAGGCGATGCCCACTCTGACGGGGTTATCGGCCGTGGTTCTGAGCGCGTGCCTTTCAGGATGTAATGATCTTGATTTGCTCAATCCGAAGGGCAGCGTCGGCCTTGCCGAAAGGAACCTGATCGCGACATCCGTCTGGGTGATGCTGATCGTCGTGCTGCCCGTCATCTTCCTGACGCTCTTTTTCGCGTGGCGTTATCGCGCGACCAACGCCGAGGCGGAATACAAGCCGGGCTGGTCGCATTCGGTTGCGATCGAGGTCGTCATCTGGACGGTGCCAGCGTTGATCATTCTCTACCTGGGTATCCTGACGTGGAATTCGACCCACGAACTCGACCCGTACAAGCCGCTCGAGTCGCAGGTCAAGCCGATCCGCGTGGAAGTGGTCGCGCTCGACTGGAAGTGGATGTTCATCTATCCGGATCTGGGCATCGCGACGGTCAATCAACTGGCGGTGCCGGTCAACACACCGGTCAACTTCCAGATTACCTCCGATGCCGCGATGAATTCGTTTTTCATCCCGCAACTGGGTGGCCAGATTTACGCGATGGCCGGAATGAAGACGCGTCTGCATCTGATCGCGGACCAGACCGGGGATTATGCCGGTCTGTCCGCGAATTTCAGCGGCCGGGGTTTCTCCGACATGAAATTCCGCGCGCTGGCATTGTCCCCGCAGGATTTCACGGCGTGGGTGCAGAAAGTCCGGGCGGCCTCCCAGCCGCTCAACATGAGCGTTTATCAGGCAGTTGCAGCGCCCAGCGAGAAGAACGCGGTACGGTATTTCTCGACGGTGAATGGCGATCTGTTCGATGAAATCGTGGCCAAGTACAACGTAGGCGGGAAGGACGGCATGGCGGGCATGGATATGTCCGCTCACGCCGCCGGTCCGCGGGGATAAAGCATGTTCGGAAATCTAACACTCTCGTCGATCCCCTTCGACCAGCCGATCATCATGGGCGCAGGCCTGATGATGGTCGTGGCTGCGCTGGCGGTCATCGGCTCGCTGACGTATTTCAAGAAGTGGACCTACCTCTGGACCGAATGGCTGACCAGCGTCGACCATAAGCGCATCGGCGTGATGTACATCATCGTCGCGTTCGTCATGCTGCTGCGCGGCTTTGCCGACGCGATCATGATGCGCACCCAGCAGGCGATGGCCTTCAACGCGCCCGGCATCCTGCCGCCGCATCACTACGACCAGATCTTCAGCGCGCACGGCGTGATCATGATTTTCTTCATGGCCATGACCTTCATGATCGGGCTGATGAACATCGTGGTGCCGCTGCAGATCGGCGCGCGCGACGTTGCCTTCCCGTTCATCAACTCGCTGAGTTTCTGGATGACGATCTCGAGCGTCGTCCTGATCAACCTCTCGCTGGTGATCGGCGAATTCGCGCAGACCGGCTGGCTTGCCTACCCGCCGTTGTCCGAACTGCAGTTCAGTCCGGGCGTCGGGGTCGACTACTACATATGGAGTCTGCAGATCTCGGGCGTGGGCACGCTGCTGACCGGCATCAACTTCTTCGTCACCATCGTCAAGATGCGTGCGCCGGGCATGACATGGTTCAAGATGCCGGTGTTCGTCTGGACGGCGCTGTGCACGAACGTGCTGATCATGGCCGCATTCCCGATTCTGACGGTGACCCTGGCGCTGCTGGGTCTGGACCGCTATCTCGGCATGCACTTCTTCACCAATGACGGCGGCGGCAACGTCATGCTGTACCTGAACCTGATCTGGGCCTGGGGTCATCCCGAGGTCTACATCCTGGTGCTGCCGGCATTCGGTATTTTCTCGGAAGTCGTGTCGACGTTCGCCCGCAAGCCGCTGTTCGGCTACAAGACGATGGTCTACGCGACCTGCTCGATCACCGTCCTGTCGTTCCTCGTCTGGCTGCACCACTTCTTCACGATGGGCTCCGGCGCCGACGTGAACTCGTTCTTCGGCATCATGACGATGATCATCGCGATCCCGACCGGGGTCAAAGTGTTCAACTGGCTGTTCACGATCTACAAGGGCCGTCTGCAGTTCACGCCGCCGATCCTGTGGACCATCGGCTTCATGGTGACGTTCACGATCGGCGGGATGACCGGCGTGATGCTCGCCATTCCGGGTGCGGACTTCGTGCTGCACAACAGCCTGTTCCTGATCGCCCACTTCCATAACGTGATCATCGGCGGGGTGTTGTTCGGTTATCTGGCCGGTTTCAACTACTGGTTCCCGAAAGCGTTTGGTTTCAAACTCAACGAGAAGCTCGGCAAGGCGGCTTTCTGGCTCTGGCTGGTGGGTTTCTATGTCGCCTTCATGCCGCTGTACGTGCTGGGCTTCATGGGCATGACGCGTCGCCTGAACCACTACGACAACCCCGCGTGGCACCCGTGGCTGTTGCTCGCGGCGTTCGGCGCGGCGTTGATCGCCCTGGGCATCGCTTGCCAGTTGCTGCAACTGTACGTCAGCATCCGCGACCGCAATCTGCCGGGTAACCGCGACGTCAACGGCGACCCGTGGAATGGCCGCACGTTCGAATGGTCGACGTCGTCGCCGCCGCCGATCTACAACTTCGCGGTGCTGCCGCAGGTGGAATATCTGGACCACTTCCATCACGCGAAGGACGTCGCTCTCGAGCAGAAGCAACCGCCGGTGTATCAGGACATCCATATGCCGCGCAACACGGCGGCCGGTGTCATGGTGGGTCTGTTCGCGACCATCCTGGGTTTTGCCGCGATCTGGCATATCTGGTGGATGGCGATCATCGGCCTGGCCGGGATCATCGTGACGGCGATCGTGCGCAGCAACAATGACGACATCGACTATTACATTCCCGCGGCGACCGTTCGGGCGACCGAAGAGGCGCACGCTCGACGCCTGACTCTGGAGGCAAACTGATGTCGAATGCAAAAGTGGCGATCACGCCGCTGGGGGCCGATCATGGTCCCGACGAGCATCACAGTCATGACGCGGGCGGTTCCACCGTCTTCGGTTTCTGGCTGTACCTGATGACCGACTGCATCATCTTCGCGTCGCTGTTTGCGGTGTTCGCGGTGATGTCGCACGAGTTCGCCGGTGGCCCGACGGGCAAGGAACTGTTCGAACTGCCCGGCGTGGCACTCGAAACCGCGCTGCTGCTCGTCAGCAGCATCACCTACGGTTTCGCGATGCTGGGCGCATACAACCGCAACAAGAGCGCGACGGTGGGTTGGCTGGTGCTGACCTTCGTGCTGGGCGCGGGCTTCATCGGGCTGGAAATGCGCGAATTCGCGCATCTGATCGCCGACGGTGCCGGCCCGGACCGCAGCGCGTTCCTGTCGTCGTTCTTCACGCTGGTCGGCACGCACGGGCTGCACGTCTCGATCGGTCTGATCTGGATGGCGGTACTGATATTCCAGGTGATGGGCAAGGGCGGCCTGAGCGACAAGATGATCACGCGTCTGGCGTGCCTCAGCCTGTTCTGGCATTTCCTGGACGTTATCTGGATCTGCGTCTTTACCTTCGTCTATCTTGTGAGTGTGATCTGATGGCGCATTCTTCGCATTCTTCGCATGCAGGGGATTCCGGCGCGAGTCACGGCAGCGTCAAGGCCTATATCCTCGGCTTCGTGTTCTCCGTGGTGCTCACGGCGCTGGCCTTCGCGCTGGTGATGGATCACGTCATGCCGGCCGCCACGGCGATTCCGGTACTGGCGATCCTGGCACTGGTTCAGATCGTCGTGCACCTGACCTTCTTCCTGCACATGAACGCTTCGTCGGCGCAGCGCTGGAACGTCATGGCGTTCGGCTTCACGGTGCTGACGGCCTTCATCCTGATCGTCGGTTCGCTGTGGATCATGCACAACGTATCGATCAACATGATGTCGCGTTAAATTCGGCAAGGCCCATGAAAAAGGCCCGGGGTCGCAGCGATGCGACCCCGGGCCTTTCTCTTTCTTCTCCGCCGCCGGGCGCCTCGCGGAGCCCGGTCCCACGTTTAGAAGCGGTGACGCATGCCTACCGTGACGGCGACCTGATTGGCCGTCGACGACGGGCTCAGGGAATTGATCGCCGCAACGTTCGAACCCGCATCGCCGAGGTCGCCGGCCGCGTGTTGATACACGCCTTCGAGGTAGATGTCCGTACGCTTGCTCAACATGTAGTCGCTCAACAGGCTGACCTGGTGCCATTTCGGGTCGCCCGAACCGTAGGTGCCGGACAGGTGGCCGTCGGTATAGGTATAGGCGGCGGTGAGGCTCAGGACCGGCGTCAATGCATAGCGGCCATTGATCTCGTAGTTGTTCAGATGCAGATTGGTGCCGCTCAAACCGGTGACGATCGTGCCGTCCACATTCGCGCCCTGGATGTTGTCCAGTTGCGTATGGGTCCAGACGAGGCCGACGGTCGCCGGGCCGAACGCGTAGTTCGCGCCCACGCCATAGGTGCGTTGCAGGCCCGCCGACACATTGGTTTCACCCTGGGCCAGGGAGGTCGCACCCAGTGTGTTCGTTCCGCCGTTGTTCAATTGCAGGTACGACGCCGCGACATTCAGCGGGCCGTTCGAGTAGGACACGCCCGCGCTGTATGCACGGTTGTTCGAGAACTGGCCTGCGCCATTGCTGAAACCGTACAAACCGCCGAATTCGAGACCGGAATAGTTCGCGCTATGATATTTGATCGAATTCTTGATTGAAAACGTGTTGTCGAGATTGTCGTTGTCGAACGGATGCGACGCGAAGTTGTTGCCCAGGCCGGACCCTGTCGCCGCGATCGGTTGCAGGAAGTCCACCATCGAGTCGTACTGCCGGCCGAGCGTCAGGGTGCCGAATTGCGCGCTCTGCAAGCCGACGTAGGCCTGACGATTGAACTCGGAGCCGCTTTCCCGGAACGTGCCGTTATTGATGTTGAAGCCGTTTTCGAGATTGAACACCGCGCGCAGACCGCCGCCCAGATCCTCGCCGCCACGCAGGCCCCACAGCGTGTCCGATACGCCGCCGCTGTTTTCCTGCCAGCTGCTGTGCCCCGCCTGGTTGTTCGTGTAAACCAGGCCCGCGTCCAGCGTACCGTAGAGCGTCACGCTGCTTTGCGCGTGTGCGGACATCGCGAAAGCGCCGGTCACGGCAGCGGCCAGAAGGGTCTTTTTCATTTCCATCTCCAAATTCGGTCGAGTGTCTTGCCTGCAACGCTGCCGCTCGCGCGGTGACGAACGACGCCGTTCCATTCGTTGCGACGTCCGCTCCAGCGTCCGTGCGGCGTTTCACGTGCTGCACGGGTAACGCAGTGTAGGACAGCGGGATTCCCCGGGCATCCCGTTTCGCGCAACAGTTTGTTGTTGCTGCATATGCGAGACAAACGACCGTATGTTTTGTGCGGAGGGATTGACGAACAGCCGGTGTTGCTGCTTGGGATCATGCCGCCGGCGCGCCCTTTTCGCTGGCGTCTACCGCTCGCCATCGGATGCGCATCTCACAGGAAATATCGGACTGCGTTCGGCACAGCGGGTCATCGGTCGCCGGGGTTAGAGGAGAAGGGGGCGACGTCACAAGGCGTTCCTGTAAGTCGGCCATCTCTCAAGTACAGCGGAACAAGGTAAGCGACCATCGTCTCTTCCAACCGTCGATCGGTTCGCTTTGTGATTCCGTTAATTTGTTCGTTTTTGCTGATTTTTCGCGATTTAATAATCAACGAAGATTTTAATTATGTCTGGCTCAGCATGCTTCGATAGTGTTGTTGCCTAGAATAAATTCGCTATTAGGTAATTTCGTACGGTTAACCACATGACTACCATTGATTTTCATGATATTTAAATTCTGCGTAAGAAATTTAACGTTATATATTGATTACGGAGGATTCATGAAACGGATAGCAAGCCTGGACGGATTGCGAGGTTGGGCAGTCGCAATGGTTTTCATTGGTCATGCTGAACGTACTGTACCTGGCGGCTATTCTGGAATCCTGACGCCGTTGAAGTGGTTTTCCGCAGGTGATCTGGGCGTACATCTGTTTTTTGTGCTTAGCGGATTCATCATCACCCGGCTGTTGCTTGGCGAATTCGCAAAGACCGGACGCATCGATCTAGCCAACTTCTACCTACGCCGTACGCGTCGGATATTCCCTGCTTTTTATATTTATCTGATCATCATCGGTACTGTGGGCGCAATAGGGTATCTATCCATTGACTCACGCCAAATGCTTGTCGCAACGTTCTATCTCTGGAATTATGCGGGAATCCTGGGGCTTGATTCTCTGAGCAAGGCGAGTCCGGATGGCATTTGGTATCTCGGCCATTTCTGGACTTTGTCGCTTGAGGAACAGTTCTATTGGTTCTGGCCGGCGCTGTTCATTTTCATGATGAAATTCAGGCGCACGTGGGTACTGACCGCATTGATTGTCATCGTGCCTTCGATCCGCATTGTGTCGTACTTCATGTTCCCTGCTGTTCGAGGGCAGTTGAATACGATGTTTCATACGGGCATCGATTCCATCTTGGTCGGCTGTCTGTTTGCAATTCATCAAGAAAGAGCGAAGATATTGTTTTCCAAGATTCTCGACAGCAAGGCGGCGTTGACCTGCCTGACGCTCGTCATATTTTTCCTCTTTCCGATCTGCCACCATTATTTGCGAGGGTACTGGACCGCGACTTATCTGCGAACATTCGAGGCGGCAACGATTGGGGTTTTCATCCTCGCATTGGCGATCGGGAAGGATTTCTTCCTGCGATCGGTTTTCCTGTGCCGTCCGGTATTGTTTCTGGGCACGATTTCATACAGTCTGTATCTGTGGCAACAGCTTTTTAATGGACTGAATGAGGGGATGGCATTCGGCTTTCCACTGTCGATTGCGGAAACGCTAGGCGCAGCGTCTCTTAGCTTCTACCTGATTGAAAAGCGGTTTAACGCTCGCAGACCGCACGCTATCGAACCAAGCGCGATGCGCTGACGCTATTGCCGCGACGTCATCGACAACCGTTTCATGTTCAAGCAGGCGGGACGTTGCGTTTCTGGTGCAACGTTGAAGGGGATATTGGTTACAGGCAGTCTGAAGAAGTCTGCCGAGATGTTTGGAGTGTGTTACGCCATCCCGCGCGGAATCCGTAGGGATGGCACAGGGAAGCCACGATGCGCACTTCGGGATGGATCGAGTGAGATTGGAGCCTGGGGCCGCTGATAGGTGAAAATGAGCCAGGCTTTAGACAATGTCTAATATTTTACCCATTCCGCCAATGAAAAAGGGCCTAGCCGAAGCTAAGCCCTTCTTGAATGCTTTGGTAGGCCGTGCGGGACTCGAACCTGCGACCAACGGATTAAAAGTCCGCTGCTCTACCAACTGAGCTAACGACCCAAAAGACAAGAGCGCTATTATAGGAAGCTTTGCATGAAGTGTAAAGCTGATTTGGCGTGATCAGACTGACCGGTCCGGGCCTGGGGGATCACGCATGTGCTCATGGCAGCCTGCCGGCTCAGTGCAGCTTGGCCAGACGATCCTGCGCCGCCTGCGCAGACGGCGAACCCGCGTACTGCGTGATCACTTGCTGCAAGGTTTTGCGCGCCGCGCTTGCCTGGCCCTGTTCCGCCTGGTTGTTGGCGATCGCCAGCAATGCCTCGGCCGCGCGCGGGTGCGTCGGATAGCCGTCGATCACGCTCTTGAGCGTGGCGGTCGATTTCGCGTAGTCGCGCTGCGCGTAGTACGCGTTGCCCAGCCAGAAGAGGGCGGTCGGCTTGTACGGGCTCTGCGGATAGCGTTTGACGAATTCGCTGAAGGCGCCGCCGGCGCCCTTGAAGTCGCCGCTACGGAACTGCTGGAGCGCAGCATTGAACGCCTCGGTCTCGCCGGGCTGCACGGTGCCCTGGACGCCGTCGACGGTCTGTTGCTGCGGCTCGAATTTTTTCAGACGCGCGTCGAGATCCGCGTAATAGTCTTTTTGCGTGCTTTGCACGGTGGCGAGCTGGTTGGTCAGCTCTTCGTTCTGGCCGCGCACCGTCGCGATTTGCTGCTGCGCCTGGTCGAGCCGGTTCTGCAGATCGATGACCGCACGCTGGGCAGCGCTCAGTTGATTGTTGGTGGTATCCAGCCGCGAACGCAGTTCGAGAATCGCCTTGCGTGCGTCGTCGTCGCTGAAGGCATGGGCAGGCGCCGCGAACAGCGCCCCCCAGGCAGTCAGCGCAACGAAAGCCGTCCGGGACAGGTTGAAACGGAGCGATTTTCGTTGCATCACGATTACTGGTAGTTCAGGTCTGCACGGCGGTTCTGTGCGTATGCATCTTCATCCGTACCTTCGGCCATCGGCTTTTCCTTGCCCAGGCTGACCGCTTCGGTCTGCGAGGCGGGGACGCCCAGCGTTTCCAGCGTACGCTGCACGGCGGTCGCGCGCTTCTGGCCCAGGGCCAGGTTGTACTCGCTCGAACCGCGCTGGTCGGTGTTGCCCTGGATCAGCACGTGCCGTTCCGGGTGCGCCTTCAGGTATTCGGCATGCTGTTGCAGCAGCGATTGATATTGGTCGCTGACGGCATAGCTGTTGAAGTCGAAATACACGCTGCGCTTGGCAAGCGGGCTGTTCGGATCGTTCAGCGGGTCGACGTTGACCTGCGACACGGCGTTCGGGTTCGGTTGCGTACCGTATCCGGCGCCGGCGCCATTGCCGTTCGCATCCTTGTCCAGCTTGACGCCCGAGTGACAAGCGGCCAGAAGGCCAACCAGACTGACGGCCAGGATCCCGCGTAGCTCACGTACCATTTTTACTTCTCCTTTGTGTTATTGCATGAATGGGCCCCAGGACGGCTCACGAACTTCGCCGCCCCGAACCGACAGAATCTGCTTGATGCGGCCGTCTGTCGAAACGGCTGCCAGCACACCACGCCCCCCGGACCGCGTGGCGTACAGGATGTACTGCCCATTGGCCGCAAAACTAGGCGATTCGTCATGGTTGGTGTCGGTGAGCGCGTTCACCTCACCCGTGCTGAGATCCTGGACGTACAACTTGAATCCACCGCCGCCCTGCGAGATATAGGCAAGCAGCTTGCCATCGGGGCTGACTTTCGGACTGGTGTTGTAGCTACCCTTGAACGTCACGCGCTGCGCCCCGCCGCCAGAACGTTCCCCGCTGGCGGACATTTTGTAGATCTGGGGCGCGCCGCCACGGTCGCTGGTGAAGTACACCGCGCGGCCATCGGGCGAAAAGGTCGGTTCGGTGTCGATCGTACTGCCATTTGACAGCCTGTGCAGCCCCGAGCCGTCGGCATTGACCATATAAATCTGGGTGTTGCCATCTTGCGACAGTGCGACCGCCAGATGCTGCCCGTCCGGGGCCCAGGCCGGCGCGCTGTTGTCGCCTTTCTGGTTCGCCACCACGGTCCTGCGTCCGGTGGGAAGGTCATGAACGTAGACCACCGGCTTCTTTTTCTCGAAAGAAACGTATGCCACCTTGGTGCCGTTGGGGGACCAGACCGGCGAGATGATCGGCTCCGGGCTGGAGAGCGCGATGTTCGCGTTCTGGCCATCGGAATCGGAAATCTGCAATTGGTAGCGGCCGCCGCTTTTCACCACGTAGGAGAGGCGGGTGGCGAACACGCCGCGCACGCCCATCAGCTTTTCATAGATATAGTCGGCCACCTTGTGGGCGCTCATCCGCAGTCCGCTCGCCGGGCTGACCAGGGACAAGCCTCCGAGACTTTGCTGGGTGGCGGTGTCATACAGGCGGAAGCGCACGTCGAACTGGCCGTTGGCGGTGGGCGTCACGCTGCCCGAGACGAACGCGTTCGCACCGCGCGCCTTCCAGCTTCCCAGGTCGACGGAATCGGTCTCGCCGACGGGCGTCGCGCCCGGATCGATATTCGAGAAACGTCCGCTGCGCGCCAGATCGGCCCGGATCACCGCGGCGATCTGCTGCGCGCTGGCGTTTTCGTTCTTGAAATTGGCGATGGCGATCGGATACAGATTGGATCCGACCCCGGAGATATCGATCGTGAGTTGCGCGTGGGCCGCGCCGATGCTCGCGAACAGGCAGGAAGTGACGAGTGCCTTGAGACCGAATTTGGCGACTGAATTCATGGGCTGTATATCGATGCCTTTAAAGATAGCTGGATGGCGACGCGAAAATAAACATAGCACGACTCGCGTCGGCGGGCGTGTGCGGTCCCGAACCCGCACGGGCTCCCGTCCCGGTCTCCGTGTCACGCACCGGCGGGGCGGGGGGGCTGGGCATTACTTGGCGTCGAGCGGGCGCATGCGCACGCTGAAGCTGCGCGGCGCCTTGCCGTCGTCGTCGCGCGGCATCGGGTCCGACGCGTCGATGGCTTTCATGACCGCTTCGTCCCAGGCGGCGTTGCCGCTCGACTTCGTCAGGTGCCGGCTCAGGAGCCGGCCGTCCGGAGCGCAGGTCACCGCGACGATTGCCACCGGGTTGCCTTCCGTGCTGCCTGCATAGATCAGGTTGGGGATCACGCGGCGCCTGACCTTGTCCGCGTAGCCGGCGGAGGCCGTGCCGGAACCGGAACCCGTGCCGGTAGACCCGGCGCCGCCGCCGCCCGCCGTCCCGCCGGTGGCAGCCATGCCCTGCAACGCAGCGAGCCGCGATTCACGCGCCTGATCCGCCTGGCGCTTCGCTGCCGCGGCGGCCTTCGCCTGCTGGACTTTCTCCGCTGCCTGGGCCGCGGTCTTCGCGGCCTGCTTGGCTTGTGCGGCCTTTTGCGCGGCCGCTTTTTCCTGTGCCTGCTTTTCTTCCGCCGCCTGTTCTGCCGCGGCTTGCGCCTGCTTCTGCGCGTCACGCTTCGCATCGGCCGCTTGCGCGGCCTTTTGTTGTGCGAGCTGCTGCTGTTTCTTCTGCTGCGCTTCTTTTTGTGCCTCTTTCTGCGCCTGCTGCGCAGCCAGTTCCGCCTGCTCCTGCGCCAGTTGCTGCCTGTGCTGCGCGTCGGCCTTGGCCTGCTTGGCGTTCTGCGCGTCACGCTGTCTGGCTGCCGCCTCCTGCTGGCGTTCGGCCGCCGCGGCGTCCCGTGCCGCTTGTTCCTGCTTCAACCGTTGTTGCTGGACGAGCGCGGCCTGGTGCTCGGATTCCTGCTGGCGCCGTTTTTTTTCGAGGGCGATTTCCGCATCCTCGGCTTGCGCGGTGGCAGCCGGCGCGGGCGCGGCTTTGACGCGCGGCGGCGGCGGCGGCGGCGGGGCGGCCGGCGTCGGGACGGCGGGTATCGGGGTGTGGCGCGTCGTGGGTGGCGGCGTCTGCAGCTCCGGCGGCACCTCGGTCCAGATTTCCGCCTGCACGCCGGAGGAATCGGTGACCGGACGCTGGATGCCGAAGTAGAGGAAGGCGAACAGCAGCAGGTGGATCAACGCCGCGAACGCGAACGCACGGCCGAGGCCAGCCTCGCGGCGCGACTCCGCGCGATCGGGACCTTCCGGAGCGCCGCGGCCCGTGTCGCTTACCTGGGCGGATTCGCTATGGTTTTCGCTTCTCATTGCGATTTGACGAGCAACCCCACGCGCTTGATGCCCTGCGTCTTGAGCTCCGACATCACGTTCATGACTTTTTCATAACGCACCGCCTTGTCTCCGGCGATCACCACCGGCTGATCGGGCGAGGCTTGCTGGCGCTGTTGCAGGAAGGCCGTCAGGTCGGACTGCGTCATCGGCAGTTCCTGCGCGGCGCCGCCCTCGTCCTTGTAGCGCACCGACATCGTGCCGTCCGCCCGGACATTGACGATCACCGGTGGCGTTTGCTGCGCGGCGGCCGTGCCGCCCACGGTCGGCAGATCGACCACCGCCGGCGTCACCAGGGGCGCGGTGACCATGAAGATCACCAGGAGCACAAGCATGACGTCGATATACGGCACGACGTTGATGTCGGACATCGCCCGCCGGCCGCGGCCGCCGCGCATGCTGGATCGCATCGAACCTGCCATCGCTTCTCTCCTTGAGCTCAGGCAGCCTGACGCTGCAAAATGTTCGAAAACTCTTCGATGAAGGTCTCGAAGCGGATCGCCAGGCGATCCACGTCGGTCGCAAAACGGTTGTAGGCGACGACCGCCGGAATCGCCGCGAACAGGCCGATCGCCGTGGCGACCAGCGCCTCGGCGATGCCGGGCGCGACGTTCGCGAGCGTGGCCTGCTGGACGTTCGCGAGGCCGCGAAAGGAATTCATGATGCCCCACACCGTGCCGAACAGACCGATATACGGGCTCACCGAGCCGACCGATGCCAGATACGGCAGGTTGGTTTCGAGGATATCGAGTTCGCGCTGGAACGACGCGCGCATCGCCCGCCGGGCGCCGTCCAGGATGGCCGCCGGATCGCCGCCGCGGCGCTCCTTGCCCTTGAGGAACTCGCGCATGCCCGCCTCGAAGATGCGTTCCAGCGCGCCGATCGTATGACGGTTGTGTGCCGCGCTCTGGTACAGGGCGTTGAGGTCGCCGCCCGACCAGAAGTCGCGCTCGAAGCGTTCGGTCTGCGCCCGGGCGCGGCGAATCGTCGCCCACTTGCGGAAGATGAACGTCCAGGAAACCAGGGACAGCACGAGGAGCAGCGCCATGACCGCCTGCGCGAGCAGGCTGGCGTGCAACACGAGGGAAACGATCGACAGATCTTCGGTAGGAGTCATTGGGCTTGGCTGAATGGCTGGCGGTATGCGCGGGGCACCGGATCGGCCGGGCTGGTCAGGGTCGTACGGTTAAGGCGGAAGCACTCGGGACAGCAATAAACATTCATGACGGGCATCAGATCGACATTCTCGCCGGCACGGGCACCGGCACTGTCAGTGCCGCGACGACCTGCGGCGGCAGCGCCGTCGGCCGCATCCGAACGCGGTCGACGCAGGCCACCAGAATGGTTCCGGTTGCCAGCGCGGCCGTGCCCGATGTCGCGGTCTGCATGAATTCGACCGAGGCGCGGCCGAGCCGCGTAATCCGGCTGTCGATGCGCAACAGGTCGTCGAGGCGGGCCGGCGCGAGATACTCGACCGCGGTACGCCGCACCACGAACAGCGTGCCCGAGCGCTCGCTCAGCGCGTGCTGGTCGATGCCGCCCGCGCGCAGCCATTCGGTACGCGCCCGCTCGAAAAACTTCAGATAGTTGGCATAGAACACAATGCCGCCGGCGTCGGTGTCCTCGTAGTAGATCCGATTCA
Organism: Robbsia betulipollinis; assembly: GCF_026624755.1. Taxonomy (NCBI): domain Bacteria; kingdom Pseudomonadati; phylum Pseudomonadota; class Betaproteobacteria; order Burkholderiales; family Burkholderiaceae; genus Robbsia; species Robbsia betulipollinis. The sequence continues at coordinate 2,403,553 of NZ_JAPMXC010000001.1, forward strand.
TCCATACGAAAGCGGGGGGCGGATCCTGCAGCGGCGGGTCGGAATTCATGCGCGGAATTCTACCCGATGCCCGGGGGGCCGAAACGTCTTGGAAAAACTTGTTACAAGTTTGCGGTACTTCCCCGTCGGGCGTGCGCGGCGGCAACGCGGCGCGGGGCGCTTCCCGCGCCGCGATTGCCAGACATGCGCCAATCGCGTAAGCTGTCGGGTCACAGCTTAGCGTAACTGGCGATACGAGCCCGCCACGGGCCCGAGGTGGAACCGCCCACCGTGAAGCGCTAGGCTTTTCCGCCGTTCGCCTGGGCAGCCGTGAGTCGACACATCGACTGTCCTGTCTTCACGTTCGTACGCCAACCGGGCTTTCGGCCGGACCCTGCCGTAGCGAACAGGTACCGGGGCACCGCGTGCCGGCACCGGCCAACCTCATCAATCCTCGGAAAGCCCCTATGTTCGCAAAAGAAAAGTACGCGCTTGAGACCGTCGATCCGGAAGTGTTCGCGGCCATTGGGCAGGAAAACCAGCGTCAGGAAGATCACATCGAGTTGATCGCTTCGGAAAACTACACCAGCCCGGCCGTGATGGCCGCCCAGGGTTCGCAGTTGACCAACAAGTATGCCGAGGGTTATCCGGGCAAGCGTTACTACGGCGGCTGCGAATATGTCGACATCGTCGAGCAGCTCGCCATCGACCGGGTCAAGGCGCTGTTCGGCGCCGAGGCCGCGAACGTCCAGCCGAATTCGGGTTCGCAAGCCAATCAGGGCGTGTTCTTCGCGATGCTCAAGCCGGGTGACACGATCATGGGCATGAGCCTCGCGCATGGCGGCCATCTCACACACGGCTCGCCGGTCAATATGTCGGGCAAGTGGTTCGACGTGGTCAGTTACGGCTTGAACGAGGCCGAGGACATCGACTACGACGCGGCTGAACGGCTGGCGGCGGAGCGCAAGCCGAAGATCCTCGTGGCGGGCGCGTCGGCGTTCTCGCTGAAGATCGATTTCGAACGGCTCGCGGCGATCGCGAAGTCGGTCGGCGCGTACTTCATGGTCGATATGGCGCACTACGCCGGGCTGATCGCCGCGGGCGTCTACCCGAACCCGGTGCCGCACGCGGACTTCGTCACTACCACCACGCACAAGAGTCTGCGCGGCCCGCGTGGCGGCGTCATCCTGACCCGTGCGGAGTTCGAGAAGCCGATCAACTCGGCGATCTTTCCGGGCATCCAGGGCGGCCCGCTGATGCATGTGATCGCGGGCAAGGCGGTGGCCTTCAAGGAAGCCGCGGGCGACGACTTCAAGCGCTATCAGCAGCAGGTCGTCGACAACGCCCGCGTGCTCGCCGAGACGCTGGTCGCGCGCGGACTGCGCATCGTCTCGGGCCGCACCGAAAGCCACGTGATGCTGGTCGACCTGCGTGCCAAGCAGATCACCGGCAAGGAAGCGGAAGCCGCGTTGGGCGCCGCCCACATCACCGTGAACAAGAACGCGATCCCGAACGACCCGGAAAAGCCGTTCGTCACCAGCGGCGTCCGGGTGGGCTCGCCGGCGATGACGACGCGCGGTTTCGGTGTCGAGGAAGCGCGCCGCGTCGGCGAGTTGATGGCGGATGTGCTCGAGCAGCCGCGGGACGAGGCGAATCTGGCCCGGGTGCGGGAGTCGGTCGGGGAACTGACGAAGCGCTTTCCCGTCTACGGCTGAGGCGCGCGATGCGCTGCCCGTTTTGCCGGCATGAGGACACCCAGGTGGTGGACTCGCGCGTGTCGGAGGACGGCGCGGCGATCCGCCGCCGACGGCGCTGCCCGTCCTGCGACAAACGCTTCACGACCTACGAGCGCTCCGAGCTGGCGCTGCCCGCGCTCGTCAAGCGCGATGGCAGCCGGGTCGAGTTCGACCGACGCAAGGTTGCCGCGAGCATGCAGCTCGCGCTGCGCAAGCGCCCGGTCAGCGCCGACGCGCTGGCCGATGCGATCGCCGGTATCGAATTCCAGCTGCTCGCCACCGGCGAGCGCGAGGTCAAGAGCGATGCGGTGGGCGAACTCGTGATGCAGGCGCTGGGTCGTCTCGACAAGGTGGCCTACGTCCGCTTCGCCTCGGTCTATCGGCAATTCGAGGACGTGTCCGATTTCCAGGACGTCATCGAGGAGTTCAACCGCACCAGCACGCCGGCGCCGGGCACGCGCGACTAGATGCGCCTGCCCCGGGCGCCGTGCCGGGTCGGTACGTTCGGGCAGCGCATGCGCGTGCGATCCTGACCGACTCTGACCGGATGGCTGACTCGCCGCACCATCGGCGCGCCGCTACCCTGCCGTGTATCGTCCTGGTACCGGTGTTTCCCATGCTCGCTGATCCCGTTTCGTCGTTGCCCGTTCGCGGCGTGCGCTCCTGCCCATGCCGGTATGCGGGGCTGCGTCGACATGCTTCGACGCGGTACGCGCGCGGTGTCCGGCACTGTCGATGTCAGGCGTTCTCGCTACTGGAATCCCTGCTGGTGCTCGCGCTGGTGTGCGGTCTGGCGACCTTCGTCTGGCCGGTGTTCACCGACGCCGTGCGCCGGTTTCGCGTCGAATGGACGACCCACGCGCTGGTCAGCGCCGTGAGCTACGCGCGCGCCGAGGCGGTGCGTCGCGGCGCGTCGGTGACGTTGTGCCGCAGTGATGCGCAGGATCGCTGTTCGACCCAGCCTCGCGAATGCGCGGGACGGACCGCGCCGGGGCACGACTGGCGCTGCGGCTGGGCAGTCGTTGCGGGGCGTCGCGCGGGGCGCGCGCGCCCGGCCGCACCCCTGCCGGTGCTGCGGCGTTTTTCCGCGCCGCGGGGCGTGGCGGTGATCGGTACGCGCGCGTCTCAGTCGCTGACCTTTCGGCCACCGTCCGGCCTCGCCCCGGGAACGACGAGCCATATCGAAGTGCTGGCGAGCACCCCCTCGGACCGTCGGGCGGGCGCACCGCGCGACGCCCGTCTCGCGCGGCTGAACCGGTGTCTGTACATCGGCCTGAGCGGACGGGTTCGCGTGAGCGAGAGCGCCTGCACCTCGGTGCGAAAATGAGTGGGCGTCGGTTCCGCCCGCCGGCGCGCGGCCATCGCGCGGCGCGCGGCGCGCGCGGCGAATCGCTGATCGAAGTACTGCTGGCGTTGTGGCTCGTCGCCGCCCTCTCCCTGGAACTGGCGCGCGTGGAGATCCAGCAGCTGCGCCTGCGGCAGGCGCTCGACCTGCGTCTGCGGGCGGCATTCGTGCTCGATACCTTCGCGGAGACGCGGCGCGCCGTCGGGGAGGACGGCGCGGCGATCGATCTGGCGGCGCGGATGGCGGACACGCTTCCCGAGGGGCGGATCGCCGCGATCGCGCTCGACGGTGGCGCGATTCGTGTGGAGGCGAGCTGGCGCGGCGCGACGCCAGGCGGGCAGTCCGCGGCCGCGGCATGCACTGCTGCAGGAGCGGGGCGCGACTGTCTGGCCATCGTCCTGATCGACCGGCCCGCCGAACCGGACGTGCCCGATACGACCGAGGCCCTCACGGCGCCGGCTCCCACGGCCAAAGTCCTCACGGCGCCGGCGACTTCCGTGGCGTCGCCCGCGTTGCCTACGTCTCGCGCGCCGTCGCGCAGTCGCGCGCGGGCCGCCGGCCACTCGCTGCTCGAATTGCTGATCGCCGCGGTGTTGGGCGGCATGGTCGTGACGACCGCATTGTCCGTCTACCAGATGCGGCGCGACGGCCAGGCGCGACGCGTCGATGACGCACGGCTGCGTCTCGACGGCCAGGCGGCGATCGATCTGCTGCGCGCGTATGGCCGCCTGGCCGGCTACGGCCTGTCGTTCGCGGCGGGCACGTCGCGCGCCTTGCCGGCCATCGTGAATTGCCCGGCGGGCGCATCGCCGGGACCGGTCTGCCTGACGTCGGTCCCCGGCTCCGATGGTCTGGTGATGCGTTACCGTGCCGACCCCGCGTCCGCCAGCGAGGGCGCGGAGTCGCGCCGACTCCTCGATTGCGGCGGCTATCTGCTGTCCAGCCGCGGTACGGTCACCGCGGCGCGCATCGCCGTGCGCAAGGACGCCAACTACGGCTTGTTACGGTTGCATTGTCACGGCCCGGGGGGCGGCAGCGATCCGCTCGTCGAGGGCGTCGAGCGCCTGCGGATCCGTTACTGGCTGCCCGGCGCGCGCGAGCCGCTTGCCGCGCAGGCGCTCGGCACCCACACACGCTCGGTCCGCGGGATGGAATTCTGCGTCACGGTCCGCGGCCATGTGCGCCGGCCGCGCGGTGCGGCGCCGGGCAGCGGTTATCGCGACTGCGACGGCCGCTGGCGGCCTGCGGCGCAGGACGGCTACCTGCGTCGCACTTTCACCGCCACCGTCGCCCTGCGCAACGCGGCGACTGCGCAGGGCGATGCCCGGGACATGCGTACGCCCACGGGAGCGTCATGATGCGGCGGCGTTCGGGAGGGCGCCGGTGCAGGAAGCGGCAGTCGGGCGCCGCGCTGATTTTCGCGATGCTGGTCGCCGGCCTGTTGCTCGCGTCGAACGCGGTGTCGCTCGACGCTTTTTTGTTGACGATGCGTGCCGAGCGCCGCGGCATCGACAGGATGGTCGATTTTCATCTTGCCGACACCGCGCTGACGCTGTGCGAACGCCACGTGACGCACATGCTGGCGTGGCCGGTGCCCGGCGGGCCGCCGACGAGGGCATCGACGACGGCATCGACGACGGCATCCACGACGGCATCCACGACGGCGATCGCCGCGAGTGCGCCGGCAGCGCTACCGGACGCCGTCCCCGCCTTCAGGGATCCGATGCGGGTATTGCGGGACGCGATGGCCCGACGGCCGGAACCGGCACGCTGGCGCGCGGCGCGCGCCTTCGATGCGGACGGGCCGGAGGGGCCCGCCGGACCGGACCTGTGGCGTATCGTGTTGCCGGTCGTGCTGGCCGCGCCACGCCGCAACCTGGCGCCGGTCTGCCTGGTGGAAACCTGGGTCGATGCGCCCGGTTTCGGGCACGTGCTGTTGTTGACCCTGCGTGTGCCGGCGACCGAACCGGGGGCGGGCAACGGCACCTGGCTGCAATCGATCCTGATACGCACGGCGTGGGGGATGCGGCGTCACTGGCGGGCGGTTGCCGAACCGCCGCCGGTCGCACGCTGACGCGCGCAAGGAGACGCGACGATGACGATGCATGCACCGACGCGCGGCATGACCCTGATCGAAACCATGCTGGCGCTTCTGATCGCGGCGCTGGTAAGCGCCTACGCGGTGCCGGCCTATCGGGAATACGTGGCGCGCGGCCACCGCCAAAGCGCGGTCCACGCCTTGTACGCCTGCGCATTGCAGCGGGAGGCCGGGGACGGCGAGGGTGGTGCGCAGAGGAGCTTGCAGGGAGACGGTGCCGGTGCCGAGCAGGGCGGGGGCGGAGCATGCACGGCGACGACGGCGGCGTACGGGATTTCAGTGCGGATCGCGCATACGGGAGCCGCGCGGGACATGCCGGTGTACATCATCGAAGCGATGCCGCGATCCTGCGGGCCGCAGCGGGCCGACCGATGCGGCATATTCACGCTGGATGCCCTGGGAAGGCGGGGCAACCGACGCACGGACGCGCATGGCCGTCAGACCTTCGAGGGGTGCTGGAGCGGGACGCGACACTGAGCATGGGCTGCGCGGCATGCGTCGCGTCGGTACCGCCGCCGCTCCAGGCGCTTATTTGCGATTGATCAGCAGGCCGACGACGAAGCCCGCAGCGGCCGCCATGCCCAGCGACTGCCACGGGTGATCGTGGACGTAGTCGTCGGTCACGCGCGCGGCGGCCTTGCCCTTTTCGACGACGATGACCTGTACGTCGGCAGCCTTTTCCTTCGCCTGCTTGAGTTGCGCCATTGCTTTTTCGCGAAGTTCGTTCGCGCGGTCACCCGTCGTACTTGCCGCTTGCTTGAGCAGATCTTCCGCGTCTGCCAGTACGGCCTTGATATCCGTCATGAACTTCTCCTTATGTGACGCCGGCAGGATCGATGCCGCGCCGATGTCTTATCGAGGCGGTCGCCGGAACGCATATTATCGTAACGGAAATTTCGGACAGCGGCAGCCCCGCAGCGGGCAAGCTTGTTTCGAGTTGTATCCATTCCCGCCCGTCATTCGGCCAGCGGGCCTGTCGTATGGAAGCGGCCGTCCTGGAATACCAGGGGGCGGCCGGTGGCGGGATCAGGCTGCATGCCGCAGCGCTCGACCTCGCCGACGAAGATGGTGTGGTCGCCCTCGTCGTAACGGCTGCGGTTATGACATTCGAACCAGGCCAGCGCGCCGTCGAGGATCGGCAGCCCGCGCGTGCCCACGCGGTGCGCGATGCCGGCGAAGCGCTCGGTCTTCACGGTCGCGAAATGCCGGCACAGGTCGACCTGCTCGGCGGCGAGCACATTGACGACATAGTGCGCGTTGTCCCGGAATACCGGCATCGAACTGGCGGTGCGCGCCAGGCTCCAGAGAATCAGCGGTGGTGCCAGCGAGACGGAGTTGAAGGAACTCGCGGTGATGCCGAGAAGTTCGCCATTCGTGGCGCGGGTTGTGATGACGGTGACGCCGGTGGCGAACTGCGCCAGCGTCTGCCGAAAGACGGCGGCGTCGAAATCGGGAAGGGCGGCTTCCCGCCCGGCGGCTTCGCGCATGTAAGGGGCTCCTGGCGTACGCGGCATGAATGCGGGATTGAACGATGCCTGACCGGCCTATTGTATCGGAAAGCCCCGAGGTGCCGCGCGGCGCCCGGCGTCCGGGCGGACGCGAAACGCGGAAAGGCGCTAACCTGCTCTGATACGCGTAATGGAGAATGGAAATGGCACAGGACAAGGAAACTGCGACGCTGGGCGGCGGTTGTTTCTGGTGTACGGAAGCGATTTTTCTCGAAGTGGCGGGCGTGAGCGCGGTCGAGTCGGGCTATGCGGGCGGCCACGTCAGACAGCCTTCGTACGAAGCGGTCTGCAACGGCACGACCGGGCACGCGGAAGTGGTACGCGTGCAGTTCGATCCGGCGATCATCGCCTACCGCGACGTGCTGGCAATCTTTTTCGGCACGCATGACCCGACATCGTTGAACCGTCAGGGCAACGATGTCGGCACGCAATACCGTTCGGCGATCTTCACCGAGTCCGACGAGCAGGCGCGCGTCGCACGGGAAACCATCGATGCGCTGAACGAACGGAAGGTCTTCGACCGGCCGATCGTCACCGAAGTCACGCCACTGGACGGCAATTACTTTGCGGCGGAGGCCTACCACCAGAACTACTTCGCGAATCACCCGAACCAGGGATACTGCTCTTTCGTGGTGGCGCCGAAGGTCGCGAAGCTGCGCAAGTCCTTCGCGCACCGGCTGAAACGCGCGGCCGGCTAGACCGGCTCCGGTCCCGTCGCGCGGCCGGTTTCGGCAGGCGCGGAGGGCCAGCGGTTTTCCGCAAGGCAGCGCTCCACCGGCTGGCGTCGCGCCCAGCCCTCGGTTTGCAGCATGGGCGCGTCGTAGAAGCGTTCGACCGGACCGAGGCAGAGGATGGCGACGGGTCGCGCGCCCTCGGGCATACCCAGCAGGCGCTGCACGTCGGCCACCGAAAACAGCGATACCCACCCCAGCCCGAGCCCTTCGGCACGGGCGGCGAGCCACATGTTCTGAATCGCGCAGGCCACCGATGCGAGGTCCATCTCCGGCAAGGTGCGGCGGCCGAACACATGGGCCTCGCGCCCTTCCATCAGACCGGCGACCAGTACCTCGGCGCTGTCGAGCACCCCCTGTACCTTCAACTGCATGAACGCATCTCCGCGCTCGCCGAGCGCTTCGGCGGTGAGTCGGCGCTCGGCTTCGACCAGGGCATGCAACCGGCGTCGCATGTCGCCATCTGTGACGCGCACGAAGCGCCAGGGCTGCATGAAGCCTACACTGGGCGCATGGTGCGCAGCGTCGATCAGGCGCGCGAGCTGGTCCGGCGGCACCGTGCCGGGCACGAAATGACGCATGTCGCGCCGTTCGTGGATCGCGCGGTAGACCGCGGCGGTCTCGGCGGGGGTGAAGGCGTTTTGGGGGTCCATGGAGGCTTGGTTCCGGTCCGCGGGTAGGCGCGGGGTCGCGCAGCGTGATTCTACCGCGCGCGCATCGCCTCGGCGATGGCCAGGGCCAGCCAGGCGCAACTCAGCGGGGAGGAGCCTTCCGCCTTGTTGTTGACTATCACATACGCGGGCTGTCCGGCCCGCACCGCGCGAGCCGCCAGCGCCGCGAGCGCGGTGCGCGTGGGCAGGTCCGGATCGACGATCGCATCGAACGGTTCGTAGCGGGTCCGCGCGCCTTCGTAACGCATCCCCGCGTGCAGACTCCAGCGTACGATCAAGGGACCGGGGTGCCCGTCGTCGAGATGATCGAGCGCCGTGGCCTGGCGGGCCGCGTCGGGCATCCGGGAATGGATGCCGATGCAATACCGCACGCCATGCTCGCGCAGCATGCGGATCAGGCGCGGCGTGAGCAATGCCGGGTCGCGGATCTCCAGCGCGTAACGGTGCGGCGCCGGGGGCAGGGCATCGAAGAAGCGTCCCAGCCGGTCGATCACCGCGGGAAGGTCGGCGGCCAGCGCGTCGGGCAGGGGTGAGAGCTGAAACACCAGGGCGCCGATCTTCGCGCCGAGACCATCGACGCACGGCTGGATGAAATCGCCGATGGCGACGGCGGGGTCGAGGAAATCGGGATTGACGCGCGCGGGCGCGCCGCCCGTGCCGCGGATCGCGCCGTCGCAGACGCGGGCCGGCGCCTTGACGACGAAGCGGAAGTCGTCGGCCACCTGCGCGGCATAGCGCGCGTATTCGTCGGCCGCGAGCGGCGCGTAGAAGGAGCGGTCGATGCCCACGCAGCGCAGCAGCGGACTCGCGGCATAGGCTGCCAGCCCGGTGTGTGCCAGCGCGCTCGCAGTATAGGTATCCTGATAAAGCAGCCCGCGCCACCCGGGAAAGGACCAGGAAGAGGTGCCCAGGTGTACGCCCGCGGGAAGGGCCGCGCCGGCTCGGGCGAAAAACTCGGGCACCGCGTCGGGCGGGCGGCATGGGACATCGTCCTGCGCGACACGGCGGGAGCGGCGGGGCGCTTGCGGACGCGCGTGCGCCGCACCGTCGTCGGTGGGCGCGGGCGCGTGGCCGAACAGATCCTCCTGCTCAGCCATGCGGCGTGCGCGGGGCGTTTTCCCGCGAAGGCAGCGTGGTCGCGAAAATCAGCGGGAACCGTCCTCGTAGATGTAGCGCCGCGACCACGGCAGCGCGGCGGCCGGACGGCCCGCCTTGCGTCCGACGATCTGGTAGATCGCGACATCATCGTTCTCGAACGCATACGCGCAGCCCGCCAGATACAGGCGCCAGATGCGGTACTTTTCCTCATCGATCAGTTCACGCACCTGAGGGGTCCTGGCTTCGTAGTTGTCGCTCCAGATCCGCAGGGTCTGCGCGTAGTGCCGGCGCAGGTTCTCGACGTCGAACGCTTCCAGTCCGCCTTCCTGCATCGCCTGCAAGGTCAGGCTGATGTGCGGGAGTTCTCCGTCGGGAAATACGTACTTGTCGATGAATTCGCCGCCGCCGTGCGACGTCTCGCCGCTGCCGGGATCGGTCGACGTGATGCCGTGGTTCATCACCACGCCGTCGTCGGCGAGCAGCTTCGCCACGCGGGTGAAGTACTCCGGCAGGTTCTTGCGGCCCACATGCTCGAACATGCCCACGCTCGTGATGCGGTCGAACTGGCCGGTGACGTCGCGATAATCCTGCAGCCGGATCTCGATGCGGTCCGCCAGTCCCGCCGCCTTGACGCGTTCGGTCGCGAGATCGAACTGGTTCTGCGACAGCGTCACGCCCACGCAGCGCGCGCCGAATTTCTGCGCCGCCCGGATCACCAGCGCGCCCCAGCCGCAGCCGATATCGAGCAGCGTCTGGCCCGGCTGCAGATCGATCTTCCGGAGGATGTGATCGATCTTCTTCAATTGGGCGGTGGTCAGGTCCTCGTCGCCATTTTCGAAATAGGCGCACGAGTACACCATGTTCGGGTCGAGCCACAGGCTGTAGAAATCGTTCGAGACGTCGTAGTGATACTGGATCGACTTCTTGTCGGATGCCTTCGAGTGGGTGAAGTAGCGCGCGACGCGCTGCAGCTTGTTCGGCGCGTCGGCCGAGGCCCTGGCGAGCGCATAACCGACATTGATGATGTCAGTCAGGCGGCCTTCGACGTCGATTTTTTCCTTGACGTAGGCCTCGCCCAGATTGTCGAGGCTCGGGTCGAGCAGCAGCGGCATGGCCGCCGCCGATTTCACGCGCAGCGTGACCGAGGGCCGTTCGAACGTACCGAAATCGTAGGACTGCCCATCCCACAGGGCGAGCCGCGCGGGCACATTGCTTCGTGTGCGGACCTCTTCGATCCACTGTGCCAGCTTTTTCTCCCAAAACATGACATTCTCCGTGCAAGTCTATCGTGTGTGCGTGGTGGTTAGCGCGGCCGCAGTGGATATCTCTTGAGCGGATGTCCTGGGCGAGGGGGACGGCCGGCGCCGGGGGGATTCACAGCGTGCTTCCTGGCGTGATGCGGGGTGCGACACTCATGGCGACAGCCGTTCTATCCTCCAGGGCGCGGCATCGCGCGACGCCGTCGCCTGGCCCGTGTCGTCCGCTGCGAGCGGGCGACGGTAGCGAATGCGGTCATGCAGACGGGAAGGGCGGCCCTGCCAGAACTCGAAGGCGTCCGGCAGCAACCGGTAGCCCCCCCAGTGCTCCGGACGGGGCGGCGTGTCGCCGAAGCGTTCGCGAAACGCGGTCTCGCGGGATTCGATCGCCTCCCGGTTCGCGACCACTTCGCTCTGTTCCGACGCCCACGCGCCGATGCGCGAGCCGACCGGCCGGGAATGAAAATAGGCATCGCTTTCAGCGGCAGAGGTCTTCACCACCCGGCCTTCGATGCGCACCTGCCGCTCCAGTTCGATCCAGTGGAACAACAGGCTGGCGTACGGGTGCGTGGCAAGTTCCCGGCCCTTGCGGCTTTGATAGTTCGTAAAGAACACGACGCCGCGCGCGTCGAACCCCTTGATCAAAACGATACGCGAGGAGGGGCGGAAATCGGTGCCCACGGTCGCGAGCGTCATCGCGTTCGCCTCGGGAATCTCGCTTTTCAGTGCCTCGTCGAACCAGCGCGCGAATTGTGCGATGGGATCGCGATCTACATCGGATTCCGAAAGGGATCCGTAAGCATAATTCTTTCTGATATCAGAGAGTTGGTTCACGATTTCGAGGCCAGGCACTACAATGTGACAAGTATAGCGAAAGCTGTTTTTCTTTGCGCATCACCCTGTCGCGGCCAGTGCGTCGTCGGTGCTTCCTGACCCACGCCGCGGTATCCGCGACGGACCGCATCCCGCAGCGTGGCTGCCGACCCCCATGACCCTGCGTACCGCCATGAATCTTCCCGCCGCGCCTGTCGACGTCGCATCGTCGGCGCACGCAGCGCAACACGAAGCGCAACATGAAGCGCCCGACCGCGCACGGCGCTTCGGCGGCGTCGCACGCCTCTATGGCGCGCCGGCGCTGCGGCGTTTCGCAGCGGCGCATGTCGTCGTCATCGGTATTGGCGGGGTGGGTTCGTGGGCGGCGGAAGCGCTGGCGCGCACCGCGGTGGGCCGCTTGACTCTGGTCGATCTGGATCATGTCGCCGAAAGCAACACCAACCGTCAACTGCACGCGCTCGACGGCAATTATGGCAAGGCCAAGATCACGGCGATGGCCGAGCGGATCCGTCTGATCGATCCCGATTGCCGTGTCGACGAGATCGACGACTTCATCGGGCCGGAAAATTTCGAGACCGTGCTGGGCAGCGGCTGCGACTACGTGATCGACGCGATCGACGACACGCGCACGAAGACCGCGCTGATCGCATGGTGCGCGGCACGCGGACTGAACATCGTCACGATCGGGGGGGCGGGGGGGCAACTGGATCCGACGCGCATCCGGATCGAGGACCTGTCGCGCACCATCCAGGACCCCCTGCTGGCGAAGGTGCGCCAGCAACTGCGCCGGCAGCACGGTTTTCCCCGCTCGCCGAAGACGCGTTTCGGGATTGCCGCGGTGTACTCCGACGAGCCGCTGCGGTATCCCGATGCGGCCGGTCCCGGCGCCGAGGCATGCGCGATCGGCGAACCCGCCGCGCCGGGGGCGGAGGACCAGGGCGCAGCGCTGCCGATGGGCGGCCCGGCCGGATTGAACTGCGCCGGCTTCGGCTCCAGCGTCTGCGTGACCGCGAGCTTCGGTCTGGCCGCCGCCGCGCACGTGTTGCGCGTCCTCGCGGACGCGTCCTGAAGATCGCCTCGGGGCCGCTTATTTTCCCCAGCTGTCCTTCAACGAGACGATGCGGTTGAACACCGGTCGCCCCGGGACCGAATCGACCCGGTCGGCGACGAAGTACCCATGCCGCTCGAACTGCACCCGTGTATCGGGCGCCAGCGCGCGCGCGCCGGTTTCGAGGTAGGCCGGCACGACCCGCTTCGCGTTCGGGTTCAGACCGGCGAGGAAATCCTGGCCGCCCGCGCCCGGGTGAGCATCGCTGAACAGCCGGTCGTACAGTCGTACCTCCGCAGCATAGGCGTGCGCCGCGCTGACCCAGTGGATGTTGCCCTTGACCTTGTAGGTGCCGGCCCCGTCGGTGCCGGACTTGCTGTCGGGGAAATAGGTGCAGTGCACGGCCGTGACCTTGCCGTCGGCATCTTTGTCGAAACCGGTACATTCGACGACGAAGCCGTAGCGCAGACGCACGCGGTTGCCCGGGAACAGACGGAAATACCCCTTCGGCGGCGTTTCGTTGAAATCCTCGCGTTCGATCCACGACTCGCGGGTGAGCGGGAATTCGCGGTTGCCGCGTTGCGGATGATGCGGGTGGACCGGCGCGAGGCAGGGTTCGACGGTTCCTTCCGGAAAGTTGTCGATGATCAGCTTCAGCGGGTCGAGCACCGCGATCGCGCGCGGCGCGAGCGGATCGAGATCGTCGCGCAGCGACTGCTCGAGCACCCCCATGTCGATCCACGAGTCCGCCTTCGAGACGCCGATGCGCTCGCAGAAGAGCCGGATCGATTCCGGCGTGAAGCCGCGCCGGCGCAGTCCGACGAGCGTGGGCATGCGCGGGTCGTCCCAGCCGTCGACATGCTTTTCGTTCACGAGCTGCAGCAGCTTGCGCTTGCTGGTGATCGCGTACGTGAGGTTGAGCCGCGCGAATTCGATCTGCTGCGGCAGGGGCCGGCTGAATTCCCCGGCTTCGGCCAGCTGCTCGAGCACCCAGTCGTAGAGCGGGCGGTGGTCCTCGAATTCGAGCGTGCACAGCGAATGCGTGATGTTCTCGATCGCGTCCGAGATGCAGTGCGTGTAGTCGTACATCGGGTAGACGCACCACGCGTCGCCGGTGCGGTGATGGTGCGCGTGGCGGATGCGATACAGCACGGGGTCGCGCAGATTGATGTTCGGCGACGCCATGTCGATCTTCGCGCGCAACACATGTTCGCCGTCACCGAATTCACCCGCGCGCATCCGCCGGAACAACGCGAGATTCTCGTCGACGCCGCGGTCCCGGTAGGGCGAGGGCGTGCCTGGCTCGGTCAGCGAACCGCGCGCGGCGCGCATCGCCTCGGCGCTTTGGCTGTCGACATAGGCGCGGCCGAGTTCGATCAGCCGCTCGGCGAGCCGGTACAGGCGCTCGAAGTAGTCGCTCGCATAGTAGAGATGCGCGGTGGCCGCGGGATCGTCCGGACGCGTCCAGGAAAAGCCCAGCCAGCGTACCGAGTCGATGATCGAATCGACGTACTCCGTGTCTTCCTTCTCCGGGTTGGTGTCGTCGAAGCGCAGGTGGCAGACGCCGCCGTAGTCGCGGGCGATGCCGAAGTTCACATGGATGCTCTTCGCATGGCCCACGTGCAGATAACCGTTCGGCTCGGGCGGAAAGCGCGTCTCGACGCGACCGTTCCATTTCCCCGAACGCGTATCCTCGTCGATGATATTGCGGATGAAGTTGGACGCGACCGGCGCGTCTTTGGAGTCGGTGCTCATGCGATGGCGGAGTCGGAAATCCGGACTATGGGTGGATAGCCGGTCATTTTACCGCACCGCCGCGGTGCGCAGACGCGGATGACGCGGATTCCGGTGCCCGCGGCGGGTCTGGGAATTTTCTCCGATTCGATGAAAAGCCAGGACGGGCTTGCCTAACCGGAAGCGCGCACGGCAAGATGGCGGCTCGATGCAATATGGAGTCTTCGATGATTCTCGACCGCCTGTCCCGTTCTTCCGGTGTCGCCAGATGGTGCGCGTGCGCGCTGCTGGCGACTGTCACCGCCTTTGCCGGCACCGCGCCCGCGCTGGCGAAACGCGCCCCCGCGCCAGCGCTCGACAGCGCGGCGGTCGCGGTTGCGGACCGCTACAGCGCGCAGGCCGCCGAGCAGATCCTGCGCGCCGGCGGCAACGCGGTCGACGCGGCGGTGGCGATCGCGTTCACGCTCGCGGTGACCTATCCCGAGGCGGGCAATATCGGCGGCGGTGGCTTCATGACGCTCTACGTCGACGGCAAGCCGTATTTCCTCGACTACCGCGAACGCGCGCCGCAGGCGGCGACGCGCGAGATGTATCTGGACAACAAGGGCAAGGTCGTTCCGGGCGCGAGTCTGATCGGCGGCCGCTCGGCCGGCGTGCCGGGCACGGTGATGGGCATGTGGGAAGCGCAACGCCGGTTCGGCAAGCTCAAGTGGAAGCAGGTGCTCGCCCCGGCCATCGCCTACGCGAGCGACGGCTTCGAGGTCGACGAGCAACTTCAGTCGCGCCGCGACAAGGCCCATGCGGAATTCGCCGGCAAGACCAATTTCGATGCGTACTTCTCCGGCCTGAACCGGGGCGCGACCTTCCGTCAGCCCGAGCTCGCCGCCACGTTGACGCGCATCGCGGATGACGGTGCGACCGAATTCTATACCGGTCAGACCGCGGACCTGATCGCCGAGGCGATGCGCGGCCACGGGCTGATCTCGAAGGACGATCTGGCTGCCTATCGCGCGGTCTGGCGCGAACCGGTGCAGGCGGACTGGAACGGATACCGGGTCATCACCGCGCCGCCGCCCAGTTCCGGCGGGATAGGACTGGTGCAGATGCTCCGGATGAAGTCCGATCTGGCGCCTGCCTTCGAGGGCGTGCCGGTCAATTCGCCGAAATACATTCATCTGGTCGCCGAGATCGAGAAGCGGGTCTTCGCCGATCGTGCCGAATACCTGGGGGACCCCGATTTCTACAAGGTGCCGGTCGCGCGCCTGATCGATCCCGCCTATCTGCAAAAGCGTGCCGACGAAATCAGTCCGGACCATATCTCGGTCACGAAGAATATTCGGCCGGGACTCGACGTGTCAGCGCTGGGCGTGCAGTCCGGCGGCAATGCCGATGTGGCCGGGTCGATGCCGGAGAAAGCCGAGACCACCCATTACTCGGTCGTCGACAAATGGGGTAACGCGGTATCGAACACCTATACGATCAACGGCTATTTTGGTTCGGGCGTCGTGGTGCCGGGAGCCGGCTTCCTGCTGAACGACGAGATGGACGATTTCGCGGCAAAGCCCGGCGTCGCCAATATGTTCGGCGTGGTGGGCAGCGACGCGAACGCGATCGCTCCCGGGAAACGCCCCCTGTCCTCGATGTCGCCGACCATTCTGACGCGGGACGGCAAGGTGGCGCTGGTCATCGGCACGCCGGGCGGTTCGCGGATCTTCACGTCGATCTTCCAGGTGATCGAAAACCTCTACGGTTTCCACATGTCGTTGGACGGCGCGGTCGCGCAGATGCGCTTCCATCATCAGTTGTTGCCTGAAAACACCATTTTCTGGGAGCCCTATGCGCCGCTCGACGGGGACCTGGCGAAACAGGTGGAAGCGCTGGGATACAAGCTGCAAGCCCAGTCGTTCAATGGCGATATCCAGGCGATTCAGGTCGAGGGCCGCACCGCCACGCCGATGGCCGACCCGCGAGGCCGAGGCGTCACGCTGATCGTCAAGTAAAGTCACGGTGTACGTGCCGCGGCCCCGCGGCATGCTGAAAGCGGGGCCGCAAAAGTGCATCACCCCTTCTGGGACGACACCCCCCGAGACATCGCCCTACCCATGGGCGTGAGTGCGGGGCTAACTGTATAATCGGCGGTTTGCAGTCGGACGCAGGCCCATGGCTTGCGCATGCGCGGGGAAAGGACTGCCGAGGCGCCCGTCTTCCCGTTGTGCGGCGGCGTTCCGCTTCCCGTCGACCGTATTGCATCCCACGCTTCGCATTCCAGCATTCCACGCCATGAAAGCCGCCGATATCCGCAGCAAGTTCCTCCGTTTCTTCGAGTCGAAAGGACACACGATCGTGCGTTCGTCGAGCCTGGTGCCGGCAAACGATCCGACCTTGCTGTTCACCAACTCCGGGATGGTGCAGTTCAAGGACGTGTTCCTGGGCACCGACCCCCGCCCGTACTCGCGCGCCACCAGCGCGCAACGCAGCGTGCGTGCCGGCGGCAAGCACAACGACCTCGAAAACGTCGGCTACACGGCGCGTCACCATACCTTCTTCGAGATGCTGGGCAATTTCTCGTTCGGGGATTATTTCAAGCGCGATGCGATCCATTACGCATGGGAGCTGTTGACCCAGGTCTACGCCTTGCCCGCCGACAAGCTCTGGGTCACCGTCTATCACGAGGACGACGAGGCGTACGCGATCTGGGCGAACGAGGTGGGCGTGCCGGCCGAACGGATCATCCGCATCGGCGACAACAAGGGCGCGCGCTACGCGTCGGACAATTTCTGGCAGATGGCCGATACCGGTCCGTGCGGCCCCTGTTCGGAAATTTTCTATGACCACGGCCCGGAGATCTGGGGCGGGCCGCCCGGGTCTCCCGACGAGGACGGCGACCGTTACATCGAGATCTGGAATCTGGTTTTCATGCAGTTCAACCGCGACGCCCAGGGCAATATGACGCCGCTGCCGAAGCAGTGCGTGGACACCGGCATGGGGCTCGAACGGGTGGCGGCCGTGTTGCAGCACGTGCACAGCAACTACGAAATCGACCTGTTCCAGACATTGATCAAGGCCGCGGGACGCGAGACCGGCGTGAGCGATCTCGGCAACAACTCGCTGAAGGTGATCGCCGACCATATCCGCGCCTGTTCCTTCCTGATCGTCGACGGCGTCATCCCGGGTAACGAGGGGCGCGGTTACGTCTTGCGCCGCATCGTGCGCCGTGCGATCCGCCACGGCTACAAGCTGGGCCGCCGGGGAGCGTTCTTCCATCGTCTGGTCGGCGATCTGGTCGCGGAGATGGGCACCGCCTATCCGGAGCTGGCCGAGGCGCGCACGCGCGTCACCGACATCCTGCGTCAGGAGGAGGAGCGTTTCTTCGAGACGATCGAAAACGGGATGGAGATTCTCGACGCGACGATCGGTGCGCTGGAAGCGGGGCGTCCCCCGGCCGTGGCGGGCGCCGACGCGACTCCCGCGCCGCTGGTGCTCTCGGGTGACATCGCGTTCAAGCTGCATGACACCTACGGTTTTCCGCTGGATCTGACCGCCGACGTCTGCCGCGAGCGCGGCATCGTCGTCGACGAGGTCGCCTTCGACGCGGCGATGACGCGCCAGCGGCAGCAGGCGCGCGCGGCCGGCAAATTCAAGATGGCGAGCGCGCTCGAATACAACGGCGCGAAGACATCCTTCCTTGGATATGACGCGATCGTCGCCGACGACGCCCGTATCGTCGCGCTATATGCGGACGGCACCGCGGTGGAGCGCATCGTCGCCGGTCAGGATGCGGTGATCGTCCTCGACCACACGCCGTTCTACGCGGAATCCGGTGGTCAGGTGGGCGATCAGGGCGTGCTGTCGACCGACCTCGCGCGTTTCGCGGTGACCGATACGTTGAAGGTGCAGGCTGACGTCGTCGGCCACCACGGCATGCTGGAGCAGGGCGAGTTGGCGCGTGGCGATGTCGTCCACGCGACGGTCGACGGCGTGCGCCGCGCGCGCACCGCCCGCAATCACTCGGCGACGCACCTGATGCACAAGGCCTTGCGCGATGTTCTCGGCGGCCACGTGCAGCAAAAGGGTTCGCTGGTGGATGCCGACAAGACCCGTTTCGACTTCGCGCACCATTCGCCGCTGAGCGCGGAGGAGATCCGCCGCATCGAGGAATTGGTGAACGCCGAGGTGCTGGCGAACGCGCCGGCGGTGATTCGTTCGATGGCCTATGACGACGCGGTCAAGTCCGGGGCGATGGCCCTGTTCGGCGAGAAGTACGGCGACGAAGTCCGCGTGCTCGATCTGGGCAGTTCCCGCGAGTTGTGCGGCGGCACCCATGTGTCGCGCACCGGCGACATCGGTCTGTTCAAGGTGCTCGCCGAGACGGGCGTCGCGGCGGGCATCCGCCGTATCGAAGCGATCACCGGCGACAATTCGGTGCGCTTCGTGCAGGGGCTCGATCAGCGCCTGGGCGCGGCGGCCGCGGCGCTCAAGGTGCCGCCGGCCGAGGTGACGCAACGCATCCTGCAACAGCAGGAGCAACTGCGCGCGCTCGAGAAGGAATTGGGACAACTGAAGTCGAAAGTGGCGTCGAGCCAGGGCGACGATCTGCTCGCGCAGGTGGTCGACGTCAGCGGGGTGCAGGTCCTCGCCGCCCAGCTCGACGGCGCCGATCCGAAGGTGCTGCGGGAGTCGGTCGACCGTCTGAAGGACAAGCTCAAGCATGCGGCCATCGTGCTCGGGACCGTGACCGACGGCCGGGTCAGCCTGGTTGCCGGTGTGACGGCCGATGCGTCGAAGCAGGTCAAGGCGGGCGACCTCGTCAACTTCGTCGCGCAGCAGGTGGGTGGCAAGGGCGGCGGGCGGCCGGACCTGGCGCAGGCAGGCGGGACCGACGCGGCGGCGCTGCCCGCGGCACTGGCCGCAGTGCCCGGCTGGATCGAAGCGCTGCTGGCCTGACGGACCTGATCCGGGCATCATCGATCTCATGCAACGCCGCCGCATCCGCGGCGGTTTTTCATCTCCAGAAGGTGGCTCATGCAGGATTTCGCTTCCGACAATTACGCCGGCGTGTGCCCCGAGGCGCTGCGTGCGCTGGTCGAGGCCAATGCCAGCGGTCATGAGGTGGCGTACGGCGACGATTCCTGGACCCGTCGGGTCTGCGACCGGCTGCGCGCGCTTTTCGAGACCGACTGCGAGGTATTCTTTGTCTTCAACGGCACGGCGGCCAATTCGCTGGCGCTGGCGTCGCTGTGCCAGTCGTACCAATCTGTGATCTGCCACGAACTGGCGCACGTCGAGACCGACGAGTGCGGTGGCCCGGAGTTCTTCTCCAACGGGTCCAAGCTCATCACGTCGCGCGGACCGCTGGGCAAGCTCGATCCGGTGGCGATCGAAGCGCTGGTGACGCGGCGCAACGATATCCATTCGCCGCGTCCGAAGGCGGTCACGCTGACGCAGGCGACCGAAGTCGGTACCCTCTATACGGTCGAGGAGGTCAGGGCGATCAGTGAGGTCGCGCACCGGCACGGCATGTCGGTGCACATGGACGGCGCGCGCTTCGCGAACGCGGTCGCGGCGCTGGCGGTGTCGCCGGCGGACATGACCTGGCGGGCGGGCGTCGACGTGCTGTGCTTCGGCGGCACCAAGAACGGCCTGCCGGTGGGCGAGGCGGTGGTGTTCTTCAAAAAGTCGCTGGCCGCGGACTTCGCCTACCGCGTGAAGCAGGCCGGCCAGCTCGCGTCGAAAATGCGTTTCATCTCCGCGCCCTGGCTGGGTCTGCTGGACGACGACGTGTGGCTGCGCAACGCGCGGCATGCGAATGCGATGGCGCGTTTGCTCGCCGAG
The DNA here is from genome assembly GCF_026624755.1 of Robbsia betulipollinis. Lineage (NCBI taxonomy): Bacteria > Pseudomonadati > Pseudomonadota > Betaproteobacteria > Burkholderiales > Burkholderiaceae > Robbsia > Robbsia betulipollinis. The sequence goes on from NZ_JAPMXC010000001.1 coordinate 2,423,423, forward strand.
CGCATTGGTGCGATTCCGGGCGTGCGGATCATGTTCCCGCCGCAGGCGAACGCGGTGTTCGCCGAATTGCCGGTGGACGCGGCACGCACGCTACGGCAAAACGGCTGGGTATTCTACGATTTCATCGCCGCGGGCGGCAGCCGCCTGATGTGCGCATGGGATACGGCGCCGGAGACGGTGGCGCGTTTCGCCGCCGAACTGAACGCGGCCGTGATGGCCGGCCGGGCAGTCGCGCCGGCCGCCGTTCCGCCCATCGAACCCACCGCCGCCTAGACGCGGCAACCGGAAGCAACGATGCTCGAAGTGAACAAGGAAGTGGATGCGCGGGGTCTGACCTGCCCGTTGCCGATCCTGCGCGCGAAGAAGGCGCTTGCAGACATGAGCACCGGCGAGATTCTGAAGGTCAGCGCCACGGACCCGGGTTCGCAGCGGGATTTCGCGGCCTTCGCGAAACAGACCGGCAATGCCATCGTCGAAACGAGTTCGCATGACAAGGTCTTCGTGTTCCTGATTCGTCGGCGCTGACAGGGCGCCTTCGGCGACCGGGAAAAAAAACGCCTCGCGTCCGTTCGGGAGGCGAGGCGTAGATGCTTTCCCGCCCGTAGGCAGAAAAGACGCGGGGACCTACTCAGGCAACGATCAGCTTTCCATGACCGGCGAACGGGTCCGCAGGTATTCCTCGAACTGGTCCTTCACTTCCGGGTGGCGCAGCGCGAACTCGACGGTCGCCTTCAGGTAACCCAGCTTGCTGCCGCAGTCGAAACGCGTGCCGTGGTACTTGTACGCCAGCACTTGCTCGTCGGCCAGCAGCGCCTGGATCGCGTCCGTCAGCTGGTACTCGCCGCCCGCGCCGGTCTTCAACGCGCGAATGTGGTCGAAAATACGCGGCTTCAATACGTAGCGGCCGACCACGCCCAGGTTCGACGGTGCGACTTCGGGTGCCGGCTTCTCGACGATGCCGGACAGTTTGTAGATGTTCTCTTCCTGCTGGCGGCCGTCGACGATACCGTAGGACGCCGTTTCGGATGCCGGGATTTCTTCGACGCCGATCACCGAGCTATGGTAGTGATTGAACACCTCGACCATCTGCGTCAGCACGGGCGGCTTGCCGTACAGCAAGTCGTCCGCCAGGATGACCGCGAACGGGTGGTCGCCCACCAGCTTCTCGGCGCACAGCACCGCGTGGCCCAGGCCAAGCGCTTCCGGCTGACGCACGTAAAAGCAATCGACGTTCGCCGGCTTGATGCTGCGTACCAGGTCCAGCAGCTTCTGCTTGCCCCGGGCTTCGAGTTCGGCCTCGATTTCGTACGATTTGTCGAAATGGTCCTCGATCGCGCGCTTGCTGCGGCCCGTCACGAAAATCATCTCGGTAATGCCGGCGGCGATCGCTTCCTCGACCGCGTACTGGATCAATGGCTTGTCGACCACCGGCAGCATTTCCTTCGGACTGGCCTTGGTTGCCGGCAGGAAACGCGTTCCCAGGCCAGCAACGGGAAATACCGCTTTCGTTACTTTCAACATGTTTGAAAACCCCGCGTTTTATATTGGAAGAAGAATAGGAATCAAGCGTGCATTCGTGCCAGCTGGCTCGCCAGCTTCGCAAGCGTTGTTTCGTATTCTGCCAGTCTTTTCCGTTCTTGTTCCACCACTATGGCCGGTGCGCGTGAAACAAAGCTCTCGTTTTGTAACTTCGCTCGCGCTTTACCGATTTCGCCTTCGAGACGGGCGATTTCCTTTGTCAGCCGTTCTTTTTCGGCGACAAGATCGATTTCCACCTCGAGCGCCATTTTCGTCGAACCGGCGATTGCGACGGGCGTGCCCGCGGCACGCGCGTCGAGCGTCGTTTCGTCGTCGATGATCTGCACTTCCGACAGCCGCCCCAGCGCCTGAACGTACGGTGCGAAGCTCGCCAGCCGCGCCGAATCGCCCGTGACGAGCAAGGGCACGCGTTTCGAAGGTGGCAGACTCATCTCGCCACGCAGATTACGACATGCATCGACCACTCCCTTCAGTTCGCTGGCCCACAGAAGGGATGGCGCGTCGATCTTCGCGAGGTCCGCCCGGGGGTAGGCCTGCGTCATGATCGAGGGGTGTTGCGCGTCGGCATCGGCCGTTGCGGCGGGAGATATCGGGTACCGGCCCGCGAGCGGCGCCACTTTTTGCCACAGCGCCTCGGTGATGAACGGAATGATCGGATGCGCGAGCCGCAGAATGGTTTCCAGCACGCGCAGCAGGGTGCGGCGCGTGGCGCGCTGCTGCGCCGGCGTGCCCTTCTGCAATTGGACTTTCGCGAATTCGACGTACCAGTCGCAGTATTCGTCCCAGGCGAAACGGTAGATCGCGCCCGCGATATTGTCGAGCCGGTAGTCGGCGAAACCTTTTTCGACATCGGCCTCGACCTGTTGCAACGCCGAGACGATCCACCGGTCGGCAGCGGAGAAATCCAGGTGGCTGTCGGCGCCGCCATCCGTCGCGGTCTCCGCCCCGGGGGCCGTGACGCCGCAGTCGTGGCCTTCGCAATTCATCAGCACGAAGCGCGTGGCGTTCCACAGCTTGTTGCAGAAATTGCGATAGCCTTCGCAACGCGACAGGTCGAAATTGATGTTGCGGCCCAGCGTCGCCATCGACGCGAAGGTGAAGCGCAGCGCATCGGTGCCGGTCGCGGCGATGCCGTCCGGGAATTCCTTGCGGGTCTTCTTTTCGATCTGCGCGGCCTGCTTCGGATTCATCAGGCCGGTGGTGCGCTTCGCCACCAGCGCGTCGAGCGCGATGCCGTCCACCAGATCGATCGGGTCGAGGGTGTTGCCTTTCGACTTCGACATCTTCTGGCCTTCCGAATCGCGCACCAGCCCGTGCACGTAGACGGTGTCGAACGGCACCTTGCCGGTGAAGTGCGTCGTCATCATCACCATCCGCGCGACCCAGAAGAAGATGATGTCGAACCCGGTGACCAGCACCGACGACGGCAGGAAGTGCTTCAGTTCCGGCGTCGCCTCGGGCCAGCCGAGCGACGAGAACGGCACCAGCGCCGACGAGAACCAGGTGTCGAGCACGTCCTCGTCGCGGCGCAGCGGCCCGGTGACGCCGGCCGCGTCCGCCTTCGCGCGCGCCTCGGCTTCGGTTGCCGCGACATGCACGCCGCCGTGTTCGTCGTACCATGCCGGAATTTGGTGGCCCCACCAGAGCTGCCGGGAGATGCACCAGTCCTGGATGTTTTCGAGCCACTGGTAGTAGGTGCTGGTCCAGTTCTCCGGAACGAAGCGGATCTGGCCGTCGCGCACCACGTCGAGCGCGACCTCGGCGATCGAGCGCCCCGGGTGCCGGCTGTCGGCCGGCGCCGGCTGGCTCATCGCCACGAACCATTGGTCGGTGAGCATCGGTTCGATGATCGCGTTGGTGCGGTCGCCGCGCGGCACCATCAGCTTGTGCGGCTTGACCGCCTCGAGCAGGCCCGCGGCCTCGAGCTCGGCCACCACCTGCTTGCGCGCGTCGAACCGGTCCAGGCCGCGAAAGCGTTCGGGCGCGTTGTCGTTGATGCGCGCGTCGAGCGTCAGGATCTCGATCTGCGGCAGCTTGTGGCGCTGGCCCACCTGGTAATCGTTCTGATCGTGCGCCGGGGTGACCTTGACGACGCCGGTGCCGAAGGCCGGATCGACGTAGTCGTCGGCGATGATCGGGATCTCCCGCCCGACCAGCGGCAGCGTCACGCTCTGGCCGATCAGATGCGCGTAGCGCGGGTCCTCGGGGTGCACCATCACCGCGACGTCGCCCAGCATCGTTTCCGGCCGCGTGGTGGCCACCGTCAGATGGCCCGCGCCGTCCGGCAGCGGATAGCGGATGTGCCAGAGCGAACCGGTCTCTTCCTCGGACACCACTTCCAGGTCCGACACCGCCGTCATCAGCTTCGGGTCCCAGTTGACCAGCCGCTTGCCGCGGTAGATCAGACCCTGCTCGTAGAGCGTGACGAAGACGTCGCGTACCGCCTTCGACATCTTGTCGTCCATCGTGAAGTATTCGCGCGACCAGTCGATCGACGCGCCCAGGCGGCGGATCTGCCGCGTGATCGTCGAGCCGGATTCTTCCTTCCACGCGTGCACGCGCTCGACGAAGGCCTCGCGGCCGAGCGCCTGGCGCGTCAGCCCCTGGCGGTCGAGTTGGCGTTCGACGACGATCTGCGTGGCGATGCCGGCGTGGTCGGTGCCGGGCAGCCACAGCGTGTTGGCGCCGCGCATCCGGTGATAACGGGTGAGCGCGTCCATGATCGTCTGGTTGAACGCATGGCCCATGTGCAGCGTGCCGGTGACGTTCGGCGGCGGCAACTGGATCGAGAAGTCGGCGCGCGCGTCGTCCAGCGTGGGCCGCGCGTAACCGCGCCGCTCCCATTCGGGGCCCCAGTGCGATTCGATTTCGGCCGGATCGAAGCTCTTGGCGAGCGTGTTGTCTTCACCGGCAGTCGCGCCGTCGCTGCCGGAGGGAAGGGACGAACCGGGTGCCGGGGTGCTGTGATCGCTGTCGCTCATTGTGTGCCTGAGGCCTGAGAATGCTTGTAAAACAACGATTATAATGGACCCCCCACCGGAAAACGACATCCATGCCCGACTTGCTCGCCCATCTCAATCCCGAACAGCTCGCCGCGGTCACGCTGCCCAACGAATCGGCGCTGATCCTGGCAGGCGCGGGCAGCGGCAAGACGCGCGTGCTGATCACCCGCATCGCCTGGCTGATCGAAGGCCGTCAGGCAAGCCCGTCGGGCATCCTCGGCGTGACCTTCACGAACAAGGCCGCCAAGGAGATGCTCACGCGGCTCACGACGCTGCTGCCGATCAACACCCGCGGGATGTGGATCGGCACCTTTCACGGCCTGTGCAACCGGCTGCTGCGCACGCACTATCGCGAGGCCGGCCTGCCGCAGGCATTCCAGATCCTCGACACCGCGGATCAGCTGTCGTCGATCAAGCGCCTGTTGAAAGGGTTGAACGTCGACGAGGAGAAATACCCGCCGAAGAACCTGCAGTATTTCATCAACAATGCGAAGGAAGAGGCGCTGCGCCCGGACCAGGTCGAGGCCAACGACGCGTTCAACCGCAGGTTCGTCGAACTGTACGCCGCGTACGAGGCGCAGTGTCAGCGCGAGGGCGTGGTCGATTTCGCCGAACTGCTGTTGCGCAGCTACGAATTGCTGACCCGCGACGTGGCGCTGCGCCAGCATTACCAGGCGCGCTTCTCGCACATCCTCGTCGACGAATTCCAGGATACGAACCGGCTGCAGTACGCGTGGCTGAAGCTGCTGGCGGGCGCGCACAATTCGATCTTCGCGGTGGGCGACGACGACCAGAGCATCTATGCGTTCCGGGGCGCGAACGTGGGCAATATGCGCGATTTCGAGCGCGAGTTCCATGTGCGGCACCTGATCAAGCTCGAACAGAACTACCGCTCGCACGGGCATATCCTCGACGCGGCGAACATCCTGATCGCCAACAATTCGAAGCGGCTCGGCAAGGACCTGCGCACCGATGCCGGCTATGGCGAGCCGGTGCGGGTCTACGAGGCCGCCACCGACACCCAGGAAGCGGGCTGGCTGGTCGAGGAGATGCGCGCACTGATCAATCAGGGTGTGTCGCGTCTGGACATCGCCGTGCTGTACCGCAGCAACGCGCAGTCGCGGGTGGTCGAGCACGCGCTGGTCGCCGCCGGCATCGCCTACAAGGTCTACGGCGGCCTGCGCTTTTTCGAGCGCCAGGAAGTCAAGCACGCGCTGGCCTATCTGCGCCTGATCGACAACCCGACCGACGATACCGCCTTCATGCGCGTGGTCAATTTCCCCACGCGCGGCATCGGCGCGCGCTCGCTCGAACAACTGTCCGATCTCGCGCGTGCGCACAACTGCCCCCTGGCATCGGCGGTCGCCTACGTGACGGGCAAGGCGGGCAGCAGTCTCGGGCAGTTCCTGCACCTGATCGAACGCATTCGCGCCGAGACGCGGCTGATGAACCTGCCGGATCTGGTGCGGCACCTGGTGCAGGCGAGCGGCCTCGCCGCGCACTACCAGAACGAGCGCGAAGGGCAGGACCGGCTGGAGAATCTGGAGGAACTGGTGAATGCCGCCAGCGCGTTCATCTCGGAGGAAGGGTTCCGCCGCGACGCGCCGGCCCGTGTGCTGCCGATGGACGCCGGCGCGACGGCGGCACCGGCGGTGGCCGATGCCGGCGCCGACATGGTGGACGCCGTGCTCGACGCCGCGGCGCCCGGCGCGACCACACTCGTGGCGGCGATGACGCCGCTGGCGGGTTTTCTGTCGCATGCGTCGCTGGAGGCGGGCGACAACCAGGCGCAGGCCGGGCAGGACGCCGTGCAGTTGATGACGATCCACGCCGCGAAGGGGCTGGAGTTCACGGCGGTCTTCGTGACGGGTCTGGAGGAGGGCCTGTTTCCGCACGAGAACAGCGCGGCCGAGGCCGACGGTCTGGAGGAGGAGCGGCGTCTGATGTACGTCGCGATCACCCGCGCCAAGGAGCGGCTCTACCTGTCGTTCGCGCAAAGCCGCATGCTGCACGGTCAGACGCGCTACAACGTCCGCTCGCGGTTCTTCGACGAACTGCCCGAGGGTGCGCTGAAATGGCTGACCGCGAAGGTCGAGGCGGGCGCGCGCTGGGGCGGCAGGAGCGACAATGCCGGCTGGGGCAAGGACTGGTTCGCGCGCGGTGGCGTGGCCGCGGCACCCGTGCCCGCCGCGCTGCCGTCCTATGTCGAGCGCAATCGCGCCGCCGAGGCGGGTTTTCGCGTGGGACAGGCGGTGTTCCACACGAAGTTCGGCGAGGGCACGGTGACCGGTCTGGAAGGCAGCGGCGCCGATGCGCGGGCCCAGGTGAATTTCAAGCGACACGGCCAGAAATGGCTCGCGCTGTCGGTCGCGAAACTGCAACTGATCGAGGACTAGCGCGGTTATCCGGGGGCAGGGGCCGGCGTGTCAGGCTTTGAGGCGCACGAGCGGCAGCTCCGGCCCGTCGACGTCGAAGCAGCCGCGATAGGTTGCGTAGAACGAGCAGTAGAGCATGGCCGTGATCACCGCGGAGACGGGCATCAGGACCACCAGTCCCATCGCGCCGGCGCCGGAGAGCTGCAGCACCAGCGTCAGCACGAGCGACACCGACATCGTCAGCGCGCCCCACAGCAGCGCGTAGACGATGAAGGCGGCGCGGTTGCGCCAGCAAACCACCCAACTGAAGAACAGCGCCTTGAGCGGCGGCACGTCGTGCCAGGCCACCAGCACCGGTGCGAACCAGAACAGCATCGCCACGGGCACGTAGGCCAGCAGCGAGACCAGCACCGCGGCGTTCGGGCTGGCGTCGCGCGTCAGTTCCTCGCTCGGGTTGTTGCCGAGCAGCACCAGTTGCGCGAGCACGCCGCCGTCGGCCAGCGCGGAGACGGCGAACACCAGCGCGATGGCGACGATGTAGACGATTCCCAGCCCCAGCAGGCGCTTCGCCGTGGCGTTGCCGTGTTCGCGAAAGCCCGAGATCAGGACCGTCGGAAAGGCGGGCTTGCCCGCGAGCACGTCGCGGCTCGCGGCCAGGAACCCGACCGAGACGCCGGGAATCAGCAACAGCAGGATCAGCGAGCCGATGACCGGCGGCAGCGAGACCAGCCGCATGATGAACAGGTAGGCGAAGAACAGCGTCACGAACACCAGCGGATGGCGCCGGAAGATGCCCAGCCCCTGGCGGAACCAAATATAGCCGGCTTTCGCGGAAACGTGTTTCAGGTGCATGGCGGTAGGTAACTGAGCGGCTCAGAGGGGGAGGGCCGACACGGACGGCGGCGGCGCGTCGATTCGCGCGCGCAGCGTCCGCTCGAAGCGGCCCGGGTCGTGCGGTTGCAGAAGCTCGGCGGACCGGGGACGGTAGAAATCGTACAGCCGCGACACCCAGAAGCGCAATGCGCCCGCGCGCAGCATGTCCTGCCAGTGACGCGCTTCGATGTCGGTCAGCGGGCGTACCGCCTGGTAGGCGCGCAGCAGCGCCTGCGCGCGCGGCAGATCGAGCGCGCCGCTGTCGAGGTCGACGCACCAATCGTTGACGGTGACGGCCAGATCGAACAGCCATTTGTCGCAACCGGCGAAGTAGAAATCGAAGAAGCCGCCGAGCCGGTCCGCGCCGGCGTTCCCTGCGTTCCCTGCGTTCCCGGAGTCTCCGGCGACGAACAGCACATTGTCGCGGAACAGGTCGCAGTGGCACGGCCCGCCCGGCAGTTGCCGGTAGTCGTCGGACGCGAAGAACGTGGTCTGGTGCGCAAGTTCGGTGGCGAGGAGGTCGCTTTGCACCGTATCGAGATGCGGGTGCAGCGCCGGCGCCGTCGTTTGCCACCAGTCCAGGCTGCGCAGGTTCGGCTGGGTGTCGCCGAAGTCGCGCCCGGCGAGATGCGCGCGCGCCAGCATCGCGCCGACCTGCGCGCAATGAGCCGGCTGCGGCGCGAGTTGCGCCTGGCCCGCGAGGCGGGTGACGATCGCCGCCGGCTTGCCGTGCAGCAGCCCGTGCAGCGCGCCGTCGTCGCGCGGCACCGGGTCGGGCACCGGCACGCCGCGCGCGGCGAGGTGGCGCATCAGGTCGAGATAGAAAGGCAATTCCTGCGGCTGCAATTTCTCGAAGATCGTCAGGACGAATTCGCCCTGCGTGGTGGTCAGGAAGAAATTGCTGTTCTCGATGCCGGACGCGATACCGCGGAAGTCGATCGGATCGCCCAGCGAGTAGTGCGTCAGCCAGTGGCCGAGATCGGATGCGGTGACGGGAGTGAAGACGGCCATGCGATGGGATCGGGAACGGAGAGGGAGGAGAGGCCGGCCGCCATGACGGCTGGCCGGGAGCGGGGCGGACCCGCTCCCGGGGGAGCGGCGGGCGAACCCGTCGTCAGGCGCGGTGCGCCGGGCCGCGCGGGGTTTCGCCCTGCCCTGCCGGGCGGCGTCATGCCGACGCCGTGCGCCGCCCGGGCGGTTCAGTACGTCAGCCGGATCGACGGTACCCGCCCGTTCGGCGCGCCGTTGGTGGGTACCCGGGGCGAGTTGTCGATCGGCGTGGACATCTGATAATGTGTGCCGAAATTCGAGCGCACGTCGATTTCCGTCGGTTTGCCGCGGTCGCGATACTCGGTGACCTCGGTGCCGTCGCGTTCGCGGGTGTGATAGCTCGGCTGCCGGATGCCGTTGAGTTCGACCTTCGACGACGCGGTGCCGGCCGGGCGGTTGATCGCCTCCAGATCGGGCAGGCCGGCCGCCTCGTTGGCCGACATCGCATGCGCGGCCGGAGCATGGGACGGCGCACTTTGAGACACGTCTGGGGTATCGGTCGTCTGTGCAAATACAGGACTCGCGAACAACAGCGCGCCGACGTAAAAGCCGACGGCAAGGGATTTCATAGCGGGTCTCCAGGAGCTGCCCGAATTCTAGCAAACTGCGGCCTGTTTGCCGCCCCTCTGAGGCGGTTTCGACACAGTTTCCATGGTAAGGTCGGCGAACGGCAAGCGTTTTATCAAGGGAAAGCCCACGAATGACGAGTCAAGCGCAAATGGAGAACGGCCGGCAGGCCGAAGTGGAACGTTTCGAGGATCCCGTGGCGGCCGTGGCGCGCCTTCAGGTCCTGTACGAGCAGAGCGTCGCGTCGCTGCGCGAGGCGTTCGGGCGCTTCAAGCGCGGCGAACCGATGCACGCGCCGGTGCGCGCCTGCTACCCCTTCATTCGCATCACGGCGGGGTCGAGCACCGAGGTCGATGCGCGGCGCTCGTACGGTTTCGTGGCAGGGCCCGGCGTGTTCGAGACCACCGTCACCCGGCCGGATCTGTTCGGTCACTACTACCGGCAGCAGTTGCGCCTGCTGCGCCGCCACCACGAAGGGTCGCCGATCGAGATCGGTGTCTCCTCGCAGCCGATTCCCCTGCATTTCGCCTTTCCCGAAGGCCTGCATCTCGAAGGCGAACTCGGGCAGGAGCATCTGCGGCACCTGCGCCGCTTCTTCGACACGCCGGACCTCGCGCAGCTCGACGACGGCATCGTCAACGGCACCTACGTGCCGCCGCAGGACGCGCCGTCGCCGCTCGCGCTGTTTACCGCGGCGCGGGTGGATTTCTCGTTGCACCGCCTGCGCCACTACACGGCGACGTCGCCCGATCACGTGCAGAACTACGTGCTCTATACGAACTACCAGTTTTATATCGACGAGTTCGTGCGTTTCGGGCATGCGCTGATGACGCGCAGCGAGGACCCCGCCGTGAACGCCTATCGCCAGCAGTACACCGCCTTCGTCGAGCCGGGCGATGTCGTGACGCACAATGCGAACCTCGCCGCGCCCGGCACCGATGGCCTGCCGCCCAGCGGCATGCCGCCGCCGCGCATGCCGCAGATGCCGGCCTATCACCTGAAGCGCGCCGACGGCAGCGGCATCACGATGATCAATATCGGCGTCGGTCCGTCGAATGCGAAGACCATCACCGACCACGTCGCCGTGCTGCGCCCGCACGCGTGGATCATGCTCGGACATTGCGCGGGGCTGCGCAACACGCAGCGCCTCGGCGATTACGTCCTCGCGCACGGCTACGTGCGCGAGGATCACGTGCTCGACGCGGACCTGCCGCTGTGGGTGCCGGTGCCGGCGCTGGCGGAAATCCAGGTGGCGCTGGAGCGGGCGGTCGCCGAGGTCACGCGACTCGAAGGCGGCGAACTCAAGCGCGTGATGCGTACCGGGACGGTGGCGAGCGTGGACAACCGCAACTGGGAACTGCGCGATTACCGCGAGCCGGTGCAGCGTCTGTCGCAGAGCCGGGCGATCGCGCTGGACATGGAATCGGCGACGATCGCCGCGAACGGGTTTCGTTTCCGCGTGCCGTACGGCACGCTATTGTGCGTGTCGGACAAGCCGCTGCATGGCGAGCTGAAGTTGCCGGGAATGGCGGACTCCTTCTACCGGCAGCAGGTCAACCAGCACCTGGAGATCGGCGTGCGGGCCATGGAACTGCTGCGCGAGAACGGGCTGGAGAAACTGCATAGCCGCAAGCTGCGCAGTTTCGCGGAAGTCGCGTTCCAGTAGGCGCTTTCTACAGGTAGAACATCCGGTCGTCTTCGGATTTCGTCGGCTCGGGCACCACCGCCTGCCTGTCGTTCGTTTCGTAGAACGCCAGCACGGCGGCCAGCACCTCGTCCGGGGTGTCGATCACCTGGAACAGATCCATGTCGTGCTCGCCGATCAGCTTGCGCGGCAGCAGTTCCGACTCGAACCAGGCCAGCAGGCCGCCCCAGAACTCGCTGCCCACCAGGATGATCGGCACGCGGCGCGACTTCTTCGTCTGGATCAGCGTCAGCACCTCGGCCAGTTCGTCGAGCGTACCGAACCCGCCGGGCATCACGATCACCGCGTCCGAATTCTTGACGAAGGTCACCTTGCGGGTGAAGAAGTGCCGAAAGCGCAGCGAGATGTCCTGCCAGACGTTGCCCGACTTCTCGTGCGGCAGTTCGATGTTCAATCCCACCGATGGCGACTTGCCCGCGTGCGCGCCCTTGTTCGCCGCCTCCATGATGCCGGGGCCGCCGCCGGAGATCACCGCGAAGCCGGCGTCCGAGAGCTTGCGCGCGATCGTCGCAGTCAGCTTGTAGTACTTGGTATTGATCTTGGTGCGCGCCGAACCATAGATGCTGACCGCCGGCCGGATCTCCGACAGGTACTCGGTGGCCTCCACAAACTCTGCCATAATCGTGAACATCTGCCACGACGCACGGGCTTTCTTTGCCGTCGCGCGATCAAGATCTGCGATCGATCGCAGACTCGGTATCACTTTTCTCTGGTTCATATGTCGGAACAACACACTCTGGACGGCAAGGTCCTGCTATTGGTCGATGGATCGAGCTACTTGTACCGGGCGTTTCATGCGATGCCCGACCTGCGAGGGCCGGATGGCGAACCGACCGGCGCGCTCTACGGCATCGTCAACATGCTGCGGCGACTGCGGCGGGACCATCCGGCAGAGTATAGCGCGTGCGTCTTCGATGCCAAGGGAAAGACGTTTCGCGATGCGTTGTACGATCAATACAAGGCGCACCGGCCCTCGATGCCGGACGACCTGTCGCGGCAGATCGAGCCGATCCATCACGCGGTGCGCTCGCTCGGCTGGCCGTTGATGATGGTGGAGGGCGTCGAGGCCGACGACGTGATCGGCACGCTGTGCCGCCGCGCCGAGGCGCTGGGGATGAAGGTCATCGTCTCCACGGGCGACAAGGATCTCGCGCAACTGGTCAGCGACCGGATCACGCTGGTCAACACGATGAGCAACGAAGTGCTCGACGTGCCGGGCGTCACGGCGAAGTTCGGCGTCGCGCCGGAGCGCATCGTCGACTATCTGTCGCTGATCGGCGACACCGTCGACAACGTCCCCGGCGTCGAGAAGGTCGGTCCGAAGACCGCAGTCAAGTGGCTCGGGCAATACGGTTCGCTCGATGGCGTGATCGCCAACGCCGCGGGTATCAAGGGCGTCGTCGGCGACAATCTGCGCCGCGCGCTCGACTGGCTGCCGATGGCGCGCCGGCTCGTGACCGTCGACACCGATTGCGATCTCGCCGCGCACATGAGCTCGATCGCCGAATCGCTGCGCGCGCGGCCCGAGGCGCGCGAGGAACTCGAGGACATCTTCAACCGCCACGGTTTCCGGACCTGGCTGCGGGAGCTGGAAGGCACGCTCGACGCGCAGGGTGCCACGGCGGCGGATGCCGCCACCGTGCCGGCGCCGGCGCTGGGCAGCGGTGCGGACCTGCCGCGCGAGTACGAGGCGATTCTCGACTGGCCGAGCTTCGAGCGCTGGCTGGCGATCATCGAGGCGGCGGAGCTGACCGCCTTCGATACCGAAACCACGTCGCTCGACGCGATGAACGCGCAACTGGTCGGGCTGTCCTTCGCGGTCGAGCCGGGACGCGCGGCCTATCTGCCGGTCGCGCATTGCGGCCCGGGCGCGCCCGACCAGCTGCCGCGCGACGCGGTGCTCGCGCGCCTGCGTCCCTGGCTGGAGAATCCGGCGCGCGCGAAGGTCGGACAGCATATGAAGTACGACGAACAGGTGCTCGCGAATTACGGTATCGCGCTGCGCGGCATCGCGCACGATACCCTGCTCGAATCGTACGTGCTCGAATCGCATCACAAGCACGACATGGACAGCCTCGCGGCGCGCCACCTGGGCGTGACGACGATCAAATACGAGGCCATTTGCGGCAAGGGCGCGTCGCAGATCGGTTTCGATCAGGTGGCGGTCGACCAGGCCACCGAGTACGCCGCGGAAGATGCCGACATCACGCTGCGCCTGCATCTGGCGCTCTACCCGCAGATCCAGGCCGAACCCGGACTGGCGCGCATCTACCGCGACATCGAAATGCCGGTGTCGCGCGTGCTGCGCACCATGGAGCGCAACGGCGTCCTGATCGATTCGGCGCTGCTGGGCCGGCAAAGCCACGAGATCGGCGGCAAGCTCGTCGAACTCGAAGCCGAGGCGTACAAGCTGGCCGGCGGCGAATTCAACATGAATTCGCCCAAACAGATCGGCGAGATCTTTTTCGGGCGGCTGGGCCTGCCGGTCGTCAAGAAGACGCCCAGCGGCACGCCGTCGACCGACGAGGAAGTGCTGCAGAAGCTGGCCGAGGATTTCCCGCTGCCCAAGGTCCTGCTCGACTACCGGGGCCTGTCGAAGCTGAAATCCACCTATACGGACAAGTTGCCGCGCATGGTCGACCCGGCCTCTGGCCGGGTGCACACGAACTACGCGCAGGCCGTCGCGGTGACCGGCCGGCTCGCCTCGAACGAGCCCAATCTGCAAAACATCCCCGTGCGTACCGCCGAGGGACGCCGCATCCGCGAGGCCTTCGTCGCGGCGCCCGGCACGCGGCTCATATCGGCCGACTATTCGCAGATCGAACTGCGCATCATGGCCCATATTTCCGAGGACGAAGGCTTGCTGAAGGCCTTCGCGCAGGAAGAGGACATTCACCGTGCGACCGCGGGCGAGATCTTCGGCGTCGCGCCCCAGGACGTGCAGAACGAGCAACGGCGGGTCGCCAAGATGATCAACTTCGGTCTGATCTACGGAATGAGCGCCTTCGGCCTGGCGGCGAATCTCGGCATCACCCGCGACGCGGCGAAGCTGTATATCGATCGTTACTTTGCCCGCTATCCGGGCGTGGCGCGATATATGGAAGAGACGCGGCTGCGTGCCCGCCAGCAGGGCTACGTCGAGACCGTGTTCGGCCGCCGTCTGTGGTTGCCCGAGATCAATGGCGGCAACGGTCCGCGGCGCCAGGGTGCGGAGCGGGCGGCGATCAACGCGCCGATGCAGGGAACCGCCGCCGATCTGATCAAGATGTCGATGGTTGCGGTGCAGGCCTGGCTGGAGCGGGAAGCGCTGCAGACCCGCATGATCATGCAGGTGCACGACGAACTGGTACTGGAGGCCCCGGACGCGGAATTCGACCGCGTGCGTGCCGCCTTGCCGCAGCTGATGTGCGATGTCGCGGCGCTGCGCGTGCCGCTGGTGGCGGAAGTGGGCACCGGCGCGAACTGGGAGGAGGCGCACTGAAGACGTGCCCGTGATCTTCCCGATGTGCGCGCAAGCGATCGCAGCGGGCAGCGCGAAGCGCGCGCGCACGACGCCGGCCGGGGCGCGGATCGACGCCTGACCCCAGCCTTCAACCCCTGCATGTCGCTCCGGCCAGTCCTTGCCGCTGCGCTTCGCGCTCGGCGGCGTGCCGATGTCGTGTGACGGCGCACCGGTCCGGGCCGGCGGGCAGGCAATGTCCCGGCCGCGCCGTGGGCCGGTCGATCGCGCCCCAGTCCGCGGTCATGCCGACGATGTCGTCGACGCATGCACCAGCCAGCGGCGTCATGGCCCGGTACAGCAGCCAGGCGCAGCCCAGTCGCGGAGAAACGCGCAGGCCCTCGATGCGGGCGTCGAGTTTGCGCACCTGTTTACCGGAAGGGGTATTCCATTCGACGAAACCCTGCGCCCGAATGCCGGGAAGGCGGATACTGACGGCCGGTCTGCCGCGTAGTTTGCTCTCCAGCGTGATCGTCTCTGAACCGAACAGGCAGGGCGGGTCCGCATCTTCCGTTCGCGGAGCGGACACGAGCGTGTAACCGTCGTGCACGATGATGCGCTGCGTCTTCGCGGGGATGCCGCTATCGATGGGAATGAGCGGTCCGACAAGCCGGGACCACAGCGCGTGCGAGGCCGTTTCGCTGAGAAGGGAGTCAAGATGGGCCGCGCCGAAGCGAAAGCAGGCGATCAGTCCGACGCTCAACTGGCATCGTCCCATGTGTTGCAAGGCCTGAAGCGTGAGGATCATCGTCTGGGGTTTGATGAAATCCGTCATGTCGATACCGGTCAGTGTGGAAGAGGACGGCCGCGTGTTCCTTTCCAGGATTGCCGATATCGCCGCAAGAGGTTTTTGATAGAGCAGCGAAAAGTTTTGCCAAAAAGCCTAATGTGGCGAAACCAGCGTTTTCCGGACGTTGCACAAAGCGATTGACCACCATGCCGAACGAAGGACCTCTTCTCCCGTCCACTTTGTATCTCAAAAAGCCTGTCGAGGCGTCCGAGCAGCCGCATGTACTGGTCGCGGACGATCGTCCCGACGAATTGCGGCTTCTGATCGCACTCTTGAAAGCCGAGAATTTTCGCATCAGCGTGGCGTTCGACGGCCATCAGGCGCACAACCGTGCGGTGGCGGCCTTGCCGGATCTGATTCTCATGGACGTGCGCATGCCGCGGATCGATGGTTTCGCCGCCTGCCGTCTGTTGCGGGCGACGCCGCAGACCGCGCATATCCCGATCATTTTCCTGACGAGCATGGCGAGTCTGTCGGACCGGCTCGAAGGCTTACGCAACGGCGGCGTGGATTACGTCCTCAAGCCGTTCGACGCGGCCGAGGTCATCGCCCGCATCCATATCCATCTGCCCCGCCATTTACAGACGGTAGCGGCCAGCCGGGCGAGTCTCGACCCGCAGGCCAGCGAGGAACAGGTCCTGGTGCGCGCCGCGATGAGCTACCTGCTCGCGAACCTGGCGCGTCCGCCCTCGGTCGCCGGTCTGGCGCAACGGGTGGGAACCTACGAAAAAAAACTGTCGCAGGCCTTTCGCGACGTGCTCGGCAAAACCGTTTTCGAATTCGTGCGCGAGGAACGGCTACGTCTGGCGGCGCGTCTGCTGCGCGATTCGTCGTTGAATATCGGCGATATCGCTGCCGAGGTCGGCTTCTCGGGCGCGGCGAACTTCGGCACGGCCTTTCGCCATCACGTCGGCCTGACGCCCAGCGCTTTTCGGGAGCAGTCGCGGCCAACGCCGTGAATCCGGAGCCACGGGGCGTGTCGGGGCGGCCGCGCGTCGAACGGACCGCGATGGCATGCATGCTGGCATGCGCCCGCCCTCAGGCCGTGCCCGTTCCCGCGAGGTTGACGATGCGTTCGAAGTCGAGGCGTTCGAGGGCTTCGCGTATCGCGGTGCAGAAACCCCGCGCAGCCGGGTAGCGACGCGCCGCGTCGTCGAGCCAGTCTTCCAGCGCGCTCAGGCTGCCGGCTTCGGCGAGCGACAGAAGTTCGGCACACGCTGGCGCGGGTGGCGGGGACAGCGGGTCGGCGGCGGCCGGCGCGAATACGGGTGCGGTATCCAGCGGCAGGCACCAGTGCGGCGTCGCATCGACGATCGGAAACGCGATGTCGAAACTGAAGCGGCTGCCCGTCCCCGGCGTGCTCTGCAGGTGCAGGCCGCTATGCATCTCGCGCAAGATGCGCTCGACGATATGCAGACCCAGTCCCACGCCGCCGCGCGAACGCTCGATCTGGTGAAACGCGCGGAAGATGTCCTGTTGCGCTTGCAGGTCGATACCGTCGCCGGTATCCGCGATCGCAAAGTGGAAATCCGCGCGGGCGCCGTGCATGCTTGCGCGCACGTCGAGCGTGATGGTGCCGCGCCGGGTGAACTTCGCGGCGTTCGACAGCAGGTTCAGCAACACCTGGCGTAGCCGCTTGCCATCGGTGCGCACCAGCGCGGGAACGGCCATTTCCATGCCGAAGATCAGACGGTTGCCGCGTTGCGCCGAGAGCGCCGCCGCATGGTCGGCGATTTCCTCCAGCAGCGCGCCGATGCGCACGGCGCCGACGCGCAACTGGAGCGGCTGCAGCTCGCCCCGGGAGAATTCAAGAAGCTCGTCGATCAGACTCAGTTGATAATCGATGCTGCGTTCGATCGCCTCGATCGACGACGTTCTCGAGAGGTACCCGGGTGCGCTTCCGAACGCCGCGTCCGTCGCCGCCGCGGGCCCGCGATCGCCGTGCCCGTCTTCTTCCCGGCGCAGGCGCTTTACATAGCCGGCGATGGTGGCGAGCGGGGCGCGAAGGTCATGTCCGACGAAAGCCAGCGTCTCGATTTTCTGCCGGTTCTTTTCCTCCACGACCAGCAGCGCTTCCTTGAGTTCGCGCGTCCGGGTGGCGACTTCCCGTCGCAACCGCTGTTCCTCCTCGCGCTGCCAGTCCGTCAGACGCCGCACGGCGAGCGCGCGTTGTCGGCTGATGTGGCGAATCCAGGCGACGAACACGATGACATCGCTTGCCAAGCCGAAAATATCGTACAGAGGTTCGGGCGTGATTCCCACGGAAATCCGCTCGATGAACGCGGGTTCGTGACCTTGCGACTGGGCGATCTGCAAAGCGTAGATCAGGGTGGCGATCACCAACGCGGCCAGCATGAACTCGGCCGTCGGCACGGCGCGTTGGTAGAGCAGGAGCATCAGTGCCGTCGTCATGAGAAGGAAGACGACGGAGAACAGCGTCGCGACTTGCGTGGCGACGCGGATATCACCCAGCCAGGCGAACGCCGCCAACGTGAGCGTGACCGCGAAGACGCCGAGGTGCAAACGTCGTCCCAGCGATACGGATTGCTGCAAGCGCAGCGCGGCGTGGAGGGCGACGGTGCAGACCGCCAGGATCGCCAACCCCAGGATCGGGGGACTGCGATAGGCCCATTCGGTGGCGGCGGGCCACAGATGGATTCGTGCGTAGCCGTAGACGCATAGATAGTTGAGCGCCTGCACGCCGCACATCGCAGCGAGGTAGGTAAACGTCCAGGTGCGGTACAGGACGCTGGTGGCCAGCAGACTCCACGCCAATAACGACACCGCGCCGACGAGCGCGCTGACCAGGTAGGCCGCCCGTGCCTCATGGGCATCGTATGCCGCCTGCGAGTAGAGGCGGGCGAGCAGCGAGACCGGCGCCGCGCCGCTGATGCGCACATAGATCTGCGCACGTCCTGCCGCTGGCAGTTCGAATGCCGCGGCCGGCAGACGGCTGTCGCGCACCGCCGGATCGCGTTCGGCGGGCGGCACCGCGCTGCCGGTGCGCGAATGACGCCATCGCTGGTCCGTACGCACGTAGAAATCGACATAGTGCAACCATGGCGAGGGCAGCGCGAGGCGCAGGGTCACAGCGCCTCGGGTCGTGTTCTCGACATCGAAGCGCAGCCACCAGCTGGCCCGGCCGAAGCCGGGATTGACCGCGTCGGGATGCAGCGGTGCGAAGCCGTGAGGCGCGTCCGTGGACAGGGCGGCGATCTGCGCGAAGTCCGCGGTCGCCGACAGGTCCTCGTGGACCTCGACGTGCCCGCGCAGATCGATGGGCCAGTGCTGTTGCGGGGCGATCGTGACGACGGGGGGCGGCGACGCGGCGGCGTCACGGACCGGGTCGCGCGCGGACTCGGCGTGGGCCGCGCAGTGCACGAGCGCGATGGCCAGGGCGAGCAGCACGAAGTGGAGCAGGAAGTGGAGCAGGAAGCCCAGTAGGAAGCGCAGCAAACCGGTCAGCGAGGGAACGGAAAAGCGGCGGCCGTCATCCATTCCCGCCACGGCTTCGACGCCGCCATCGACCGTGGTCGACAGCGCGGACGCCACGAACTAGGTCGCCGGGCCGGTGGCGACCGGGCGCGCGGGGTCGGCCGTCCATTCGCTCCAGGAGCCGGGGTACAGCACTGCGCCGCCAAGGCCGGCGACTTCCAGCGCGAGCAGGTTGTGGCAGGCGGTCACGCCGGAGCCGCACTGCATCACCGTCTGCGTCGCGGGCCGCGCGCCGAGCAGTGCCGCGAATTCCTCGCGCAGCGCGGCCGCCGGTTTGAAGCGGCCTTCGGCGTCGAGATTGTCCTTGAAGAAGCGGTTGCGCGCGCCGGGGATATGGCCGCCGACCGGGTCGATCGGTTCCTCGTCGCCCCGGAAGCGTTCGGGCGCGCGCGCGTCCACCACCTGCCACGCGCCGCGTCCGATATCCGCGAGAATCGCCGCCGCGTCGATCGTGCCGACCAGCGGGGCGCGGGGCGCGAAATCGCCGGGCGTGGCGGGGCGCGGTTCGCTGAATTCCACCAGGCCGCCCTCCGCCTCCCAGGCCTGAAAGCCGCCATCGAGCACCGCGACGTCCGCGTGGCCGAGCCAGCGCAGCAACCACCACAGCCGGGCCGCGTAGCTGCCGCCGTGCGCGTCATAGGCGACGATCTGCGTGTGGTGCTGCACGCCCAACGCCGCGAGCCGCGCGGCCAGCGCGTCGCGATCGGGCAGTGGATGCCGGCCGTTCGTGCCGGTCTTCGACCCCGACAGGTCCTGCGCGAGATCGAGGAAGCGCGCGCCGGGGAGGTGGCGCTCCGCGAATGCGCGCGCGCCGGCCTCGGGGTCGAGCAGATCCGCCCGGCAATCGATGATGCACAGCGAGTCCGCGCCTTCGATGATGCGGGTGGCGAGCGTGGCCGGATCGATCAGCGTGGTATGGCGAACGGGCATCGTGCGGGCTCCGGGATGGCGGATTCGGGAAGCGGACTCAGATCGAACTGAGACGACTGCGAAGATATTCGTGAAAACACCGCATGCCGTCTTCCATCGGGCTTTGATACGGCCCGACCTCGGACACGCCGCGCGCCATCAGAATGCGTCGTCCGGCGTCCATTCGCTCGGCGATTTCGTCGTCCTCGGCCGCGGTTTCCATATAGGCGGCGCGCTCGGCCTCGACGAACTCGCGTTCGAACAGGGCGATTTCCTCCGGATAGTAGAACTCGACAATATTCGTCGTGTGCTGCGGCCCGCGGGGAACCAGGGTCGAGACGACCAGCACGCCCGGATACCACTCGAGCATCACGTTCGGATAATAGAGCATCCAGATGGCGCCGTGCGCGGGTTCCAGGCCGCCGTGAAACGCAAGGACCGCCTCGTGCCAGCGCCGGTATGTCGGGCTGCCCGGCGTCGACAGACTTTTGTGGATGCCGACGGTCTGCACGCTGTAGTCGCGGCCGAATTCCCACTCCAGGTCCTCGCACGAGACGAAGCTGCCCAGCCCCGGATGAAACGGCACGACGTGGTAGTCCTCCAGGTAGACCTCGATGAAGGTCTTCCAGTTGTACCGGCACTCATGTATCTCGACATGGTCGAAGCGATAGCCGGTGAAATCGAAGTGTCTGGCGGTGCCGAGCGCGGCGAGGTCGGCGCGGGCATCGCGGCCCGCCGCCTCGAACAGCAGGCCGTTCCAGTTGACCAGCGGCGTGCTGCCCAGGTTCAGGCAAGGTTTCTGTTCGAAATGCGGCGCGCCGAGCAACTCGCCCTTCAGGTCGTAGGTCCAGCGGTGCAGCGGGCAGACGATGTTCGCGGTATTGCCGCGGCCGTTGAGCATCACGGCCTGCCGGTGCCGGCAGACGTTCGACAGCAGCTCGATACCGCCGTCGTGGTTGCGCACGAGCACGCGCCCTTCGTTTTCGCCGGGCAGCGCGAAGTAGTCCCCGGGTTCCGGGACCATCAGTTCATGTCCGACATACCGCGGTCCGCGGTCGAAGAGTTCGGCTTTCTCGCGCGCCAGCAGGGCGTCGTCGAAATAAGCGGAAACCGGTAGTTGCGAGGGCAGTGCCTTCAACTCCGGGGAGTTGCTGAGATTGGACATTCCCACTCCCGTGAAAACGAGGAAAGTAGTGAACAACCCAACCATCGAAAAATCGACTTAGGGAACCCTTGATTATAACCGCGATGGGAAAATAGGGGTCGCCAAGCGCAGCACCGCGACGAATTGCCCTTGCTTTTTCCCGCCATGTTCTTTTCGCGCGCTGCGGCGACGCGGCGTGCATCGGGCCCGGCGTGGACGCAGCGTCGTTTGTTGAAGCAAGGATATTCCGCGCCGGCTTGCCCGGTGTGGCCGATTTTTGCCGTAAAATGCCGGACTTGTTCCCACCGGCTCGAAAAAGATGGCTGTGTCCGCACGAAAGGATCGATTGGCCGCGGCGGATGTCGCCCCGGCGGATTACGAGTCGGCGCTGGCCGAACTCGAGGCGCTGGTCGCGCGCATGGAAGGCGGAGCGTTGAATCTCGAGGATTCGCTCGCCGCGTACCGGCGCGGCGCGGTACTTGTCGCGTTTTGCCAACAGCAACTGGAAAAAGTCGACCAGCAGGTGCGGGTGCTCGATGGCGAGACGTTGCAGGCGATGGCGCCGGATGCCGCGCGTGGCGGGGAGCGCCCGAGCGATGACATTTGAACAGGACGTACGGCGAGCGGCGATGACGATGGATTTTTCGGACTGGATGAAGGGCGTGCAGGCGCGAACCGAGGCCGCGCTCGATCACTACCTGCCCGCGGCGGGGCAGGCGCCCGCGCGGCTGCACGAAGCGATGCGCTACGCGGCGCTGGGGGGCGGCAAGCGGGTGCGCCCCCTGCTGTGCCACGCGGCGGGCGAGGCGCTGGGCGCCGCGCCCGGGATGCTCGACGCCGCCGCCGCCGCGGTCGAGATGATCCACGTGTATTCACTGGTGCACGACGACCTGCCATCGATGGACAATGACGCATTGCGCCGCGGCAAACCGACGGTGCACGTCCGGTACGACGACGCGACCGGTCTGCTGGTCGGCGATGCGCTGCAATCGCAGGCGTTCGTCACGTTGTGCGCGCCGGTGCTGCCGGTGCCGTTGCGCGCCGCGCTGGTCGGCGAGCTGGCCGTGGCGAGCGGCTCGGTCGGCATGGCGGGCGGTCAGGCGATCGACCTGGCCTCGGTGGGCCTCAAGCTCGATCGCGCGGCGCTGGAAACGATGCATCGCCTGAAGACCGGGGCGCTGCTGCGCGCGGCGGTGCGCATGGGGGCGTTGACGGGCGCGATGGGGCAGGCCACGGAAGTGGCGCCCGCCGGTACGCCCGTGGCCGGTACGCCCGTGGCCGGTACGCCCGTGGCCGGTACGCCCGTAGCCGGTACGCCCGTGGCCGACGCGCAGCGTGCCGCGCTCGACGCGTATGCGGATGCGATCGGCCTGGCTTTCCAGGTGGTGGACGATATTCTGGACGTGACCGCGGATTCCGCGACACTGGGCAAGACGGCCGGCAAGGACGCCCTCGCGGACAAGCCGACCTATGTTTCGATCCTCGGGCTGGACGCGTCACGCGCGCTGGCGAAGAGCCTGCGCCACGACGCGCATCGGGCGCTCGAGTCGTTCGGCGCCCGCGCGCTGCGCCTGGCGCAGCTGGCCGACCTGATCGTCGAGCGCGCATACTAAGAAGCAGGTGTGGCCCTGCCGCGGAACGCGCGGCGCGCGGCGCTTGCTGACCGCCTGCTTGAGGGCGGTTTCAATACTGGATTGTCATGTACGATTTGCTGAAAACCATTGATGACCCGGCGGCCTTGCGCCAGCTCGATCGCGACTCCCTGCGCCCGCTCGCGGACGAACTGCGGGAATTCATTCTGCAAAGCGTATCGCAGACGGGCGGGCACCTGTCGTCCAATCTGGGCACCGTCGAGCTGACGATCGCCCTGCACTACGTATTCAACACGCCCTATGACCGGGTGGTCTGGGACGTGGGCCACCAGACCTACCCGCACAAGATCCTGACGGGGCGCCGCGATGCGATGCCCACGTTGCGGCAGTGGGGCGGCATTTCGGGATTCCCGCGCCGTTCCGAATCGGAATACGACACGTTCGGCACCGCCCATTCGAGCACGTCGATCTCCGCGGCGATCGGCATGGCGGCGGCCAGCCGCATCAAGGGCGAGGCACGCACCGCGATCGCCGTGATCGGCGACGGCGCGATGACGGCCGGCATGGCGTTCGAGGCGCTGAACAACGGCGGGGTGTCCGAGGACCTGCCGCTGCTCGTCATCCTGAACGACAACGACATGTCGATCTCGCCGCCCGTCGGCGCGCTGAACCGGTATCTGGCGCGCCTGATGTCGGGGCAGTTCTACGCGACCGCCCGCAAGGGCGTCGAGCGCGTGCTGCGCGTCGCCCCGCCGGTGCTGGAGCTGGCGCGCCGCTTCGAGGAGCATGCCAAGGGCATGGTCGGACCGGCGACGATGTTCGAGGAGTTCGGGTTCAACTATATCGGCCCGATCGACGGTCACGATCTCGATTCCCTGATCCCGACGTTGCAGAACATCAAGGCGCTGAAAGGCCCGCAGTTCCTGCATGTGGTCACGCGCAAGGGGCAGGGCTACAAGCTGGCCGAGGCGGACCCGGTGCTGTATCACGGCCCCGGAAAGTTCAATCCGGCCGAGGGCATCAGGCCCGCGGCGGCCGGCAAGAAGGCCTACATGCAGGTCTTCGGCGAGTGGCTGTGCGACATGGCCGAACTCGATCCGCGCATCGTCGGCATCACGCCCGCGATGCGGGAGGGGTCGGGGATGGTGGAGTTCGAGCAGCGCTTTCCGGACCGGTATTTCGACGTCGGCATCGCCGAGCAGCACGCGGTGACCTTCGCCGCGGGCCTTGCCACCGAGGGTCTGCTGCCGGTCGTCGCGATCTATTCGACCTTCCTGCAACGCGGCTACGACCAGTTGATCCACGACGTGGCGCTGCAGAATCTGCCGGTGGTGTTCGCGATCGATCGCGCGGGACTGGTGGGTGCGGACGGCGCGACGCATGCCGGCGCGTACGACATGGCGTTCCTGCGCTGCATCCCGAACATGACGGTGATGGTGCCGGCCGACGAGAACGAGGCGCGCCAGATGCTGTTTACCGCGAGCCAGCTGGGTACGCCGGCGGCGGTGCGCTATCCGCGCGGTGCCGGCACCGGCGTGGCGACCGTCAAGCAGATGACGGGCGTGCCGGTGGGCAAGGGCGAGGTGCGCCGCGAGTCGGGGCGCGCCCTGGGCCAGCAGCGCATCGCGATCCTGGCCTACGGCACGATGGTGGCGCAGAGTCTCGAGGCCGGGACGGCGCTCGACGCGACGGTCGTCAACATGCGTTTCGTCAAGCCGGTCGACGCCGAACTGCTCGCGCATCTGGCGGCCACGCACGACGCGCTGGTGACGGTGGAAGAGGGGTGCGTGATGGGCGGCGCGGGTTCCGCCTGCGTCGAGAGCCTGCTCGCCTCGGGTTGGGTCGGGCCGGTGCTGCAATTGGGCCTGCCCGACGCGTTCATCGATCACGGCGACCCGGCGAAGCTGCTGGCGCAGTGCGGGCTCGATGCCAGCGGCATCGCCGCGTCGATTCGCCGGCGTTTTCCGATCGCCGACGCGCCAGCCGCCAGCACCTCGGCCGCCAGCACTTCGGCCGCGAGCGCACCGGCCGCAGACCCCGCGCCTTCCGATGCACCGCCTTCCCATGCGGTGACGGCAGCGCCGGACGCGACAGACGGCGGCGCCAAGCTCGTCGCCTGAGACCGGAAGCGGGCAGGCGCCGTGCTGCCCACATCCCCGGATGCATTCCAGGCCGGATATGCTTCAGGTGGGATGTGCCTCAGGCCGGATGTGCCTCAGGCGGGATGCCGCATCAGGCCGGCTGCGGCTGGCCCAGTTCCCAGCGCGGGCTGACGCTGAAACGGTAGTCGTGACGCGCCTGTTCCGGCCAGCGGGCGATGCGCAGCGCGCCGGCGAGCGCGATCATCGCGCCGTTATCGGTACACAAGTCCAGTTCCGGGTAGAACACCGCGAAGCCCCGGCGCGTCGCGGCGGCATCGAGCGCCGCGCGCAACTGCGCGTTCGCCCCCACTCCGCCCGCCACCACCAGCCGTTTCATCCCCGTGCGTTTCAGGGCGGTCAGCGATTTCGCGACCAGCACGTCCACTGCGGCGTCCACGAAGGCGCGTGCGATGTCGGCGCGCGCCTGCTCGTCGAGCGGCTCGGCCAGGCGGCGCACCTGCGTCAGCACCGCGGTCTTCAGCCCGCTGAAACTGAAATCCAGATCGCCGGAATGCAGCATGGGCCGGGGCAGCACGACGGCGCCCGGCCGGCCCCGGGCCGCCAGCGCGGAGACCGCGGGACCGCCCGGATAGCCGAGCCCCAGCAGTTTGGCGGTCTTGTCGAACGCTTCGCCGGCGGCGTCGTCGAGCGTCTCGCCCAGGATCTCGTATTCGCCGACGTCCTGCACCCGCATCAACTGCGTATGCCCGCCGGACACCAGCAGGGCGACGAAGGGAAAGGCGGGAGCGCGCTGCGCCAGGAGCGGCGACAGCAGATGGCCTTCCAGATGATGGATGCCGATCACCGGCTTGCCCCAGGCGAAGGCCAGACCGTTGGCCACGCTCGCGCCCACCAGCAGCGCGCCCGCCAGGCCGGGGCCGGCCGTGTAGGCCACCGCGTCGATCTCGGCGGCCTGCACGCCGGCGGCCGCGAGGACGGTTTCGAGCAGCGGCAGCGCGCGCCGGATATGGTCCCGGGACGCGAGTTCCGGTACCACGCCGCCGTATTCGCGATGCATGTCGATTTGCGAGTGCAATGCGTGTGACAGCAGTCCGCTGCCTTGCCGGTACAGGGCGAGGCCGGTTTCGTCGCAGGAACTTTCAATGCCGAGAACGAGCATGGCGCGGGCGGGGCGAGTGAGGTAGCGGCAGAACGCGCTGGGGCGGGCGGCGGATGCATGCCGCCGGCAGCAAAGGCGACGAGTATAACAGCGCCGCGCGAATCGCCCGCCGTCCCGGGCAATGCGTACAATCACGCGATGGAAAAATTCGATATGGCCGTCATCGGCGCCGGTGCCGCCGGCATGATGTGCGCGGCGGTCGCCGGGCAGGCGGGCCGGCGCGTCGTGCTGCTCGATCACGCGGCGAAGATCGGCGAAAAGATCCGCATCTCCGGCGGCGGGCGCTGCAACTTCACCAATCTGCATGCGGCGCCCGCGCACTATCTGTCCGAGAATCCGCATTTCTGCCGCTCCGCGCTGGCGCGCTATACCCCGCGGGATTTCATCGGCCTGCTCGAATCGTACCGTGTGGGCTGGCACGAAAAGCACCGCGGCCAGCTGTTCTGCGATGTGTCGAGCGAATCCGTGATCCACGTGCTGAAGGCCGAATGCGATGCCGGCCGGGTCAGCTGGCGGCACCCGGTGCGGGTACACGACATCGCGCGTGGCGGCGCGCAGGCGCGCTTCACGCTGTCGACCGATGCCGGCGCGATCGCCGCCGATGCGCTGGTGATCGCGACCGGCGGGTTGCCGGTGCCGAAGATCGGCGCCAGCGATTTCGCGCTGGCGCTGGCTCGCGCATGGGATATCCCGGTGGTCGCGCCGCGCGCGGCGCTGGTGCCGTTGACGTTTTCCGTCGCGGAATGGGCGCCGTTCGCCGAACTGGCCGGGGTGTCGATCGAGGTAGGCATCCAGACGGGCGCGGGCCGGGAGCGCGGCGCCTTCGTCGAGGATCTGCTGCTCACCCACAGAGGGCTGTCGGGCCCCGGCGTGCTGCAGATTTCCAGCTACTGGACGGCGCCGGCGCCCATCGATATCGATTTGCTGCCGGGGCGCGACGCCGGCGCCGAACTGCTGGCGGCGAAGTCCACGTCGCGCCGGCAACTCGCGACGCTGCTGGCCGACTGGCTGCCCGCCCGTCTCGCCGGTGTCTGGGCGGACGTGGCCGGCGTGCCGCGCGACGCCCGGCTTGCCGATCTGCCGGACCGCACGCTGCGCGCGCTCGGCCAGGCGTTGAATGGCTGGCGCCTGCATCCGGCCGGCACCGAGGGCTGGCGCAAGGCCGAGGTGATGCGCGGCGGCGTGGATACGCGCGCCTTGTCGTCGTCGACGATGGAGGCGAAATCCTGCCCGGGCCTGTATTTCATCGGCGAGGCGGTGGACGTGACCGGCTGGCTTGGCGGCTATAACTTCCAGTGGGCCTGGGCGTCGGGCGTGGCGGCGGCGCGCGCGGCCAGTCGGCAGGCGGTATAGACGGCCCGGTGTGTTAAAATCCCGCTGCTTCGGGCATGCCGTATCGCACGTTTTTCGCCGCGTCGCATCCTCGCGTCGGCAGTGACCGCCGCCACCCGTCCCGATCACCTTCAGAGTTGCCACCCGATGAGCCTCAAAGAACAGATTACCGAAGACATGAAGACCGCGATGCGCGCGCGCGACAGCGAGCGGCTCGGTACGATCCGTCTGTTGCTGGCCGCCATCAAGCAGCGCGAGGTCGACGAGCGGATCGTGCTGGACGACGGCGCCGTGACTGCCATCGTCGAGAAGCTGATCAAGCAGCGCCGGGATTCGATCGAGCAGTTCGGCGCGGCCGGGCGCGACGATCTGGTACAGAAGGAAACCGCCGAACTCGCCGTGCTGGCGGGCTATATGCCGCAGCAACTCGACGATGCCGAGATCGATGCCCAGGTCGGCGCCGCCGTGACCGCGCTGCAGGCCAGCGGCCCGCAGGACATGGGCAAGGTCATGGGCCGTCTGAAAGGCGAACTCGCCGGCCGCGCCGACATGACGCGCGTCTCCGCGCGTGTGAAGGCGGCGCTGAGCCGGTAGGCGTCGCGCCCTTTCCGGGGCGCGGGCCGCGGCGAGCCGCCCGTCGCACGACACGCGCCGCGCCGATGAGCGGGCGGGCGTCGTGCCGTTTCAGTAGTATGGCCAGTATGAGCGTGCGACCGCCGTTCAAGTCCATTCGGGCCGTTTCTCGTGATACCTCACTCCTTTCTCCAGGATCTGCTCGACCGCGTCGACATCGTCGAGGTGGTCGGCCGCTACGTGCAGTTGAAGAAGGCCGGCGCCAATTTTTCCGGCCTGTGCCCGTTTCATAACGAGAAAAGCCCTTCTTTCACCGTCAGCCCGACCAAACAGTTCTATCACTGCTTCGGTTGCGGCGCGCATGGCACGGCGATCGGTTTTCTGATGGAGCACGCGGGGCTGCCGTTTCCCGAAGCCGTGAACGATCTCGCGCAGGGCGCGGGTCTCACGGTGCCCCATGAACCGGGCCCGGGACAGATGGGCCGGCGCGCGTTCGCGGGCGAGGGCGGCGCACCGCGCGCCGACGGCCACGCCGCGGCGACCAAGCGGGCCGTGGATGTCATGCAGACCGCGTGCGATTATTACCGGCGGCAGTTGCGCGAGTCGCCCACGGCGATCGCCTACCTCAAGCGCCGGGGCCTGACCGGGCCTGTCGCCGCGCGTTTCGGTCTCGGTTTCGCGCCCGACGGCTGGCAGAATCTGGAAACCGCGTTCGACGATTATCGCGACGATGTGCTGGTGGAAACCGGGCTGGTGATCGTCAGCGAGAAGCAGGACGCGCAGGGCAAGGAGCGGCGCTACGACCGGTTCCGGGAACGGGTGATGTTCCCGATCCGCAATGCGCGCGGGCATGTGATCGGTTTCGGCGGCAGAATTCTCGATTCCGGCGAACCAAAGTATTTGAATTCCCCGGAAACGTCGCTATTTAGCAAGGGCAACGAGTTGTACGGCCTGTTCGAGGCCCGCCTGGCGATTCGCGAGCAGGGTTTCGCGCTGGTGGTGGAAGGCTATATGGACGTCGTGGCGCTCGCGCAGCTCGGGTTTCCGAACGCGGTGGCGACGCTGGGTACCGCCTGCACGCCGGTGCATGTGCAGAAACTGGTGCGGCAGACCGAACGCATCGTGTTCAGTTTCGATGGCGATGCGGCCGGACGGCGCGCCGCGCGTCGCGCGCTGGAAGCGAGCCTGCCCCACGCGGCGGACAACCGGGAGATCGCTTTTCTGTTCCTGCCGAGCGAGCACGATCCGGACAGCTTCATTCGCGAGCGCGGCACGGAGGCGTTCGCCGCGGCCGTGGCGCAGGCCACGCCGCTGTCCGAGTTCCTGATCGCCGAGGCGCTGGCGGGCAAGGAACTGGAGCGGCCGGAAGGGCGGGCGAAGGCGCTGTTCGATGCGAAACCGTTGTTGCAGGCATTGCCGCCGAACGCGCTGCGCGTGCAGATACTGCACGAGATCGCCGACCGTCTGAAGGTGTCGACCGGCGAGGTGGCGGCACTGTGCGCGGTGGACGAGCGGGCGGTTGCGCCGCGCAGGCAGGCCGCGCCGGTGTCCGAACGAAGACGTGTGACAGGTAGCGAACGGCGGGCGCTGCGCAATCTCGTGATGCACCCTAGACTGGCGCTGCGCCTGGACGCGGCGGCGTTGCAGGTCATCGCCGAATGCGCGCATCACCGCCCGTTGTTCGAGGAAGTGGTGGCCCATGCACGGGAACTGGGCGAGCGCGCGGAATTTCGTTTGTTGTCCGACGTCTTGAGAAATTCGGAAAACGTCTCCACCTATGAGGAAATCTTTCGCGAAATCCTGGTCTACGATGAAAACGTGCGTGACCTGTTGATGGCGGAGGAGGGCGCCGACGCTGGTGGGCGTGGCGCGACGATGGCCGAGCATCGCCGGGAGCTGGAGGATCTGGCGTTTCAGGAAATCGATGCGTCGCTGGCGAAGATGCGGTACGACGGGCTGTGCGAACGGCTCGACCAGTTGTGCAAACAAGCGAAGCTGACGCCGGAACAAAGTCTCGAAGTGGCCGGTCTGTCGCGTCAGGTGGCGGAATTGAAGCATTCCGCCATCGCGAAGCAATAAATCAGGATTTATCGGTGCTATAATTTAAGGTTTTAAACGGGTGTAAGTGCTTCTGCGATTGCTGGGCAATTGCTGGTACGGCCGGGCGCATGCCGGGTCGGACGGGATCTCCAGGGCCGAGGGCCGGATCTCTTGAAGCCAAGGGCGTGCTGCGGATACCCCGTAGCGCATCGAAGGCGTCGCAGGCGCCGCCCGCTGCACCCGCACCTGCGAACAAAACGCCTGAAGGCGAATGACACCGGCTCGGTTCCGCCGGTGCCCGGTCGAGCGTAATCCTCTCACGACGAAAGATTACAGCAGAAACCGGAAATTCGCGACGGGCGATTCATGCGGCGGCCGTCTGTATTGCAGCGGCACGTGCAACCAAGGAACCCAGGGCCGATGCAACGTTGCGCAATGTGCGCGTCCTAGATAAGGCCACTATGGCGAACTCCATGAAAAAAACGTTGAACGAAGTCTCCTCCGAAGAAGAAGTCACCCCCGTGGAAGACGCGGGCAAGGGCGAGAAGACCGTGGTGGTGAAGGTGCGTGAGCGCCGCGCGAAAGAAAAAGCGCTGCTGAAGGACGCTTTCGCGTCGCAGCAGCCGGGTACCGCCGAGGAGCTCGAAGAGCGCCGGGCGAAGCTGCGTGCATTGATCGTGCTCGGCAAGGAGCGCGGTTTCCTGACGTTCTCCGAGATCAACGACCATCTGCCGGACGACATCGTCGAGACCGACGCGATCGAGGGCATCATCGGCACGTTCAGCGACATGGGCGTGCGTGTCTACGAAACGGCGCCCGATGCGGAAACGCTGCTGCTCAACGACAACGCCCCCGCCGCCGCGAGCGACGACGAGGTCGAGGAAGAGGCCGAGGTGGCGCTCTCGACCGTGGACTCCGAATTCGGCCGCACGACGGACCCGGTGCGCATGTATATGCGCGAGATGGGTACCGTCGAGCTGCTGACCCGCGAAGGCGAAATCGAGATCGCGAAGCGGATCGAGGACGGTCTGAAGTACATGGTGCAGGCGATCTCCGCCTGCCCGACCACCATCGCCGACATCCTCGGGATGGCGGAGCGCGTATCGAACGACGAGATCCGTGTCGATGAACTGGTCGACGGTCTGATCGATTCGGAAACCGAGGCTGCCGCCGACGAAAAGGACGCGGACGGCTTCTCCGCCGAGGAAGCGGAGGAGCTGGAAGCCGCCGACGACGAGGAGGAAAGCGACGAGGAGGATTCGGCGGAAGACGAAGGCGCGCGCGCGGCCTCGGCGAACGCCGCCCAGCTCGAAGCGCTGAAGCGGGCCGCGCTCGACAAGTTCAGCAAGATCAGCGCCGAATTCTCGGCGATGCGCGATGCCTACGAGAAGGAAGGCTACAAGTCGGCCTCCTACCTGCGCGCGCAGGAAGAGATTCAGCTCGAACTGACATCGATCCGTTTCACCGCCCGCACGGTAGAGCGGCTGTGCGACACACTGCGCGGTCAGGTCGAGGAAGTGCGCAGCGTCGAGCGCCAGATCCTGCACACGGTGGTCGACAAGTGCGGCATGTCGCGCAGCGAGTTCATCTCGCGCTTTCCGAGCAACGAGACGAATCTGGACTGGGCGCAAAGCGTCGTCGACGAAGGGCATGATTACAGCGCCGTGCTCGAGCGCAACATCCCGGCGATTCGCGAACAGCAGCAGAAGCTGATCGACCTGCAGACGCGCGTCGTGTTGCCGCTGGGCGACCTGAAGGAAACCAACCGCCAGATGGCGTCGGGCGAACTGAAGGCGCGTCAGGCCAAGCGCGAAATGACCGAGGCGAACCTGCGCCTGGTGATTTCGATCGCGAAGAAGTACACGAATCGCGGATTGCAGTTCCTCGATCTGATCCAGGAAGGCAATATCGGGCTGATGAAGGCGGTGGACAAGTTCGAATACCGCCGCGGCTACAAGTTCTCGACGTACGCGACCTGGTGGATCCGTCAGGCCATCACCCGTTCGATCGCCGATCAGGCCCGCACCATCCGGATTCCGGTGCACATGATCGAGACGATCAACAAGATGAACCGGATTTCCCGGCAGATTCTGCAGGAGACCGGTCTCGAGCCGGACCCGGCGACGCTGGCCGAGAAGATGGAGATGCCCGAGGACAAGATCCGCAAGATCATGAAGATCGCGAAGGAGCCGATCTCGATGGAAACGCCGATCGGCGACGACGACGATTCCCATCTGGGCGACTTCATCGAGGACAGCAACACGGTCGCGCCGTCGGACGCCGCGCTGCACTCGGGAATGCGGGACATCGTCAAGGACGTGCTGGACTCGTTGACGCCGCGCGAGGCGAAAGTGTTGCGGATGCGCTTCGGTATCGAGATGAGTTCGGATCACACGCTGGAAGAGGTCGGCAAGCAGTTCGACGTGACGCGCGAGCGGATTCGTCAGATCGAGGCGAAGGCGTTGCGCAAGCTGCGTCATCCCAGCCGTTCGGACAAGCTCAAGTCCTTCCTCGAAGGAAATTGAGTGCTCGCCGCCCGAACGCTTTCGACGCGGCCGGGCAGCGAACAAGTTGAAAAAGCTTTCACCGGCGTGCGATAATCGGCGCCTCTGGGCCTCTAGCTCATGTTGGTTAGAGCAGCGGACTTGATCGGCGGCTCGCCTACCGCTTCGACTGCGTCGGAGCCATGGTGGGCCGCCATATGGGTTGCCGGGGAGCAAGTTCGCTCTGCTCCCCGGTAGAACTACTCAAATTCGGGGAAGCCTCTGGCGCGTGCCGTTCCGGTCCGCCGTGGTAATCCCGAGCCAAGCCCGGGCGCACGCTCGGGAAGGTGTAGAGACTGTACGGGTAGGTCGTAAAGACAAGAGACAGTCCAGACCACAAACCCGAAAGGGGTGTCGAAAGGCATAGTGGTACGCATAATCCGTTGGTGCCGTGTTCGACTCACGGGAGGCCCACCAGATGCAACCTTCCGGCAGATGCCGGAAGGTTTTTTTTCGTCCATAGAATGTGTGCCTGCCCCAATCCGGACGGGACAGGCCTTCTTTTGCACTTTATTGGTGCAAAAAATTCAGCAACCTTCCCCCGTCTTGCCTTTCCTTCCTGGTCGCGCGTGATGCCCGTGTCAGCCGGCGTAGAATCAAGACGGGCATATGGCTTGCTTGATATGTCCGGCCATGAGCACAAAGCGTCAACACTGGCGCGACGCGCAAGCGTCGCCATTCAAATAAGACAGGGCGCAGACGATGCAGATCTACGACGAAATGCGCGACGGCGATGCGATCCGTCCGCACTATGCGCGCTTTCAACGCTGGCTCGATGCGCAGCCGGACGACTCCGTGACCCGCAAGCGGGCCGAAGCCGATTTACTGTTCCGCCGCGTGGGCATCACCTTCGCGATGAACGGCGACTTGTTGGGCACCGAGCGCCTCATTCCATTCGATTTGATTCCGCGCATCATTCCCGGCGAGCAGTGGCGCACGCTCGAGGCCGGATTGCGGCAGCGCGTGCGGGCGCTGAACATGTTCATCCACGACGTCTATCACGACGGCAACATCATCCGCGCCGGTCGCGTGCCGGCCGAGCAGGTCTATACGAACGCCCAGTACCGGCCGGAAATGCAGAATGTCGATGTGCCGCTGGGCGTCTATGCGCACGTCGCTGGCGTCGATGTGGTGCGCTCCGGCGAGGATGGCGACTTCTACGTCCTGGAAGACAATCTGCGGGTCCCTTCGGGTGTGTCGTACATGCTCGAGAACCGCAAGATGATGATGCGTCTGTTTCCCGAACTGTTCGTCCAGAACCGGATCGCGCCGGTCGCGCATTATCCCGATTTGCTGCTCGAATCGCTGCGTTCGGTCGCCCCGGACGGGGCGGACGATCCGGTCGTCGTGGTGCTGACGCCGGGCATGTACAACTCCGCGTATTTCGAGCACTCGTTTCTCGCCCAGCAAATGGGCGTCGAACTCGTCGAAGGCAAGGATCTCTTCGTCGACGACAACTACGTGTTCATGCGCACGACGCAGGGGCCGAAGCGGGTGGACGTGATCTACCGCCGTATCGACGACGATTTTCTCGACCCGCTGGCGTTCCGCTCGGATTCGGCCCTGGGCGTTCCCGGGTTGTTGACCGCCTACCGGGCCGGCCGCGTGGCGCTGGCCAACGCGATGGGCACCGGCATCGCCGACGACAAGTCGATCTATCCCTTCGTGCCGGACATGATCGCCTTCTACCTCGACGAGGAACCGATCCTGAAAAACGTTCCCACGTATCAGTGCCGCAAGCCCGAGGACCTGGCTTATACGCTCGCGCATCTGCCCGAACTCGTCGTCAAGGAAGTGCATGGCGCGGGCGGCTACGGGATGTTGGTGGGACCCGCGTCCACGCGGGCCGAAATCGAGGACTTTCGCGCCCGGTTGATCGCCCGGCCCAGTGGCTATATCTCGCAACCGACGCTGTCCCTGTCCGCGTGCCCGACGTTCGTCGACGCGGGCATCGCGCCGCGTCATATCGATCTGCGGCCCTTCGTGCTGTCGGGGCGGGACGTCACGCTGGCAGCCGGGGGACTCACGCGCGTCGCGCTCAAGGAGGGCTCTCTGGTCGTGAATTCCTCGCAAGGCGGTGGTACGAAAGATACCTGGATCGCCGATTGACCGGACGTCGCGACAGGGCGGCGGGCGTCGCGATCCGCACACTCGCCCGCGCCCCTGCGCGACGCGCCCGGCGCAGTATTTCCGACCCGGCACGTAATGTTGTCCGGGTTCATGGGGGAACAGGCCCTCGCTTCGAAGGAACGCCATCATGCTGAGCCGGACTGCCGACCACCTTTTCTGGATGGCGCGTTACATGGAGCGCGCGGAGAATACCGCGCGCATGCTGGACATCAATCTCAAGGGCATGTTGCTGCCCCAGACCGCCGAACAGGAAACCGATGCGCATCGCTCGATTCTGCGCATCTCGGAACTCGAAACGACATTCCGCGACCGCTATGGCGAGCCGCCCACCAACGAGCGGGTGCTCGAATTCATGGTCGCCGATCCGGAAAATCCGTCGAGCATCTTCGCCTGCCTGCAGGCCGCGCGAGAGAACGCCCGGGCGGTGCGCGGCACGCTGACCACGGAAAGCTGGGAGACCATCAACTTCACTTGGCTCGATTTCGTCGACCGGCTCGGCGCGGGCGAGCTGCGGTCGAACCCGGAAGCCCTGTTCGAATGGGTGAAGACCCGCTCGCATCTCTCGCGCGGGGTGACCGTGGGCACCGCGCTCAAGGACGACGCGTTCTATTTCGGCCAGTTGGGCACCTTCCTCGAACGCGCCGACAATACCGCGCGGATTCTCGACGTACGCTTCTCGCACTCCGGCAGCCCGCGCGATTCGACCCGTCAGCTGGAGGATTTCTATTACTGGACGTCGATCCTGAGTTCGGTCTCCGCCCTCGAGATCTACCGCAAGGTCTATCGCGATGTCGTGACGCCGTCGCGCGTGGTCGAGCTGTTGATCCTCAATCCGCAGATGCCGCGTTCGCTGCTCGCCTCGCTGGTCGAGGTCTGCGACACGCTCGAGCAACTGCGCACCGCGGGGTCGACGCCGTGCGAACGTTTCGCCGGCAAGCTGCGCGCCGAGCTGCTGTATGCCGATATCGGTCAGATTTTCGAGGCGGATCTGCATGACTATCTGACGCAGTTCCTCGAACGGGTACATGAACTGGGAACGCTGGTGATGCGGACCTACCTGATGTTGCCGCTTGCGTGATGCGCGCCACCCGCGCTGCGCGCCACGCCATAGTGCGCGCCCTTGGCGCGTATGCCTTTAGGAACCCACGGACCGAACGGACCCGACCATGCATCTGACCATCCGACACGATACCCATTACCGGTACCAGACGCCGGTTCAGTATTCGATTCAGCAGTTGCGGCTGACGCCGTCGACCAGCCCCTCGCAACTGGTGCGCCGCTGGCACGTCGACGCACCGGGCAAGCTCGATGCCACCCAGGATGCGTACGGCAACGTTCTGCACACGCTGGTGCTGACCCGGGCGCATCAGGAAATCTTCTTTTCCGTTTCCGGGGAGATCGACACGACGCCGCTGCACGATGGGCGGCTGACCGAAGGCCCGGGTCTGATTCCGATCGAGCACTACACGACGCAGACGCCGCTGACCGAGGTCGACGAAGCCATCCACGAGCTCGCGTTCGCCGCGCCCGCGCCGACGTCGCCGGCCGGACTGATCGCGCTGGCCGAGCGCATCGAATCCCGCGTGCATTACCTGCCGGGCGTGACCCGGGTGACCAGCAGCGCGGCGGAAGCGCTGGCGCTGGGCAACGGCGTGTGCCAGGACCACGCGCACCTGATGCTGGCGTGCTGCCGCGCGCGCGGTGTGCCGGCGCGCTATGTGAGCGGCTATATCGATCCGGGCGACGTGCCGCACGCGGCGAGCCATGCCTGGGTGGATGTCTGGCTGGGCGAACTCGGCTGGGTGTCGGTCGACGTAACGCACACGGCGTTCGCCAGCGAGAAGTACTGCCGGCTGGCAGTCGCGCGGGATTACGAGGCCGCGTCGCCGGTGCGCGGCACGCGCGTCGGTGGCAAGGAAGAGACACTCGATGTCATGGTATTCGTCAATGTGGAGGCGCTGCAATAGGCATCGATGCCCGCGGCACGGCGTCGCGGTGCTCGCGCCACGTCGTGCGGGACATGCAACGTTCGCAACGTTCGCCGGTTTCCCCGGCGAACGACCCAGTACAATGACACCTGTTTCCACTGAGATTTGCAAATATGACTTATTGCGTGGCGATGTGCGTCGATGAAGGGCTGGTCTTTCTGTCCGATACGCGCACCAACGCCGGCGTGGACCATGTGAGCGCCGCGCGCAAGATGTCGGTATTCGAGCAGCCGGGCGACCGCGTGCTCGTGCTGATGGGTGCCGGCAACCTCTCGTTGACACAGTCGGTCGTGCAGCTGCTGAGCGAGCCGGGAGAGGGCGGGCGCGCGACATTGTGGAATGCGCCGAACATGGCCGAAGCGGCGCGCGTCGTGGGCGACGCGGTGCGCGAGGTGCACCAGCGCGATGCCGGGCCGCTCGAAGAGTTCGATCTCACCTTCAACTGCAGCTTCATTCTCGGTGGTCAGATCAAAGGCCTCGCGCCCCGGCTCTTCATGATCTACTCGGCGGGCAATTTCATCGAGTCGACACGCGTCAGCCCGTATTTCCAGATCGGCGAATCGAAATACGGCAAGCCGATCGTCGACCGGGTAATCACGCCCGCGACGCCGCTCGACGAGGCGGCCAAGTGCGCGCTGATCTCGATGGATTCGACGTTGCGCTCGAATCTTTCGGTAGGGCTGCCGCTGGACCTGCTCGTATACGAGCGGGACGCGCTGAAGGTAACGCGTTTCGCGGTACTCGACCAGGAAAATGCGTACTACCGCATGATCCACCGGACCTGGGGCGAGCGCCTGCGGCAGATCTTCGGGGAAATCCCGAATCCCGCCTGGACGGACCCGTCCGATGTGCCGTTGCGCGGCCGTCATACGGAGGTATCGCTACCGCGCGCGCTGGCGCCGGACGAGATCGCCGCGCAGCAACAGTCGCCGGCGCAGACCCTGGCCGAGGCGCAGCGCAACCAGCGGCAGCAATAACGCCGACCCCCGCGGCCGTCATCGACGGCCGACAGCGCCTGCGGGGTCTGCGGTACCGTCCGGTTACTTGTTGCCGGTCGAGCCGGTGCCGGTGCCGTACATCCCTTTCTCGAAACCCGAGGAGCCTTCGGACTTCTTGGTCGACTTGTGGCTGGCGGACTTGCTGCGCCGATTGTTGGCAGGGTGTTCCGCGGTGGGTTTTTCCGATCCTTCGACCACGGTACGCGTCGAGGCCTGGGCCTGCGCGCCCATCGCCGAGTTGCGGCCGTCCGGCGTCTGTCCGGAGGCGCCCCCGGATATCGACGAGCCGCTGCCCGACCCATCCGAATTGCCCGACGTGATGGGGCCGGTCTGCGCTTCGGCGACACTGCCGAAGCCCGCCAGCGCCAGCATCAGCGCGATGATCGCCGGTGCCGCGCGCCGCGCGCCGGGGGTTTGCCGCGCAGTGGCGATGGGGGTCGTGCGGAACGTATTGCCGAGCGTATTTTTCATGATATTCGGTGTGCCTGGAAGGACGGTGTGGGCGGGCGCACGGCAGGCGCGCCCTGATTGCTACACTATAAGCAGATCGCATACCCGGCGGTACGGGTAAAATCGCGAATCGTCCCGTCCGCCCTCCATTCGTCGCCATGAAAAACACCGCTACCCCAGTTGCCGATGCCCGCCAGCGCGTCGCTGCGCAAGATGACGCTTTCGTTTGTTCGTTCGGTACACCGTCGAGTCCCACCGCGTACCGCGTGATGCTGCTGGGCAGCGGCGAGCTGGGCAAGGAGGTGGTGATCGCGCTGCAGCGGCTCGGTGTCGAGGTGATCGCGGTGGACCGCTACGCCGACGCGCCGGCGCAGCAGGTGGCGCACCGCAGCCACGTGATCGACATGACCGATGGCGCGGCCCTGCGTGCGCTGATCGAGGCGGAACGCCCGCATCTGGTGGTGCCGGAAATCGAGGCGATCGCCACCGATACCCTCGCCGAGATCGAGCAGGCCGGCATCAGCCGCGTCGTGCCCACCGCCCGCGCCACCCAGTTGACGATGAACCGCGAGGGCATCCGCCGGCTCGCCGCCGAGGAGCTGGGCCTGCCCACGTCGCCCTATGCGTTCGCCGATTCGCGTGCCGCTCTCGAAGCGGCGATCGCAGCGGGCATCGGCTACCCCTGCGTGGTCAAGCCCGTCATGTCCTCTTCCGGAAAAGGGCAGTCGGTATTGCGTTCCGCCGCCGACCTGGACGCGGCGTGGTCGCACGCGATGGCGGGGGGGCGCGTGGCTGGAACGCGCATCATCGTCGAGGGGTTCGTCGACTTCGATTACGAGATCACGCAATTGACGGTACGCGCGGTGGGGGCATCCGGCGCGGTCGAGACCTTTTTCTGCGAGCCGATCGGCCACCGCCAGGTGGACGGCGACTATGTCGAATCCTGGCAACCGCAGCCGATGCGGGAAAAAGCGCTGCAGCGCGTGCGCGATCTGTCGCATGCGGTCACCGTGGCGCTGGGCGGGCGCGGTCTGTTCGGCGTCGAAGCCTTCGTGCGCGGCGACGAAGTATGGTTTTCCGAAGTCAGCCCGCGCCCGCACGACACGGGGCTGGTGACGCTGTGCACCCAGCGATACTCGGAATTCGAACTGCACGCCCGCGCGATTCTCGGCCTGCCGGTCGATCCGACGCTGCGCGAACCCGGCGCCTCGGCGGTGATCTACGGCGGTCTGGACGCGCCGGGCATCGCTTACGAAGGCGTGGCGGAGGCGCTCGCGGTACCGTGTGCGGACCTGCGTCTGTTCGGCAAGCCGGAGAGTTTCGTCAAACGGCGCATGGGCGTGGCCCTCGCCACCGGCGCGGACATCACGCAGGCGCGGGAGCGGGCGCGTGCGGCGGCGAGTCTGGTGCGGCCAGTGGCGGCCGCGGCATCGCCCGCCGCGGGATCGCCCGCCGCGGGATCGCCCGCCGGAGTCTAGGGCAAGCGGCGCCGCGGGGCCGTTCGTCGCATGTGGACGTCCCGTCCGCAGACCGGAATAGTGCGGATGCTACAATGCGGGCAGGTGGCGCGTGCCGTCGCCGCCAGCCCGAGCGGGTCGAGCCGTTCCGACGCAGGGCGACGCGAAACATCCCACGCAAGCATAAGGGAAACGGGCGCCGGACATGAGTGACGCCGATGCCGGACATGAGTGACGCCGATGCATCAGCTCCGATCCCGTACCGTGGCGCTTTGCAGGCCAAGGCGCACACCCGGAAAGGCGGTTCTTCGACGCCGCCCCGAATCACCCGTTGCCGTCATCCCGCCTCCTCGCGCTCCCGTCGCGAGCCCGCCGTAAAGGGGCGCGATGCAAGCGGTGCGCGCGGACCGTTTGTCCGCCGCCTGGCTCGATGCCAGGCCTTTTGAACTCATTCCTCATGCCCGAGACAGGATTTTCCAACGCTTCCGACGCCGCCTATGATCGCGCCCTCGAGGCTTCAACGAAAGCGACGGACACCGCAGGCCCCGCGGTCGGCGCGGACCCATCCCCGGCACATGAGATGCAACGATCGGAAACGACGCCCGCATCCGAGGCGCCTGCCGCGCTGGCGACATCGTTCGATCAGTTTGGTCTGCACCCCGACATCCTGCGCGCCATCGCGGACTCCGGCTACACGCGTCCCACGCCGATTCAGGCCGAGGCGATTCCCGTCGTGCTGACCGGGCGCGACATCATGGGCGCCGCGCAAACGGGCACCGGCAAGACGGCAAGCTTCTCGCTACCGATCATCCAGCGGCTGCTGCCGTTCGCGAGCCATAGCGCCTCGCCGGCGCGGCACCCGGTGCGCGCACTGATCCTGACGCCCACGCGGGAACTGGCCGACCAGGTCGCGGCGAATGTCGCGGCCTATGCGAAACACACCGCGCTGCGCAGCGTGGTCGTGTTCGGCGGCGTCGACATGAACGCGCAGGCAGCGGAATTGCGGCGCGGCGTCGAGGTGCTGATCGCGACGCCGGGCCGCCTGCTCGATCACGTCCAGCAACGCAATACGCAACTCGGCCAGGTGCAGATGCTGGTGCTCGACGAAGCGGACCGGATGCTGGACATGGGTTTCCTGCCGGACCTGCAGCGCATCCTGAACCTGCTGCCGCAGGCGCGGCAGACGCTGCTGTTCTCGGCGACGTTTTCGAACGAAATCAAAAAGCTGGCGGCCACCTACCTGCGTTCGCCGCTGACGATCGAGGTCGCGCAGCGCAACTCGACCGCGACGAACGTGCGCCAGATCCTGTTCGAGGTCGACGACGCGGACAAACAGCGCGCGGTCACGGAGCTGATCCGCCGACGCGGCCTCAAGCAGGTCATCGTGTTCTGCAACAGCAAGCTGGGCGCGAGCCGGCTGGCGCGCCAGCTCGAACGCGATGGCGTCGTCGCCGCCGCCATCCATGGCGACAAGACGCAGAATGAGCGGATGCAGGCGCTCGACGCGTTCAAGCGCGGCGAGATCGAGGCGCTGGTGGCCACCGACGTGGCCGCGCGGGGTCTGGACATCGCCGAATTGCCGGCGGTGATCAACTACGATCTGCCGTTCAGCGCCGAGGACTACGTGCACCGTATCGGCCGCACCGGCCGTGCGGGTGCATCGGGCGACGCGTTGTCGCTGTGCACCGCGAAGGATGTCAAGCTGCTTGCCGATATCGAGGCGCTGATCAAGCGGCCGCTCGAACGTGAAGCGCTGGCGTTGACCCCGGTGGCGCGGGAACGGCGGGAAGAACGCGGCGACGCGCGCCCCGCGCGCGAACGCCGTCCGGGCGACGCCGCGTCGTCGAGCGGGCCGTACGCGACGCGCGGCGGCCCGACGCGTACGGGTGCAAGCATGACGGGCGGGGCGGGCGGTAGTGCACGCTTCAACCGGCCGGGCGAAGGACGGTCGCGCCACGGCGCGCCGGCGGCGCCCGTCGACGATATTTTCACGCGACCGTACGAACCGTCCCCCAGCGCGCAACGCGACGCGGCCGCCGAGGTCGCATCGGGCGCACCGCGCCGCGCACCCAAGCGTCAGGTCGCGGCGTTGCTGGGCGGCATGCCGCGCAAGACGACCTGAGCGCGCCACGCGGCGATCGCATCGCGGAAAAAGCGCGGCTGATCCGGTGCCTCCACCGCGAGGCCGAGGAAGCGCGCGGCCTCGCCGAGCGCGCGCAGGCGCGATTCCGGCGCGCGCGACAGCGCCTGCGCACCGTGCTGCTTGCTGAGTTTCTCGCCATCCGCGCGCGTCAGCACCGGCACGTGGAGGTAGCGCGGTGTCGGCAGTCCGAGGCAGCGCTGCAGGTAGATCTGCCGGGGGGTGGAGTCGAGGAGATCCGCGCCCCGCACGATATCGGTAATGCCCGAGTACGCATCGTCCACGACCACGGCGAGCTGATAGGCCCATAGGCCGTCGGCGCGCTTCAGCGCGAAATCGCCGACCTCGCGCGCCAGATCCTGCACCCGGTCCCCCTGCCACCGGTCCCGGAAACGGATGCGCGGGTCCGCAGGCGGCTGGTCGGCGGCCGCCGCATCGACATCCGCCGGGACGCGCAACCGCCAGGCCCGTGCCGGCCGGCCGTGCAGCCCGGCACGGCAGGTGCCGGAATAGGCGAGGGTCGTATGGCGGGCATGGCCCGCGTCGGTGCGCAACAGGGCGTCGTTGATCTCGCGCCGCGTGCACGCGCACGGGTAGACCCTGCCGCTCGCCAGCAGCGCATCGAACGCCGCCTGATACGCGGCGCTCCGGTTGCTTTGCCATATCGGTGGGGCGTCGGAGCACATTCCATAGGCCGCGAGCGTTTCGAGGATGTCCTCGGCGGCGCCCGGCACGCTGCGCGGACCGTCGATATCCTCGATGCGCACCAGCCACTGTCCGGCATGCGCGCGGGCATCCAGATAGCTGGCCAGCGCCGCGATCAGCGAACCCTGGTGCAGCGGCCCGGTGGGCGATGGCGCGAAGCGGCCCCGATAGCCGCTAGCCGGCGGTCGGGGCGTCATGGCGGGACGTGAGGGCCGGTGCGGGATGTCCCGTCTGCGCCGCCGTGCGGGCCGGATCCGCGGCGGGGGCCAGCGACGGCGTCAGCGCCGTGCGCTCGTCGAAGACGAAGCAGGCCCCGTGATAGTGCGCCGTGCCCACGTGCTCGAAGTAGCCGAGAATTCCGCCGTCGAGCTGGTAGACATGTTCGACGCCCTTCTCGGCCAGATGAATCGCCGCTTTCTCGCAACGGATCCCGCCCGTGCAGAAGGACACCACGGTCTTGCCTGCGAAACCCGCGCGGTGGCGGGCCACGGCGTCGGGGAAATCGCCGAATTTGTCCAGACGCCAGTCGATCGCGTCATCGAACGTGCCGACGTCGACCTCGAAAGCATTGCGGGTATCGAGCAATACCACCGGGCGCCCGTCGTCGTCGTGGCCCTGGTCGAGCCATTGCTTCAGCGTCGCCGGCGCGACGGCCGGGGCGCGGCCCGCTTCCGGACGGATGGCAGGGTGCCGCATCGTGATGATTTCCTTCTTCAGCTTCACCCGCATGCGTTTGAAAGGCTGCGCCTCCGAGAAGCTGACCTTGAAGGTGAGCGGCGTGAAGCGACCCTCGAACAGCGGGTCCTCGCGCAGATAGGTCAGAAAGGCCTGGATGGCCGTTTCCGGGCCGGCGACGAAGGCGTTGATGCCCTCGGGCGCCAGCAGAATCGTGCCGCGCAGGTCCAGGGCCTCGCAGCGGGCGGCGAGCGGGGCGCGCCATGCGGCGCAATGCGCCAGGGAGACGAACAGATAACCAGCAAGATTGACGATGCGCATGATTCGGGGAACGGGTACGGAGACGGCCCGCGGGCGGCCCTGCCGGATGGGGTGGCAAAGCCGTATTATCCCGCATCCGCGTTGCCTTTCGTACCCCTTCGCCGTCTCTTTGGCGGGTTTCCCGGGACTGCTCCCGGCACCCGGCACACGGGTTCGCGGGCGTGATTTCTTGCCGTTCCTTGCCGGTTCCGTGTCCCGGGGCCGCGTGGCGCATCGGCGCATCGCGCCCGCGGCGGCCGCGCGCCGGAGGCGCCGCTTCCGGCCATGCCGGACGGCGAGGGCGATGCCCGGAAAAACCGTTGCGTGTCATGTCACGGGTTCGCCCCGGCACGCTCGAAAAGTCCGAAAACCTGCCCTTGGGAGGTACAATGGCGGGTATGTCAGAGCCACGTTTCGTTCACCTCCGCCTCCATTCCGAATACTCGATCGCCGATGGGATCGTTCGCCTCGATGACGCCATCGCGGCGGCCGCCCGGGACGGTCAGGGCGCGC
This sequence comes from Robbsia betulipollinis, assembly GCF_026624755.1. Classification (NCBI taxonomy): domain Bacteria; kingdom Pseudomonadati; phylum Pseudomonadota; class Betaproteobacteria; order Burkholderiales; family Burkholderiaceae; genus Robbsia; species Robbsia betulipollinis. The sequence goes on from NZ_JAPMXC010000001.1 coordinate 2,467,068, forward strand.
TCGCCCTGACGGATCTGAGCAATGCCTTCGGCCTGGTCCGTTTCTACAAGAGCGCGCGCGGCGCGGGCGTCAAGCCGATCGCGGGATGCGACGTCTGGATCACCAATCCCGCCGATCGCGACAAGCCGTCGCGGCTGCTGCTGCTCGTGCGCAACCGCCAGGGTTACCTGAACCTGTGCGAATTGCTGTCGCGCGCGTCGTTGACGAACCAGTACCGGGGCCGCGCGGAAGTGCAGGCGGAGTGGCTGGAACAGGGTTTCGCCGAGGGGCTGCTGGCGTTGTCCGGCGCGCAGGGCGGCGATATCGGTCTGGCGCTGGCCGCCGGCAACCGTGCCGCGGCACGGGGGTGCGCCGAGCGCTGGCGGGCGATCTTCCCGGACGGCTTCTACATCGAACTGCAGCGCGCCGGGCAGGCCGGCGAAAGCGCCTATGTCGGCCAGGCGGCGACACTGGCCGCGGAACTGGGCCTGCCGGTGGTCGCCACCCATCCGGTGCAGTTCATGACCGCGGACGACTACACCGCGCACGAGGCGCGCGTCTGCATCTCGGAAGGCGATATGCTCGCCAACCCGCGCCGCGGCAAGCGTTTCACCGAAAAGCAGTTCTTCCAGACGCAGGACGAGATGGCGGCGCTGTTCGCCGATCTGCCGTCGGCGCTGGCGAACACCGTCGAAATCGCGAAGCGCTGCAATCTGACGCTCGAACTGGGCCGGCCGCGCCTGCCGCTGTTCCCGACCCCGGATGGCGTCACGCTGGACGATTTTCTCGTCGCGGAGTCCAAGCTCGGTCTGGAGAAGCGCCTTGCCTTTCTCTATCCCGACGAACAGGCGCGCGACGCGCAGCGGCAGACGTACTATGCCCGCCTCGAGTTCGAGACCGACACCATCATCAAGATGGGCTTTCCGGGCTACTTTCTGATCGTCGCCGACTTCATCAACTGGGCGAAGGGCAACGGCGTGCCGGTGGGCCCCGGGCGCGGCTCGGGCGCGGGTTCGCTCGTCGCCTACGCGCTGGGCGTGACCGATCTCGATCCGCTGCGCTACAACCTGCTGTTCGAGCGCTTCCTGAACCCGGAGCGGGTATCGATGCCCGACTTCGATATCGACTTCTGCCAGGAAGGCCGGGATCGCGTGATCCAGTACGTGAAGCGCAAGTATGGCGCCGACGCGGTGTCGCAGATCGCTACCTTCGGCACGATGGCCGCCAAGGCGGCGGTGCGCGACGTGGGCCGCGTGCTCGACCTGGGTTACAACTTTACCGACAGCGTCGCGAAGCTCATTCCGTTCAAGCCGGGCAAGCACGTCACGCTCGAGGACGCGATGAAGGAGGAGCCGCAGCTTGCCGAACGCTACGAGTCCGAGGACGAGGTCAAGCAGCTGTTCGACCTCGCGCAGCGCGTCGAGGGGCTGACCCGCAACGTCGGCATGCACGCCGGCGGCGTGCTGATCGCGCCGGGCAAGCTCACCGATTTCTGCCCGTTGTACACGCAGGGCGAGGAGGGCGGCGGCGGCGTCATCAGCCAGTACGACAAGGATGACGTGGAGGCCGTCGGCCTCGTCAAGTTCGACTTCCTGGGCCTGACCACGCTGACGATCCTCGACTGGGCCGAGCGCTACATCCGGCGTCTGGACCCGGCGAAGGAAAACTGGTCGCTCGCCGAGGTGCCGCTCACGGATGCCGCCTCGTTCTCGATCCTGAAAAAAGCCAACACGGTGGCCGTGTTCCAGCTGGAAAGCCGGGGCATGCAGGGAATGCTGAAGGACGCGCAGCCCGACCGGTTCGAGGACATCATCGCGCTGGTCGCGCTGTACCGGCCGGGCCCGATGGATCTGATTCCCAGCTTTTGCGCGCGCAAACACGGGCGCGAGACGGTGGAGTATCCGGACCCGCGCGTCGAGACCGTGCTCAAGGAGACCTATGGCATCATGGTCTACCAGGAGCAGGTGATGCAGATGGCGCAGATCATCGGCGGCTACTCGCTGGGCGGCGCCGACCTGCTGCGCCGCGCGATGGGCAAGAAGAAGGCCGAGGAAATGGCCGAGCACCGTGCGCTGTTCCGCGAGGGCGCCGCGGTCAATGGTCTGACCGCGGCGAAAGCCGACGAGATCTTCGACCTGATGGAGAAGTTCGCGGGCTACGGCTTCAACAAGTCGCACGCCGCCGCGTACGCCTTGCTGGCGTACTACACTGCCTGGCTCAAGGCGCACCATCCGGCCGAATTCATGGCGGCCAACATGAGCCTGGCGATGGACGACACCGACAAGGTGAAGATCCTGTTCGAGGACTGCCTGACGAACGGGCTGGCCGTGTTGCCGCCGGACGTCAACGCATCCGCCTACCGTTTCGAGCCGGTCGCCGGGACCGCCGATGCCAAAGCCAGGGCGGACGGATCGCCGCCGCGTTCCCGCACCATCCGCTACGGGCTCGGCGCGGTCAAGGGCAGCGGCCAGGGCGCGATCGAGGAGATCCTGCGTGCGCGCAGCGAGCGGCCATTCGACGACCTGTTCGATTTCTGCGAGCGGATCGACCGGCGCATCGTCAATCGCCGCACCGTCGAGGCGTTGATCCGCGCGGGGGCATTCGATTCGCTGGAGCCGGACCGGGCGCGCCTGCTGGCGTCGGTGCCGCTGGCCATGGAAGCGGCCGACCAGGCGAGTGCGAACGTGCTCCAGGCGGGACTGTTCGATCTGGGGGGCGAGGTGCCCCGTCATGAACTGCTGACCGTACCGGCCTGGACCGACAAGCGGCGCCTGCAGGAGGAAAAGGCCTCGCTGGGGTTCTACCTGTCGGGTCACCTGTTCGACGCCTACAAGACGGAGGTACGGCGTTTCGTGCGCCAGACGATCGGCGATCTGAAGGAAGGCCGCGACAAGATCGTCGCCGGCATCGTCACCGGACTGCGGACACAGATGACGCAGCGTGGCAAGATGGTGATCGCACTGCTCGACGATGGCTCGGCGCAATGCGAAATCACCATTTTCAATGAACTGTACGAAGCGAACCGGACATTGCTGAAGGAAGACGAGTTGCTGGTGGTGGGCGGGAGCGCGCGCTATGACAGTTTCAGCGGCGGTCTGCGCTTCACGGCGGAGCAGGTGCTCGATCTGGAGCGCGCGCGCAGCCGCTACGCGCGCTCGGTGCGCCTGTCGGTCAACGGCAACGCCGACGCCGCGCGGCTGCGCGAACTGCTTTCGCCATACCGGTCGCCGCTTGAGGATATGCCGGCCGGAGGCGGCGCGCCCTACGGCGGCGCGCCCTACGGCGGCGCGCCCTACGGCGGTGCATCTTCGGGCAGTGCATCGTCGGACGGCGGTGGCCGGGGGGGCAGGGGAAGAGGGGCCGGGCGCGACGCCGCGCCCGCCCGCAACGGGTTGCGGGTAGAGATCCGTTACAGCAGCGCCGACGCCTCGACCGAGGTGGCGCTCGGCAACGGCTGGTGCGTAAAGCCGAGCGACGAGCTGATCGGTGCGCTTTCGGAGGTGTTCGGGCGCGGCGCCGCAGAGATTTCGTATTGAACTCCACCGAGGCGAGGAACGGATGAACATCGGAATCGCATGCAAGTCTTTCCGGCAAAGCGGTGGACTGGAGCGCTATGCGCTGGACATCATCGGCGGACTGAACCGTCTCGGCATTCGCCCGGTCGTCTTCGCGCGCAGCTTCGACCCGGCGTTGCTGGCGCGTTACGACATCGTGCCCCAACGCATCGGCGTCTCCCTGTTGCCGGGCAAGCTGCGCGATCATTATTTCTCGCGGCGGGTCGCCACGCTGCGCAAGCGGCTGGGCGTCGACGTGCTGATCGGCGTCGACCGCACGGCATGCGCCGACATCGCGATCTGTGGCGGCACCCACCGCGGCTTCCTGCAGGCCTGCGCGCGTGCGCCGGGCCGGGCCGACGAATGGCAGATCGGGCTGGAAGCCGCGCAATATCGGCATGCCGGGAAAATCGTCGCGCATTCGCAGATGATGGTGGACGAGCTGCGCACCCTGTACGACGTACCGGTGGAAAAGATCGCGCTGTTATACCCGCCGGTGGACGCCAGCCGCTTCACGCCGGGCGATGCCGCACAACGGGCGCACCTGCGCGAACGTTTCGGTTTGCCGCGCGACAAGCTCGTGTTTCTGTTCCCGTCGAGCAGCCACGAGCGCAAGGGCTATGCGCAACTGGCCGAATTCTTCGAACGGACCACGCTGCCGGTCATGCTGGCCGTCGCCGGACGGCCCGTCGAAACATCCAGCGCCGCGATCCGCTACCTGGGCTATCAGCCGAACATGGCGGACCTGTACCGCGCCGTCGATTATTCGATTCTGGCGTCGCGCTACGAGCCCTTCGGCTTGATCGGCATCGAGTCGATCCTGTGCGGCACCCCGGTGGTCCTGAACGCGCGGATCGCCTGTACCGAGGTGCTGTCCAGCGAGGCCTGCCTGACCTTCGATGCGACGCAACCGGGGGCGCTGGCGCGCGCGGTCGCCGATGCCGTGGAGCGGCATGCGGGTTTCGGCATGGCGGGCGCGCGGGAACTGGGCAAGGCGATCCATTACGATCCCGACATCGACCGGCATGTGGCGGCCCTGATGTCGTTGCTGGCGCTCGCCAAGGTATCGGCCTTCGGCGCGACGGCGGATACCGAACGCGGGTTTCAGCCGCGCGCGGCGGCCTGATCCCGATCTCTAGTCCCGTCCGTTTTGCGGCGGCCGGTCCGGTCCGGGCATCCCCGGGGCAGGCTCTGCTCGCCCGAGTTCGGCGAGACGCAGGAAACGGTAGTACACGGTTTCCGCGTTGAACACGGCGATCATGAAGCCGGCACGGCCGTCGAGGCAGCCCAGCCGCAGGAAATAGGTGCGCACGAAGGCCCAGAGGCCGCGCCGCACCGCCTTGCCGAAGCTGGCACGGTCGCCGCGTTCGAAACGCTGGCGCGCGCCTGCGCCGGAATAGCTGTCGAGCTTGCGCAGCACCGCGCCGATGTCGTCATAACTGTAGTGCAGCAGCACGCCGTCCAGCAGCGCGGCGGTACCGGAGAACACCAGACGTTCGTGTACCCGGTCCTCGGAAAAACGCGCGGTGCCGCGCTTGAACAGGCGCGGCACCGCATCGGGCCGCCATCCCGAGTGGCGCACCCATTGTCCGCAAAACGCGGACAGACGGTCGAGGGCATGGACGCCGTCGGCATCGGCTGCGACGACATCGCGAATCGACGCCGCGAGCGCCGGACTCACGACTTCGTCGGCATCGACCACCAGGACCCAGTCCGTGTCGAGCAGATCGACCGCCCGGTTTTTCTGCACGCCGAACCCTGCCCAATCCGGACGGTGGTGGATCTGCGCACCGTGCAGGGCGGCGATCGCGAGCGTGGCGTCGCGGCTGCCGCTGTCGACGAGCACGATCCGGTCGGCGAAGGACAGCGCGCCCAGACAGTCCGCCAGATGCGCGGCGGCGTCCAGCGTGATGACGGCGATGCCCAGCGTCGGCCGCGGCCGGGCGGAAGGTGTCGGAGACGAGGCGGGCGGCGGCACGGTGGGCGAGGGCAAGGCGGCGGACGGGTTGGTGGACAGGTCGAAAAGCAGGTCGACAGGCAGGTCGACAAAGCGGCACCGCAACGATTACAGGCATCCGGACGGCTTCGCGGCGCGGGCGTCCTGATATACTTTCGGGCCAAGTATAACCGGGAAGGTTCGCCTTGCTTCTTTCAATTCCCGTTCGCCGATGAGTCGTCTGAGCGGCCGTCTCCGGATCTTCTCGCGTGCGTTGCCTCGCCTGCTGCTCAAGCCGTGGCGGCGCGAGCCGCGCACCGTGGGGCGCGTGCTGATCGCGCACCGGCTGCTGCTGGGCGACACGCTCCTGCTCGCCCCCTTGCTGAAGAAAGTGCGGGAGCAGCATCCGGATGCCGCGATCGTGCTGACCTGTCCGCCCGCCGTGGCGCCGCTTTTCGCGTGCCGGCCGTACGGGGCGACCGCCTTGCCTTATGATCCACGCAGCGCCGCCAGCATCGCGCGCATCGTCGCCAGTGGCCCGTACGATCTCGCAATCGTCGCCGGCGACCAGCGTTACGCCTGGCTCGCGCTGGCGGCGGACAGCCGCTGGATCGTCGCCTACCAGGCCGACACACCTGCGTGGAAACGCTGGCCTATCGACGCGTTGCCGCGCTTTCCCGACAGTCCCGTCGCGTGGGCGGATGCACTCGCCCTGCTGGTGCGCGGCGCGGCGCCCGGGCGTTTCGATCCAACCGAGTGGCCGATGCCTGCGCCGGCGCCGTTTGCGCCGCCGCCGGCCGGCTACGTGGTGCTGCATCCGGGTGCGAGCAATCCCGTCAAGCAATGGCCGGCGGCGCGCTGGCTGGCGCTGGCCGACACCCTGACGGCGCGGGGCTGGCGTCCGGTCTGGAGCGGCGGCCCCGGCGAGGGGGAACTGATCGCGCAGATCGACCCCGAGCGCCGTTACCCAAGCTACGCCGAACAGCTCGACCTCGCGCAGCTCGCCGCCTTGTTGCGCGGTGCGAAGCTGCTGGTCTGCCCGGATACCGGGGTCGCGCACCTCGGCCGGCTGCTCGCCGTGCCGACGCTCGCGCTGTTCGGCCCGGGGAGCGCGCGCGTGCATGGCGCGGGCCAATTCTGGGACCGGATGCCGTTCGTCGCCGAGACCGTCGACATCGCGTGCCGCGATCAGCCGACGCTGTTCGAGAGTACGGTAAGCTGGATCCGCCGGTGCGATCGCGACCTGGCTACCTGCCGCAATCGTCGCGGCGCCGGCGCGGCCTGCATGTCCGACATTTCCGAGGCTGTCGTGAAAACGCGGCTCGATACCTTGATCGATGGAGTTCGATGAAACAGAAGTTCGCCGAAGGGCTGTTGCTGAGCGCGATATGCGCAGTGGCGTTCGCCGTCATGTTCGGGCATTTCACCGGTGTGAAGAACATCGCGCTGGCGTTCGCGGCGCTCGGTCTGCTCGCCGTCGCGCTGATGCGCGAGCGTCCTCCGGCGGATGCCCATTACGCGCCCTGGCCGGACGCCGGCCTGCTGGTGCCGCTCGTGCTCTGGATGACGTGGACGGCCGCGTCGCTCGCCTGGTCGGTGTTTCCGGCCGCGAGCGCCGCCGCCTGGGTCGACGAGGTGGCGATCCCGACGCTTGGCTTCTTCGCTTTCTATCGGATCGCGTCGATCGGTCGTCCCGCGGCGTCGGCGGCCGGCGCGCGATCCGCGAAGGCGCGCCCGCGTGAGCGCGCCGTGGGCGCGGCGCCGTCGAATGCGCTGGCGGCGCCGCCCGAAGAGCGGGATCGTGCGGACCGGCCGCGTTCCGCGGTCGCCTTCGAGGCCAGCTGTTGGGTCGCGACGTTCCTGCTGGCCGCCCTCAGTCTCTACGGCGTGAATCAGCTGGCGCCCGAATTGCCGAAACCCGGCGTGCTGCACTTCTACGAGCGGGTCGGTCATACCAGTACGTTCGCACTGATCGTTCTGCCTCTGTTCGTGGCCATGAGCGTGCGTCCGGCGACCCGTCTCGCCGGGCTGAGCGGCGCGGTGCTCGCCATCGTGATCGGGCTGGTGAGCCTGAACCGATTTTTTGGCGTGAGCGCCGTCGTGACGCTGTTGATCGGTCTGGCACCTGCGTTGCGCCGGCGCAAAATCCTCACGTGCGTGCTTTTGCTGGGTGTGCTCGCCGGCCTCGCGGCCGCGTTGACGTATAGCAACAGCGAGCGCCTGCCCGGCCCGGGCAACAACGCCGGCCAGAGCAAATCGCAGGTATTCGAGCATGCGCTCGACGCGCAGCGCTGGCGTCAAAGCCTGCAACGCATGGTCCGGGTCGATCCGCGGCCGCAGATCTGGCACGCGTATGCCGAGCTGGGCATGCGGCACCCCTGGCTGGGCGTGGGCTTCGGCAAACCGCTGCCGGCCTACGCGTACGCGGAGGCGCTGCCGCCCGATCTCACCTCTCAGGAACCCCATGCAAGAACCCATTCCCATGACCTGTTCCTCAATACCTGGTTGCAGGTCGGCGTGGTCGGGCTGGTGCTCGAGTGCTTGCTGTTCGTCGCATTGATCCGCGCCTTCCTGCGCACCGCCCCTGCGGATGTCTGGCTGCGCGCGGCGGGCGTCGCGCTGGTGTGCGGGGTGATCAGCAAGAATCTGACGGACGATTTCCTGTGGCAGTCGACCAGCCTCGCGTTCTGGGGACAGGCCGGCTGGCTGCTCGGGCGCGCGCGCCTTTCCGGAATGATCCGGTACCGGATGGCCTCGGGACGTTCGGTGGCGATGCGGCGCCTGCGTCGGGTCGGAAACTGAGGACGGAATGCGATGACGAAAAAAGGACCGGGCGACGTGAAGGCGCCCCTGACCGCCAAGCCGATCGCCAATATGGCGGTGTTCAGGCGTCTGCGCCGCTATCTGCAGCCGCATCTCTTCGTCCTCATCGCCGCGGCGCTGTCGATGGCGCTCGTGGCCGCCAGCGAGGCCGGCATTCCCTGGCTGCTCAAACCCCTGGTGGACCGGGGGTTCGGCCAGGGCGCATCGGGGACCTCCCGCTGGATGATCCCGGTGGCGGTGGTCGTGCTCGCGTTCGTGCGCGGCGTGGCGCAATACGGCTCCGGCTATCTGCTGAGCTGGGTGACCAACCGCGTGCTGCAGGAGTTGCGGCGCGAGATGTTCCGGAAGATGCTGCACGCGCGCGTCGCGTTCTTTCAGCGCGAAACGGCGAGTACGATCATCAACGCGGTGGTCTTCGAGGTCAATCAGATCCTGAACACGCTGAGCGGCGTGATGGTCACGCTGGTGCGCGATTCGATGACGGTGCTGTGCCTGCTCGCGCTGTTGTTCTACCGTAACTGGCGCCTGACGCTCGTCATCGCGGTGATCCTGCCGGTGATCGCCTGGCTGGTCGGCAAGATCAACCGCCGGCTGCGGCGGTTGAATCGCGATTATCAGCAGCAGACCAACCAGTTGTCCTACATCGTCGAGGAAACCGTCGGCGGCTACAAGGTCGTCAAGGTGCACAACGGCGAAGCGTACGAGATGGGCCGCTTCGAGGAAATGAGCCGGCGCCTGCGCGGCTATTCGATGCGCATGACGGTGGCGGGCGGTCTCGCGCAGCCCCTCACGCAGTTCATCGCTTCGATCGCCCTGGCGATCGTCCTGGCGATCGCGATGATTCAGTCCGCGCACGATCAGACGACGGTGGGCGGCTTCGTGTCCTTCGTCACCGCGATGCTGCTGATCATTTCGCCATTGAAGCACCTGACGGACGTCAACCAGCCGTTGCAGCGCGGCATGACGGCGGCCGAGCTGATCTTCGGCCTGATCGACGAGCCGCCGGAGACCTCGGGCGGCGACCGTCGGCTGGAGCGCGCACGCGGCGAAGTCCGCTTCGAGCGCGTGAGCTTCAGTTATGGCAACGTCACACGCCCGACGCTCGACGCGGTGTCCTTCGTCGCCAGGCCGGGCGAGATGATCGCGCTGGCGGGTCCGTCGGGCAGCGGCAAGACGACGCTGGTGAACCTGCTGCCGCGGTTTTTCGATGCGACCGATGGCCGGATCCTGGTCGACGGGGTGCCGGTCGAGGAGTATCGGCTGGAGGATCTGCGGCGCCAGATCGCCTTCGTCAGTCAGGAAGTGGTGCTGTTCAACGACAGCATCGCGGCGAACGTGGCCTATGGACAGGAGATCGATGCCGCGCGGGTGGATGCCGCGCTGGCCGCGGCGAATCTGCGCAACACCGTGGCGGCGATGCCCGACGGCGTGGATACCCTCGTGGGCGACAACGGCATGCGGCTCTCCGGCGGCCAGCGGCAGCGGCTGGCGATCGCCCGGGCGATCTACAAGGATGCGCCGATCCTGATCCTGGACGAGGCGACCTCGGCGCTGGATTCGGAATCCGAGCGGCACGTACAGGAAGCGCTCGAGGTGCTGATGCGCGGACGCACGACGCTGGTGATCGCGCACCGGCTATCGACCATCGAGCGTGCGGATCGCATCCTGGTGATGGAGGCGGGCCAAATCATCGAAGAGGGAAGCCACGCCGAGCTGTTGAAGCGAGGCGGGCTCTATGCCAATCTGCACAACATCCAGTATCAGCGCGAGGAAGCCTGACGCGCCGTGAGGCGTGAAGGCCGACGCCATCCGCCGCCCGAAGGGGTGGCGTCGGCTCGCCGGCCGGTCTGCGCGCGGCTTACAGCGGTTGCGGCGGGTGCGGCGGCCTGGGATGGTGCGGGCGCGGCGGCGGCGGCGGGCGCCTGTGATGGCGCGGCGGCGGAGCGTGATGCGGCGGCGGAGCATCCGAAATGTTCGACTGGCCTTCGCCGAAATGCATCGTCTGCGCCTGGGCAGCGCTTGGCAGCGCGCCGGCGAGCAGGACGCCGGCGCCCAACGTCGCGGCAGCCAACCATGTTGCTTTTGTCATTGTTGCTCCATGAGGAAAATAGGGTCGACACGGCACCATGAGAGCGTGCCGGCACGAGCGCTCACGCTGGATGGGGTGAGCCAACCTTCATCCTACCCCAGTCAGCCCGGCACGGGGGCGGCGTGCGCCGAGACCAACGGGGCTTCCCTGTGTGCGCCGCGCCGCATCGCCGTCAGGCACCGCTACATCAGCACGATATCGTACTGTTCCTGCGCCACGTTCGATTCGACCCGCAACGACACCGGCTTGCCGATGAAGTCCGACAGCATCGCCAGGTGTTGCGATTCCTCCTCGAGGAACAGATCGATCACCGCCTGCGACGCCACCACCCGGAACTCGCGCGGGTTGAACTGGCGCGATTCGCGCAGGACCTCGCGCAGGATTTCGTAGCACAGCGTGCGCGGCGTCTTGATCTGTCCCTTGCCGGAACAGGTCGGGCAGGCCTCGCACAGCACATGGGACAGCGACTCCCGCGTGCGCTTGCGCGTCATTTCGACCAGGCCCAGTTGCGAGAAACCGCTCACCGTGACGCGGGTACGGTCGCGCGCGAGCGATTTCGTCAATTCGCCGAGCACCGTGGTGCGATGCTCGGCGTTTTCCATGTCGATGAAATCGATGATGATGATGCCGCCCAGATTGCGCAACCGCAACTGCCGCGCGATCATGTGGCTGGCTTCCAGATTCGTCTTGAAGATCGTCTCGTCGAAATTGCGGGCGCCCACATAGCCGCCGGTATTGACGTCGATCGTCGTCATCGCCTCGGTCTGGTCGATCATCAGATAGCCGCCGGATTTCAGATCGACGCGCCGTGACAGCGCTTTCTGGATCTCGGTCTCGACGTTGTACAGGTCGAACAGCGGACGCTCGCCCGTATAGTGGTGCAGCAGCGGCGCGACCGCCGGCGTGAATTCGCGTGCGAAGCCGCCGAGCTTGACGAAGGTCTCGCGCGAATCCACCTGGATCTTGCTGGTCTGTTCGGTGACGAAGTCGCGCAGCACGCGTTGCGCGAGATCGAGATCGGCATACAGGACCGAGGCCGGGGGCAGACGCGTGGCCTGCGCGGCGATCGTCGCCCAGGTCTTGCGCAGGTAGGCGACGTCGCCCGCGAGTTCCTCGCCGCTTGCGTCCTCGGCCATCGTACGCACGATATACCCGCCTTTCTCGTCCGGGGGCAGCACGGCGATCAGGCGCGCGCGCATCGCCTCGCGTTCGGCCTCGTTGCCGATCTTCTGCGACACGCCGATATGGGGCTCCTGCGGGAGGTAGACGAGATTGCGCCCGGCGATGCTGATCTGGGTCGACAGGCGCGCGCCCTTGGTGCCGATCGGGTCCTTGATGACCTGGACCATCAGCGTCTGGCCCTCGAAGATGATTTTTTCGATCGGACTTTGCGGCGCGTTGGCGCTGTGGTGGTCCTGGCGCGGTTGCCAGATGTCGGCGACGTGCAGAAAGGCCGCGCGTTCGAGGCCGATGTCGATGAAGGCCGACTGCATGCCGGGCAGCACCCGCACGACCTTGCCGAGATAGACATTGCCGACGCGGCCGCGCGAAAGCGTGCGTTCGATATGCAGTTCCTGGACCGCGCCCAGCTGCACGAGCGCGATCCGGGTTTCCTGCGGCGTGACGTTGATCAGGATCTCTTCGTTCATCGTGCTCGTGGCGTACGGCGGGTCTTTCCCGCAAGGGAGGAGAACCGCGCAATGGTGGGTTCCCGACATCCTACGTCATGCGCGTGCTTTCCGGTCGCCGGGCTGCGACGCCGCGCGGCGACCGGCGTGCGCCGGGCCGGCGCGCCGTTTCAAAACCGCACGCCGGCCTGGCGCAGCAGCCGGGCGGTCTCGAACAGGGGCAGGCCCATGACGCCGGAATAGCTGCCCGACAGATTCTCGACGAATGCGGCGGCGGTGCCCTGAATGCCGTAGCCGCCGGCCTTGCCGAACGGTTCGCCGCCGGCGATGTAGCGCGCGATCGCCGTGTCGTCGAGCGCAGCGAAGCGGACGTCGGAACGTGACAGCGCCAAGGCGTGGCGGGCGGGCGTGCCGCCGACACTGCCCGCGGGTGCCGGATGGGCGTCGCCCGCCACCACGGCGACCGCGGTCCATACCTGATGCGTTCGGCCGGACAGGCGCCGCAGCATCGCCGCCGCGTCGTCGGCGTCGCGCGGCTTGCCGAGAATCGCGCCCTCGCATGCCACGGTCGTATCCGCGCTCAGGATCGGCGCCGCGGGCAAGGCGCGCCGCACCCGTCGCGCCAGCGCGGCATCGGCCTTCGCGAGGCAGACGCGCTGCACGTACCCGGGCGCGGGCTCGCCCGCGATCAATGCCTCGAGCGCTTCGGCGTCTTCATGCGCTTCGGGCAGCAACATCTCGAAACGCACGCCGATCTGGTCGAGCAGTTCGCGACGGCGCGGACTTTGCGAGGCGAGATAGACGAAGGGGAAAGGGGCGGCGGTATCGGGCATGCGTCACACTCTCTAGGCCCGGTGGTAGGGATGGTTCTGATTGATGGTCCACGCGCGGTAGAGCTGTTCGGCGAGCAACAGACGTGCGACGCCGTGGGGCAGCGTCAGGCTCGACAGGCGCAGCAGCACGTCGGCGCGGGCCTTGAGCGCCGGGTCCAGGCCGTCGGCACCGCCGATGACGAAGGCGACGTCCAGCGCCGCGCGCTGCCACTCCGGAAGGGCGGCGGCGAGCCGCATGGTCGTCCAGTCGGCGCCGCGTTCGTCGAGCGCGACGATGCGCACCGATTTGGGCAGTGCCGCCTCGATGCGTTGCCGCTCGATCGCCATCACCTGCTCGGCGGGGCGGTTCGCGGTGCGCGGCTCGGGCTTGATCTCGCGCAATTCGATGCGCAGCTCGGCCGGCATGCGTTTCGCGTATTCGTCGAAGCCGGTCGCGATCCAGCCGGGCATCCGATGCCCGACCGCGAGGATATGCAGTTTCATCGCCCGCGCGCCGGCTGCTGCTTACTCGTCCGCGCCGTTGTTGGCCACGGTCTTGCGGGCCGGTGCCTTGCGCGCGACCGCTTTCTTGGCCGGAGCGCCGGCCGCCGGAGCGCGAGCCGTCGCGGCCCGCTTGGTGGCGGGCTTCGGCGCAGCGTCGCCCGCATCGTCCGCGCTCTTGCGCGCGGCGCGTTTCGCGGGCGCCTTCTTCGCCGGCACGGCCGCTTCCGGTTTCACCGGCGCGAGGCGGGGCTTGGCGAAGCGCGCCTTGTTGATCACGGCTTCCTGCTCGTCCTCTTCCTCGTCCGCGCCTTCGCGCACGCCGCCAGCGATCGAGCGGGTCTTCGATGCGAGCGTGACCTTGACCGGCTTGCCGCCCCACAACTCTTCGAGATTGTAGTATTGGCGCAACGCCGGTTGCAGGATATGCACGACCGCGTCGCCGCAATCGACCAATACCCATTCGCCGGTCTCGCCTCCTTCCGTGCTGATGACGCGGCCACCGGCCTCGCGCACCTTGTCGGCCACGCTGGAAGCCAGCGAACGCGTTTGCCGGTTCGACGTGCCGGAGGCGATCACGACGCGGTCGAACAGCGACGTCAGATGCGTCGTGTCGAAAACCTTGATTTCGTGGCCCTTGACGTCTTCGAGACCATCGATGATGGCGCGCTGTAGTATTTTGATATCCATGAGTTCTCTGGTGCGGCGCCGGGGCGCTTGAAGTGCAGCAGCGTCGGGCGATCTGCCGCGCTATGCGATTTTGGACGATGCGTCCGAAACCGGTGATTCGCCATAGAGGCGATGTTGACGAATATAGTGCCAGACGGCGTCGGGCACATGTTCGCAGGCTTTTGCGTCCGCCGCCAGACGTTGTTGCGCGCACTGGCGGATATGGGTGGCCGAGATGTCCAGATGTAGCGACTGGTCGATCAGGATGCCGCCATGCGCGTGCCGCCGGATGTCCTCCAGCGGCATCTCGCGGCGCGCGATCTGCGCACCGACCGCAGGCGAGGCGGCGGTCGGATCGAAGCCGGGGCGCGCCGCGACGCAGATATGCGCGAGTTCGAAAAGATCGAGCCAGTCATGCCAGTGATCCAACGCGACCAGCTGGTCCGCGCCGATCAGCAGCGACAGCGACGCGTCGGGCCCGACACGCTCGCGCCAGGCGGCCAGCGTGTCGACAGTATACGTGTCGCCGTGCCGTTCGACCTCGTCGGTGCCTACGCTCACGCGGGTGCCTGGCAGCCGCAGGTGCGCCGCGGCGATGCGCGTCATCTCCAGCCGCTGCGCGGCGGCCGAGACGCCGGTCTTCTGCCAGGGCTGGCCGGCCGGCATCAGCACCAGTTCGTCGAGCGCCAGCAATGCCGAGAAGTGCGTCGCAAGCGCCAGATGGCCGTCGTGGATCGGGTCGAACGTGCCGCCCAGAATCGCGATGCGGCGCGTCATGCGGACTCCAGCCAGTCCCGGCCCGTGAGGAAGTCGGTCGTGAGCCGCGCCTCCGCGGAACCCGGCTCCGGTTGCCAGTTGTAGCGCCAGCGCACCAGCGGCGGCATCGACATCAGAATCGACTCGGTACGTCCCCCGCTTTGCAGCCCGAACAGGGTGCCGCGGTCGAACACGAGATTGAATTCCACATAGCGCCCGCGCCGATAGGCCTGGAAATCCCGTTCGCGCTCGCCATAGGGCAGGCCGCGGCGTGCCTCGAGGATCGGCACGTAGGCCGGCAGGAAGGCGTCGCCGACGCTGCGCATCATTGCGAAGCTCCGTTCGAAGCCGAGTTCGGCGAAGTCGTCGTAGAAAATGCCGCCGATGCCGCGCGGCTCGTTGCGGTGCTTCAAATGGAAATACGTGTCGCACCAGGCCTTGAAGCGCGGATACAGGGTGTCGCCGAACGGCGCGACCGCGTCGCGGCAGGCACGATGGAAATGCCGCGCGTCGTCCTCGAAACCATAGTAGGGCGTCAGGTCCATGCCGCCGCCGAACCAGCAGGCCACCGTCTGCTCGTCGCGCTGGGCGACGAACATGCGCACGTTCAGGTGTACGGTCGGGCAGTACGGGTTGCGCGGGTGCATCACGAGCGAGACGCCGAGCGCCTCGAATCCGCAACCCGCCAGCTCGGGCCGGTTCGCGGTGGCCGACGGCGGCAGCGCCGCGCCGCGCACGTGCGAGAAACCCACGCCGCCGCGCTCGAAGAACGCGCCTTCCTCGACGATGCGGGTGATGCCGTCGCCTTGCAGGCGTTCCTCGGGCGCGCGCTGCCAGGCATCGGTGGCGAAGGCGCTGCCGTCGAAGGCGCCGAGCGTCTCGGCGATGCGGTGCTGAAGACCCAGCAGATAGGCGCGCACCGGGGCGGTGTCGATGGTCGTGATCATCGGTGCGCCCTCTGGTGGAGCGCCAGGGGGCCGTGCGCCGCCCGGCCGGGACGCGGCTTCTGGCCGCGGGTGTGTGCTCGAAACGTCATCCACGCTATTTGCCTAGTGTTTCCGGTTCAACGCGCGATAGCCGATATCGCGGCGGTACTGCATGCCGTCGAATGCGATCTGATTGATCGCATCGTAGACGATGGACTGCGCGCCGCGCACCGAGTCGGACAGTCCCACCACGCACAGCACCCGGCCGCCGGAAGTGAGCAGCCTGCCGTTGACCAGTTCGGTGCCCGCGTGGAAGGTCACCGCCGCTTCGGTTTCCTCCGGGATGCCGCCCACGAGGTCGCCCTTGC
The DNA here is from genome assembly GCF_026624755.1 of Robbsia betulipollinis. Lineage (NCBI taxonomy): Bacteria > Pseudomonadati > Pseudomonadota > Betaproteobacteria > Burkholderiales > Burkholderiaceae > Robbsia > Robbsia betulipollinis. The sequence goes on from NZ_JAPMXC010000001.1 coordinate 2,483,109, forward strand.
GCGGCGCGTCGGGGTAGCCGCGCGCGGCCACGACGACGCCCAGCGCGGTGCGGCGGTCCCAGCTCAGTTCGACGTCGTTCAACTGGCCCGCTATCGCCTGCTCGATCACTTTCGAGAAGTCGCCCTTGAGGCGCATCATGATCGGCTGGGTTTCCGGGTCGCCCATCCGGCAATTGAATTCGAGCGTCTTCGGATTGCCTTGCGCGTCGATCATCAGGCCAGCGTACAGGAACCCCGTGTAGCGGATGCCGTCGGCCTCCATGCCGCGCACCGTCGGCTGGATGATCTCGCGAATCACCCGGGCGTGCAGCTGCGGCGTCACCACCGGAGCCGGCGAATACGCGCCCATGCCGCCGGTGTTCGGGCCGGCGTCGCCATCGAGCAGGCGCTTGTGGTCCTGGCTGGAGGCGAGGGCGAGGATATGCTTGCCGTCGACCATGACGATGAAGCTCGCTTCCTCGCCGGTCAGGAATTCCTCGATGACCACCCGTGCCCCGGCGTCGCCGAGCTGGTTGTCGGCCAGCATCGCGTCCACCGCGGCATGGGCTTCCTCGAGCGTCTGCGCGACCACCACGCCCTTGCCGGCGGCGAGGCCGTCGGCCTTGACGACGATCGGCGCGCCCTTGCTGTCGAGATAGGCATGGGCGTCCGCGGCGACCGTAAACGTTGCGTAGTCGGCGGTCGGAATGCCATGGCGTTTCATGAAGGCCTTGGCGAAATCCTTCGACGATTCGAGTTGCGCGGCTTCCTTGCTGGGCCCGAAGATCTTCAGACCGCGCGCCCGGAACAGGTTGACGATGCCGGCGGCCAGAGGCGTTTCCGGCCCGACCACGGTGAAGCCGACCTTTTCGCGCTCGGCGAAATCGGCCAGCGCCTCCAGCGCCGCGGGCGTATAGCCGTCGGCGAGTTCGGGGAGGACGACGTTGCGCAGCCGCGGGTCGTGCGCGGTGCCGCCATTGCCCGGCGCGACGAACACGGTCTGCACCCGTGGCGATTGCGCGAGCCGCCATGCCAGCGCATGCTCGCGACCGCCGGATCCGACTACCAGTAGATTCATTGTATTTCCCCGAAAGATGATGCCGTATTCAAAGACGGGCGGCCGGCCAGGGGTGCCCCTGGCCGAGGGGGCGCGGGGCAACGGATGAGGCCCGGCGCTTCCGTCCCTGGCCGAGCGCCATTGCCCTGGCCGCTGCCGGCGCGGCGACACGGCGCTCTGCGGCGCATTGTCTCGCTGTCCTGGCACGATGCCCTGCCGTTGCACGCCCGCGCGGCTGGCGCCTGCGGCCCCGTGATCGATACGTAAGGTCTCGCTGTGTTGCATGGCGGAACCGGCTCGCCGCGACTGCCCGCCCCGCAGACCGGCGCATCACCGCGCGTCCGCCAGGGCCTTTCGTCGCCCGAGACCCGGCGCCCGTTCAGCAGGCGCTCATTCGTCGTCGATGATCGCGTTCGAAAAGACTTCCTGCACGTCGTCCAGATTCTCGAGCACGTCGAGCAGCTTCTGCATCCGTGCGCCGTCCTCGCCGCCCAGCGCGATCTCGTTTTGCGGTTTCATCGTGACCTCGGCCATTTCCGCCTTGAACCCGGCGGCTTCGAGCGCACTTTTCACCTGCGCGAATTCCGTGGGCGGGCACACCACTTCGAGACTGCCGTCCTCGTGCGTCGTGACATCGTCTGCCCCGGCTTCGAGCGCGGCTTCCATCAGCGCATCCTCGGACGTGCCGGGCGCGAACAGGAACTGCCCGCACTGCGTGAACATGAAGGCGACCGAACCGTCCTGACCCATGTTGCCGCCGTATTTCGAAAACGCGTGCCGGACTTCCGCCACCGTGCGCGTGCGATTGTCGGTCATCGTATCGACGATCACCGCGGCGCCGCCGATGCCATAGCCCTCGTAGCGGATTTCCTCGTAGTTCGCGCCGTCCAGACCGCCCACGCCGCGCTGGATCGCGCGCTGCATGTTGTCCTTCGGCATGTTCGCGTCCATCGCCTTGTCCATCGCCAGGCGCAGCCGCGGGTTGGTGTCGGCATCGCCGCCGCCCAGACGCGCGGCAACGGTGATTTCCTTGATCAGGCGGGTCCAGGCCTTGCCGCGTTTTGCATCCGCGGCGGCTTTCTTATGTTTGATGTTGGCCCATTTTGAATGTCCAGCCATTTCAGCATGTTCCTCGAATCGTCATCGGCCGCGCCAGGGGCGGCAAGACTGCCATTTTACCGGTGGTTGGCGCGGCGCGGGTCGATTCGCGAAGAAAGCCGGTCAAATGGACGGTTTTGTCGCTCGGCGGCCGGTCGTGCGCGCCGTTTTCCGGCGCGTTCCGACCCTCGCGCGGGGCTGCAAAACCGCATGACTCCCTCTAAAACGTACCGGGGTAGTTGCCGCCGTCGAGCAGCACGTTCTGGCCCGTCATGTAGCCTGCGTGGGCACTGCACAGGAAGGCGCATGCCGCGCCGAACTCGTCGGGCCGACCGAAGCGCCGCGCCGGAACCGTGCCCCGGCGCGCCTCGCGGACTGCGGCCTCGGAGGTGCCGCTCGCGGCGGCGCCCGCCTTGATGGTGGCGCCGAGGCGATCGGTGTCGAACATGCCGGGCAGCAGATTGTTGATCGTCACGTTGTGTTGTGCGACGGTGCGCGCCACGCCGGCGACGAAGCCGGTCAGCCCCGAGCGCGCGCCGTTGGACAGGCCAAGGATGTCGATCGGGGCCTTGACCGAGGAACTGGTGATGTTGACGATGCGGCCGAAACGGCGCGCGATCATGCCGTCGATGGTCGCGCGGATCAATTCGATCGGCGTGAGCATATTGGCGTCCAGCGCCTTGATCCACGCGTCTCGGTCCCAGTCGCGGAAATTGCCCGGCGGCGGACCGCCGGCGTTGGTGACGAGAATGTCGGGGGCGGGGCAGGCAGCAAGGGCCAAAGCGCGGCCAGCGGCGGTGGTGATGTCGGCGGCGACGGTGAGAACCGTGACGCCCGTCGCGGCGCGGATCGCCGTGGCCGTGGTTTCGAGGTCGGCGGCGGTGCGCGCGACGATGGTCAGATTCACGCCCTCGGCGGCGAGCGCCTCGGCGCAGCCGCGGCCCAGCCCCTTGCTGGCCGCGCATACCAGGGCCGTGCGGCCGGCGATACCCATATCCATGATGATGATTCCTGTGACTCGGAGGGAGTGGCACGGCGTGCGGCGCGGCGGGATGCGTGCCATATGCCGTGCGCTGCGCAATTTCCTACAGTCTACCGCCAGCGGCCCGGCATCGCGTGGCGGGAGGCGTGGGACGGCCCGGCTTGGCGCGGCGGATCGCCGGGCGACGGATCGCCGGATCGCCGGATCGCCGGATCGCCGGGCGACGGATCGCCGGGGAACGAATCGCCGTCCGCGAAGTTTTTAGCCCCGGTAGACTGGCGCGTGACAGCTGTTTTCCCATTTCGCGACGCGGAAGAAGTGCGTGTCATGCGCGCGTCCGCCCGCCATTGTTTACACTCTCGACCTCACCGATTTCAGGATTCCCGACCCTCATGAAGACCGATCCGCGTTTTCCGAATCTCTTCATCCTCGATCATCCGCTGATCCAGCACAAATTGACGCACATGCGCGACCGGACGACGTCGACGCGCACGTTTCGCGAACTGCTGCGCGAAATCACCTTGCTGATGGGCTATGAGATCACGCGCGACCTGCCGCTCGCGAGCCGTGCGATCGAGACGCCGATGACGCCGATGCAGGCGCCGGTGATCGCCGGGCGCAAGCTCGCGATCGTGCCCGTTCTGCGCGCGGGAATCGGCATGTCGGACGGCCTGCTCGATCTGGTGCCCTCGGCCCGTGTCGGGCATATCGGCGTTTACCGCGCCGCCGACCAGCGTCCGGTCGAATATCTGGTGAAGCTGCCGGACGTCGAGGAGCGCGTGTTCATCCTGTGCGATCCGATGGTCGCGACGGGTTATTCGGCGGCGCACGCGGCGGACGTGCTGGTCGCGCGCGGTGTGCCGGCGTCGCACATCCTTTTCCTGGCGCTGGTGGCCGCGCCGGAAGGCGTGAGCGTGTTCGCGCAGAAGCATCCGAACATCAAACTCTACGTGGCCGCGCTCGACGAGCGCCTGGACGAACACGCGTACATCGTGCCCGGCCTCGGAGACGCAGGCGATCGGCTCTTCGGCACCAAGAACTGACAGGCGAAGAACGCGGCGGCATGCGACGCACCGGCGCCCGACGCACCGACGCACCGACGCACCGACGCACCGACGCCCGACACGATTGTCGCGGCGGCGCGACGTCATGACGCATCAATGGGATGCCGAGGTGGCATCGCAGGCTTCGGGCATGCACTGCGGGTCTATACTAGTAGGGACGATGCACGCCTTGTCAGGCCGGGGCGCCGGCCCGGATCGGGGCGGTCAGTGCGGATTTTCATGGAGACGGCGATGATCGAAGCGTTTTCGCTGGCGGCGGGGCTGGCGTGGGCCAGTGGCCTGCGCCTCTACCTCACCGTCTTTCTGGCCGGTCTCGCCGGCCGCAGCGGCATCGCCGATCTGCCCGGTACCCTGCATATTCTGTCCTCGCCATGGATCATCGGCATTGCCGCCATCCTGGCGACCCTGGAATTCCTCGCCGACAAGATTCCGGCGCTGGATTCGCTCTGGGATGCCTTCCATACCGTGATTCGCATTCCCGCCGGCGCGTTGCTGGCGACGGCCGCGTTCGGTCATGCCGACGCGACCGTTTTGTCTGTCGCGGCGGTGTTCGGCGCGGGTCTCTCCGGGGCGGCGCATCTGACCAAGGCAGGCACCCGCGCATTGATCAACTTTTCGCCGGCATCGTTGTCGAACTGGCTGGCTTCCTCGGCCGAGGACGTGCTGGTGCTGGTGGGTCTGACCCTGGCGCTCTTCATGCCGATGGCCTTCCTGGCCCTGATGCTGGCTTTCCTGATGGTGGCCGGTTGGGCGTTGCCGCGCCTGTGGCGCGGCGTGCAGGGCGGCTGGCAGCGGATGTCGACGCAGATGGTCGGCGCGCGCATTCGTTCGCGTAGCGACTACCGTTCGCTCGGCAAGCGCGATTGAACCGCGCCTGGCCGACACGGGCGCGTCTTCTGGCATCGTTCGCCTGGACCATGACGCGCCGCGACTGGCGTGCGGGGGAACTGACCACGCTGCTGTTGGCACTGGTACTGGCCGTCGCCGCGCTGACCAGCGTCGGTTTCGTGGCGGATCGCATGCGCCAGGGGCTCGAACGGGATGCCCGTCAGATGTTCGGCGCGGACCTCCGCATCCGCTCGGACCGGCCGATGAATCCGGTTTTCGAGCAGGAAGCGCGGCGTCGCGGACTGCGCAGCGCGACGACCGCGGAGTTCCCCAGCATGGCTGCGGCGGTAGGGGCGGCCGGGCCGACGCCGGCGGCCTCGAACCCGGCCTCCGCCGCGCCCGTTGCGCAGGCGACGCGACTCGCGGCGGTCAAGGCGGTTTCCGCCGGCTACCCGCTGCGCGGCGCGGTGACCATCGTCACGCAGCGGGGGCCGCATGCGCCCGAGCGCGACGCGCGTGCGATTCCGACGCCCGGCACGGTCTGGGTCGACCCGGCGCTACTCGATGCGTTGCAGCTGCGTCTGGGGGACACGCTGCAACTCGGCAATCGCGATTTCACCATCGCCGGCGTGATCGTCCGGGAGCTGGATCGCGGTTTCTCCTTTCTCGATTTTTCACCGCGGGTGATGCTGCGTGCCGACGAACTGGCCGCCACCGGTCTCACGGGGCGGGGCAGCCGGGTCACCTATCGGCTGCTGGTCGCCGGTGACGACGCGCGCGCGCTTGCGTCGTACGAACGCTGGGCTGCGGCGCGAATCGCGCACGGGCCCGATGGCGGCGACCTGCGCGGCGTGCGCCTCGAGTCGCTCGCGCAGGGGCAGCCGCAAGTCCGCGAGACGTTCGAGCGCGCGGACCGTTTCCTGCGCCTGGTCGCCCTGCTTACCTCGCTGCTCGCCGCGGTGGCGATCGCCATGGCCGCGCAACGCTACGCGCGCCGGCATATCGACGGCTGCGCGGTGATGCGCTGCCTGGGCGCCAGCGAGCGCACGCTGCGCGGCCTGTTCGTTATCGAGTTTTTGTTCCTGGGCGTGCTGGGCGGCGTTCTCGGCAGCGTGCTCGGTTTCGTCGGGCACTGGGTACTGCTGCGCTGGCTGGCCGGCCTGATCGGCGTCGCCTTGCCCTGGCCCACGCTCTGGCCGGTGGCGCAGGGCATGGGGGCGGGTCTCATCCTGCTGCTGGGTTTCGCGTTGCCGCCCTTGTTTCCCCTGACGCGCGTGCCGCCCGGACGGGTGCTGCGGCGCGATTGGGGCACGGTCGACGCCGGCCGCTGGCGCTATGCGATCGGCATCGTGCTGTTCGCGGGGCTGCTGATTACCGCGGCGGGCGAGTGGCGTCTCGGGCTGATCGTGGCGGGGGGCTTCGCCGTGGGTGTGCTGGTGTTCGCCGCCGTGGGCTGGCTGGCGATCAAGGCGCTGGGCCGGATCGCGCGGCATCGCGGCACGCGCCGGCCGGGAATGGGGAAGGCGCGCGCGACGGCCCGCGGGTTCGGCTGGCGCTATGCGCTGGCGTCGCTGGAGCGGCGTGGCGGCGCGAGCGCGGTGCAGATCACGGCGCTGGGCATCGCGCTCATGTGCCTGCTGCTGCTGGGCATGACGCGCAACGATCTGATCGCCGGCTGGCGCAAGTCGACGCCGCCGGATGCGCCGAACCGTTTCATCATCGACATCCAGCCCGACCAGATGCCGTCCGTTACGCGTTACCTGATGGCCAACGGGTTGAGCCGCGCGGCGCCCGCACCCATGATCCGCGGCCGGCTGACCGCGCGCAACGGGCAGGCCGTCGCGCCCGCGCAGTTCAAGGAGGACCGCGTGCAGCGCCTCGTCGAGCGCGAATTCAACCTGTCCTATCGAACCACTTTGCCGGCGGACAACCGCCTCACCGCGGGCCACTGGTACGGCGCCGACCCCGCGCCGCAGATTTCGATCGAGGCGGGGCTGGCCCGCGATCTCGGCATCAAGGTGGGCGACCGGCTGCGCTTCGAGGTCGCCGGGCAGGCGGTCGAGGCGCCGGTTACCAGCGTGCGCAAGCTGGACTGGGGCAGTTTCCGGGTCAATTTCTTCGTGCTGATGCCGCCCGCCGCGCTGGCCGGTTTCCCGTCGACCTACATCACCAGCTTCCATGCGGATGTGAGGCAACAGCCGGCGATCGATACCCTGGTGCGGCAGTACCCGAATCTGACCGTGATCGACACCGGCGCCATCCTCGCGCAGTTGCAGCGGGTTCTCGATCAGGTGATCGACGCGGTGCAGTTTCTGTTCTTGTTCACGCTGGCCGCGGGGCTGGTGGTGCTTTACGCAGCCCTGGCCGGATCGCGCGACGAACGCTCGCGCGAATCCGCGCTGCTGCGCGCACTGGGCGCCTCGCACGGCCAGGTACGCGCGGCGCAGCTCGCCGAGTTTACCATCGTCGGCGCGCTCTCCGGGGCCATGGCGGCCCTGGGCGCCCAGTCCATCGCTTGGTTGCTCGCGCAGCGCGTGTTCGATTTCCCGCTGACGCCCAATCCGTGGATGGGGTTGGTGGGCGTGGCCGCCGGGCTGGTCTGCTCGATCGTCGGCGGCTGGTGGAGCTTGCGCAACGTGCTCAGGCGGCCGGCGTTGCAGTCGTTGCGCGAGACGTGAGCGCACGCTGGCCGGGGTGGCCAGGGTAAGTGGCCAGCAACGCGCTGCAGTAGGCTTGCAGGCGCTCGGTGCTGGCGGGGCCGCCGTAGAAGTCCGCGCGGCCCGGCGCCGCAGCGAGCAGGGTAGCGCGGCGTGCGGGGTCCGTCAGCACGTCGGCGAGCGCGTCGGCGAGCGCCGCCGCATCGCCGCAGGGCACCAGGATGCCGGCGCGGCCATCGTCCAGTACCTCGCGCGGGCCGGTCGGGCAGTCGCTGCACACCACCGGCCGCCCGAGCGCGAGCGCCTCGACAAGCACCATGCCGAGGCCTTCGTAACGCGTGCTCAACACCAGCAGCTCCGACCCGGCGACGACCGGATGGGGATTCGATAGATAGCCGGTGAAATGGATGCGCGCGCCCTGGCCGCTCGCCTGCGCCGCGGCCTCGACCTGCGCGCGGTCGGGCCCGTCGCCCACGACCACCAGATCCACATCGGCGCGCCCCTCTCGCAGCAGCCGCGCGTAGGCGTGGAACAGGGTCGCGTGATCCTTCTGCGCCTCGTCCAGCCGCGCGACCGAGACGATGTACGGTTTGTCGAAGACCGGCCCGGGGAGGGCGGCACGGCGCCGGATCTCTTCGATGTCGATGGCGTTGGGCAGCATCAGCACCTGCCGGATCGCGTCGCCGAACAGCTCGCGCGCCTCCTCGGCCATGGCGCGGTTCAGTACCGCGATACCGTCGTAGCGGGCGTATTGCCGCGCCAGCCGGGCGATCTTGGCCGGCCGGCCGACGAGGCGCGCGGCGAAGCTGAAGTGGCTGATGCCGATCCACGGCCGCTCGAAGCGGCCCGCCAGATGCCGCAGCGACAGATCGAAATCGACGATCACATCGTAATCGGCGGCGATCGACGCAATGCGTCGCCGGGCCCATTGCTTGTTGACCGTCGAGGCGAAGACGGTACGCGCCAGGCGCCCGAGCTTGCCCAGTCTGCCCTCGCGGCGGCGCGTGTGCAGCCCGTTGAGCAGCGGATGGGCGTGCAGGACATGCACTTCGATGCCCGCCGGGAGTTGCTGCCGATAGATGTCCTCGAACTCGGGCGTCGGATAGGCGATCGACAAGCCCAGGGTGAACTGCCGGGGCGGCAGCGCGCGCAGCCAGCCGATCAGCGCGGTCTCGGTGCCGCCGCGGCCGAAGTCGACGATATGGAACAACACGCGCAGGGGCGCGGACGGCGCCGCCGCGGCGCCGGGCACGGAATCGACGGTGGATTCGTTCATGGGGGAGGACGGTGCCGGCATCAGACGGCGTCGTGGTGGCGCGCCCACTTGTCGATCGTCACCGGCTTGCGCTCGCGTAGCGCCGCCAGCAATGCCGGTACCTGGTTTTCGACGACGAGCAGGTCGACGAAGCTTTCCCGCAAAAAGCCTTCCTGCGCGGTGTGACGCAGCATCGCCAGCAGCGGATCGTAGAACCCCGCCACGTTCAGCAGGCCGATCGGCTTGTTGTGATAGCCCAGCTGCGCCCAGGTATAGACCTCGAAAAGTTCCTCCAGGGTGCCGGCGCCGCCGGGCATTGCGATGAAGCCATCGCACAGGTCCGCCATCATGCGCTTGCGCTCGTGCATGTCGGCCACCACGTGCAGTTCGCTCAATCCGGTGTGCGCGACTTCCCGGTCGACCAGCAACTGCGGGATGACGCCGATGGCGCGTCCGCCTGCGGCCAGCACGGCGTCGGCGATGCGGCCCATCAGGCCGACCCGTCCCCCGCCGTAGACCAGCGTGATGCCCGCGGCGGCCAGCGCCTGGCCGAGGGCGGTCGCGGCTTCGCGATAAGTGTCCCGGGTACCGAAGGCCGAGCCACAATAAACACAGACGGCTTGAATCATGGTGATTTTTCTGAAGCGAGGGGAAGGGGGGCGGCGCCGGCCGGAGGGAGCGACGCGCGCGCGGGGGCGGGCGTGCCGGCGACGTCCGGGACGGGCGGCGGCAGCGTGCCGCTGGCGATGTCGTCGAACATTTGCCGCGAGCGGCCCCTCAGATAGGGGGCCATGATCGACAGGATCTGCAGGCTGGCCTGGTGCAGTTCGGTGCGGATCGCTTCCTGTTCGTTGTACTGTCGCGGATTCATCACGAATTGGTAGGACAGCCAGTACGTCGCGATCACGCCGATATTCGTCGAGATGACGCCGATCTGCGCCGGTGTCGCCAGCATTTCGTCGTCGGCGACGAGTTGCTCGCACAGATCGCGCGCGAAGCGCACCTTGTGCCCGACGATCTGCTTGAAGTGCAGTTCCAGCGTCCGGTTGCGCGCCAGCAGATCGTTCAGATCGCGATAGAAGAAACGGTAGGTCCAGAGAAAATCTGCCATGTACTTCAGGTAATGCCAGACCTCATCGATGGTCGGCCGGCGTTCGGCGAATTGCAGACGCTTTTCGATCTCGCTTTCGAACTGCGCGAAGATGCTGTTGATGATGTCGTCTTTGTTGCGAAAATGGTAATACAGGTTTCCCGGGCTGATCTCCATCTCCTCGGCGATCGTCGTCGTCGTGACGTTGGGCTCGCCGAGTTCATTGAAGAGTCGGAGGGACAACTCGAGTATCCGTTCGCGTGTACGGCGTCGCGGTTTGGCTTCCATGGTCTCCTGCGGATCGCCGCGGGTTTGCTGCGCGTGCAACGGTGAGGTATCGGCCGATTATACGCGCGCACGGGTGCCGCTTTTCATTGCAATGGGAGCGCGCCGCATCCAGGCCGGGCCGCCCTCGGGCCGGGCCTGGCTCAGGCACCGACGGCGTCGCTCAGCGACGGGTCCGCGCACGGATGCGCGCGGAACCGCGCCTTCGCCGCATCGCGCAGGGCCGTACGCAATCCTTCCTCGAAGACCGGATGGTAGAACGGCATGGTCAGGATCTGGTCGAGCGTCATGCGCTGCTGTACGCACCACGCGATCAGATGCCCGAGGTGCTCGCCGGCCGGTGCGATGCCTTCGGCGCCCAGCAGATGGCCGGTGCGCAGGTCGGCGTAGACGCGCAGCAGCCCGTGATTGCGCTGCGTTACCCGGCTGCGTCCCTGATTCTCGAAGCTCACCTCGCCGATGACGATGGCGTCCGGATCGAGCGCCGACAGCGGCTGGCCCGCCATCAGCACGCCGGGGTCGCAGAACACGAGCGACAGTACGACCGGGCGGGACTGCGGCACGGCGGCGGGCCAGCGTACGGCGCCTTCGCCCGCGATACGACCCTCGTTCGATGCGTCGTTGAGCCAGGGGCGTTGATGGTTCGCGTCGCCGGCGATGAAGATCGGTGCGCCTGCGCCGGGATGCGCGGCGGCATCACGGCCGGTGCGCTCGCTCAGGCACTGCAGCGTGTCCGGGTCGAACAGCGGCACGCCATGCGCATCGCACCGCACCGAGGTGTTCTCGAGCGACAGTTTCTTCAGGTTCGGCGCGCGTCCGGTGGCCATCAGCACGAAGTCGTACGTTTCGCAGCGCGCCACGCCCTGGGCGTCGGCGAAACGCAGTTCGGCGCGGCCGTCGGCGCGCAACGCGGCGTGTACCTCGGCATGTTGATGAATCGGGAATTCGCGGGTAAAGCGTCGCAGCGCATAGTCGGCGACCTTGGGGTCGCTGATCGAGGCGATGCCGCCGCCCTTGCCGAACATCGTCACGTCGACGCCGAGCCGCGACAGCGCCTGTCCGAGTTCGATTGCGATGACGCCGGTGCCCACCACCGCGAGGCGGCGGGGCAGCGTGCGCCATTCGAAAACATCGTCGCTGGTGACGAGCGTGGGCCCGAGCACCCGATATTCCTCCGGGATCACGGCGGCGCCGCCGGTGGCGATGACGCTGGCGCGGGCATGCACTTCGGTGTCGTCCCCCACCTGCAGCACGGTGTCCGACAAGAAACGGGCGAGGCCGCGGAGCTTGTCCGCGGCCGGGAATGTTGCCACCTCGTCCACCACCAGACCCGCGAAACGGTCGCGCTCACGGCGCACGCGTTCGAGCACGCGCGTCTCGTCCACGCGCGGCGGCGCGTCGAGCGCGATGCCGAAACCGTCGAGCAGCGTCGTGTCGTGCAGCGCATTCGCCGCGGCGATCAGGAGCTTGGAGGGCATGCACGCATGACGCGCGCAGGTCGTGCCGTATTCGCCGGATTCGATGAGCACCGTCCGCGCGCCTTGCTTGACGGCGGCGCGGTAGGCCGACATCCCGGCCGAACCGGCGCCGATGACGGCAACGTCGACCTCGAGGCGGCGGCTGCTTGTTTGACTCATCGCGTTTCTCCGTTGACTCGCGCCACGCGCGATAACTGGGTAATTTGCCATAAGTCCACGCATGGCGTGCGGCGGCCGTGCGTGGGGGCCCCGGTGGACGGGATCAGGGCCGGGACAGATCCCCGTCGCCCTGGTTGACCGCCGGAAGGGCGCCAGCGCCACTATGCCGATGGCTGGCACTGGCCGGCGGTGGCGTCGGCACGGGAGTCGCCATGGCTGCCGCGGGCGCGACGTTCGCCGGCGCGGCTGCGCCGGGGCCGGGGGTGGGGCGCGGGGCGGACGTGTCGCTGGCGGCGTGCGCCGCCGCGCGCGGTGGCGCATGCCGCGAGTGGGGCACCGGATTGCCGCCCGGCGGCGCGCTTACCACCAGCGGCCGTCGGTGACTGCGTTCGGCGGCGGCGAGGTTCTCCTTCTGCGCGTCGGGCAGCGCGAGATAGGCGTGCCAGGCCTGCTGACGGGCGTTGGGCGGGAGCACGCGCGACATTTCGTAATTTTCGCGTGCGATCCGGCGCTCATCGGGCGTCATCTGCGTCCAGCGCAGCATGCGTGCGTGCAGACGCTGCTGGGCTTCGGGCGACATCCGGGTGTACACCGAGGCGATCGCCAGCCACTTGCGCTGCTGTGGAAACGAGAACCCGTCCCATTCGGAGGCGAAAGGGGCGAGCGCGATGCGCTGCATTTCGTCGAGACGACGCCAGCTTACCCCGCTGTCCGGTACCTCCGGGACGAATCGGGCGCGCGCCACGGGGGCCGCGGGTGGCGTGGCAGGCGACGGGACGGGAGGCGACGTGGCCGACGCGGCGGAAGGCGGAGCGGGCGGCGCGACGGACGGCACCGACCCCGCCTTCCGGACCGTGCCCCGCGGCACAGGCGGCGTGCCCGACGCACTCGACGGACCCGCCGCGCCCGACGCGCCCGATGTCACGCCCTCGGGCACGTTCAACGCCGGGAGTTGGGCGGCGGCGGACGTGACGCCAACCGGATGCCAGCGCGGCCAGGTGGCCAGCGCGCAGACCGCGGCGGCCACGACGGCGGTCAGCAGCAGCGCCGGAATGCGTGTCGTGCCGCCGCTGGTATGCCCGGGACGGCTGTCGATGCGCGAGTTCAACGGCTGCGTGCCAGATATTCGTTGAAACCGTGATCGAGATAGGCGTCCAGCGGCAGCGCGTCGCTCAGCACTTCCGCATCGAGACTTGCCAGTTCCGCCACCCGCTGCTGATCTTCCCAGTGCACGACGCCGAACAGCACCGCGACCAGCGCCGCGAGCGGCAACCAGACGCGCAGGCGGGCGGGGCGGGCAGGGCCTGCCGGGCGCGAGGCGCCGGTACCGGCCAGCGCGGGCACCAGGACCGGTTGACGGACAGCCACCGGCACGGCGGCTTTCTTGCGCGCCATCGCCAGTTGCCGGGCCGTGGCCAGGCGGGCCGCGGCGGTGTCCGATACCTGTGCAGCGCCCTCGTCGAGCACCCGGCGAATCTTTCTGGCGAGGATGACCTCGTTGAAGTCAGGAGCGGAACTCATAACGTGATTCCCTTGGCGGTTAATGCATCGGACAGGGCGCGCACGGCGCGGGAGCAATGCGTCTTGACGCTGCCCTCCGAGCAGCCCATCGCGGCTGCGGTCTCGGCGACGTCCATATCCTCCCAATAACGCATCAGGAACGCTTCCCGTTGACGCGTCGGGAGATTTTGAATTTCAGCCTCGATCATGCCGACGATCTGCTCGCGGCTCACGGTGTCCTCGCTGCTCGCGGTAAAGCTCGTCGACTGGGCATCGATGCGTTCCATCGGATCGCCGTCGTCGTCGGACTGAAAACTCGAGAACAGGCTGATGCGCGCGTCCCGTACCTTCTTGCGCCGGAAATGGTCGAGTACCGTCGTCTGCAGAATACGCTGAAACAGGAAGGGCAGTTCGGCGGCGGGCTTGTCGCCATAGTGTTCGGCGAGCTTGATCATCGCGTCCTGGACGATGTCCAGCGCGGCGTCTTCGTCGCGCACCGCGAAGATCGTCTGCTTCAGCGCGCGGCGCTCGGTGCTGGCCAGGAAATCGGCGAGTTCCTTGTCTGTTGCCATCCGTCGTTCGACGTGCGCAGGCGGGCCTGCTTGTGGCTTGCCGGGCGGCAAAAACGGTGGATGTTACCAAAAATGTCGGCGCCGTGCCGGGTGTTGCACGGCCGCGGCGGGCGAATCGCGGGTCAACGGCGGCGCACACACGGGGGCATGGATGACGCTGTGGGCGCTTATACCCTATTTCGACGCCGAAAAAAATGGTTGACCCCACAGGGGGCGCCCGCTATCTTAGCGGACTCGCCGTTGTCGCTTGAAAACGTCACATCGTTCACACGCGCGGCGAACGTCGCTGTTGTCCGCTTGCTGTTGTTGCTGTTGTTGCTGTTGTTGCTGTTGTTGCTGTTGTTTGCTTTCACGCTCTTACCGAAGCTCTGTCTCATCGAGGGCTGTACCTACCCGGTCACCCTTTCGTTGGACGCATCGCTCGAACCCGCGCCATAAGTGCGAGGAGAGAGCAACCGATCAATTTTTTGCCGAAAATTGCAAAGGCCGATCATGAACATGCCACGCGCGGAACTGCCACCGCACGATGCCAACGCTCCCGCGTCGCGCACCACTCGCCCCGATTCCGTTCCCGCTTCCTCCACGACGCCCGTGCCGCCGTCCGTGCACGTCTCGTCGACCACGCCCGAAGTTCCCGACCAGTCGATCGGCGCGACCGTGTTGATGCGCGCGCTGCAGGAAGAGAACGTCGAGTACCTGTGGGGCTATCCCGGCGGCTCGGTGCTCTACATCTACGACGAACTGTACAAGCAGGACAAGATTCACCACATTCTGGTGCGCCACGAACAGGCCGCCGTGCACGCGGCGGACGCGTACGCGCGTTCGACCGGCAATGTCGGCGTCTGCCTCGTGACCTCCGGCCCGGGCGTCACCAACGCCGTGACCGGCATCGCCACGGCCTACATGGACTCGATCCCCCTGGTCGTGCTGTGCGGCCAGGTGCCCACGGGCTCGATCGGTCAGGACGCCTTCCAGGAATGCGACACGGTGGGCATCACGCGCCCGTGCGTCAAGCACAATTTCCTCGTCAAGGACGTGCGCGATCTCGCGGCCACCGTGCGCCGCGCGTTCTACATCGCGCGTACCGGCCGGCCGGGCCCGGTGCTGGTCGACATTCCGAAGGACGTGTCGCGCGAGGCGTGCGAGTACGTGCTGACCAAGAACGTCGCGCTGCGCTCGTACAATCCGGTGCTCAAGGGCCATTCCGGTCAGATCCGCAAGGCGCTGGCGTTGCTGATGTCGGCCAAGCGCCCCTATATCTATACCGGCGGCGGCGTGATCCTGGCCGACGCGGCACGCGAGTTGAACCAGTTCGCCGATCTGCTCGGCTTTCCGGTCACCAACACGCTGATGGGGCTGGGCGGCTACCGCGCGAGCAGCAAGCAGTTCCTCGGCATGCTCGGCATGCACGGCACGTACGAAGCCAATATGGCGATGCAGCACTGCGACGTGCTGATCGCCGTCGGCGCACGTTTCGACGACCGCGTGATCGGCAACGTCGAACATTTCGCCTCGGCCGCGCGCAAGATCATCCATATCGACGTCGATCCCTCGTCGATCTCCAAGCGCGTCAAGGTGGATATTCCCATCGTCGGCGACGTGCGCGAGGTGCTCAAGGACATGCTCGAGCACCTGCAGACCGCCAGCGAGGGGCCGGACACCGCGGCGCTGGCCGACTGGTGGCGGCAGATCGAGGCCTGGCGCGCGATCGATTGCCTGAAGTACGACCGCGACAGCGAAATCATCAAGCCGCAGTATGTCGTCGAGACGCTGCATCGGTTGACGAAGGGCGAGGCGTTCGTCTGCTCGGACGTGGGCCAGCACCAGATGTGGGCCGCGCAGTATTACCCGTTCGAGAAGCCGCGCCGCTGGATCAATTCCGGTGGCCTGGGCACGATGGGTTTCGGTCTGCCGGCGGCGATGGGCGTGAAGATGGCGCATCCGGACGACGACGTCGTCTGCATCACCGGCGAAGGCTCGATCCAGATGTGCATCCAGGAGCTGTCCACCTGCAAGCAGCACAACACGCCGATCAAGATCGTCTCGCTGAACAACCGCTATCTGGGCATGGTGCGGCAGTGGCAGCAGATCGAGTACAAGAAGCGCTACTCCCATTCCTACATGGACGCGCTGCCGGACTTCGTGAAGCTGGCGGAGGCTTTCGGGCACGTGGGCATGCGCATCGAGCGCACCGCGGACGTCGAACCCGCGCTGGTCGAGGCGCTGCGCCTGAAGGACCGCACGGTCTTCCTCGATTTCCAGACCGATCCGACCGAGAACGTCTGGCCGATGGTGCAGGCGGGCAAGGGCATCACGGAAATGCTGCTCGGATCCGAGGATCTGGCCTAGTCCCCGGCCGCGCGTCCCGGGGGCGCGCGCCGGGCGATGTTCGAAGCACCGCTTACCGCTCACCCCGCCGTCGCCGCCGCTGACGGCGAGGACGGACAGGAAGACGACAGTTCACTATGAAACACATTATTTCGATATTGCTTGAGAACGAGCCAGGCGCGCTGTCGCGCGTGGTCGGCCTGTTTTCGGCGCGGGGATACAACATCGAATCCCTGACGGTCGCGCCGACGGAGGATCAGTCCCTGTCGCGCATGACCATCACCAGCATTGGCTCCGACGATGTGATCGAACAGATCACGAAGCACCTGAACCGCCTGATCGAGGTGGTCAAGGTGGTCGACCTGACCGAGGCCGGCCATGTGGAGCGCGAGTTGATGCTGATCAAGGTGAGGGCGGTCGGCAAGGAGCGCGACGAAATGACCCGCATGGCGGACATCTTCCGCGGCCGGGTCATCGACGTCACCGAAAAGACCTACACCATCGAGTTGACCGGCGACAGCGCGAAGCTCGACGCCTTCGCTCGGGCATCGGCCGGGGCGAACGGATCCTGAAGGTCTAGTTTCTGAAGGTTTCCACCGGCCAGGCCGGTCATTGCACGCCATCACATCATTCGAAAGGAAGAACCAAATGAAGGTTTTCTACGACAAAGACGCCGATCTCTCGTTGATCAAGGGCAAGAAGATCACCATCGTCGGCTACGGCTCGCAAGGCCACGCGCACGCGCTGAACCTGAAGGAAAGCGGCGTCAACGTCACCGTCGGCCTGCGCCGCAACGGGGCGTCGTGGAGCAAGGCCGAGGCTGCGGGCCTGCCGGTGAAGGAAGTCGCCGAAGCGGTCAAGGGCGCCGACGTCGTCATGATGCTGCTGCCCGACGAGCAGATCGCCGCGGTGTACAGGAACGACATCGAGCCGAACATCGCCGACGGCGCCGCCCTCGCGTTCGCGCATGGCTTCAACGTGCACTACGGGCAGGTCGTGCCGCGCAAGGATCTCGACGTCATCATGATCGCCCCGAAGGCGCCGGGTCACACCGTGCGCTCGACGTACGCGCAGGGCGGCGGCGTGCCCCATCTGATCGCCGTGGCGCAGGACAAGTCCGGCGCGGCGCGCGACATCGCGTTGTCGTACGCGGCGGCGAACGGCGGCGGACGCGCCGGCATCATCGAGACGAATTTCCGCGAAGAGACCGAGACCGACCTGTTCGGCGAGCAGGCCGTGCTGTGCGGCGGCACCGTCGACCTGATCAAGGCGGGTTTCGAGACGCTGGTGGAGGCCGGCTACGCGCCCGAAATGGCGTATTTCGAGTGCCTGCACGAGCTCAAGCTGATCGTCGACCTGATCTATGAGGGCGGCATCGCCAACATGAACTACTCGATCTCGAACAACGCCGAGTTCGGCGAATACGTGACGGGGCCGCGGATCGTCACCTCGGCGACCAAGGACGCGATGCGCGCGGTGCTGAAGGACATCCAGACCGGCGAATACGCGAAGCAGTTCATTCTCGAGGACCGCGCCGGCCAGCCCACGCTGCAGTCGCGCCGCCGCCTGACGTCGGACCATCCGATCGAACAGGTCGGCGAGAAGCTGCGCGCGATGATGCCGTGGATCGCGAAAAACAAGCTCGTCGACCAGTCGAAAAACTGAAATCGACGCGGCGCGTCGGCACAAACGCGCGATAAGGTGGGAAAATAGCGCGCCGGCGTGCCTTCGGGCATGTCACGGAAAAAGCCGCGCCGGGTCATCGTGCCCGGCGCGGCTTTTTCGCCGACGGGCATCCCATTGTCAACCGTTCGACCGAATTCATGAATTATCCTCACCCGATCATCGCGCGCGAGGGCTGGCCGTTCATCGGCATCGCCGCCGTGCTGGCCGTGCTGATCCAGTCGCTGAACGGTTTTGGCTGGGCCTGGCCGTTCTGGCTGCTGCTGATCTTCACGGTGCAGTTCTTTCGGGATCCGCCGCGTGCGGTTCCGGCGCAGTCCAACGCGGTGTTGAGCCCGGCCGATGGCCGCATCGTCGCGGTCGAGACCGTGCACGATCAGTACGCCGATCGCGAGGCGCTGAAGATCAGCGTTTTCATGGGCGTCTTCAATGCCCATTCGCAACGCTCGCCGGTGGATGGCACGGTGCGCAAGATCGAATATTTCCCCGGCGCCTTCCTGAATGCCGAACTGGAAAAGGCCTCGCTGCGCAACGAGCGCAACGCGCTGGTGTTCGACCTGCCCGGCGGGCAGGTCGTCAGCTGCGTGCAGGTGGCGGGGCTGGTCGCCCGGCGCATTCTCTGCTATGCGAGGACGGGCCAGACGCTCGCGCGTGGTCAGCGCTACGGCTTCATCCGCTTCGGTTCCCGCATGGACGTCTATTTGCCGATCGGCAGCCGCCCGCGCGTGGCGATCGGCGAGAAAGTTCATGCATCGTCGACGATCCTCGCCGATCTTGCCTGAGACGGTGCCGCTCGCCCAGGTCCGGGGGCGTCGACGACGGCGCTCCCCGAGGTCCCTTTCATTCGTACAGGAGAAGGCATTTGGCCCTGAAGCCGCGGCGTAATCGCCTCCAGAATCCGTCCTCTTCCTCGGTGCCCCTTCGGTTCCGGCGGCGGCCCAAGCGCGTCGATCCGCGCGATGCCGATACGCCGCGGGCACGCCGGCGGGCCGAACGGCAGCAACTGCTGCGCAAGCGCGGCATCTACCTGCTGCCGAACGCCTTCACCACCGCCGCGCTGTTTTGCGGTTTCTTTGCGATCGTCCAGGCGATGAACCTGCGCTTCGAGAGCGCCGCGATCGCGATCTTCGTCGCCATGGTGCTCGACGGCATGGACGGCCGGGTCGCGCGCATGACCAATACCCAGAGCGCGTTCGGCGAGCAGTACGACAGTCTTTCGGACATGGTGTCGTTCGGCCTGGCGCCGTCGCTGGTGGTCTACGAGTGGGCGCTGCGCGACCTGGGGCGCTGGGGCTGGCTGGCGGCCTTCGTCTACTGCGCGGGTGCCGCGCTGCGCCTCGCGCGGTTCAACACCAATATCGGCGTGGTCGACAAGCGCTTCTTCCAGGGGATTCCGAGCCCCGCCGCAGCGGCGCTGATCGCCGGCTTCGTGTGGCTCGCGATCGACAACCGCCTGCCGGTCAGCCTCTTCTGGCTGCCGTGGGTGGCGTTCGGGCTGACGATCTACGCGGGGCTGACGATGGTGTCGAACGCGCCGTTCTACAGCGGCAAGGCGCTTGACGTGCGCCACCGGGTGCCGTTCGGCGTGATCGTGCTGCTGGTCGTGGGCTTCATCGCCATCTCGTCCGATCCGCCCATCATGCTGTTCGGCCTGTTCGTGCTGTACGGTCTGTCCGGCTATGTCTTCTGGGTGTACCGGGCTTTGCGCGGGCGGCGCGGCGCGGTGTCCGCGGGTTAGACAGGCCGGGCGGACAGCCTGCCCGCCCGGCACGGATACGCCTCAGAAATTCCCGAAATGGCGGTCCGGATCGTGCAGGGGGTCGGGCGTCTTCTGCGTGGAGCGCACGATGCCGGCGTCGTCGAAATAGAAGTGGTACAGCATGTACCAGACGTCGGCGTCCATATAGCGGTAGCTCCATACCGCCCGTCTCATCAACGGGTAATAGGCCGTTTCTTCCGGCAGGCCGAAATGCCGCTGCACGTCCTCGCGCGTCCACTGGCCGACGACCACCTGCGCGAACGATTCGTTCGTCAGCACCTGGCGGATCGACACCAGCCTGCCCGCCGCGTCCACGTCCGCCGCGGTGGTCGTCTCGCCGAAAGGACGGGTCGGCCACAACCAGCGGTGACCGCCATCGGGCAGCGGATAACTTTCCTTCGGGCTGCCCAGCGCGGCGGTGACGCGTGAGGCGTCCTCGCCGGCCGTGAAGCGTTGCCACGGCGCGGCGCAGGCGCCCAGCGCACCGACCAGCAGCAGGGCGGCGACGCGGCTGCCCAGCCGGGCCGCGCCACGGCAGGCGCCGCGGGCGGCGATCACGGGAACGATCATCCGGAAAACTCCATGACGACACGCGATGGTGTCCGTGACATGCATCTTATGCTAGAATCCGCGATTCGACCTTCGGCCGACCATTGGGCGGAGGACGACTTCACGGCACGGCCCTTTCTTCCGTGACCGCATGTCCACAGTGAATTCAAGGAAAATCATGTCCGTAGCTGATATCAACAAGTCCGAGATCGTCGCGAAGTTTGCGCAAACGCCGAATGACACGGGCTCGCCCGAAGTCCAGGTCGCGCTGCTGACCACCCGCATCAACGAATTGACCGGTCACTTCAAGGAACACAAGAAGGACCATCACAGCCGTCGCGGTCTGCTGCGCATGGTGAGCCGCCGCCGCAAGCTGCTCGACTACCTGAAGGGCAAGAACGCCGATCGTTACCGCAAGCTGATCGAAGAACTGGGCCTGCGCAAGTAACTGGCGCGCGCCGGCAAGCGCCCATCCCGTGGACGAACGCTAGCCGGTTCCGAAAATGCCTGTGTCAGCATCGCTGATGCAGGCATTTTGCTTTTCGGGCGCGACGTCGCGCCGCGACGTCCCCGAGCTGGCCTCACGTCTACCGTATCACCCGATAAGACGAGTCGACCGGTGTCTTGTGTCATTCCAGCGGCATATCGGCCGCCGTGCGGCCCCGCCGGATCGCGGGTCCGCCCGCCGATGCATCGCTGGAATGGCATGGCGCGCCGCTGGCCGACCCGTCCTGCCGCGCCCCCGGGCGCCGTCGTACCAAAGGAGCGTACATGTTCAATAAGATCGTCAAATCCTTCCAGTGGGGACAACACACGGTACGCCTGGAAACGGGCGAGATCGCCCGTCAGGCGAGCGGTGCCGTCCTCGTCGATGTCGACGAGACCGTCGTGCTCGCCACCGTCGTGGGCGCGAAAACCGCGAAGCCGGGCCAGGATTTCTTCCCGCTGACCGTCGATTACATCGAGAAGACCTACGCCGCGGGTCGTATCCCGGGCGGTTTCTTCCGCCGCGAAGGCCGCCCGTCGGAGGGCGAGACGCTGACCTCGCGCCTGATCGACCGGCCGCTGCGCCCGCTGTTTCCGGAAGGCTTCTACAACGAAGTCCAGGTCGTCATCCACGTGCTGTCGATCAACCCGGACGTGCCGGCGGACATCCCCGCGCTGATCGGCGCCTCGGCCGCGCTGGCCGTGTCGGGTCTGCCGTTCGACGGTCCGGTGGGCGCCGCCCGCGTAGCCTATGTCGACGGCCAGTACCTGCTGAACCCGAACCGTTCGCAGATGAAGGGTTCGAAGATGGACCTGATCGTCGCCGGTACCGAGACCGCCGTGCTGATGGTCGAGTCCGAGGCGGACCAGTTGCCCGAGGACGTGATGCTGGGCGCGGTCGTGTTCGGCCACGAGCAGATGCAGGTCGCGATCGACGCGATCCACGACCTGGTCAAGGACGGCGGCAAGCCCGAGTGGGACTGGCAGCCGGCGCCGAAGGACGAGGCGTTGTTCGCGCGCGTCGCGGCGCTCGCCGAGCCGGAACTGCGCGCCGCGTACCAGATTCGCGACAAGCAGGCCCGCACGACGAAGCTGCGCGAGGCGACCGCCGGCGTGAAGCGGGCGCTGGAAGCCGCCACGACGGAACCGGGCGCCACGGCGGACATGGCGGCACCCGATGCCACCACGCTGGGCAACATCGTGTTCGATCTCGAATCGAAGATCGTCCGCAGCCAGATCCTGGCCGGCGAGCCGCGCATCGACGGCCGCGACACCCGCACGGTGCGTCCGATCGAGATCAGCACGGGCATCCTGCCGCGCACGCACGGCTCGGCGCTCTTCACCCGCGGTGAAACGCAGGCGCTGGTCGTCGCGACGCTGGGCACCAAGCGCGACGAGCAGGTCATCGACGCGCTTGAGGGCGAGCATCGCGAACGCTTCATGCTGCACTACAACATGCCCCCGTTCGCGACCGGCGAAACCGGTCGCGTCGGCACGCCGAAGCGCCGCGAAATCGGTCACGGCCGTCTGGCCAAGCGGGCGCTGGCCGCCTGCCTGCCGAGCGAGGAGGAATTCGGCTATACGATTCGCGTCGTTTCCGAAATCACCGAATCGAACGGTTCGTCGTCGATGGCCTCGGTGTGCGGCGGTTGCCTCGCGCTGATGCATGCCGGCGTGCCGATGAAGGCGCATGTCGCCGGCATCGCGATGGGTCTGATCCTGGAGGAAGGCGAGGGCGGCAAGCGCTTTGCCGTGCTGACCGACATCCTCGGCGACGAGGATCACCTCGGCGACATGGACTTCAAGGTGGCGGGCACCGAGACCGGCATCACCGCGCTGCAGATGGACATCAAGATCCAGGGCATCACCAAGGAGATCATGCAGGTCGCGCTCGCGCAGGCGCGCGAGGGCCGCATGCACATTCTCGGCAAGATGGCGGCGTCGGTGTCCGGCGCACGGACCGAGTTGTCGGAATTCGCGCCGCGCATGATCACCATGAAGATCAATCCGGAAAAGATTCGCGACGTGATCGGCAAGGGCGGTTCGGTGATCCGCGCGCTGACCGAGGAAACCGGTACGACGATCGACATCAGCGAGGAAGGCGTGGTGACGATCGCCAGCACCAGCACCGAGGGGATGGAGGAAGCGAAGCGCCGCATCGCCAACATCACCGTCGAGGTCGAGGTCGGGCAGGTCT
Organism: Robbsia betulipollinis; assembly: GCF_026624755.1. Classification (NCBI taxonomy): domain Bacteria; kingdom Pseudomonadati; phylum Pseudomonadota; class Betaproteobacteria; order Burkholderiales; family Burkholderiaceae; genus Robbsia; species Robbsia betulipollinis. The sequence continues at coordinate 2,506,115 of NZ_JAPMXC010000001.1, forward strand.
ACACCGGTACGGTGCTGAAGTTGCTGGACTTCGGCGGCATCGTCAACATCCTGCCGGGCAAGGATGGCCTGCTGCACATCTCCGAGATCGTCAACGAGCGGATCAAGGACATCAACGACTACCTGAAGGAAGGTCAGGTCGTGCGCGTGAAGGTCATCCAGACGGACGAAAAGGGTCGCATCCGCCTGTCGGCGAAGGCGCTGCTGGCCGAGGACGCGCCGCCTGCCGCTGAATAAGGCAGAATGAAGTAACCGATCGCCGGTGTCGCCATGACGGGACGCCGGCGATGTTCTTTTTGCGAGATGAAATCATGAAAGCCATTGAAATCAGCGCGTTCGGCGGTCCCGAGGGGCTGCGCCTGACCGAGCGGCCGATGCCCGAGCCGAAGACGGGCGAAGTCCTGATCAAGGTGTCGGCGTCGGGCGTCAACCGCCCCGACGTGTTCCAGCGCCAGGGGCATTACCCGCCGCCGCCCGGCGCATCCGACCTGCCCGGGCTGGAAGTCGCCGGTACCATCGTCGGTGGCGACGTCGCGCACGCGAGCGGCCTGAAGATGGGCGACCGCGTGTGCGCGTTGCTCACCGGCGGCGGGTACGCGGAATATGTGGTTGCGCCGGTCGGCGTGTGTCTGCCGGTGCCCAAGGGCCTGTCCGATGTCGAGGCGGCGTCGCTGCCCGAGACGGTGTTCACGGTCTGGAGCAATGTCTTCGACCGCGCCCGGCTCGGTCGCGGCGAAGGCGGTTCGGCCGAGACGCTGCTGGTGCAGGGCGGCTCGAGCGGCATCGGCGTCGCCGCGATCCAGCTCGCCAGCGCGCTCGGCTACCGGGTGTTCGCGACCGCCGGAAGCGACGAGAAATGCGCGGCCTGCGAACGGCTCGGCGCGGCAAAGGCGATCAATTACAAGAAGGACGATTTCGTCGCGGCGGTGCATGCGCTCACCGACGGGCGCGGCGTCGACGTGGTGCTCGACATGGTCGCCGGCGACTATCTGCCGCGCGAGCTGCAGGCGCTGGCCGAGGGCGGGCGTATCGCGGTGATCGCGTTGCTGGGCGGCGCGAAGGCCGAGATCGACCTGAATGCCGTGCTGCGCCGCCGTTTGACCATCACCGGTTCGACGCTGCGCGCGCGTTCCAGCGGCTTCAAGGCGCAGATCGCCGCGCAGCTGCGCAGCCAGGTCTGGCCGCTGATCGAGGCGGGCCGCATGCGCGCGATCGTCCATGAGGTGATTCCGGCAGCCGAGGCGGCGCGGGCGCATGCCCTGATGGAGTCGAGCAGCCATATCGGCAAGATCGTGCTGGGCTGGTAGCCGCGGCGTGTGGCCGCGCGGCGCCGTTGTGGCTGGCAAGGCGCCGCCGCGCGCGGGCCGTGGCAAGTCCTGTTTGACCCATTGGGGCCTGCCAACGTAAAATAGGCGGTTTTGCGCCCAGCCGTCCCCCCTTTTTTCTTGTGAGTGCCGCCGCAATGTCCGAAATGCCCGAAAAGCGCGTGAAGCTGGTGATCGGTAACTGGAAGATGCACGGCAACCGCGCGGTCAACGCAGCGCTGCTGGATGCGCTGGTCGCGGCGGGAAAGCATCTCCCCGCCCAGGTTCGCGTGGGCGTCTGCGTGCCGTTTCCGTATCTGGGGCAGGCGCAGTCGGCGCTCGAGTGCGGTCCGGTCGCCTGGGGCGTGCAGGACCTCTCGGGCAACGCGGCCGACAAGGGGGCTTTCACCGGCGAGGTGTCCGCGACGATGGCGGTGGATTTCGGCGCGACGCTGGCGCTGGCCGGTCATTCGGAGCGCCGCAATCTGTGCGGTGAAACCGATGGCCATGTCGTCGACAAGGCGCGTTGCGCGCTCGAATGGGGCCTGACCCCGGTGGTCTGCGTCGGCGAGACGCTCGAGGACCGGGAGGCCGGCCGCACCGAGGACGTCATCGGCACCCAGCTCGCGGCGCTGCTCGAGGCATTCGACGTCGCCGCGCTGCGTCAGATGGTGTTCGCTTACGAGCCGGTATGGGCGATCGGCACCGGCAAGAGCGCTTCGGCGCAGCAGGCGCAGGATGTGCACGCTTTCCTGCGCGCGCGTCTGCGGGAAAAGGATGCATCGCTGGCCGGCATTTCGCTGCTGTATGGCGGCAGCGTCAAGCCGGGGAATGCGGCCGAACTGTTTGGTCAGCCGGATATCGATGGCGGTCTGATCGGCGGCGCCGCGCTGGTGGCCGATGATTTCATCGCCATCTGCCATGCCGCCGGTGGCGCCTGACGCGCCCACGGGCATCGAAAGGACATCGAGCGGGCACGGAGCAGAACGGGGCAGGGTCGCCCGCGTCGTCTCACGTCACAATTTTGCGTTTCAATGAGGCATTCGATAATTCGAATGACAAAGTAATGGTGTTGTTGAAGTCCTTGATTGTCGTCATCCAGATCCTGTCGGCGCTCGGCGTCATCGGGCTGGTGCTGGTGCAGCACGGAAAGGGCGCGGATATGGGCGCCGCATTCGGCAGCGGCTCGTCGGGCAGTCTGTTCGGCGCGTCCGGCTCGTCGAATTTCCTGTCCCGCACGACGGGTGTGCTCGCAGCGCTGTTTTTCATCTGCACGCTGGGTCTGACCTACCTGGGTTCGACCGGCCGCACGACCACCTCGGTCGGTGTGATGGGCACGGCCACCGCGCCGGTCGGGGCCGCGAGCGGCGTCATGGGCGGCAGCAGCGTTCCGCCGACGGCTGTCACGCCGACGAATCCGGTGCCCGCGCAGGACGTACCGAAGTAAGGGCGGTCGAAGCAACCCGAAGCCTGAGCAATCATTCGATTTCGGTTGATCAAACGATCTCGTCACGCTATAATTTGATTCTTGTCGCGATGTGAAGGCAAGTGCTTTAAAAGCTTTAACATGCTTCATTAAAGCACTGATTCATAAGAAGTATTGCTTGCGGCGCGCATGCAGAAAAAAATTGGAAATTGTTGCTTTTTCTGGAAAGCGAAGCATAATTTTCAGGAGGCGCTGGCTGCGGCAGTGCTCCGGCGCTGTGTGGAAAGTGCGGCGGCATCGCACTGAAAACGCAATGCATTGTTGAGCGTCGTGGTAGCGCGACCGAACCGATTACGCAGTAAGATGCGTATGGCTTCACAGGTCATGCGCAGTACAAAAGTTTTATGCCGACGTGGTGGAATTGGTAGACACGCTATCTTGAGGGGGTAGTGACGCAAGTCGTATGAGTTCGAGTCTCATCGTCGGCACCATGATTGAAGACAATGCCAGCCTGTTGCAGAGACGCTTCGGCTGGCATTGTTTCGTAAGGCGTAGGATCGCGATGAAGCGGGCCGCCGGCGACACGATCGCCAGGCTGCCGGATTGTCGGTCATTGTGGCTCCCGAACAGGGTATCCTCGAAAGGACACACCTGTTTTCAATGCGCATCAACCAATAAGAGGATTGCCGTGAACCTCGCGCCCTATTATCCCGTCCTGCTCTTCATCATCGTGGGCATCGGTCTGGGCGGCGGCCTGATAGGCGTCGGCAAACTCCTCAGCCCCCACAAACCCGATACAGAAAAGAACGCGCCGTATGAGTGCGGCTTCGAGGCATTCGAAGACGCGCGCATGAAATTCGACGTGCGTTACTATCTGGTCGCCATCCTCTTCATCATTTTCGACCTTGAAACGGCCTTTCTGTTTCCGTGGGGCGTCGCCCTCCGGGATATCGGCTGGCCAGGCTTTCTCGCGATGATGGTCTTCCTGCTCGAGTTCGTGATCGGTTTCGCCTTTCTGTGGAAGAAGGGTGCGCTCGACTGGGAATGATTCCTTGATGGACGATGCCTGGCAGGCCGGGCCCGATCTGCCACGAACGGTGGCATCGGGTTTCCTGTCCGGCAGTGCCTGGAGTATGAGCAAATGAGTATCGAAGGGGTCTTGAAGGAAGGATTCGTCACCACTTCCGCCGACAAGCTGATCAACTGGACGCGGACCGGCTCGCTATGGCCGATGACGTTCGGTCTGGCCTGCTGCGCGGTGGAGATGATGCACGCCGGCGCCGCGCGCTACGATCTCGATCGTTTCGGGGTGGTGTTCCGGCCAAGCCCGCGCCAGTCCGATCTGATGATCGTCGCCGGCACGCTGTGCAACAAGATGGCGCCGGCGCTGCGCAAGGTGTACGACCAGATGGCGGAGCCCCGCTGGGTCCTGTCGATGGGTTCCTGCGCGAACGGCGGCGGCTATTATCACTATTCGTATTCGGTGGTGCGTGGTTGCGACCGCATCGTCCCGGTGGATGTCTATGTACCGGGTTGTCCCCCGACCGCGGAAGCGCTGATCTACGGCATCATTCAATTGCAGGCCAAGATCAAGCGGACCACCACCATCGCCCGGCAATAAGGCTGCACTTTCCACTATGGCAAGCAAACTCGAGACACTGAAGGCCGCGATTGAATCGGCGCTGGGCGAACGGGTCTCTCACCTCGCTGAATCGATCGACCAGCTCACATTGACGGTGAAGGTGGAAGACTACCTGAATGTGGTTGCGCTTTTGCGCGACAATTCGTCGCTTCGTTTCGAGCAGTTGATGGATCTCGCCGGCGTCGATTATTCGACCTACGGCGATGGCGCCTACGAGGGGCGGCGCTTCGCCGCGGTGTTGCAGCTGTTGTCGATCACGCACAACTGGCGCCTGCGGGTGCGGGTATTCGCCGAGGATGACGACATGCCGGTGATTCCGTCGGTGATCGAGGTCTGGAATTCGGCGAACTGGTACGAGCGCGAGGCATTCGACCTGTTCGGCATCATTTTCGACGGGCATCCGGACCTGCGCCGTCTGCTGACCGATTACGGTTTCGTCGGGCACCCGTTCCGCAAGGACTTCCCGGTGTCCGGGTATGTCGAAATGCGTTATGACCCCGAGGAAAAGCGCGTGATCTATCAACCCATCACGATCGAGCCGCGCGAGATCACCCCGCGCGTGATCCGGGAAGAATCGTACGGCGGGCTGAAATACTGATGCCGGCCGACCCCGTCGCGGCGCGGCCCGCAGGCGCGCGTGCGCGCGGGGCCCTCGACCTGCGTCGGGTCGACGTTGATGCAATTTGTTGGGGCTTCTGATGGCGGAAATCAAGAATTACACGCTCAATTTCGGGCCGCAGCATCCCGCCGCGCACGGCGTGCTGCGCCTGGTGCTGGAACTCGATGGCGAGGTGATCCAGCGGGCCGACCCGCATATCGGCCTGCTGCACCGCGCCACCGAAAAGCTGGCGGAATCGAAGACCTTCCTGCAGTCGGTGCCGTACATGGACCGTCTCGACTACGTGTCGATGATGTGCAACGAGCACGGCTACGTGCTGGCGATCGAACGGCTGCTGGGCATCGACATACCGGAGCGGGCGAAATACATCCGCGTGATGTTCGACGAACTGACGCGCCTGTTGAACCACCTGATGTGGATCGGTTCGCACGGGCTGGACGTGGGCGCGATGGGCGTGATGCTGTATGCGTTCCGCGAACGCGAGGACCTGCTCGACATGTACGAGGCGGTCTCGGGGGCGCGCATGCACGCGGCGTACTATCGGCCAGGCGGCGTCTATCGCGAACTGCCCGATTCGATGCCGCAGTACAAACCGTCCAAGATCCGCAACGCGAAGGCGCTGCAACGGATGAACGACAGCCGCAGCGGCTCGCTGCTCGATTTCATTTCGGACTTCACCGACCGTTTCCCGGGTTGCGTCGACGAATACGAGACCCTGCTGACCGACAACCGGATCTGGAAGCAGCGCCTCGTGGGCATCGGCGTGGTGTCGCCGGAGCGCGCGCTGCAGCTGGGCTTGAGCGGCGCGATGCTGCGTGGCTCCGGCATCGAGTGGGATCTGCGCAAGAAGCAGCCCTACGAAGTCTACGACAAGATGGATTTCGACATTCCGGTGGGCGTCAATGGTGATTGCTACGACCGCTATCTCGTGCGCATCGAGGAGATGCGGCAGTCGAATCGCATCATCCGTCAATGCGTCGACTGGCTGCGCAAGAATTCGGGCCCGGTGATGATCGACAATCACAAGATCGCGCCGCCGGCGCGCATCAACATGAAAAGCAACATGGAGGAGCTGATCCACCATTTCAAGCTTTTCACCGAAGGCTTTCACGTGCCGCCGGGCGAGACGTACGCGGCCATCGAGCACCCGAAAGGCGAGTTCGGCATCTATCTCGTATCGGATGGCGCCAACAAGCCGTACCGCTTGAAGATCCGCGCCGCGGGTTTCGCGCATCTGGCGGCGCTCGACGAAATGGCGCGGGGTCACATGATCGCCGATGCGGTGACCATCATCGGCACGCAGGATATCGTTTTTGGCGAGATCGATCGCTGAGCGCCGCTCACCAGCGCTGGGTCTGCCATGGAGCCTAGTTTGTTGCCATGGCAGGATGTCAGTCGGTAGGAATTGAAAGAGTCGTGTTTGAAAATGCTCTCTGCTGAAGCTTTGAAGGAAATGGATCGCGCGGTGGCGAAGTACCCGCCCGACCAGAAAAGATCGGCCGTGATGGCCTCGCTGGCGCTTGCGCAGGACGAGTTGGGATGGGTGTCGCCCGAGGCGATGCAGTTCGTCGCCGATTATCTGGGAATGCCGGCGATCGCCGTGCAGGAAATCGCCACCTTCTACACGATGTTCGAGACCCGGCCGCCGGGAAAGTACAAGCTGACGATCTGCACGAACCTGCCGTGCCAGCTGCGCGATGCGGAATTGGCCGCAGACTACCTGAAGGAAAAGCTCGGTATCGATTTCAACGAAACCACGCCCGACGGCCGGTTCACGTTGAAGGAGGGCGAGTGCATGGGCGCTTGCGGCGACGCGCCGGTCATGCTGTTGAACAACAAAAAAATGTGCAGCTTCATGAGCCGCGAGAAGATCGACGCGCTGATCGCCGACCTGAATGCGCGCTTCGACGTCACCCATGACGCGGCAATCGGCACGGCGGTCCCGCCGGCGATGCGCACGGCGTCGAGCCTGGCTGCCGATCCGGTAACCGGCCGGGCATCCGAGGAGGACGTTCCAAAATGACCAGTCTGCACGATCGACATATCACGCCGCTGATCCTGGCGGGCCTGAACGGCGAAAACTGGGACCTCGATGGCTATGTGGCGCGGGGCGGCTATGCGCAGCTGCGGCGTATCCTCGAGGAAAAGATCGCGCCGGAGCAGGTGATCGCCGAGGTCAAGGCGTCCGGCCTGCGTGGCCGTGGCGGCGCGGGCTTTCCCACCGGACTGAAGTGGAGCTTCATGCCGCGCCAGTTCCCGGGGCAGAAATACCTGATCTGCAATTCGGACGAAGGCGAGCCGGGCACGTTCAAGGATCGCGACATCCTGCGCTACAACCCGCACGCGCTGATCGAGGGCATGGCCATCGGCGCGTACGCGATGGGCATCACGGTCGGGTACAACTACATCCACGGCGAGATCTTCGAACTGTATCAGCGTTTCGAGCAGGCGCTCGACCAGGCCCGCGCGGCCGGCTATCTGGGCAACAACATCCTGGGAACGAGCTTTTCGTTCGAGCTGCATGCGCATCACGGGTACGGCGCCTACATCTGCGGCGAGGAAACCGCGCTGCTCGAATCGCTCGAGGGCAAGAAAGGCCAGCCGCGCTTCAAGCCGCCGTTTCCGGCGAGCTACGGGCTGTTCGGCAAACCGACGACGATCAACAACACGGAAACCTTCACCGCGGTGCCTTTCCTGCTCGCGACCGGGCCGCAGCGCTATCTGGAAATGGGTAAGCCGAACAACGGCGGCACGAAGATCTTCTCGGTCTCGGGCGACGTCGAACTGCCTGGCAATTACGAGGTGCCGCTCGGCACGCCGTTCGCGAAGCTGCTGGAACTGGCGGGCGGCATGCGCGGCGGGCGCAAGATCAAGGCGGTCATTCCGGGTGGGTCGTCGGCGCCGGTGATCCCCGGCGCGATCATGATGGAAACGGACATGGACTATGACTCGCTCGCGAAGGCGAAATCGATGCTCGGTTCCGGCGCCGTGATCGTGATGGACGAAACGCGCTGCATGGTGCGCTCGCTGCTGCGTCTCTCGTATTTCTACTACGAGGAATCCTGCGGCCAGTGCACGCCGTGCCGCGAGGGCACCGGCTGGCTGTACCGGATCGTCAAGCGCATCGAGGAAGGCGAGGGCCGTCAGGAGGATCTCGACCTGCTGCGCTCGGTCGCCGACAATATCTCCGGTCGAACGATTTGCGCGCTGGGCGACGCGGCCGCCATGCCGGTGCAGGGCATGCTGCGTCACTTTTGGAATGAATTCGAGTATCACGTCGAGCACAAGCATTGCCTGGTGTCGGCGGGGGCAGAAGCGAGTCTGAGCCATCATGGTTGAACTGGAAATAGACGGCAAGAAGGTCGAGGTCCCGGAAGGCAGCATGGTGATGGAAGCTGCCAAGCGGGCGGATACCTATATCCCGCACTTTTGTTACCACAAGAAACTGTCGATCGCGGCCAATTGCCGGATGTGCCTGGTCGATGTCGAAAAGATTCCGAAGGCCGTGCCGGCCTGCGCGACGCCGGTGTCGTCCGGGATGATCGTGCGCACGAAGTCCGACAAGGCGGTCAAGAGTCAGCAGGCGGTGATGGAATTCCTGCTGATCAACCATCCGCTGGACTGTCCGATCTGTGACCAGGGCGGCGAGTGCCAGTTGCAGGATCTGGCGGTGGGTTATGGCAAGTCGGCCTCGCGCTATCGCGAGGAAAAGCGGGTGGTGTTCCACAAGAACGTCGGTCCGTTGATCTCGATGCAGGAAATGACGCGCTGCATCCATTGCACGCGGTGCGTGCGCTTCGGGCAGGAGATCGCCGGGGTCATGGAATTCGGCATGCTCGGGCGCGGTGAACATGCCGAGATCACCGCCTTCGTCGGCCAGTCGATCGATTCCGAACTCTCGGGCAACATGATCGACCTGTGCCCGGTGGGCGCGTTGACGTCGAAGCCGTTCCGCTTCAGCGCCCGGACCTGGGAACTGACGCGCCGCAAGTCGGTGAGCCCGCACGATGGCGTGGGCGCGAACCTGATCGTGCAGATGAAGAACAGCCGCGTGATGCGTGTGCTGCCGCTGGAGAACGAGGCGGTCAACGAGTGCTGGCTCTCGGACAAGGACCGCTTTTCGTACGAGGGTCTGAACAGCGCCGAGCGTCTGACGCGGCCGATGATCCGGCAAAACGGCGACTGGCATGAGGTCGACTGGCAGACGGCGTTGTCGTACGTCGCCGACAGCTTCGGGAAAATCACCGCTCAGCATGGGCAGGACGCGATCGGCATGCTGGCCAGCCCGCACAGCACGCTGGAGGAACTGTTCCTGTTCAAGGCGCTGGCGAACGGGCTGGGCACGCCGAATGTCGATCATCGTCTGCGCCAGAGCGATTTCGCCGGTGAGGTGCAGGGTGGTCAGGGCGTGCGCTGGCTGGGCATGCCGATCGCGGATCTGGCGAACGTCGACCGCGCGCTGGTGATCGGTTCGCACCTGCGACGCGACCACCCGCTGCTGGCCGCGCGTCTGCGTCAGGCCGCGCGCAATGGCGCGCGGGTAGGTTTCGTCGCCGCCAGTTCCGACGATTCGCTGATTCCCGGCGCGCATCCGGTCGTGGTCGCGCCGAGCGCCTGGCTGGCTGAGCTCTCGGCCATCGCCCGCGCGATCGCGACGGTGCGCGGCGTCGAGCTGCCGGAAGGCTTCGCGCGCGGCGACGCGCTGACGCCAAGCGACGACGCGCGACGCGCGGCGGAATCCTTCGTCGCCGGCGTGCAGACCGTCGTCCTGCTGGGCAATGACGCGGTGCGCCACCCGGAGTTCACGAAGCTGCATGCGCTGGCCGCGTGGATCGCCGAGCAGGCGGGCGCGAAGCTGGGTTTCCTGACCGAGGCGGCCAACACCGTCGGCGCGCAGCTGGTCGGCGCGCTGCCGGGCCCGGACGGCCTGGACGCGTCGGCGATGTTCGACCAGCCGCGTCAGGCGTACGTACTGATGAACGTCGAGCCGGAATTCGATTCGGCGGACCCGGCGCGCGCGCTCGCGGCGCTGGCGCAGGCAGGCCTGGTGGTCAGTCTGAGCATGTTCAAGCACGGCGCGGACTATGCCGACGTGCTGCTGCCGATCGCCCCGTTCACCGAAACCGCGGGTGCCTTCGTCAACTGCGAAGGCCGCCTGCAGGCCTTCAATGGCGTGGCGCCGCCGCTGGGCGAGACGCGTCCCGCGTGGAAGGTGCTGCGGGTGCTCGCCAATCTGTTCGAACTGCCGGACTTCGAATTCGACAGCGTCGAACAGGTGCGCCGCGCGGCGCTGCGCGACCTGGACATTCCCGCGCGGCTCGACAATGGCAGCGCCTCGGCCGTCGTGGATGCGCCGCATCCGGCGGCAGTCCCGTCCCCCGACGATACGTCCGGCGCGACCTTCGAACGCTACGAGCGCTTGCCGGACGTGCCGATCTATCATGCCGATCCGCTGGTGCGGCGCGCGGCGTCCCTGCACCTGACGCTGGCCGCGCGGCAGGCCGTGCGGGCGTCATTGCCGGCGGGCCTGTTCGACCGCCTCGGCCTCGCGCAGGGCGACGCGGTACGCGTCACCCAGGGCGAGCGTTCGGTGACGCTGCCCGCATGGCGCGACGAGAAGCTGGCGCCGAACGTGGTCAGAGTGTCGGCAGCCACGCCGGCGTCTGCCGCGTTGGGCAGCCTGTTCGGTGATCTGGTGGTGGAGAAGGTCTAAATGAGCTTGTTCGATTCGATCAACACCGCGGGGCTCGGCGTCCTCGGCGCGGCCTGGCCCACGGTCTGGGTGCTGGTGCGCATCGTCGTCCTGTCGGTCGTGCTGCTGCTGTGCGTGGCCTACCTCGTGCTGTGGGAGCGCAAGCTGATCGGCTGGATGCACGTACGTCTGGGGCCGAATCGCAATGGCCCCGGCGGCATGTTCCAGACCATCGCCGACGTGCTCAAGCTGATCCTGAAGGAAGTGATCATGCCCACGCAGGCCACGCCCTGGCTCTACCTGATCGCGCCGATCATGGTGGTGGCGCCGGCGTTCGCGGTCTGGGCGGTGATCCCGTTCCAGCCGGAAGCGGTGCTGGGCAACGTCAACGCCGGTTTGCTGTACGCGATGGCGATCTCGTCGGTCGGCGTCTACGGCGTGATCCTGGCGGGCTGGGCGTCGAATTCGAAGTACGCGTTCCTCGGCGCGATGCGCGCGTCGGCGCAGATGGTCTCGTACGAAGTGTCGATGGGTCTGGCGCTGGTCACGGTGCTGATGACGTCGGGCTCCTTGAACCTGAGCGACATCGTCGTGCAGCAGCAGCACGGGCATTTCGCGTCGGTCGGATTGACCTTCCTGTCGTGGAACTGGCTGCCGCTGCTGCCGATGTTCGTCGTCTACTTCATTTCGGGGCTGGCGGAAACGAACCGGCATCCGTTCGACGTCGTCGAGGGCGAGTCGGAAATCGTCGCCGGGCATATGGTCGAGTATTCGGGCATCGTCTTCGCGCTGTTCTTCCTGGCCGAATACCTGAACATGATCGTCATCTCGACGCTGACCGCCACCCTGTTCCTGGGCGGCTGGAGCGCGCCGTTCGGCTTTCTGGCCTTCATTCCCGGTGCGGTCTGGCTGGTGCTGAAAGTGTTCTTCCTGCTGTCGGTTTTCGTCTGGGTGCGCGCGACGTTCCCGCGCTACCGGTACGATCAGATCATGCGCCTGGGCTGGAAGGTTTTCCTGCCGGTCTGCCTGTTGTGGGTTGTCGTGGTCGGCTTCTGGATCATGTCGCCGCTCAACATCTGGAAATAAGGGCGGCGCACGCTGCCCGGGGAAGGGAACGAGATGATTGCAATCAGAGATTTTTTCCGCAGCTTTCTGCTGCTCGAGTTATTGCGCGGAATGGCGATGACCGGGAAGTACGTGTTCAAGCGCAAGATCACCGTGCAGTTCCCGGAGGAGAAGACGCCGCTGTCGCCGCGTTTCCGGGGCCTGCACGCGCTGCGCCGCTACGAGAACGGCGAGGAACGCTGCATCGCCTGCAAACTGTGCGAGGCGGTCTGCCCGGCGCTGGCGATCACGATCGAATCGGAAACGCGTGCCGACAATACCCGCCGCACCACGCGCTACGACATCGATCTGACGAAGTGCATCTTCTGCGGCTTCTGCGAGGAAAGCTGCCCCGTGGATTCGATCGTCGAGACGCAGATCCTCGAATACCACGGCGAAAAGCGCGGCGATCTCTATTTCACGAAGGACATGCTCCTCGCGGTGGGCGACCATTACGAGAAGGAAATCGCCGCGGCGAAGGCCGCCGATGCGCCGTACCGCTGAACGCCCGGCGCACGTCACGACCGCAGTCGGTCCCCGCGACCTCATGAAGATTGGCTAGACATGGCATTCACCACCGTACTGTTTTATGTGTTCTCGATCCTGCTGGTCGGCTCGGCCTTCCGGGTCATCACGGCGCCCGACGCGGTGCAGTCGGCCCTGTTCCTGATCCTGGCGTTCTTCAATGCCGCGGGAATCTGGATGCTGCTGCAGGCGGAATTCCTCGCCATCGTGCTCGTGCTCGTCTATGTCGGCGCGGTGATGGTGCTGTTCCTGTTCGTCGTCATGATGCTCGACATCAACACCGAGCTGCTACGGCGCGACTTCAAGCGTTTCGTGCCCTGGGCCACCGTGGTCGGGGCGATCATCGTCGTCGAGCTGGCGCTGGTGATCTGGCGCGGTTACGGTGCCACGGTCGATCCGGTTGCGATGAACGCCACCGACGCGGCGCTGCCGAACACCCATCTCATCGGGCGGCTGATCTATACCCGTTACATTTTTGCGTTCGAGATCGCCGGGCTGATCCTGCTGGTGTCCCTGATCGCCGCGGTCGCGCTGACGATGCGCCACCGCACGGGTGTCAAGCGCACGAACCCGAACCAGCAGGTGCATGTGCGTCGCGCGGACCGCGTGCGCATCGTGAAGATGGCGTCCGAGATGGAAGCGCCGGAAGCCGACACCGCGCCGGCGACGCCGGGCAATGCGGGGGCCGGCAGCGTGGTGCCCGCCAGCGCCCCGCGCGCGGCGCCCAGCGTGCCGCAGAACGTCGCGACGCCGGTATCGAGCGCGGCGGTATCGACACCGGCCGCACCGACGCCGGCCGCACCGACGCCGGCCGCACCGACGCCGGCCGCACCGACGCCGGCCGCACCTACGCCGGCCGCACCTACGCCGGCCGCACCTACGCCGGCCGCACCTACGCCGGCCGCACCCAAACAATGAAAAAGAGAGGAGACAAGCCATGCTGACCCTCGCCCACTACCTGGTTCTCGGTGCGATCCTGTTCGCGATCAGCATCGTCGGAATCTGGCTGAACCGGCGCAACGTGATCATCATCCTGATGGCGATCGAGTTGATGCTGCTGGCGGTGAACACCAATTTCGTCGCGTTCTCGCATTATCTCGGCGACGCGAACGGGCAGGTGTTCGTATTTTTCGTGCTGACCGTGGCCGCGGCGGAAGCGGCCATCGGGCTGGCGATCCTGGTCGCGTTGTTCCGTCGTCTCGATACGATCAATGTGGAAGATCTCGACCGTCTCAAAGGCTAGTATCCGCGCCATGCGCGCTTTCGGCCCGGCAGGCGCCGGCAGCGCGCCGGGCGAATGCGGGTCGGATACTTCACGAGTGCTGTCCGGTCCAACCGACCGGGCGAAATAGGCAAGGCTGTCATGGCAAATACAATCAATCCCACGCTGCTGCTCGCGATCGCGCTCGCGCCGCTGTTCGGTTCCCTGGTCGCGGGCCTGTTCGGCCATGCGATCGGCCGTCGCGGCGCGCATGTCGTCACCATCGCCGGGGTCGCGATCTCCTTCGTTCTGTCGTCGATGGTGTTCGTCGACGTGCTGCACGGGGCGAGCTTCAACGGCACGATCTACGAATGGATGAACGTCGGGCCGCTCAAGCTCGAAGTCGGCTTCCTCGTCGATTCGCTGACCGCGCTGATGATGTGCGTCGTGACCTTCGTGTCGCTGATGGTCCACATCTACACGATCGGCTACATGGCCGACGACGACGGTTACCAGCGCTTCTTCTGCTACATCTCGCTGTTCACCTTCGCGATGCTGATGCTGGTGATGAGCAACAACTTCCTGCAGCTGTTCTTCGGCTGGGAAGCGGTGGGGCTGGTGTCCTATCTGTTGATCGGTTTCTGGTACACGCGACCCACCGCGATCTACGCGAACATGAAGGCCTTCCTGGTGAACCGGGTCGGCGACTTCGGCTTCATCCTCGGTATCGGCCTGCTGCTCGCCAATGCCGGGTCGCTGAACTACGGCGACGTCTTCGCGCATCGAGAGGCGCTCGCCGCCCTGAGTTTCCCGGGTACGCACTGGGGGCTGCTGACGGTCGCCTGCATCTGCCTGTTCATCGGCGCAATGGGTAAGTCCGCGCAATTCCCGCTGCACGTCTGGCTGCCGGATTCGATGGAAGGCCCGACGCCGATCTCCGCGTTGATCCACGCGGCGACGATGGTCACCGCCGGCATCTTCATGGTGGCGCGCATGTCGCCGCTGTTCGAACTGTCCGACGCCGCGCTGTCCTTCATCCTCGTGATCGGCGCGATCACGGCGCTGTTCATGGGTTTCCTGGGACTGGTGCAGAACGACATCAAGCGCGTGGTCGCGTATTCGACGCTGTCGCAACTCGGTTACATGACGGTCGCGCTGGGCGCGTCCGCCTATCCGGTCGCGGTGTTCCACCTGATGACGCACGCCTTCTTCAAGGCGTTGCTGTTCCTGGCGGCCGGCTCGGTGATCATCGGCATGCATCACGATCAGGACATGCGCAATATGGGCGGCCTGCGCAAATACATGCCGATCACCTGGATCACCTCGCTGGTCGGCTCCCTGGCGCTGATCGGCACGCCGTTCTTCTCCGGCTTCTATTCGAAGGATTCGATCATCGACGCGGTGCGGGAGTCGCATCTGCCCGGCTCCGGCTTCGCGTATTTCGCGGTGCTGTTCAGCGTGTTCATCACCGCGCTGTACGCCTTCCGGATGTATTTCCTGGTGTTCCACGGTGCGGAGCGTTTCCGTCGACCGCATACGCAGCATGGTCAGGAAGCGCAGGTGCACGGGTCGCATCCCGACGCACATTCCGGCGCACCCGCCGTTGCACACGCCGTTGCGCACGCCGGCCACGCGCACGGCCATTCCGACGCGGGCGACGCGCACGGTCAGCAGCCGCCGCACGAGTCGTCGTGGGTGGTCACGCTGCCGCTGATCCTGCTCGCGATTCCGTCGGTGATCATCGGCGCGGTGGCGATCTCGCCGCTGCTCTATGGCGGCTTTTTCAGCCACGGCGTCGTATTCAGCAAAGTCATCTTCATCGGCGCGAACCACGCCGGGCTCGAGGAGATGGCCCAGGGCTATCATGGCTGGCTCGGCATGACCCTGCATTCGCTGCAAGGCGCGCCGGTCTGGCTGGCGTTGCTCGGCGTGGTGGTGGCATGGATCTTCTACATCAAGCGCCCGGACATCCCCGCGATGCTGCAGCGCCGTTTCTCGGGCATCCACACGCTGCTGGAGAACAAGTACTACTTCGACAAAATCAACGATGCGGTGTTCGCGCGGGGGCTGCTGGCGGTCGGCCGCGGCTTGTGGAAAGAGGGCGATCAGGCCGTGATCGACGGTGCCGTGGACGGCAGCGCCAATGCGATGCGCTGGGTGGCGCGCCTGTTGCGGCCCCTGCAGACCGGTTACGTCTATCACTACGCGTTCGCGATGATCATCGGCGTGGTGGTGTTGTTGACGCTGTTCGTCACGCTCGGCGGGAACTAAGGCGAGGGGATCTCGGATGCATGCACTTCCGTTGTTGAGTCTGGCGATCTGGATTCCGATCGTCACCGGCATCGTCACGCTCGTATTCGGTTCCAGCCGTGACCCGCGCGTCGCGCGCCGGATCGCGCTCGGCGGCGCGCTCCTCGGCCTGCTGGTCGTATTGCCGCTGATCTCCGGCTTCGACGCCAGCTCCGCCTCGTTGCAGTTCGTCGAGCGCATCAGCTGGATCGAACGCTACAACGTCGAGTATTATCTCGGCGTCGACGGCATCTCCATGTGGTTCGTCGTGCTGACCGCCTTCGTCACGGTGATCGTCGTGATCTCGGCGTGGGAGGTGATCCAGGTCAAGACCGCGCAGTACCTGGCGTCGTTCATGATTCTCTCGGGTCTGATGGTCGGCGTCTTCTGCGCCGCCGACGGGCTGCTGTTTTACACGTTCTTCGAAGCCACGCTGATTCCGATGTACATCATCATCGGCGTCTGGGGCGGGGCGAACCGGGTTTACGCGGCGTTCAAGTTCTTTTTGTACACGCTCGCCGGTTCGCTGCTGATGCTCATCGCGCTGATCTATCTGTACCGGGAATCGGGCACCTTCGAGATGCAGCGCTGGTATGCGCTGCCGTTGACGTTCTCCGAGCAGATCTTCCTCTTCATCGCCTTTTTCTTCGCGTTCGCGGTGAAGGTGCCGATGTGGCCGGTGCATACCTGGCTGCCGGACGCGCACGTCGAGGCGCCGACCGGCGGCTCGGTGGTGCTCGCGGCGATCATGCTGAAGCTCGGCGCCTACGGATTCCTGCGCTTCTCGCTGCCGATCACGCCCGACGCCTCCCATTTTTTCGCGTCGACGATGATCACGCTGTCGCTGATCGCGGTGGTCTACGTCGGCGTGGTGGCGCTGGTGCAGACCGACATGAAGAAGCTGGTCGCGTATTCGTCGATCGCGCACATGGGGTTCGTGACGCTGGGATTCTTCATGTTTCATGATCTCGGCATGGAGGGC
The DNA here is from genome assembly GCF_026624755.1 of Robbsia betulipollinis. Taxonomy (NCBI): domain Bacteria; kingdom Pseudomonadati; phylum Pseudomonadota; class Betaproteobacteria; order Burkholderiales; family Burkholderiaceae; genus Robbsia; species Robbsia betulipollinis. The sequence goes on from NZ_JAPMXC010000001.1 coordinate 2,522,898, forward strand.
GCGATCGTCCAGATGATCTCGCACGGCTTCGTCTCCGGCGCGATGTTCCTCTCGATCGGCGTGTTGTACGATCGCATGCACACGCGCGACATCAGCGCCTACGGCGGCGTGGTCAACACGATGCCGAAGTTCGCCGCCTTCGCGCTGCTGTTCGCGATGGCCAACTGCGGCCTGCCGGGCACCTCCGGTTTCGTCGGCGAATTCATGGTGATCCTGTCCGCGGTGAAGTTCAATTTCTGGATCGGCCTGCTCGCCGCCACGACCCTGATGCTGGGCGCGGCGTACACCTTGTGGATGTACAAGCGCGTGTATTTCGGCGCGGTCGCCAACGAGCGGGTCGCGCGACTCAAGGATATCGGTGCGCGCGAATTTTCCCTGTTGGCCGTGCTGGGCGCGCTGGTGCTCATCATGGGCCTGTATCCCAAACCCTTTACCGACACGATGCATCAATCCGTGGTGAGCCTGCTCACCCACGTCGGCCAGTCGAAACTGTAGTCCGGCGAGGAAAGAAGAGAAGCTATGCAAAATGCGAATATGAGTGTCCTGCTACCGGAGCTGCTGTTGCTCGTGGCCGCGATCCTGACCGTCATCAACGATGCGTTCGGCGGGGTGGGCGGGCGGCGGATAACCTATGCCATCGCCCTGGTGTCGTCGCTCGTCGCGGCCGCCTGGTACGCGGTGCTGGCGACGTCGCCGGCGACGATGCATTTCTTCGACAACATGTATGTGGTCGACCCGATGGCCAGCACGCTGAAGGCTTTCGTCTGCCTGGGCTTCGCCATCACGCTGATCTATTCGCGGCGTTACGTGGCGCTGCGCGGGCTTTTCGGCGGCGATCTCTACATGCTCGGGATGTTCTCGCTCCTCGGGCAACTGGTGATGATCAGCGGCAGCAACATGCTGACGCTGTACCTGGGCCTGGAAATGATGTCGCTGTCGCTGTACGCGCTGATCGCGCTGCGCCGCGACGACGCGACGTCGAGCGAAGCGGCGATGAAGTACTACGTGCTGGGCGCGCTGGCGTCGGGCTTCATGCTGTACGGCATCTCGATGACCTACGGCGCGACCGGCTCCCTGGACCTTGGCGAGATCTACCGGGTGCTGGCGTCCGGCCGCGTGAACAACACCGTGCTGCTGTTCGGCATCGTCTTCGTGGTGGTGGGCGTGACCTTCAAGCTGGGCACCGCACCGTTCCACATGTGGGTCCCGGACGTGTATCAGGGCTCGCCGACGGCGATGACGCTGCTCATCGGCGCCGGTCCGAAAATGGCGGCGTTCGCGTTCGGTTTCCGTTTTCTCGTCGACGGCATGCTGCCGCTGGCGGTGGACTGGCAGCAGATGCTGGTGATCGTCTCGGCGCTGTCGCTGATCATCGGCAACGTAATGGGTCTGGTGCAGACGAACATCAAACGCCTGCTGGCGTATTCGGCGATATCGAACCAGGGTTTCGTGCTGCTCGGGCTGATCGGCGGGGTGTTCAACGGCAATGCGGACAATGCCGCGAGCGCGTACGGCTCGGCGATGTTCTACAGCGTCGTCTATCTGCTGACCACGCTGGCCGCGTTCGGCGTGATCCTGATCATCTCGCGGCAGGGCGTCGAGGCCGATCAGCTCGAGGACCTGAAAGGGCTCAACCAGCGCAGCCCCTGGACCGCCTTCATCATGCTGGTGCTGATGTTCTCGCTGGCGGGGATTCCGCCGACCGCGGGTTTCTATGCGAAACTCTCGGTGTTGAGCACGGTGGTCAACGCCGGCTTCATCTGGCTGGCGGTGCTGGCGGTGATCGCGTCGCTGGTGGGCGCCTTCTACTACCTGCGCATCGTCAAATTGATGTATTTCGACGTGCCGCTGGATGAAACGCCGGTCGAGCCCAATCCGGTCGCCCGTTCCGTCCTGACGGTCAATGGCCTCGCGATCCTGGTACTCGGCGTCGTGCCGGGGCCGCTGCTGACCCTGTGTCTGCATGCGATGCGCCGCGCTTATGGAGGTTGACGGATGTCCGTAGCAGGGTGGTTCATCGTTTTGTTCGCGGTGCTGTTCGCGAATCTGCCCTTCGCGAACCAGCGGGTGTTCGCGCTGATTCCACTCGGGCGCCGCAAGACGGCCTGGATGCGCATCGGCGAACTGGTGGTTGCGTATTTCATCGTGGGCGCGTTCGGGTATCTGCTCGAAGCCCGCGCCGGCAATGTCTTTCCCCAGGGCTGGCAGTTCTACGCGGTGACCTTCAGCCTGTTCGTGGTCTTCGCGTTTCCCGGTTTCACCGCCCGCTATCTGGTCAAGTACCGCACTTGACGCATCACATCACGCACCCATCCCCCAAGCCCACCCGATGACGACCGAACCCCGCTTTGACGCACCGGCCGACCCGGACGCCGGCCTGATCGAGACGACGCTGGATAGTCGCACCGCCTACGACGGGCATTTTCTGACGGTCAAGCACGATACCGTGCGTCTGCCGGACGGCAAGTCCGCAACGCGCGAATTCATCGTGCATCCGGGCGCGGTCATGGTCATTCCCCTGTTCGACGACGGTCGCGTCCTGGTCGAGCGGCAGTATCGCTATCCGATGGGCCGGGTGATGACCGAATTTCCTGCCGGCAAGCTGGACGCCGGCGAAGACCCCCAGGTCTGCGCGCATCGCGAACTGCGCGAGGAAACGGGATACAGCGCTCGCGAGCTTGTCCATCTGACACGCGTGCATCCGGTCATTTCCTACTCGACCGAATTCATCGAACTCTATCTCGCGCGCGGCTTGAGCGCGGGCGAGCGGCGCCTCGACGAAGGCGAGTTCCTCGATCTGGAAATCGTGCGGCCCGAGGACCTCATGGCCGCCGTGCGGCGCGGTGAGATCACCGACGTGAAGACCATCATCGGCGCGTTCTGGCTGGAAAAATTCCTGTCCGGACAATGGGCCGGCATCTGAGATGAAGGTCTTCGATCTGCGCTGCGCGCATGACCACCGTTTCGAGGGCTGGTTCGCCTCGAGCGCTGCGTTCGACGATCAACTCGCACGTGATCTGATCGCCTGTCCGGTCTGCGGCGACACGAGGATCGCACGCCTGCCGTCCGTGCCGCATTTGAATCTCGGGACCGCCCGGACACGGGGCCCTGCATCGCCGCCGGCCGTGACGGTACCGCAGCAGGCCGCCACGGTCCCCCGTCTGCAGGCGCAGTGGCTAGGAATGGTGCGTGAGATGGTGCGTCAGACGGAGGACGTCGGACAGGCGTTTGCTGAGGAAGCGCGCCGCATTCATTACCAGGAAGCACCGGCGCGTGCGATCCGGGGCGTAACGAGCCCGCGGGAGGCAGCGGAGCTTGCCGACGAAGGGATCGACATCGTCGCATTGCCGATGCCCGTGGCCGCGAAAGGATCCCTGCAGTAGGACGTTCGCAGGGCGAACTGCCGAATGCCGGAAAGCAGCGTATCGCCCGCGAGCGCAGTGACCCCGTGCCGCATGTGCGATGCCGGCGAAGCGCCCCCTCGCAGGCTGTCGCGTTACCGGCGAGCGAACATCTCATGCCCCTAACCGTCATCGGCGGCGACGCTGGTCTGCGCGGCGCAATAGGTGATGGGTAGCATGCAGGTGCGGATTTCGTTGTCCTCGCCGGGGCGTGTGCATACGCCATTCTTAGGGTTGACCGGCATTGCCTGCGCGGCATCGCGTCCTTCGGCTTTTCCGTCTTCCAGGGTCAGGGCATCGAGAATCGCGGTTTGCTGGTGCAACAGCGATTCGAAGAAAAAATTCAGCGCGTAGAGTTGTTCGGCGAGTTCCGGATAACCCGGCAACGCGCGCAGCCCGGCCGATTCGGTGTTGTTGGCGTGCGGATGGAGGAGCGCCTGATTCAATATCTCGCGCCGGTGGGCCCGCGGCGCGAAGTCCGATGCGCACAATGCCGCGAATTGTTCGCGCAAGGGCCCGATATCGGCTGCCAGCCACCGCAGTTCGCCGACCAGGGTTGGCGCGAAGACCAGCCCTTGGCGCGCCGCCCGGCGCGCGATGTGTCCGGGTGAATCGCCATCGAGCAATCGCACGAACGTGCGCATGCGCCGCTGGGTGGTCAGACTCGCGAGGGAGTCGAAAATGCAGGTGGGAACGCATACGCCCGGCGTGCAGGTCGCTTCGCGCAGCTGACCGGAGAAGGTTTCTTCCTCCGCGTGACGCAGCTTGCCGACGATCGTGGTCCGCCCGCGTTGCGCCTGTTGCTCCACGAGATACGCCCGGCTCGGATCTCGTCCCCAAAGCACGTTGCGGTCGCGCCAGCGCAGGATGCGCTGCACCGGACTTTCGCGAGTGTCGGTCAACAAAGGGGCGGCAAGCTTTTGCAGTTCCAGCGCGATTTGCGTCGCCTGGTACAAGCGATAGGTCGTCGAAGTCGCGTCGAGGAAAGGCACGTGGCTGATCTTTCGGAACGCATGGGCGAGATCCCGGCTGGAGCGCTGGCGACGGAGGTTATCTATGGACGTGCGCGCATCGCGCAGAAGCGCGACATGCCGGGCGACGGTTTCCGAGTTGACCGGCAAAAACATGGCCAAAGTGTTGTACCAGGCGAGCCGGTTCTCGACGAACTGGACGCCCGCGCTGTGCGCGATCCAGGTTCTGACCGGTGTCGCGACGTGGCGCAGGGCGGACAGTTCGATCAGACAAAAAATCCCGTCCAGCACCGCCGACAGGGTCAGGGCGCGGGCATGCAGCACGGAGTCGCAGGTATAGAAAGGCAGCAAGGGCAGGTAAAGCGCGATGGGATCGTCCTGCATCTTTTCGATGCCGCTCTGTTCGAGCAGGGCTTTTTTCTGCCAGTTTCGATGACTGCCGCGAAAATTGATCCAGCTTTCCCATACCGCTTCGAGCCCGTCGCATTCGAATTGAAGATGGGGTTCGACGTCGTTCTTGTAGTAGACCGGCTCTTCATAGATGCTGGGAAATTTCTCGAAAAAAAATTCGTCCGGCAACGACTGCATATATCTTCCCGCGTCACCGGCATCGATGATCTCCGGAAGGAACGTCAGCATTTCGGTACGGTTGCCGATGGTATACAGCGCGAGATCGAACAGGTAGAAGCGTGACGCTCCGGACGCTGCGACCGTTTCGATGATCGCGGCTTTCGCATGGCCGAACAGACCGCGCCGATAAAGGTGCGTGTCGACCTCCAGCGGCGGGATGTATTGCGACATCAAAGACGGCTCGATGACGAATGGTCGATAGATATGCAGCCGGAGGCGCACCGCGCTCGCGAAGTCATGCCTGATCTCGGGCTGCAGGGCGTTGAAGCCCATGGCGATGACGCTGCGTGAGGAGCGCCAGATGAATTCCATCTTCTCTTCGTATGCTTTGTTGAAAAGCGCGATCACGGCGCGCCGCGACGGCAGGCGCTGGAGCGCCCTGTCCGGCAGCAGGCCGGCATAAGCGGGTTCCGCGTCGCGTAAATGCGCCAGACCGTTGTCGACCGTGAGGTAGAGATCGGTTAATGTGCCGCCATCGATCTTGCGCAGCAGGGAATGCGCGGTTTGCGCCTCGCCCAGCGTGACGAGCTTGCGTAGTCGAACCGGATGGTCTGCCGGAATTCCCGCGTCGGTGAGGAGTTGCGTGGCGATGGCGCGCCGGGACAAGGGGCCACCCGTGCGGAACAGATCGAACTGCCAGGCCCCGCGCGCGATTTCATTGGCGAAAAGCGTCCGTAAATGGCGGGTGAGATGGGCATTCTCCGCGTGCATCACCGCGAGGTATTCCGCATCTCGCGTCAGCACGCACCAGCCTTTTACATAGTATTCTCCGCGCGCGACGATCGCCTCCCAATTCTCGGCGTTCATCGCCAGCGCGTCGCTTTGGTTGGAGAAGTGATGACCGAAGCGTGCCTGGAAGATCTCTGTGCCGCCATAGGGAAGGGTCGCGGGCGCGGCCAACAGGGTGGGATCGAGCATGCCGAGCAAAAAGTCGACGAATTTGAGCGCGCCCGGCGTGGCGATGTCTGCCACGCGGGGAAAACGTTGGGGAAACTCGCGCCGGTTGATATCGATGAGTCGCGATAGCGCCGCATGTCGCATGCTGGAGCGGACGTCGCCTGCGGGGGTATCGGCGTAATGCGTGATATTCGTGTCGAACCGATGCTTGATCTCGAACATGGCGAAAAGCAGGGCGTCCGGATCGAAGGGCGGATCGTTCATTTCCGCCAGCGTCGACAGGATCTGTTTCAGAACGCGCCGGTGGTTCTGCTCGCGATCCGGATCGGTCCTGTGGGCCGCGTCGGGAATATCGTTCGCCTGGCTGGGAAGCGCCACGACATCGACACGGGTCGGGGAGAGCCTGTCGACCCGCCATGACAGAGAGCCATTCCTGTCGTTTTCGAAACACAGCAAATGCGAGGGACGTTCGTGCACCGCTGCGCGTCCGATTTCGCCGAGCAAGGCATGAAACATGTCGCCGTCGAGCACATGGTCCTCGTTCAGCATTTTGTCGCAGGTCAGGAAGATCACGGGAATATTGCTATACGCATACCAGCCGTCCTGGTTGACCCGGCGCAGCGCGTCGTCGTCACGCACGCGCGCGGATTCGTTCGCGGCCACGGCATAGAGCGCGAACTGCCGCGCGCCATCGACGATGCGACGGCGGTCCGCGACAGGCGAGTGTCGCCATATCAGGGTGATGCCATCGTTCGCCGTGCGCGTCTCATTCGTTTCGCGCGCCGCATCTGCCATGGCTTGCGCGCGCCCCGTGCCCGTCGCATCCGGGGCCAGCGTCGTGAAGAGGGGAGGGGGCTCGGCAGCGTTTGCGGAATGCGGCTCGGGCGACGCCTCCTGGCGCAGGCGTGCGGATTGTGACCACTCGGCCCAGGCGGGCATCGTCCAGGGAGCGGTGGGGTCGTCATGTATCCAAGCCGTATCGGGTGCGGGCACGGGTGCCTCGCCCACCGCGGGGAGTTCGGACGGTGAATGACGCGCGAGCGTGCCTGCGTCGCCACCGCCGCCGCGCCAGTTGCCAAGAATCAGCATGCCGCGCAGTAGCGCGCCCCGCCAGGAAGCGGCACGCCGATGCGTGCCGCGCCGCGGCGCCGGCGGCGTTGCGTAACGGGCGGCGGCGGACCGATACAGCCGAAGACGCCGACGGTCGTCGTTCAGGACCTCGCGGCAGGCCGGCAGATGCACCAGATGCGCCTTCAGGGCGTTTCTTTCGAGCGGGGAAAGCGGATTGCGCACGCCGGGCAGACAACGCGCGATGCGCCGCGGCAGGACAAGACGCAGCGTGGTGGGTGAGGGTTGCGTGGGAAAGCGGACTTCGAGATGGGCCGGGACGGCGCATGCGGTGGCACGCAGCAAACGCATATCACCTGCCTGAATTTTCGAAACGATGTCGAGCGGCTGCGCCGCGTCGGCGCAAACGACGCCGTCCGCCCGGCTCAGCTCCGCATGCAGGCCGTCGAATATCTCTCGCGGACTGCGCGGGTCGCGCAAGACCGCGAGGAAGACATCCCTGCCGGCGTCGGCATGTCGCGCGGGTGCGGGCGAATCGGCATCGAAGCGCATGAATGCCTGCGTGAGCGTGCGTAGCGCCCGATCGAGCCTTTTTTGCGCAGCGTGGGCGGGACAACCGTCTTCCGGGGCCGTGTGCGACCATGTCTCGCGCACGCGTTGGTCGATGCGCGTCGCAAGAGAGGGCGTGCCGTCCACGGGTTCGGTGAGCGCCGCGATGAGTTGCGCGATGAGGTAGCGCCGTTCGAACGCCTGCCGCTCCGCCAGGAGGCTGCGTCCGTGCCGGTCGCGCAGATGACGTTCGAGATACCGTGTGATGGCGCCGTGCGGCAGCAAAGCGGCACAGGGGCGGGAAGATCCACGCGCATCGAGGAAACAGCGTAGCGTCAGCCATTCCCGCAGCGATTCGTGACAGCATCGATTGATCAGCCTGGACAGGCCGATCAGGGCAATGTCATGGTTTTTCGTCCGTTCGCGGCTTTCCTGCGGCGCGATGCAGGCGTGAATGGCAAGATCTCGCATAGGCGGTGTCCCCCGGCTGGCGTCGTGACCGCCGTTTCGCGATCGCTTTCATCAACGCTCCGTTTTGGTGGGCCGCGCGCTTGGCCGGTTGCCACGCTTCGCCGTTTTTCCGCGGGACGCGACTGGCGTTTTTCCACTTTCGCCGGGCGGTGCGGCGTCGAACGCCCATCAAACGCCCATCAGCTTTTCCAATGCCGCCTGCAGGGTCGTTTCGCTTTTCGCGAAGCAGAAGCGGATCACGCCGGAGTCGCGTCCATCCCGGTAGAAGGCGGACAGGGGAATGGCCGCGACGCCGGCTTCGTTGATCAGCCAGCGGCAGAATTCGGCCTCGGGGAGATCGCTGATCGCGGAGTAGTCGACGCACTGGAAGAATGTGCCCTCGCAGGGCAGCGGCGCGAAACGCGTGCGCACGAGCCCCGCCCGGAAGAGGTCGCGCTTGCGCTGATAAAATGCGGGCAGACCGTGGTAGGTCGCGGGGTCGCGCATGTAGTTCGCGATGCCGATCTGCATCGGCGTATTGACCGTGAATACGTTGAACTGGTGCACCTTGCGGAACTCGATCGTCAGGGCCGCCGGGGCCAGCACATAACCCACCTTCCAGCCGGTCACGTGATGCGTCTTGCCGAAGCTCGAGACGACGAAGCTGCGTGCCGCCAGTTCCGGATGACGCGCGACGCTGGCATGCGCGCGACCGTCGAAGACCATATGCTCGTAGACCTCGTCGGACAGCACGACGATGTTCGTGTCGCGTACGATGTCGGCGAGCCGTTCGATGTCTTCCGGCTGCCAGATCCGCCCGGTGGGATTGTGCGGGGTGTTGATGATGATCATGCGCGTGCGCGGCGTCACCGCCGCCGCCAGCGCCTCGAAGGGGATCGCGTAGTCGGGCGCGGCCAGGGACACCAGGACCGGCACGCCGCCCGCCAGCTCGATCGTCGGCAGATAGCTGTCGTAGCTGGGCTCGATGACGATGACCTCGTCGCCCGCGCCGACCGCGCACAGGATGGCCGAGAGCAAGGCCTCGGTGGCACCGGCGGTCACGGTAATTTCATTCACCGGATGATAGGTGCGCCCGTAGATGGCGCGCACCTTGTCGGCGATGGCTTCACGCAGCAACGCCGCTCCGGCCATCGGCGGATACTGGTTGTGGCCGTCGCGCATGGCCTGCGCCACCGCGTCGACGAGCTTGGGATCGCACGCGAAATCGGGAAAGCCCTGGCCCAGGTTGATGGCGTTTTTCTCCGTCGCCAGCGCCGACATGACCGAAAAAATGGTCGTGCCGACTTTCGGCAGGCGCGAGGGGAATGACGGGGTATGCAGACTCTGTGCGGCTTGGTTCATCGTGGTGGGAGCGTGGGGCGGCGAAGGGGGCGGCGGCAGGTCGGTATTCTAATCCGGCTGACCGGGACGCGCTTCCGGCGGCGACAGTGCGGCGGCGACGAAATCGCCCGGCCGGTCGATGCGGCAGGCGAAATCGCGGGTGAAGCGGCGCGCGAGCTTCAGCAAGGCCTTGTCTTTCGTGACCAGCCACCGCGCGCCGCTGCGCGCGGCGAGTTCCAGGAATTTCTGGTCGTCGCGATCGCTGCAACGCGGCAAGGGCGGTGTGGACGGCAGGGGCATCGCGGCGGCGGCACCCGCCATGCCGCCATCGATGGGCGGGGCGGGCGGGGCCGCGTCGAGCAGGCACGCCAGACGCAGCGTTGTCGCCAGTGCCGCGGCCTTGTCGAGCGCGAAACGCGCGAATTGCGGATAGTCGAGCACGCGGTCGAGCTCGTACAGGCAGGCCGGGTCGATCACCGCGGCGAGCGTACCCGTCTCCAGCGCTGTGCGGATCGGGCGGCTGTCGGGGTCGTCGAACACCAGAATGTCGATCCAGACATTGGAATCGAGTACCGTGAGCAGCGCCGATGCGGTTGTCGATGCGGTTGTCGATGCACTGGCGGCCGCGGTGTCGATGACCGGGTTGGCCCCGGAAGGCGCGGCGGGCGAGCCGGGCAGGGGAGCGGCGGGAGCGGCGGAAGGGAGGTCGGGCGCGAGCATGGGATCCGGGCGTGGTTCGGTCGAAGGGGCGGTTACAATCATCTCTTTTTGTCGCCGAGCCGTCATGATAATCGTTCTGTCGCCCGCCAAGTCACTCGACTTCGACACGCCGCCGCATACCAGCAAACATACCCTGCCCGACCTGCTCGACGATTCGACGCAGTTGATCGCGGCATTGCGGCGTTTGTCGCCGGCCCAGATCGCGAGCCTGATGCGCATCTCCGACCCGCTCGCCCATCTGAATTTCGACCGTTTCGCGAACTGGCACACCCCTTTCGACGCACGCAACGCGAAACAATCGGTACTGGCCTTCGATGGCGACGTGTATGCCGGGCTGGACGCCGCCTCGCTAGGTGGCCCAGACCTGGATTATGCGCAGCGACATCTGCGAATCCTCTCCGGCCTGTACGGGCTGCTGCGCCCGCTCGATCTGATCCAGCCCTACCGGCTGGAGATGGGATCGCGTTTCGCCAACGACCGCGGGCGCGACCTGTACGCGTTCTGGGGGCCGCGCATCGCCGACGCCCTGAACCAGGCGTTCGACGAACATCCCCGCGCAGGCGAGCGTGTGCTGATCAATCTCGCATCCGAAGAATATTTCAAGTCCGTGACGCGCGGCGAACTGCGTGCCCCCGTCGTCACGCCGGTCTTCGAGGATTGGAAGGCAGACCGCTACAAGATCATCAGCTTCCACGCGAAACGTGCCCGCGGCCTGATGGCACGTTATGCCACCACGGCGCGGCTCGACCGTGCCGAGGGTCTGAAGGCGTTCGCCGCAGAAGGCTATGCGTTCGCCGCGGCGGCATCCGATGCGAACCGGTGGGTGTTCCGCCGGCGCCAGGCCTGATTCCCCTCTGCCTTGCCGCAGGCGCAAGGCGCTCACCCGCGAGTCATCATGTCCCTACACATCACTTCCCGCTTCGACAGCGGCGCGATCGACGTCGTCGACGCGACGCACCCCGACGATGTGCGTTTGCGCATCCGGGGAGATTCCGCCGCGGATTTCGCGCAGTGGTTCCATTTTCGCGTCAGCGGCGTGCGGGACGTCGCGGCGCGCTATACGTTCGAAAACGCCGGCCAGAGTGCCTATCCGGGCGGCTGGGAAGGCTATACCGTGGCCGCTAGTTACGACACGCGCGACTGGTTCCGGGTGGAGACGACGCACTACGACGGACAGGCGCTGGTGATGCACCATACCGCCGCGCACGATGTCGTCTACTACGCGTACTTCGAACCCTATGGCGAAGCCCGCCGGCAGGCGCTGGTGGGCGAGATGCAGGCCAGCGGCAAGGCGGTGGCGAGCGACATCGGCCGCAGTTGCGAGGGCCGGCCGATGACGGTGCTGACCTTCGGTACGGCCGCCGCCGCCGCGTCCGCGACGCGGACGGCCGCACCGGCGAAGGCGCGGATCTGGATCATCGCCCGGCAGCATCCGGGCGAAACCATGGCCGAATGGTTCGTCGAGGGCATGGCGCGTCGGCTGGCGGGCCTGGGCGAGTGGGCCGGCGACCCGATCGGACGACTGCTGCGCGAACGCGCGGAAATCCGTCTGGTGCCGAACATGAACCCCGACGGCTCGGCGCTGGGCAATCTGCGCACCAACGCGGCCGGCGCGAACCTGAATCGCGAATGGATGGCGCCCGATGCCACGCGCAGCCCCGAGGTGGTGGCGGTGCGGGCGGCGATCGCCGCGAGTGGCGTCGACCTGTTCTTCGACATCCACGGCGACGAGGTGCTGCCCTACAACTTCGTGGCGGGCAGCGAGATGCTGCCCGATTTCACGGCGGCGCAGCGGCAGACGCAGGACCGTTTCATCGCCTTGTTCAAGGCCGCGAGTCCCGAGTTCCAGGACGTGCACGGTTACTCGAACGACCGGTATCAGGAAGACGCGCTGACGCTGGCGTCGAAATACATCGCGCACCATTACGGCTGCCTGTCCCTGACGCTCGAGATGCCGTTCAAGGACAATGCCGACCAGCCCGAGCCGCGGACCGGCTGGAATGGCGCGCGCAGCGCGGCACTGGGCGCGGCGATGTGTCAGGCGATCTACCAGCACCTGTGCGCGACGCACGGGCGTGAGACCGCCTGAGCGTCAGTTCCTGCCGTGCCGTTTCTTGTGGGTGGCCGCGCCGCGTGACGAACCGGCGCCCGCCGTGGCACGTCGACCCGGCCTTGTCGCGTGATGCCGGCTGCCGCCGCCGCGCCGTGCGCTCGCATGGCGCCCGGGCGGTGGTGCCAGCGGCACGTCGGCGGTCGATTCCGGTTCGTTGTAGCCGAAGGCCAGCAGCTTGTCGGCGACATAACCACAGCGGAACGTCAAAAGATCCGGCTGACGTCCGTCGCTCGTGCTCTTGCGGTAACCGAGGCCGCTGACCGAGACGAGCGTGTCCACGGTGATGCGCTGCTTGTGATTGTCGAAAGGCTGATTCCAGGGTTCGACGGTGGCGTGCTGGGCGTCGAAGGCCGTGTTCAGGAATGCCACGTGATCGTACACCGGCGAAGTCGGCACGACATAGGCCGCATGCGCGGCGCAATCGGCGACCAGGGGCGACGCGTGCTGTTGCTGCACCAGCTGCTCGACCAGCGCGTCGTGCGAGTCCGCCTGATCGGCGAACGCCGGCGCGGCGCATACGAGGCCGAACGTCAGGGTGAGGCCGGTGAGCCATCGGTGGGAGGGCGAGACGATCCGGCGGAGGAAAGCGCAGAGGAAAGGGGCGGAAATCGATAGAGGCATCTTGCTGCGTTGGGGGTAAGCGGATGAGAGGCGAAGCGAATAAGAGGCGTCCGGTCGGGCGGAGTTCAAACTATTTCACATTCACGCCCGACGACAAGCATCGGCGTGACGGGATGGGGCGGTACCCGGCTGCGGGGAACATCGGGGACGCAGGGAATTATAGAAGGTCCCTGGCGTGACGATGCGTAACGATACGTGACGATGCGTGACGGGGAAAGACGGGGGGAGACGAGGCTTTCCTTACCGGTCGACGCGATTGAGCCGCTGGTCGAAGGTTTTCATCCAGGCGGGTTTGTAGACCGCGATGAGCGCGGTCATCACGCCCGTAAACAGACATTCGCCGACCATCAGCACCGCGGTCGCGCTCAGGAAGGCCCCGGAAACCGATGGCCAGGAAACGTCGCCGACGAGCGCATGACCGAGCACGACCGCACCCATCGCGACCAGTACCGCGAGGATCGAGGTCGCCGCGCCATGTCCGAGGACGAAGGCCGCGCGCTTGCTTGGCAGGCGTGCGGCCAGCACATGCTGGACGCCGGCCGAGATCAGCACCGGCAGCACCCCCAGCGCGAGCATCGTCAGACCGATTCCCTGCCAGGGCGAACCCAGTATCAGCGCCACCAGGGCGACCACCACGCAGCTGCCGACCAAGGCGAGCGCCCAGCCGAAAAGCGTGACCATCAAGGTGGCGCCCAGCAGGTGGAGTACCGCGCCGTCCTGGACCCAGATGTCGAAGGCCCAGAGCACCGCGAGCGTCACGACGGTGGACAGCCAGAGATGCTGCAGGGCATCGGTGCTCAGCTTGACGAAAGGCCGACCGCGCACCGCGATGGCGAGCGCGCAGAGCGCGACCGCCCATCCGGCGATGGCGACCCAGAGCGGCAGAGGTGAATAGAGAAATCCCATGAGTCGATCTTACTCGCTGGTGCGGGCCCGGGATAGCGGCCAGTACCGACGTCGTTGCGAATTCGCCCCAGCGCGTTCCAGCGCGCCCCGTTGGCCGGATGACGCATATCGCGCGGCGCCAAGCCGTCATCGCTCGGTCCCGGGGGACTTGGCGTCGGACTCTTCCAGAGGATACTCCGTTTCGGTGACGGAACCGGTGGTCAAAAAGGGCGCGGGCGGCGCGGCGGCGACGGGAAAGGCCGCGCAGGGTTCGGCGGCGAGCCATTCGCCGGCGTTGGCCGCGGGAGCGGAATGCGCCGTCTGCCCCACGACCGCTCCTGCGTCGGGCGCGGTGACGATCGATGTGCGCAGTCCGCGCGCCTGGTCGAACAGCCAGCCATTGTAGATCGCGACCGCCGCGGCCCGATTGGTGGCGCCCAGCATCTTGAACACCGTCGCGAGGTGGATCTTGACGGTGCCTTCGCTGATGCCCAGGGCGCGTGCGATGCCCTTGTTGGTGCTGCCCATGTGCACCAGGCGCATGATCTGTTGCTGGCGCGGCGACAGGCCCGTGGCGTCGATCAGCCGGCGCCTGTAAGGCAGCGTGTGCTCGGCAGCGTGGAGCCGCGTGGCCGACGCGGGCGGGCGCGCCGCACCCAGATGCAGCGCCCGCGCGGGAACGTAGTGGCCGCCCAGCAGCACCAGTTCGAGCGCACGGATCATCGAGCGCCAGTCCAGTTCCCGGGGGATCACGGCGCGCAGGCCCGCATGCAGCAGATCGACCGCCATCGCCGCTTCGAGTTCGTCGCAGATCGCCGCGAGGACGATGTCGGGATGGCGCGACCACAGCGCCGCGGCCGCTTCCCGCTCGCTGCCCTGACCGTCGCTCTCGGCAAGATCGGCCACTACCAGATCGCGCGGCTCGCGCCGCAGCGCGTGATCGGCCTGCCGCCAGTCGTGCGCTTCCTGCGTCAGCGCGCGCCGGTCGAGCTGGCGCAGCAAGGACTTCATTTCTTCTCTTCGTTCGGATTGCTTGCTAATGACGAGAAACTTCATGACTCACTCCCGCGACGTCAGGTCCGGGTTTCCGGGCCGGCGAGGTGACGCCGGACCCGCAACCCGAGGAGATGAATCATTGCAAATTCGGCGGTTTCCCGCGTCCTCACCAAAAGAGATAGGCGTTTTGGCATGGCGTCCTAGGTACGGGGCGCCGGCATCGGACAGCAGACACTCAGGCGGCCCCGTGCGAATGTCCGGTGTCGTCACGGCGCACTAAGGCGCGGCTTAGGCCGGCGGCAGCGCGAACCGGTCGGCGGGGTGGGCATTGACCTATGGGAGAGCGAGGCGCGCTGGTCGATCCCGAACGAGGACGGACTGCTGGCGACCGATATCTCGTGTCCCGACGAACAGGGGGCCAATGTCGCGATCCGACGCCCGCCCGCGCCGCGGCATGCACTGCGCGCGGCGCGGGCATGTTGTATGCTGGCCTGATTCGATTACCGTATCCAGCCATTCGTCCAGAGGAGCTTGTTTCGATGCAACGCGACCCTTTCGCGGCGCAATCTTTCGCGGTTCAGTACCGGGAGGCCTGCCGCCACACCGACGAGTTGTTCGATCGGATCCATCCGGAATACCTTGTGGCACGTCCGGTGGCGGAACGACACCGTTTGCTGTTCTACATCGGCCATCTGGAGGCCTTCGACTGGAACCTGCTGTCGGGCCGCCTGTTCGACGTGCCGGCGTTCAACCCGGCCTTCGACCGCCTGTTCGCGTTCGGCATCGATCCCGTCGGCGGAGGCCTGCCGACCGACCAGCCGGCGGATTGGCCGTCCCTTGAGGCCATCAGGGAATACCGCGACGAAGTGCGGCGTCGCATCGTCGCGCAGATCGCCGACACGGATTTTTCCGGCGCGGGGCAGCCCGGCGCGGGGCAACCCGGCGCGGGGCAGCCCGGCGCGCAGGTAGATCCGGCGACCTTGCTACAGGTCGTCATCGAGCACCGTCAGATGCACGCCGAGACACTGGCCTACCTGATCCATCAGATGCCGCTGGCGCAGAAACGGATTCCCACCGATGGCTCGCTGTCGCTCCCCGCCCGGCTGCCGCCACGGCCGGCGGCCGAGATGCGGCGCATACCCGCGGGTACGGCTGTGCTGGGAATCCCGCGCACGCCGGACGTGAAGGACGCGGTGGCCGGCGGTGGCGAGATGCCCGCCGGCGTGGGCCGCTTCGGCTGGGACAATGAGTTCGGCGCGTGCGAGGTGGCGGTTCCCGCCTTCCTGATCGACCGCCATATGGTGACGAACGGCGAATTCCTGGCATTCGTCGATGCCGGCGGTTACCAGCGGCCGGAATTCTGGTCCGACGCCGACCGGGCCTGGCTCACGCAAGGCGGCATCGCCCATCCGGCTTTCTGGCGGCGCGAGGCGGCGGGCTGGCGGCAACGCACGATGTTCGAGGAATTGCCGTTGCCGCTCGACTGGCCGGTGTACGTCAGTCACGCGGAGGCGCAGGCGTACGCGCGCTTCGTCGGCAAGCGCCTGCCCACCGAGGCGCAGTGGCTGCGCGCGGCCGAAGGCGCGGCCGGGCAGGAGGCGCCGCCCGAGGACGGCAACTTCGATTTCCGGGCATGGGACCCGTCGCCGGTTCACGCGCATCCACGCAACCGCAGCATGCATGGGGTCGAGGGCCAATTCGGCAATGGCTGGGAGTGGACGTCGGATGCCTTTGCCCCCTTGCCCGGGTTCGTGGCGTTTCCGTTCTATCCCGGCTATTCGGCCGATTTTTTCGACGGCCAGCACTTCGTCATGAAGGGTGGCTCGCCGCGTACCGCGGCGCGCATGCTGCGGCCGTCGTTTCGCAACTGGTTTCAGCCGCACTACCCGTACGTCTATGTCGGGTTGCGTTGTGTGCAGGATGTCTAGCGTGCGCGCGGCACGCCGAAAAGGGACTGTTATATGTCGACACCGGTAGTGGAGAAGGCGC
The DNA here is from genome assembly GCF_026624755.1 of Robbsia betulipollinis. NCBI lineage: Bacteria > Pseudomonadati > Pseudomonadota > Betaproteobacteria > Burkholderiales > Burkholderiaceae > Robbsia > Robbsia betulipollinis. The sequence continues at coordinate 2,539,529 of NZ_JAPMXC010000001.1, forward strand.
GCGAAGCGCCGTTTGCGGCATTCGCCGCCGAGGTACGGACGGGGCTGGGCGCCAGCGGGCAGAAGTCCCTGCCGTCGAGCTATCTGTACGACGAGGTGGGTTCGGCCTTGTTCGAAGTCATCACCGCACTGCCCGAATACGGCGTCACGCGGGCCGAGGAGCGCGTGCTCGCGCAGCACGGCGCGCGCATCGCCCAGGCGTTCCGCGCGGCGGTGCCGGGGCGTTCGGGCGACAGCGCGCCCGCGCCGGTGCGCGTCATCGAACTGGGGAGCGGCACCGGGCGCAAAACGCGCCTGATCCTCGAGGCACTTGCCCGGGACGGGACACCCCTGACCTATTGTCCGATCGACATATCGGGTTCGGCATTGGTGCAATGTTGTCAGGCGATGGCCAATATCGAGGGTGTGCGCGTCGAACCGTTCGAAAGCGACTACGTGGCGGGTCTTGCCGCCGCGAGCGCCGCGCGGCGCCCCGGCGAGGCGACGCTCGTGCTGTTCCTGGGCAGCACCATCGGCAACTTCCCCCAACTCGCGGCCACGCGTTTCCTGCAATCGATCCGCGCTTCCTTGCATGTGGGCGATGCCTTGCTGCTCGGCGCGGACCTGCTCAAGCCGGTCGACGAACTGCTGCGTGCGTACGACGATCCGATCGGCGTCACCGCGGCGTTCAATCTGAACCTGCTCGCCCGGCTCAATCGCGATCTCGGCGCCGGAATCGAGATCGACGGTTTCGTGCATGAGGCGCGCTTCAACGCGCAGGCGCGCAGCGTCGAGATGCACCTGCGCGCGGTACGGGCGCAGAACGTCGTGATCCATGCTGCCGATGTCAACGTGGCGTTTCAGCCCGGCGAAACCATCTGGACGGAAAGCAGCCACAAGTATCTGGCGGACGAAATCGTGCACATGGGCCAGGACGCGCGTTTCGCGCTGCTGGGGCAGTGGGTGGACGAGGTCTGGCCGTTCGCCGAAACCCTGATGGTCGCGCGCGATTGACGCCGCCGACGGGTTCCACCGCGCGTCCCCTCGGCATGCTTGCCGCGCTTCCCGAAGAGATTGCCGGACTGGTGGAGCAGATGTCGTCCCGGCGCGTCGCGCGGTGGGGACAGCGGGACTTCCATGCCGGCATCCTGCACGGTCAATCCTGCGTCATTGCGCTGTCCCGCATCGGCAAGGTCGCGGCTGCGGCAAGCGCGGCGACGCTGATTCACCGTTTCGATGTCAAAGCGATCGTCTTCAGCGGCGTGGCGGGCGGTATGGGACCTGCCGTGCGCGTGGGCGACGTGGTGCTGGCCGAAGCGCTGATCCAGCACGATCTCGACGCCTCGCCGCTCTTTCCGCGATTCGAGGTGCCGCTGCTGGGCCAGTCCCGTTTCAAGGCCGACCCCGGGCTGACCGGCCGGCTCGCGCAAGCCGTGGGCGCCTTTCTGCCGCGCGCGCCCGTGCTGGAAGACGGGTCACCGCCGCGACTGCATCGGGGCATGATCGCGAGCGGCGACCGTTTCGTCTCCGGCGACACCGAGCGCGCGGCCCTGAGACGGGCCTTGCCCGACCTGCTGGCGGTGGATATGGAAGGCGCTGCGGTCGCGCAGGTCTGCTACGAGCACGACGTGCCGTTCGCCATGGTCCGAACGATCTCGGACACGGCGGACGAGCATGCCGCTGCGTCGTTCGCGCGGTTCCTGGCGGAGCGGGCCGCGCCCTACGCGCAGGCGATATTCAGCGCGTTTCTGGCGCCGCCGGTCGCCTGAATCGCGGCATGCGGGACGGGCGTCTTCAGCCGGCGACCGTATAGCCGGCATCGTCGATCGCGGCCTTGACCGCGGCATCGCTGCCGCTGCCCGCGACATGCACGGTGCCGGCGTCCAGATCGATCGTGACCCTGGCGGCAGGGTCCACCCGCCGGACCGCCTGCGTGACGGCCTGCACGCAATGCTGGCAACTCATCCCTTCGACCTTGAATACGCTCATTGTCATCTCCTGGTGAACGAAGCGAAAGCGGCGGCATCGGCGCGCGCCGGCAAACTCGCCGGGGCCGCGCCACCGCGCGTGCATGCAGATCATTATCGGCGTTCCCGCGTGGGAAGGTGGGGGTGCTTCCCCATTTTTCCTTCCCATCGTGGGAAGGTATAGGATGCAGGTATCGCGTGACATTTCACGCGGTGTGCGCACATCTCACCAGGAGCCATCGGCGATGAACGCAGTTGAAGAAACTGCCTTGGCGGTGCCGCGTTCCGCTTTGCCGCGGGCGGCAAAGGACGACCTGTCCGACGACCTGTCCGACGACCTGCGCGACGTCGGGCAGGTCCGCGAACGCGAGGTCGACCTCGATATCGCCGGCATGAGTTGCGCGTCGTGCGCGGCGCGAATCGAGAAAGTCGTCTCGCGCGTGCCCGGCGTCGCCGCCGTGAGCGTCAACCTGGCCACCGAGCGGGCGCGCATACACGCCAGCGCGGCCACCGATACGCTGATCGCCGCGATCGAACGGGCGGGCTTCGGCGCGCGCGCGATATCGGCTGCGGCGAACACGTCGCAAGAGGCGCCGGGTGCGGATGCAACGGATGCAACGGATGACGGTGCCGGTAGCGCGGATCGCGGCGCACCGACGCGTCTGTCCGGTTCCTGGCTGGCGAAAACGCGTCTGGCGGTGCGGCTCGGCGACGCCTGGCCAATCGTGCTGGGCGCGTTGCTCTCGCTGCCTCTGCTCGCGCCGATGCTTGCCGCGCCGTTCGGCGTCCATGCGATGCTGCCGGGCATGTGGCAATGGGCGTTGGCCACGCCGGTGCAGTTCGGTCTGGGGTGGCGGTTCTACCGCTCCGGATGGGCCGCGGCGCGCGCCGGTAGCGGCAATATGGATCTGCTGGTCGCCCTGGGCACGAGCGCAAGTTACCTGCTGAGCGTCTACCTGCTGCTGCATGCGCCGGCGGGCATGACGCCGGAGCTCTATTTCGAGGCCTCGGCAGCGGTGATCACGCTCGTGCTGACGGGCAAATGGCTCGAACGCCGCGCCAGGCGCCGCACCACCGATGCGATCCGGGCGCTGCAACACCTGCGGCCCGTGACGGCCCGCGTGCTGCGCGACGGACGCGTGGACGCGGTGGGGATCGCCGAGGTGCGCGTCGGCGACATCGTGCGCATTGCGCCGGGAGAGCAGGTGCCGGTCGATGGCGTCGTGCATCATGGCGGCGGGGACATCGACGAGTCCCTGATCACCGGCGAGAGCGTGCCGGTGTTCAAGGCCGCGGGCGAGCGGGTCATGGGCGGATCGATCAACGGCGACGCCGCTCTCGACGTGCGCACGGTGGCGATCGGCGCGGACACGACGCTGGCGCGGATCATCCGCGCGGTCGAGGACGCACAGGCCGGCAAGGCGCCGGTCCAGCGCCTGGTGGACCGCGTGGCGGCGGTATTCGTTCCGGTCGTGCTCGGGATCGCGTTGCTGACCCTGGCGGGCTGGTGGCTGGCGGGTCTGGCACTGCCGCTCGCCATCATTCACGCGGTCTCGGTGCTGGTCATTGCCTGCCCGTGCGCGCTGGGGCTGGCGACACCCACCGCCATCATGGCGGGCACGGGCGTAGCGGCGCGGCACGGCATCCTGATCCGGGACGCCGCCACGCTCGAGACCGCGCACCGGGTCGACCGGGTCGCCTTCGACAAGACCGGGACGCTGACCGTAGGGCGGCCGCGGCTGGTGGCGGTGGAGGGCGTGCCGGGGGGCGGGTTGGACGCCGCGACGCTGTTGCGGCATGTCGCGGCGATCCAGGCGGGCAGTTCGCATCCACTCGCGCGCGCGGTGCTCGCGCATGCGGCGCACCGGGACCCGGCGGCGTCCGGCGATTCGCGGCCTGCGGCGGGCGCGGCGCTGCCTGCCGCGACGCAGATCCGTGCCGTTCCGGGGCAAGGCATGCGCGCCCAAATCGACGGTACGCCCTGGTTTTTCGGCAATGCGGCGCTGATGCGCGAGGCGGGCGTCGATTGCACGCCCCTCGCCCGGATGGCGGCGCAACGCGAGGCGCAAGGGGAGACGGTGTCCTGGCTCGGCGGGAACCCCGCATCCGTCGCGGTGTCCTGCGCATCGGGTGCATCGGGTGCATCGGGTGCATCGGGTGCATCGGGTGCATCGGACGGTACCGCCGTACGACTGCTCGGTTTTCTGAGTTTCGCGGACGCGCCCCGCCCGGGGCTGCGCGGGGCGATCGTGCGGCTGCAGGCGCAAGGCGTGAAGGTCGCGATGCTGACCGGCGACAACGCCGGCGCGGCCGCCCGGATCGCCGCGCAAGCGGGAATCGACACGGTTGCCGCGGGTCTGTTGCCGCAGCAGAAAGCCGACTGGCTGAGACAGGCGCGCGCGCGCGGGGAGACCGTGGCGATGGTCGGCGACGGCATCAATGACGCGCCCGCTTTGGCTACCGCCGCGGTCGGCATCGCGATGTCGGGCGGCACCGACGTGGCCATGCAGGCTGCGGGGATGACGCTGATGGGTGACGATATCGGTCGTGTCGCCGACGCGCTCGATATCGCGCGGCGCTCCTACGCCAAGATTCGGCAGAATCTCTTCTGGGCTTTTATCTTCAATGTGGTGGGCATTCCACTCGCCGCGCTGGGCTTCCTGAGTCCGGTGCTGGCCGGCGCGGCGATGGCGCTGAGCAGCGTGAGCGTCGTCGGCAATGCCTTGCTGCTGTCGCGGTGGCGGCCTGTCCCCCGCGTCACCGAACCGTGAGAACCCGCATGAATATCGGCGAAGCCGCGCGCCGCTCCGGCGTCAGCGCGAAGATGATCCGTTATTACGAAAGCATCGGCCTGCTCGCGCCCACCGCGCGCACGGACGCCGGCTACCGCGTCTATCGCGCGCAGGATCTGCATGCGCTGCGTTTCGTGCGACAGGCCCGCGACCTCGGTTTTTCGCTCGATGACATCCGGCGCCTGCTGGCGCTGTGGAACGATCATGGGCGCAGCAGCGCCGATGTCAAGGCGATCGCGTTGCAGCATGTCGCCGACCTCGACCGCCGGATCGCCGAACTGGCGGCGATGCGCGCGACCCTGCATCATCTGGCGCAGGCCTGTCAGGGGAACGACCGGCCGGATTGCCCCATTCTCGACGGACTCGGGCAGGGCGCCACGGCACCGGGCTGCGCCGCCGCAGCGGGACACGTGACGGCGGCATGACGTCGGCCGCCATGGCGATGCGGGTCGTGATGCGGGTCCTGCCGTCGGAACGCCGCCACCCGGATCGATCAGGCGGGAAAGGCCTTATCGATGGCGTCCAGCATGGACCACAAGATGTCCAGTTTGAACTGCAGGATGTCCAGCGCGCGCCGCTGCTGTTCCCGTGTCTTGAAATAATCCAGTGTCACTTCCAGGCCATGCTCCACATCGCGTTGTGCGAGAGACACGCGTGAGCGGAAGTAATGCAGGCCTTCGGGCTGTATCCAGGGATAGTGTTCGGGCCAGCTGGCGAGCCGTTGCCGGTGAATGTCCGTCGCGAAAAGCTCCGTCAGCGACGAGCACACGGACTCCTGCCAGGGTGCACGTCGGGCGAAGTTCACGTAGGCATCCACGGCGAATTTGACGCCCGGCGCGACATGTTGCATCGATAGCAGCTCCGCACGCGGCAAGCCGACGGCGTCGCCAAGCCGGGCCCAGCTTTCGATGCCGCCTTCGTTATCGCCGTACCCATCGTGATCGAGGATCCGCAACACCCAGCGGCGCCGCACCTCCCGATCCGGACAATTCGACAGGACCGCCGCATCCTTCAGCGGAATGTTGACCTGATAGTAAAAACGGCAGGCAACCCAGCCCCGAATCTGTTCCGGGGAGCACTGGCCCTGGTTCATCTTGACGTGGAAGGGGTGGTGCACGTGATATGCGCTGCCTTTCAGACGCAATTGCGCTTCGAATTCTTCGCGTGTCCAGGGAAGCGCTGCGTCGGACGGCGGGGTGCCTGCCCCGTGGGACGGCACGGCGGAAGTCTGCAGATCGGCCAATTTTTACCTCCTATCCGAATGGAAGGAACTACCGGTGGGGGACTCAGTGGCTTGCCTTCGCGGACAGCGCCAAGGAGTTTTTGTCATTTCGAAACGTGATGGGCTGCTCGGTACGGTCGCGCATCGCGGCGGCGGTGATCACCTGAATGACCTTCTCGTGGTTCGACGATTTGTCGCAGACCGGATCCGCATTGGCCGCATCGCCGGTCAGCAGGTAGGCCTGGCAGCGGCAGCCGCCCAGATCGAGATGTTTTTCATCGCAACTCCGGCAGGGTTCCTTCATCCAGTCCAGGCCACGGAAGCGATTGAAAGCGGCGCTGTCGTGCCAGATGTCGCGCAACGTGTGCTCGAGAACGCTCGGAAAGTGCAAACCCGGTATCGACCGCGCCGTATGGCAAGGCAGGGCGGCGCCGTCCGGCGCGATGCCCAGGAACACCGCACCCCAACCGTTCATGCAGCGTTTGGGCCGGTTTTCGAAATAGTCCGGCACAACGAAATAAATTTTGCAGCGCTCGCCGATGGTCTCGCGATAACGGTTGACGACGGCCTCCGCTTCCTGCAACTGCGCGGCCGTCGGCATGAGTTGCGCCTGGTTCGCGCGTGCCCAGCCGTAGTACTGCGTGTTGGCCAGTTCAAGGTATTCCGCGCCCATCGCCAATGCCATATCGATGATCTTGTCCACATGCGGCAGGTTGTAGCGATGCAGGACGCAGTTCATCACCATGGGGAAACCATGGGCCTTGATCGCGGACGCGACACGTTTTTTCAGATCGAATGTCTTGGTGTTGCTGAGAAAGTCGTTCAGTTCCCGCGTCGAATCCTGGAACGAGAGCTGGATGTGATCCAGACCGGCGGTTTTCAACGCCGTGAGGCGCTCTTCATTCAGGCCAATTCCGGAGGTGATCAGGTTCGTATAAAAGCCCAGACGTCGGGCCTCCGCGACGAGCTCCTCCAGGTCGTCCCGGAGCAAGGGCTCCCCGCCGGAAAACCCGAGCTGCGCGGCGCCCAGGGCGCGCCCCTGACGCAGCACGTCGACCCATTGCGCGGTGCTCAACTCGTTGGGATGCCTTGCGTAATCCACGGGATTCGAGCAGAACGCACAGTGCAGGGGGCAGCGGTAGGTGAGTTCGGCCAGCAACCAAAGCGGCGGCGATAGAGCGCCGTCGGCCTCTGCGGAAAAGGTCATGGCCTCACTCCAGCCAGCCACGCCGCTGCGCTTCGCCAATGAATCCCCGCACTTCGTCGCCCAGGTTCTCCGTGTTGAAGGCAGCCTCGATGTCTTCGACGATCTTCGCGAGATCGCGCGTGCCGTCGCAGCGCTTCAGGATTTCGGCGGAACTGAGGTTGAGCTTGACCATGCCTTCCGGATAAAGCAGCACGTGGGCGTTTTGCGCGGGTTCCCACTGCAGCCGGAAGCGGGGCTTGAGTTGCAGGTGGGGGGAAGCAGGGGAGGCCGGGTTCATAGTGGGAGGCGGCTTATCAAGGGGAAAACAGGCGAGGGAAGGACACGTCAGGAACAGTGGCCGGCGCGGCAGGCCGTCATAGCTGGAATTCCATGCCGTCGTGGGCGACTTCGATGCCGTGCGTCTGCAGCATGCGGCGCTGCGCACCGTCCTCGATCAGAATGGGATTGGTGTTGTTGATGTGAATCAGCACCTTGCGGCTGTCGCGGCGTGGCAGTGCGTCCAGGAGATCGATCATTCCCCCCTTCCCCGATTGCGCCAGGTGCCCCATGTCCAGCGCCGTCTTTTTGGAGAAGCCAAGATCGATCATCTCGGTTTGGGTCCAGAAGGTGCCATCCACCAGCAAGAGATCCGCGCCGTGCATGATTTCGATGACGCGCGCGTCGGCGTGACCCAGGCCCGGTGCGTAGAAGGCGGATTTTCCGGTTGCACGATTTTCCATCAACAGGCCGATATTGTCGCCCGGGACGGGCGCTTCGCGGTGTGGCGAGTAGGGCGGCGCCTTGCTCGACAACGGTACCGCCGTGATGTCCACCTCGACCAATGGGGCGGGCGCGATCTTGCTGCCGTCGATGGGAAGCGGCGAATGCATCATGCCGCAGTAGTGCTCGAACATGCGGCCGATCGGGAAACCGGAATTCAGGTCGTTCCAGACCGGTTCCGTGCTGTGGACATGCAGGGGGCCAGCGTTTTCGCGCAGCATCAGCAGACCCGTCACGTGATCGATCTGCGAGTCCATCAACAATACGGCGGCGATGCCCGTATCGCGCGTTTGCCGGGCGGGTTGCAACGCGGGGAACGCGGCGATCTGGGAGAGTATGTCGGGCGAAGCGTTGATGAGCAGCCAGTCGTTCCCGTTCGTGCTGACCGCGATCGAAGACTGGGTGCGCGTTCTGGCGTTCACGGTGCCTTGTCTGACACCCGCACAATTGCGGCAATTACAGTTCCACTGAGGGAATCCGCCGCCTGCGGCCGACCCCAATACCCGTAGTCTCATGACAGATCCACCAGGGAGGGAGACGCTTGAAGGTCAGGCACGCGTTGCCGTCGTCGCAACGCATCCCGAAAATAAGTGGCGGCCGCGTGGTGCGGCCGCCGGGAACATCATCGCGTGAAAACGTACATCGTGATTTCAAAGCCCAAACGCATATCGACAAAACTCGGCGTGACCCATTGCATATGACCTCCTCGTCCAGCGAAAAAGAACGAACGGATTGGTGAAACCCGTCGCCGTGAAAAGCGCCGCTTCCAGCGCCCCCTGTGACGTCGCAAGCGTCGTACCCGAAAGGGAAATGAAAACGCATCGGCAGTTTCTGTCGCCGGGCACATGACGTGCGCATACGTCGAGGCTCGCTCGACAGCGACAATGTGTCACATGGTTGCCAGCACCTCGATTCGCCATACGGTCAACGCCCAAGAAAGGATTCGCGCATGACACCCACCCGTCTCAGATACAGGTCAAGACCCGCCACGGCGATCTTCGATCTGCTGAATCCCATCCCCTATGGATTTTTCGTAGGGACACTGATCTTCGATCTTATCTACACAGCCAACGCCGATGTACTGTGGGCAAAGGGCGCGGCGTGGCTTGTCACGATCGGTCTCTTTTTCGCGATCATTCCGCGTTTCATCAATCTTGCGCATGTATGGTTCGCCCCCCGTGGCGCCGTGGGTCCGGCCGAGAGAATCGATTTCTGGTTCAATTTACTGGGCATAGTGGCAGCCATCCTCAACGCGTTCGTGCATAGTCGGGATGCCTACGGGATCGTTCCGGAAAACGTCATCCTTTCTGTTCTTACGGTGGTTCTGATCGGACTCGGACATATCGTGCTCGCGTTCAATAAATTCGGTTTCAAGGAGGGCGTTCGTGAATAAGCCGATCAAGCCGACATTCCGTGTCGCGCTCGCAGTCGCCCTCGTGGCATCGATCACCGGGTGCAACGAGCACGCCAGTTACGACCCTTCCCAGCAATCGGGATCCAACCCGCCCTTGCCCAACGCGAAAAGCTTCTTCACCCCGCCGATGCAGGTGCCCAAACGTGTCGGCTGGCTGAATGGCGCGACGCCGAAGGTGGCGGACGGGCTGAAAATCCAGTCGATCGCTTCCGGGCTGATGCATCCGCGGCAGGTTTATGCCTTGCCCAACGGCGATATTTTGGTGGCGGAATCCAATAGCCCGGGCGCGGAGCCGCTCACCTCTCCGAAGCAGGCCATCGCGGGTCTGGTCTCGAGCCGTTCGGGCAAGAGCGCGAAAGGCGCCAATCGGATTACGTTGCTGCGCAAGCGAGCGGACGGCACGGGCGAATGGGAAAGACATGTGTTCATCGACCATCTGCATTCGCCGTTCGGCATGCAACTGGTGGGCGACACGCTCTATGTGGCGGACACGGATGCAATCCTGAAATTTCCGTACAAGACGGGCGAGACGGCCATACAGGGGCCCGGTGTCGAACTCGCCGACCTGCCGGACCGGATCAACCACCATTGGACCAAGGCCCTGCTCGCCAGCCCGGACGGCAAGAAGCTGTACGTGGGCGTCGGATCGAACAGCAACATCACGGAAAACGGGCTCGATGTCGAGTACCGGCGCGCCAACGTGCTGGAAGTGGATATCGTGACGGGCGCCAGTCGCATCTACGCGGCCGGCATACGCAATCCTACGGGGCTGCAATGGGAGCCGAAAACCGGCAAGCTCTGGGCGGTCGCGAACGAGCGTGACGAAATCGGCGCGGATCTCGTCCCCGACTATCTGACCTCGGTGCAGGATGGCGGGTTTTACGGCTGGCCGTACAGCTATTACGGGCAGCACGTCGACACGCGGGTCAAGCCGCAGCGCCCCGATCTGGTCGCGAAGGCCATCAAGCCCGATTATGCGATCGGTTCTCACGTCGCCCCGCTGGGCGTGCTGTTCTATACGGGCACCAATCTGCCGGCGCAGTATCGTGGGGGCGCATTCATCGGCGAGCACGGCAGTTGGGACCGGTCGCCGCTCAGCGGTTACGCGGTCACGTATGTCGCCTTCGAGAATGGCCGGCCGGTCGGCCCGCCGAAGCCTGTGGTCACGGGCTTCGCTTCCGCCGACGAAAAATCGCTGTATGGCGCACCGGTCGGCCTGGCGCAGGATCCGGACGGTGCGCTCATCATCGCCGACGATGTCGGCAATACCGTCTGGCGCGTGACGAAGTAGGGTGCGGGTGGGGGCCGCCGCCGCTGCGTCGGCCCCGAACGGAAATCATGGCGAAAAGACCCCGTCGGAATCACGACTCCGAGGCGCCACGGGGTCAGGGAATCACGGCGTCGAGGGTAAAACGCGCCTGTGCATCCTGCCCGAGCGTATCTACCAGCCAGGGCAGCACGTCGCGCAGTTCGCCCTCCAGCACGAAGGGCGGATTGACGATGAACAGGCCGCTGCCGTACAAACCGAAGCCGTCCGCGGGCGCTGCCGAGATCGACAGGCTCGCGTCGAGCCAGGACCGGAAACCCAGTTCGCGCAGGCGCCGGGGGAAGGCAAGGGCCTCGGCACGGGTGACGATCGGATACCAGACCGCATAGGTGCCGCTCGGAAAGCGACGGACCGATTCGACGAGGCTGTCGAGGGTGCGGCCGTAGTCCTGCTTGTCCTCGTAGGAGGGATCGATGAGCATCAGCGCGCGCCGTGTCGGGGGTGGCAGGACGCTGCGCACCGCGTCGAAGCCGTCGGCGCGGGTAAGGATCGCGCGCTTGCCCGCCTGGTCGAAGTTCTCGCCCAGGATGTCGATTTCGCTCGGATGCAGTTCGAACAGCCGCATGCGGTCCTGCTCGCGCAGATGCTGCCAGGCCAGGTAGGGAGAGCCCGGGTAGTAGCGTAACGCGCCATCCGGATTCATCGTCGCGACCGCGGCGAGATAGTCCGCGATCATCGGCGGCGCCGGCGGCAGATCGGACCGGCCCCATAGCCGGCCGATGCCGTTGCCGAATTCCTCGCGTTTCGCGGCGAAGCCCTCGACGAGCGAATAGGCGCCGGCGCCCGCGTGGGTGTCGATATACCAGTAGGCTTTGTCCTTGCGCGCCATGTACTGGAGCAACGACACCAGAATCGCGTGTTTGAGGACGTCGGCATGATTGCCGGCGTGAAAACCGTGACGATAGCTGAACATATGAGGCGTGGAGAAGCAGAAGCGCAGTGGTGCGCTGACGGGAGGCGGGCGGCGGACGCCGGATGGAAGCGGGAGTGTAGCCGATCCGCGCGCAAGCCGAACCACGGCCGCGCGTGGGCGCACGGCCCCGTCACCGAATCAGGCGTCGACGGCGTGCCGTACGAGCAGCACGGGTACCGGCGCGACACGCATGAATTCCTCGGCGACGCTGCCCAGCAGGGCTCGCTGCATGCCGCGGCGCCCATGCGTGCCGAGCACCACGAGATCCGCGCCCCAGCGCCGCGTCTCCTGCGCGATCGCGGTGACCACGTCACCATCCGCGGTATGCGCGTCGACGATCGTGCTGTCGCCCGGGACCCCGGCCGCGGCCAGCGTCTCGAGTGCCGCGCGCGTGAGCAACGCGCCTTCCTCGACGAAGGCCTTCTTCAACTCGCCCGGATCGTAAAAGCCGACGCCGTACAACATGCCCGGGCTGTCGACCACATAGATCACATGCATTTCCGCACCCAGGGTTTTGGCCAGTCCCACGGCTTCGGCGAACGCGCGTTTCGAGGTTTCGCTGCCGTCGACCGCGGCAAGAATTTTCTTATACATGGTGTCCTCCGTTCAGGGTGATCTTTGGGGATCTGCGGGAGGGCGGCATGCCCTCAGTCGGCCAGATCGCCCACCGTTTGTTCGATCTTCTCGACGATCTCCGGTGTCAGCCGCGTCGCCAGTTCGGCGGCCTTCATGTTTTCGCCGATCTGTTCGATGCGGGACGCGCCGGTGATGACGGTGCTGACGTGGGGATTTTTCAGGATCCACGCCAGCGCGAGCTGGCCGACCGAGGCGTCGAGTTCGCGCGCGATGACGGCGAGTTCGCCGACCGCCCGGTTCTTCTCCGGATGGGTCAATTCCTCGCGCATCGATTCATATCCCTTCAGCGCGGCCCGACTGTTCTGCGGCACGCCGTCACGGTACTTGCCGGTCAGCAGGCCCGAGGCCAGCGGACTCCAGGTCGTCAGTCCCAGACCGATATCCTCGTACAGGCGCGCATATTCCTTTTCGACGCGCTGACGGTGAAACAAATTGTACTGCGGCTGTTCCATCACGGGCTTGTGCAAATGATGACGCTCGGCGATATCGTACGCACTGCGGATCTCGTCGGCGCTCCACTCCGACGTTCCCCAGTAAAGCGCCTTGCCGCGCGCGATCATGTCATGCATCGCCCACACCGTTTCCTCGATCGGCGTGCGCGGGTCCGGCCGGTGGCAGTAGACCAGATCGACGTAATCGAGTTGCAGACGTTTCAACGAATGGTCGATCGCGTCGAGCAGATATTTGCGATTCAGCGTGTGATGACGGTTCGGACCCTTGTCGATTCCCCAGAAGAACTTCGTCGACACGATGTAGTTCAGACGCGGCCAGGCCAGCGTTTTGAGTGCGTCGCCCATCAGGGTCTCGGACTGACCGCCGGCGTAGACTTCCGCGTTGTCGAAGAAGTTGACGCCCGCATCGTAGGCCGCGGCGAGCGATTCGCGCGCCGCCTTGGCATCGACCTGGTTGCCATAGGTCACCCACGATCCGATCGACAGTTCGCTGACCTGCAGCCCGGATCTGCCCAATCTACGATAGTTCATGTCTCGCTCCTGATCCGGCTTCTGGCCGGAAGTGGTGATCTCGTTTGCCCTGCGGGCTGCCGATGGCCGCGCCGCGCGTCTTTCTAGGGTAACGCAGCGCAGGAACGACCGCTTTTGCCGGGTAGGCAGCGCGCGGATCGGCACGCGCGGCCCCGCGCTTGCGAAGTCGACCCGCGCGGCGACGACGATGCGACGCGCGTGCCGATGCCTATTCCGAAAAAAAAGCCGGGCGGAAGACGCTTGCGCGTCCTGCCGCACCGGCTCTTCTACTGCGTAGGATGGGGATCAGTCGATGACGGCGGCAATGGCTGCGGCCACCGCGTCGATATTGCGGGTATTGAGCGCGGCAACGCAGATCCGCCCCGTCCCGACCGCGTAGATGCCGAATTCCTCGCGCAGACGGTCCACCTGCTGCGCGCTCAGGCCGGAATACGAAAACATCCCCCGCTGCGCGCTGACGAAACCGAAGTCGCGCCGTGCGCCGGCAGCCCGCAGCTTCTCGACCAGCGACGTGCGCATCGTGCGGATCCGCGTGCGCATTTCGCCGAGTTCCTCTTCCCACATCGCGCGCAGGGCCGAATCGTTCAGGATCGCCGAGACGATCATGCCGCCGTGCGTCGGCGGCGTCGAATAATTCGTCCGGATCACGCGCTTGAGTTGCGACAGCACGTGCTTCGATTCGTCCGCGCTTTGCGTGACGATCGACAGCGCGCCCACGCGCTCGCCATACAGCGAGAACGACTTCGAGAAGGAACTGGAGACGAAGGCCGAGACGCCGGCGTCCGCGAACAGGCGCACGGCCGCCGCGTCCGCGTCGATGCCGTCGCCGAAGCCCTGGTAGGCGATGTCGAGGAAGGGAACGAGGCCGCGCGCCGCCACGACCTCGACGACCTTGCGCCACTGCTCGGTCGTCAGATCGACGCCCGTCGGATTGTGGCAGCAGGCATGGAGCACGACGATGGTTCCGCGCGCATAGGATTCGAACGCGGCGATCAGCGCGTCGAACGCCACGCCGTGGGTGGCCGACTCGTAATACGGGTAGTTGACGACCGCGAAACCCGCGCCTTCGAACAGCGCGCGATGATTTTCCCAGCTCGGGTCGCTGATGGCGACCTGTGCCGACGGGTTCAGCCGCTTCAGGAAATCCGCGCCGATCTTCAACGCGCCCGTGCCCCCGAGCGCCTGCACCGTCACGATGCGATGCGCCTTGATTAATGCGGAATCGTTCCCAAATAGCATGGACTGCACCGCCTGATCATAGGCGGCAATCCCTTCGATCGGCAGATAGCCTCGCGGCGTCGCTGCGGCGACGCGCGCCTTTTCCGCCTCGCTGACGGCCCGCAGCAAGGGAATCCGGCCGGCGTCGTTGGTATAGACTCCCACGCCCAGGTTGACCTTGGACGGGCGCGCATCCGCGTTGAAGGCGTCGTTCAGGCCAAGGATCGGGTCGCGCGGGGCGAGTTCAACTGCGGAAAACAACGTCATTTCGAGGGCTCGGTGAGAAAACCGCGGTGTGGAGACCGGCATCTGTCGGAAGGAATAGAATGATGTACCGACCCGATATTTTAAGCCAATGACCGAACTGCGGGAAGTCACCAACGCGCTTGATGAGTCGAAATTCGTGCAGTTCGAGAATTCGCCTTACCAGCTTTACCAGCCTTACGCGCCCGCTGGCGACCAGCCCACCGCGATCGATACCCTGGTCGAGGGCGTCGGCGACGGCCTGTCGTTCCAGACGCTGCTGGGCGTGACCGGTTCCGGCAAGACCTTCACGATGGCCAACGTCATCGCGCGCCTGGGGCGGCCCGCGATCGTCTTCGCGCCGAACAAGACGCTCGCCGCGCAATTGTATTCCGAGTTCCGCGACTTTTTCCCGCGCAACGCGGTGGAATATTTCGTCTCGTACTATGACTATTACCAGCCGGAAGCGTACGTGCCGCAGCGCGACCTGTTCATCGAGAAGGATTCCTCGATCAACGAGCATATCGAGCAGATGCGGCTCTCGGCCACCAAGAGCCTGCTGGAGCGGCGCGACGTCGTGATCGTGGCGACGGTGTCGGCGATCTACGGTATCGGCAACCCCGGCGAGTACCACAAGATGATCCTGACGCTGCGTACCGGCGACAGGATCGGGCAGCGCGAGGTGATCGCGCGGCTCATCGCGATGCAGTACAACCGCAACGAGGCGGATTTCAGCCGCGGCACGTTCCGCGTGCGGGGCGACACGATCGACATCTTTCCGGCCGAGCATGCGGAACTGGCGGTGCGGGTGGAGCTGTTCGACGACGAAATCGAGTCCCTGCAGCTGTTCGACCCGCTGACGGGACGCGTGCGGCAGAAGATACCGCGCTTCACCGTCTATCCGTCCTCGCATTACGTCACGCCCCGCGACACGGTGATGCGCGCGGTGGAAACCATCAAGGGCGAACTGCGCGACCGTCTCGAATATTTCTATCAGGATGGGAAGCTGGTGGAGGCGCAGCGGCTCGAGCAGCGCACGCGGTTCGATCTCGAAATGCTGCAGGAACTGGGCTTCACGAAGGGCATCGAGAATTATTCGCGTCACTTTTCGGGTGCCGCCCCCGGCGAGCCGCCGCCGACGCTGGTCGACTATCTGCCGCGCGACGCGTTGATGCTGCTGGACGAATCACACGTGCTGATCGGGCAGTTGAACGGCATGTACAACGGCGACCGGGCGCGCAAGGAAAACCTGGTGGACTACGGTTTCCGGCTGCCGTCGGCGCTCGACAACCGGCCGCTCAAGTTCGACGAATTCGAGCGCAAGATGCGCCAGGCGATCTTCGTCTCGGCGACGCCGGGGGATTATGAGAACCGCACCGCCGGGCAGGTGGCCGAGCAGCTGGTGCGGCCGACCGGGCTGGTCGATCCGCAGATCGAGGTGCGGCCGGCGCGCACCCAGGTCGACGACGTGCTCTCGGAAATCCACGCCCGGGTGGCGGTCAACGAGCGCGTGCTGGTGACCGTGCTGACCAAGCGCATCGCCGAGCAACTCACCGATTTCCTCGCCGAGCATGGCGTCAAGGTGCGCTATCTGCACAGCGACATCGATACGGTCGAACGCGTGGAAATCATCCGCGACCTGCGGCTCGGGACGTTCGACGTACTGGTGGGCATCAACCTGCTGCGCGAGGGGCTGGACATCCCGGAGGTCTCGCTGGTGGCGATTCTCGATGCGGACAAGGAAGGCTTCCTGCGGGCGGAACGCTCGTTGATCCAGACGATCGGGCGCGCGGCGCGCAACGTCAACGGGCGGGCGATCCTGTATGCCGACCGCGTCACCGACTCGATGCGCCGCGCGATCGACGAGACCGAACGTCGCCGCGCCAAGCAGGTCGCGCACAATCTGGCGCATGGCATCGTGCCGACCGGCGTGGTCAAACGCATCAAGGACATCATCGACGGCGTCTACGATGCCGACGACGCGCGCACCGAGCTGAAGGCGGCCGAGGAGCGTGCCCGCTTCGAGGACATGAGCGAGAAACAGGTGTCGCGCGAAATCAAGCGACTGGAGAAGCAGATGGCCGACCACGCGAAGAATCTCGAATTCGAGAAGGCCGCCCAGGCGCGCGATGCGCTGTCGAGTCTGCGGCAAAAGGTCTTCGGCGCCCGGGGCGACGACACGCTGACCAGCAGCGGCGCGGCGTGACATTGTGCCCATGTTCCGGACAGACAAAAAGTGTTAGAATTTTCGATCTGAGAATCGTTCGCATTTCGTTTTGCAGCGATGCCGGTTCTTCGAATTCATACACTGGGTGCGCGGCGCTGTCCGCGTGCCGTCTGGGAGTCAGGAATGGCCGCAACGCGCTTCGCTCTTCGTTCCATGGTGGCCGTGCTCGCCGGCGGCGCGCTCTGCGCCTCGGCCGGAGCCGCCGAATACCCGATCGGCAAGCAGCATATCGAAGGCGGAATGGAGGTGGGCGCGGTGTACCTGCAGCCGATCACGATGGCGCCCGAAGGCATGATGCGCAAGGCGTCGGAGTCCGACGTCCATCTGGAGGCGGACATCCACGCGGTCAAGGACAATCCGACCGGGTTCGCCGAGGGCGACTGGATGCCGTATCTGCATGTCACCTATGAAGTGTCGAAGGCCGGCACGACGCAGGTGGTCAAGGGCGACATGATGCCGATGGTGGCCAACGACGGCCCGCACTACGGCGACAACGTCAAGCTGTTCGGCCCGGGCAAATACCACATGAAACTGACGATCAACCCGCCGGGCAAGGAATTCGGCCGCCATGTCGACAAGGAAACCGGCGTCGGTCCGTGGTTCAAGCCTTTCACGATCGAATACGACTTCCCGTTCGCCGGCGTGGGCAAGAAGGGCGGCTACTGAACCGGATGAGCGATTTCATGCAAACAGACGCGATCGTCGCCGTGGCACGTGCGCGGCACGCCGCCGGGCGTCGCGCCATGGCGGGCACCGCGCTCGCCGTCGTGCTGCTGGGCCTGGGCTTGCCGATCAGGCCGGCGGTCGCGGCCGACCTGCCGACGTTCGCGCTGGAGCTGAACGACGGCAAGCTCACGCCGGCGCGCATCCAGGTGCCGGCCCAGACCCGCATCAAGATCGAGATCACGAATGCGGGCAAGGGTGCCGCGGAATTCGAAAGCATCCAGCTGCGCAAGGAGAAGGTGCTTGCCCCCGGCGCGAAATCCTTCGTCGTGATCGCGCCGCTGTCGCCGGGCGAATATAAATTCTTCGACGATTTTCATCAGTCCGCGCAGGGCGTGATCGTCGCGAAATAGCGGGACCGGGTCGTCCACGACGCGGGACTGCGCGTCCGGATGCGCGAATACAGGGCGGGAGCAGGGTATGGGGCAGGTCATTTTCATCGTGTGGCGCGAGAGCGTCGAAGCCTTGCTGGTGGTGGGCATTCTGTATGCCTGGCTGAAGAACGGCGACGCGGTCGCGCGCAAGGGCCTGCCCTATCTGTGGGCCGGCGTCGCGCTGGGCCTGCTGGCGGCATGCGGCCTGGGCGCGGCGCTCGTGGGTTTCACGGACGTGCTGTCCGGTTCCGCGCAGGACTATTTCCAGGCGGCGATGGTGCTGATCGCCTGCGTGCTCATCGTGCAGATGGTGATCTGGATGAAGCATCACGCGCGCACGCTCAAGCACGAGATGGAAGCGTCGCTGCGGCAGCGTGCCGAAGCGGCGAACTGGTGGGGCGTAACCCTGCTTGTCGCGCTCGCGATCGCGCGCGAAGGCAGCGAAACGGTCATCTTTCTGTACGGGCTGGGCTTCGGCCAGTCCGGTCACGTCGCGCCGTCGATGGTGGGCGCGGTCTTCATCGGGCTGGCGCTGGCCTTCGCCACCTTCTACCTGCTGCAACTCGGCGGCAAGGTGTTCTCGTGGCGTCTGTTTTTCCGTGTCACGGAGATCATGCTGCTGCTCCTGGCCGCGGGCCTGTTCGAAACGGGTATCGACAAGCTGATCGGCATGGAATTGCTGCCCACGCTGAACGATCAGCTCTGGGACAGCAGCGCGCTGCTCGACGATTCGTCCACCTTCGGCTCTCTCGTCGCCACGCTGACCGGCTACCGCGCGCATCCGTCGCTGACCAATCTGCTGGCCTATCTCGTCTACTGGGTGGTCGTCTGGGCCTTGCTTCGCTATACATCGCGGCGTCTCGACCCACGCCCGCGGCCTGAAACCGCATGAGTTCGCTCAGGGGCACGGGCGGCGCGTCCCGTACCGGCGTCCTCGTACGGGCGGGCGACTGGATGCAGCGTCACGCAGCACCCATACGCTGGCTGCAATGGGTGATCGTGCTTGCCTATGCGGTGCTGATCATCGGCCCGGTGCTGCTGCCCCTGCCACCGGACAGCGCGCGGCTATGGAACAACCTGACCGTGTTTGCGGAATTCGCGTTCTGGGGTATCTGGTGGCCTTTCGTACTGCTGTCGATGGTGATGCTGGGCCGGGTGTGGTGCGGCGTGCTCTGTCCGGAAGGCGCGCTCAGCGAGTTCGCCAGCAAATATGGCCGCGGCCGGGCGATTCCTCGCTGGATGCGCTGGGGCGGCTGGCCTTTTGTGGCATTCGGCGGCACCACGGTCTACGGCCAGATGGTCAGCGTGTACCAGTATCCGAAAGCGGTGATGGTGGTGCTGGGCGGATCGACCGTTGCGGCCATCGTCATCGGTCTGCTGTATGGTCGCGAAAAGCGGGTGTGGTGCAAGTATCTGTGCCCGGTCAATGGCGTCTTCGGTCTGCTTGCGCGGCTCTCCCCGGTGCATTACAAGGTGGACGAAGATGCCTGGCGGCGGTCCTATAAAGAGGGCGAGCATGGCCACCGGGTGATCCCGATCAACTGCGCGCCCCTGGTGCCCCTGCGCAACATCCAGGCGGCCGATTGCCATATGTGCGGCCGCTGTAGCGGACACCGCGACGCGATCGCCCTTGGCACGCGTTCGGCATCGCAGGAGATCGTCGAATCCGGGGCGAAGCGGGCGAGCGGCTGGGACACCCTGCTGATCCTCTACGGCATGATGGGCGTCGCGATCGGCGGCTTTCACTGGACCGTCAGCCCCTGGTTCGTGCAGATAAAGGTGTTTCTCGCGGGCTGGCTGATCGATCGGGACATCATGTGGCCGCTCGCGACCAATGCCCCCTGGTACGTGTTCACGCATTATCCCGATCAGAACGACGTCTTCACCTGGCTGGATGGCGCGATGGTGATCGGCTACATGCTCGGCACCGGCCTGATCTACGGCACGCTGCTGGGGTTGCTGCTGGCAGCGGCAAACCGCTGTCTGGGCCGGTGGGATACGCGTCGCCTGCATCATCTCGCGCAGGCGCTGATTCCCCAGGCGGGGTGCGGCGTCTTCCTGGGTCTGACGGCGACGACGCTCACGATTCTGCGCCATCACGATATTCCGACCGCCTGGGCGGGTGACGCCCGTTTGCTGCTGCTGGCGGGTGCCAACGCCTGGAGCGTCTGGCTGGCTGCGCGGCTCGTTGCGCGCTATGCCCCGTCGTGGGCCGCCCGCTGTGCGTCGCTGCTATGTTTCGGTGCCGCGCTGGCGCTGGCCGACAGCGCCTGGTGGCTGATGTTCTGGCATTGGTAGCAAAAAAATGGTCTCGCTGGCTGTCCGGACCATCGCGGAAGGGGTCTAGTTCCTCCGCGGCGATCCCGTTTGCTGGCTACTACCCAACACCTCGTCGAGGTGATCCCCACAATACACGGTAAGGCTATTTCGTCAGGATCAGCTTTCCATGACGCGTAGCGCGAAGTTGGTACGACTCGCCGTTGTGCAGAATGCGCACGACCTTGCCGCCACGCAGCAGATTTTCACTGGTCACGCTGCCGTCGACGCACGGCAGGGCGCTGCGTATCGACGGCATGGCCTCCGAAGGCGCGGCAGGGGATGCCGCCTGCACCGTCACCGCTGCGGACGGTGCCGCGCCGGAGCGTGCAACTTCCTGGCCTGCTGCATTGAGCGGCACCACGACGCGGCGCGGTGCCAGCACGGTGGCCCGTGCCGCCGACGTCCTCTCCGATGCGTCGCGGCGCTGCAGGTGAAGCGTGCGGGGCGTGATGCTGCGGTGCAGGGGGTTCATGTGTCGGCTCTCCAAGCGGCGTCGATGTGTTTATATTAAATGATAACCATTCCCATTTGCAATAAGAATTTCGGGCTTTTCCGATGGTGTCCGTCCGACCCCCGCCCGCGACGCTTCGCGCTGCGGGCGGCGCCAGCGTCAGTGCAGCGGACCTGACGGGGTGATCAGCTTGCCCGCATCGGCGAGTTCGCGGATGGTGCGGACCGTGTCGATGTCTGCTTCCCGGTAGGCCGATTTGACGATCTCGCTGGTACGGGCCGTTTCGGCGTCCGCTGCGGCATCGTCGGCGGCGGGGAGGGACGTACTATACGCGAAGCGCAGGAACAGTTGCAGCGCGTCGGGCGTCTCGATGGTGATGCGCAGGCTGCCGCCAACGTGATGGGCCGTCGGTTCGATGATGTATTCGACGTGGTCGTGGGGCTGCAGGATGACCCGGTCCCGCACCTTCGCGGGACCGTAATCGAGTTCGCGCCGCAGCATATTTCCCTCGCGCGACAGGATGGTGCATCCTTCGAGCCCCAGGACGAACAGTTCCGGCTGCTCGGCGCGCAGGACCAGCCCCTGCCAGAGTTGTTCCCGCGACAGCGGGGCGATCAGCGGATTCAGCGGGTCGTTGATCTGGACGAGATGTTCGTAGTTCAAGCCTGACGTTCCGGTATGGGGCATGAAAAGAGCGGATCCGCGCACATCTGCGCCGGCGTGGCGGGACGTGGCGACCCGCATCGGGTGCTGCATTTTCGCACGACCGCCCCGCCGCCGCTGAGCGCCCGTTCGGTCGCTTGCTTCGGTCGCTTACTTCGACCGGGGCTCGGTGACGAAGCCGATCTTCGACAGGCCGCCCTGCTGCGCCGCCGCCATGACCTGGGCGACGCGTTCGTACCGGACCGCGCGGTCGGCCCGCAGCCGCAGTTCCGGTTGCGGTTCGCGTTTCGCGGCCTCGGCGATGCGCAGGTCGAGCGCGGCGTCGTTGACCGGCGTCTTGTCCCAGACCACGGTGCCATCCGCCTGGACCGCGACATCGACGAAGGCCGGTTTCTGATCGAGCGGCTGGCTGCTGGCGCGCGGCAGATCGACCTTGATCGCGTTGTTCATCACCGGGATGGTGACCAGGAAAATGATCAGCAGCACCAGCATGACGTCGACCAGCGGCGTCATGTTGATCTCGTTCATCAGACCGTCGTCGTCATCGCTGTCGAGTTGGCTCATTGACATGATTGGCGCTCCCGGCTCATTGCGCGCGCGCGGCGAGCTTCAGGCCTTCGCCGCGGCCTTCGTGCCGTGACGAACGCACGCGCGCGCCCGTGACGAAATAGGCGTGCAGGCCGTGGACGAAGCGGTTCAGCTTGGTCACGTTCGCCTTGTTCGAGCGGGTCAGGGCGTTATAGCCGAGCACCGCGGGAATCGCCACGAACAGACCGAAAGCGGTCATGATCAGCGCTTCGCCGACCGGACCGGCGACATGGTCGATCGACGTCTGGCCGCTCGCGCCGATGGCCAGCAGCGCATGATAGATGCCCCAGACCGTACCGAACAGGCCGACGAAGGGCGCCGTGCTGCCGATCGAGGCGAGCACGGCGAGGCCGGCCTGCATGCGCGCGACGATTTCGTCCATCGAGCTTTTCAGGCAGCGGGCGACCCAGTCGCTGGTGTTCATTCCGCCGTGCAGTTCCTTCACGTTCGACTGGTGATGCTCGGTCGCATCCTTGCCCGCCAGTGCCAGCACGACATAGGGGTTGTCGAGCGCGCCGCCGATGCGCTGGATGCCGTCGTCGAAATCGCCGGCGTGCCAGAAGTCCTGCTCCACCGTTTTCGAAAGGCGTTTCAGGCGCCAGGCCTGCCAGGACTTGACGACGATGACCGTCCACGACAGTACCGACATGACGAGCAGCAGCAGCGCGATGCCGCGTGTGACGAAGTCACCCTGATCCCAGACGTGGGCCAAACCGTATTGTTGCATGTCGATTCCTTAATCGATGAATCATTGATCCAGACTGAAGTTGTACGGCCGTTCGGTGATCGCCTTGACCGCCTGACCGCCTTCCATATAGGGAGTGCAGGGACTCGCCAGCGCCGCGGCGCGGGCCGCCTGGTCGAGACGGTCGAAACCGCTGCTCGATTTGACGCGCGCGCTTTCGACATTGCCGTGCGTGTCGACGATGAACTGAATGACCACCGTGCCGGTTTCGCCACGGCGGCGCGACAGCGACGGGTAGTCCGGCGGCGTGCTGCTGCAGGTCAGGTGGCGGACATCCTTCGGAATGTTCGGATTGACTGCGGGGGCGGGCGCAGGCGCGGGTGGTGCGGCGGGCTGCGGCGGCGCGGCAGGCTGCGGTGGACTGGGTGGCGCGCTGGGCGCGGCGGCGACCGGTGTCGGACGGGATGTCGTGACCGGTGCGGGCGTTGGCCGGGGCACGACCCTGGGTGGTGTGCGGTGCACCTGCGGCTTCGGCGGCGTGACGGTCTTGGGCGGCGCCGGCGGCGTCGGTGCGGCCACCGGGACGGGCGCCGGTTCCGGACTGATCAGCGAAGCCGTGACGACCCGGGGCGGGACGATTGTCACCGGATCGGGGTGTTTGAACAGGAAAAAGGCCGCGATCGCCAGCGCGTGGGCTGCGACCACGACGGCGGTCGCGGTCCATGCAGCGCGATGCGACGGCGCGACGCGCGTGAAATCACGCGTGAGGGCGGAATGGGCGGGCGAGTTCATGCGCACTGCCGGGAATTCGAGCGCTGTCCTGGATCGGGGCGCTGCGCGGTGGCGTCGCGCCCCGTCGATTCACGGAAGGAGGGCTTCCCGCCGCCGTCGCCGTGCAGGGCAACCAGGCAACGAGAGACAAGGCCGAGTGTCATGTTCGTCTGGGATGGGAGTGATTCGGTGCGCGGAGCCGGCGCGGCAACCCATGGGAAATTGTATTCGCAAATCTCAACCCGCCGACGATCACCCGGCGCTGCAGGGGCTCGAACGCATCACGCACCGCGCCCGGGCAAGCAGCCCAGGGAGGCGCGTTTCCTGCCCGCGCGGCGTGGGCAGGAGCAACGGGACGAACCTTTGCACCCTGTCGTCGCAGCTCAGGCGGCCCGCGCGTGAAACATCATGGGCACGGCCTGCGCGCGATCGCCGGCGCGTTCCGCGCGCGAACATCCTATCTCGCGCCCGGCCAGAACTTCATGCACCGATTCTTCGCACCGTCCGCAACAGGTCGCGACACCGTGTTCGAATTGCAATGCTTCGAAGGTATCGTGACCCGCTTGCATCGAGGCACGCAGTTGCCGGTCGGAAATTGCCTTGCAGACACAGACGATCATAAGTGAGCGAGCGAGTCGGAAGCGGGTAATGCGAATTATTATCATTCAATATGGAAGACTTGGCAAGTGCGTTGCTTCCATGTCATGTGATGGCGGCTGCGCGAACGTCGCCGGGCGCGCGCCTTGTTTGGCGGATGCCTGCGTCAACATCAACCGGGAGATGGCGTCGCCTGGCCGCGCCGGCTGCGGCAACGCAACGGTCTTCGAAGCTTTGCCGAGCCGGCGATCGTGGCGCCGGCCCACAGCCGCGGACCGGCGCGGGACAGCGTCACACCGCGTGATGCGCCGGGAAGTGCCCGCCGTACGGGCCATCGGCTGCGCTCAGCACCGACGGGATATCCCGGACTGCCGCCGGGACCATCGTGCCGGACAACGCCACGCGTGCCAGCCCGTCGAGCGCGTGGGTCGAGCCGGTGGAAAGCAGCGTCAACGCGGCCTCCGACGGTGCTGCACCCACAGGGGCCGCCGGTGCCCGCAGTCCGCGCGCGTCGAGCAGCCGGCCGAGTTGCCGGGCGACCGGCATGCTATTGTCGATGATGCGCAGGCGTTCGCCCGTCAGCGAACGGATCAACGGAATCAGGAAAGGGTAGTGGGTGCAGCCCAGCGCGAGCGTGTCGGCGCCGGCATCGAGCATCGGCTGGAGATACCCTTCGAGCAGGGCGGCCAGCGTCGGAGAACCGGTATCGCCGCGCTCGATCGCCTCGACCAGGCCGACGCCGGCCACGCAGACCAGCCGGCAATCGCCCGCGTGCGTGGCGAGCAGATGCTGGAATTTGTCGCTGCGCAGCGTTGCGGCGGTCGCGAGCACGCCCGCGACGCGGCTGCGGCTCGCCTGGCTGGCGGGCTTGATGCCCGGTTCGACGCCGACGATCGGCACCGTGAGTGCCGCGCGCAGCGCGGCGATCGCGACCGTGGTCGCCGTGTTGCAGGCCACCACCAGCGCTTTCGCGCCCTGGGCGACCAGCCAGTGGCCGATCGCCAGCGACCGGTCGATGAGGAAGGCATCGCTGCGCGCGCCATAGGGCGCATAGCGGGAATCGGCGCAATAGACCAGCGATTCGCCCGGCAGTGCCTGCCGGATCGCGCGCAGCACGGACAGGCCTCCGACGCCGGAATCGAACACGCCCACCGGCGCCGCGCCCTCGGTGCGCATGTTACTGATTGATGCCGCCCATCGCGCTTTGCAGGTAGTTCGGCAGCGTCAGCTTGTCGATCAGTTCGATCTGGGTTTCAAGCCAGTCGATATGCTCCTCGGTGTCATCAAGAATCTTCTGAAAAATTTCGCGGGAGACGAAATCGCGTGCCAGCTCGCAGTGGGCGATGCCTTCCTTGCAGGTCGCCTGGGAGATGTATTCCAGCTTGAGATCCGAGGCGAGGATTTCCGGCGTGTTTTCCCCGATCATCAGCTTGTGCAGGTCCTGCAGGTTCGGCAGGCCGTCGAGCATGAAGATCCGCTGGATCAGCCAGTCGGCATGGTTCATTTCGCCGATCGACTCGTCGTATTCCTTCTTGCCGAGCGATTCCAGGCCCCAGTGCTTGTACATCCGCGCGTGCAGGAAATACTGGTTGATCGCGGTCAGCTCGTTTTTCAGCTGCGCGTTCAGATATTCGATGACCTTGGGGTCGCTTTTCATGGCAAATTTCCTTCTGTGGGGCAGGATGGCGCCGCGATTCGCCGGGCGCCCGCGATCGGTATCGGAGCGCCCGGCGACGGATCACGGCGCGGAAGTTCGCCCACGATAATCGGTCGGCGCGGAAAAGCCAAGCATGACGATAAAATTGCGCGAAAAGGACGCCCTATCGCGATCCTGAATCAGAAATATTCGCATTCAGATGGGTTTTTCGTCGTTTTACGGGCTTTTTTCGCCTTTTCCGTAATTTTTCGCAAGACTGGCGACGGCGGTGTTTCGCGCGTTCGCCGGGCGCTCGCGGACGATTTCGCGGCGGTGTCGGCCAGCGCGGTCACCGCCGGCGCCACCGTGCCCGGGTCGCGCTCGCGGCGTAAGATTCAGGTAAGGTCCCGGCCTTACCGTCGGAGGCATAATCTCATTTCGGCAACGCGGTTTTCGCGCTGCCGTATTCACAGCGAACAGGAGGAGACAACGATGGCCGCCATTGAGTCAGTCATGCACGAGGGCCGGGTATTCGAGCCGGCCGCGAGCATCGTCGAAACCGCGGCCGTGTCCGGAATGCCCGCCTACCATGCGCTGGTGGCGGAGGCCGAGCGCGATTACGAGGGTTTCTGGGGACGGCTCGCGCGTACGGCGCTCGACTGGCAGACGCCGTTCACCAAGGTGCTCGACGAAAGCCGTGCGCCGTTCTACACATGGTTCGAGGACGGCCGCTTGAACGCGTCGTACAACTGTCTGGACCGGCACGTCGAGAACGGTCTGGGCGAGAAAGCCGCGCTGATCTTCGAAGCCGACGACGGCACGGTGACGCGGGTCAGCTACCGCGACCTGCTCGCGCGCGTGAGCCGCCTGGCGAATGCGCTGAAGGCCCGCGGCGTGAAGACCGGCGACCGGGTGGTGATCTATATGCCGATGTCGGTCGAGGGCGTGGTCGCGATGCAGGCATGCGCGCGCATCGGTGCGACGCATTCGGTGGTCTTCGGCGGCTTTTCGTCGAAATCGCTGAACGAGCGGATCGTCGACGCCGGCGCGGTCGCGGTAATCACCGCCGACGAGCAGATGCGCGGCGGCCGCGCGCTGCCGTTGAAATCGATCGTCGACGAGGCGCTCGCCGCGGGCGGCACCGAGACGGTGACGAGCGTCATCGTCTACCGGCGTACCGGCGGTGACGTGCACTGGGACGCGGCGCGCGATCTCTGGCTGCACGAACTGGTCGCGACGCAATCGGACGTCTGTGCCCCGGAGTGGGTGGGCGCCGAGCATCCGCTCTTCATCCTCTACACGTCCGGCTCCACCGGCAAGCCGAAAGGCGTCCAGCACAGCACCGGCGGTTATCTGCTGTGGGCGCAGCAGACGATGCAGTGGACCTTCGACATCAAGTCCGAGGACGTGTTCTGGTGCACGGCCGACATCGGCTGGATCACGGGGCATACCTATATTTGCTATGGCCCGACCGCGGCGGGCGCGACCCAGGTGATCTTCGAAGGCGTTCCCACTTATCCGGACGCCGGCCGTTTCTGGAAGATGATCGAGCAGCACCGGGTCACGGTCTTCTACACCGCGCCCACGGCGATCCGCTCGTTGATCAAGGCGGCGGACGCGAACCCCGAGGTGCATCCGCGGCGCTATGACCTGTCCTCGCTGCGCGTCATCGGCACGGTAGGGGAGCCGATCAATCCGGCGGCCTGGATGTGGTACCACGACGAGGTGGGCGGCGGACGCTGCCCGATCGTCGATACCTTCTGGCAGACCGAGACGGGCGGCCACGTGATCAGCCCGTTGCCGGGCGCGACGCCGCTCGTGCCGGGTTCGTGCACCTTGCCGCTGCCGGGCATTCTGGCCGCGGTGGTCGACGAGACCGGTCAGGAGGTGCCGAACGGCCAGGGCGGGATCCTGGTGATCAAGCGGCCCTGGCCGGCGATGCTGCGCACCGTCTGGCGCGACCCGGAGCGGTTTCGCAAGAGCTATTTCCCGGAGGAACTGGGCGGGACGCTCTATCTGGCGGGGGACGGCGCGGTGCGCGACGCGACCACGGGCAATTTCACGATCATGGGCCGGATCGACGACGTGCTCAACATCTCGGGGCACCGGATGGGCACGATGGAAATCGAGTCGGCGCTGGTCAGCCATCCGCTGGTCGCGGAGGCGGCCGTCGTCGGGCGGCCGGACGACACCACCGGCGAGGCGATCGTCGCCTTCGTGGTGCTCAAACGGACGCGGCCGACGGGCGACGAGGGCCGGGCGATCGCGAACGAACTGCGTGCCTGGGTGGCCAAGCAGATCGGGCCGATCGCCAAGCCGCGCGATCTGCGTTTCGGCGACAACCTGCCGAAGACGCGTTCGGGCAAGATCATGCGCCGTCTGCTGCGGGGTCTGGCAAAGGGCGAAACGGCCCCGCAGGATACGTCGACGCTGGAGAACCCGGCGATTCTCGAGCAACTCGGCGAGGCGCTGTAGCGCGCCGGGACCTTGCCCGCGGGCGCGCCGTTTCCCGAGCGCTATGCCTCGCGGGCGCCCGCGGTAGCGGGATCGCCCGGGGCAGCGTCGAAATCGATCAGCAATTGCCTGTCGTCGCGCGCTGCGCCGCTCACGCGGGCACGCGTCGCGGCCGGCGCTGCCGGGCCGGTGCGGGAGAGGACCGCGGGAGCGGCATCCGCATCCGGTTCGACGGTGGGGGCGGCGGGGGCGGGGGGGGCGACCAGTTCGAGGGCACGTGCGACGCGCAGCGGCAGTACATCGAGCGTGGGGTCGCGAAACGCACGGCGCAGGATCGCGTAGGTGTCGCGGTCGAACAGCGGCACCGGCGTGGCGGCGGCCAGTCCCGGCAACGCGCGCGGATCCTCGCTGCTGCCCAGGTAACTCCAGTTGTCGACCACGTGCCATTGGGTCAGGCCGGTGCGATGCCGCTCGGCGAAAGCGATCGGGCCATCGTGCGGCCAGCAGGCGATGCGCAGCGGCGCGAGCGCCTCGCGCAGACGCGCCGCCTGCGCGCCCGCCGCTTCTGCGGAAGAGACGTCATCGGCAGCGTCATCGGCAAGTTCGCCCGCTTCCCATGCCGGCGCGTCCTTTTCCAGCCCGAGCGCCGCCGGGTACACGCCGTTTTCGCGCGCGAGCTTGCGCAAGCGCGACTCGGCCTTCGCGCGGGAATCGAAGATGCCGAACAGATCCTCGGTGCGACCGAAGTCCCGTTCATGCGGCCAGGCCAGGCGCGGCACGCTCGCCTCCGGCGGAAAGTACCAGCTGCACGGCGTGCTGCGGCGGCGCAGCACGCGGTTGTGCGGCGGCGCGAGGGCCTTGACGAGTTGCGCCTCGACGAGCGCGGCGCCGGTCTCGCCGGCGGCCACCCGATGCTCGATCCGCCGCACCGCCGACGACAATGGCTGATCGTTCGACTGACGGTGGTCGGCGGAGAAGTGCGCGCCCACGCTCTTGCGCAGGTCGGCGCCCTTGCCGACGAACAGCGGCAGGCCCTGTGCGCCGTAGAAGACGTACACGCCGGGCAGGGCGGGCAGGCTGTCGAGCGCGTCCTCGTCGAGCGCCGCCGGCAGGCTCGCCCGTCGGATCAGGGTGCGCGCGGCGGCGTCGATGGTGGCGAACGGGTGCTGGCGGTGCAGATGCTGCCAGAACTGCCAGAGCAGATCGGCGTCGGCGAGCGCGCGGTGCCGGCCGCGCGGGACCAGCGCGAAACGTTCAATGAGCGCATCGAGGCCGTGCTTGCGTGCCGTCGGAAACAGCGTGCGCGAGAGCCGGACCGTACACAACACATCGGCGCGAAAGCGCAGACCGGCCCGCTTGAATTCGCTTTTCAGAAAACCGTAGTCGAAGCGCGCGTTGTGGGCGATGAAAAGCTTGCCCTCGAGTTGCGCGGCCAGCGCGGGCGCGAGCGAGGCGAAACTCGGCTGGCCCCGCACCATCGCGTTGCTGATGCCGGTGAGTTGTTCGATGAACGGCGGAATCGGCTGGCCGGGGTCGACCATCATCGTCCACTCACGCAAACCCTCGGGCCCGACCTCGACCAGACCGATTTCCGTGATCCGGTCCTTGAGCGGGTCCGAGCCGGTGGTCTCGAGATCGACGAACACCATCGGGCGGTCGAGCCGGGCCAGCAAGGCGGGGACGTCGAACGCACCGGTAGCGGGAGAGGCCGCGTCGATGGGAGCGGCCGACGCCGGGGCGTCAACCCGCGAATGCGCCACCTTCATGCGGTCGGCGGCGCCGCGGCGCGTGCGGCGGACGGGGTTGGCGCGAGGGCCACTGCCTGCTCGAGCGCGGCGGCCACGCGTTTGGCGAAGCCCAGGTCCGACGTCGCCAGCACCTCGGTTTCGCCGGCATCGCGCACGACCAGGACGCGGTGCCGCATCGTCTGGAATTTCCACGTCAGGTAGCTGACCACTGCAAGCATGACGCCGATGGCGATCGTCGGACTCGAGCGGATCACGATGCCGTATATCGCCACCAGGATGGCGACGACCAGGATCGGCACGGCGAAACGCCGGTGGGGCTGATCGACGAAGACCCGCACGCTGCGGGCGTCCTTCAGCGGGAAAGGCGTGCCATAGACGACGATGCGGGCGGTGCTGACCGTGACGTTCGCTTCCTCGAAAAACGGAAGCGGCGCGTTGGCGGCGCGGGGCGCCGGGGAGGAAATGGGGTCTGATGACATGCGATGGCGTCCACTAAAAAAGGCTGGCGGCGCTATTGTGCCTCTTTTTGGCGCAACGCCGCCATTTCCCCGATATCGGCAGGCACCGGCAACGATGCCGCATCGGGACGCGGTACCCGCTGCATGGCATGCCCGGCATCCGCCGACGTGCTCCGGCGCGTCAGCGGGCGCGTGGCGAAACCCGCCGGCGCACCGCATTCGCGCAGCAGCGCGCGCAGATCGAGAATCACGGGAAAGACCTCATGGTTCAGATCCTCGCCCTGCCGGTCGTGCGCGGCCTGTTCGCGCTCGACGATCCAGCGGTCTTCCTTGAAGATGCGTTCGGTGAACCAGACCAGCAGCGGCCAGGCCACGTCGAGCAGGGGCGCGAGCTTCGGCTTGCGGATCGACAGCAGCCCGAAGGTGCGGTTCGTGCGCTGTTCCGCGTCGAGCGGCACGTAGACGATCCACAAATCCATCACCCGGGTGCCGTCGGAGGTCTCGATGCGCAGCGTCTGGTACGGGTAGGCGGTACGGATCGTCATCACGTCCTTGGGGCTCCCGGCGCTGCCCTTGGTATCGCCGCCGTTCGCGTCGGCGCTTTTCGCACCGACCCGGCGTCGTTCGCCGAAGACCAGCGCCTCGCCCATCGGCTGCTTGCCGGCCATGCGGGAGAAGGTGTATTCGACCTCGACCCAATCCTCGCTCTTGCGGCGGCCCAGCGAACGCGCCTGCATCTGTCCCATCTGGCGCCGGTGCAGGAACTGATGGTTCATGTCCATCAGGTTCTCATGCATGAACGAGTAATGGCACTGCACTTCGCGGCCGAAACGCCGGGTCTTGTACGCCGGGTCCGCGACGGATCCCAACGTGGGGAAGGGCACGGTCTCGGCCAGCGCCGGGTCCCCCGGGAAAACGAAGATCAGCCCCTGTTCCTCGCGGCAAGGGTAGGCGCGCACGCCGTTGGGCAGGCGCTCGCGCCCCAGATAGGGGACGTCGATGCACTTCCCGGCGCAGTCGTAGGTCCAGCCGTGATAGCAGCACCGGATCGTCTCGCCTTCGACCACGCCCGCATGCAGGGGTACCTGGCGGTGCGCGCAACGGTCTTCGAGCGCGAAAACCTTGCCGGTTCCGGTGCGCACCAGGACGATCGGATCGCCGGCGAAGCGCACCGCATGGGTCTTGCCCCGCTTGAGTTCGCGCGACCATGCGAGCGGATACCAGTGATCGGGATGGATGTCGACGCGGCGCAGGTCGCGCGGCGTGTCCGCCATGGCCGCGCCGGGGGGGACGTCCTTGACGGTGAGGCTTTCCAGCGGAACGACGGTGGTGTGCATGGGAACGTCTCCGTGCGGTGGTGCCGGGGCACACTGACAGGCCAGGGGCGCATGGACGCCAGGGCGGCGTCGACACGGACATCGTCGCACAGTCTAGCGGATATTCGCCGCGTACGAGTCCCGGGTTACGCGCCCGGCCGGCTTCAATCCTGCGAGTGATTCTGCTGCGCGAACAGCGTCCAGCTGGCCATGAACAGGGCGGCGATCAGCGGGCCGATCACGAAACCGTTGATGCCGAACAGGGCCATGCCGCCCAGCGTGGAGATCAGGACGACCCAGTCCGGCAGCTTGGTGTCCTTGCCGACCAGCAGCGGGCGCAGCAGGTTGTCGGCCAGGCCGATCACGAACACGCAGAACAGCAGCAGGATGGTGGCTTTCCATTCGTGGCCGGTGGCGAACAGCAGGATGGCCGCCGGACCCCAGACGAGCGCCGCGCCGATGGCGGGCAGCAACGACAGGAAGGCCATCAGCACGCCCCAGAGCAACGCACCCTCAACGCCGAGGATCAGGAAGATGATGCCGCCGAGCAGACCCTGCACCAGGGCCACCACGATATTGCCCTTCACCGTGGCGCGCACGACCGTCGTGAATTTGCGCAGCAGATGTACCTTGTGCGATTCGTCGAAGGGCAGCGCGTGTCGGATCAGACGGCCGATGTGCCGGCCGTCGCGCAGCAGGAAGAACACGAGGTAGAGCATGACGCCGAACGCGACCACGAACTGGAAGGTGTTCTGCCCGAAGGTCAGGGCACGCGCGGCCAGCACCTGGCTGATGGTGGCCGCCCCGGCCGTCAGCTTCGCCTGGAGGTCGCCGAAATCCGTCAGGCCGAAGCGGGCGAGCAGGTGCTGGGCGGATGCGGGCAACAGGGCGAGCGCCTTCTGGAAGTAACCCGCGACGTTCAACTGCCCGTGCTGGATGCGCGCGTAGATCAGCGCGACTTCCTGGATCAGCGTGCCGGCTACGAGCGCCAGAGGCAGGATCACCAGCAGCAGGATGAAGGCGAGCGTCGCGAGCGCCGCCAGATTCGGCTTGTTTCCCATGCGCACCAGCAGCCAGCGCTGCACCGGTTGGAACATCAGGGCGAGGATTGCTCCCCAGAAGACGGCGCTGAAAAATGGCAGCAGGATCGAGCCCATGCCGATCGTGACGATTACCAGAAGGATGTGAAACGATTTTTCGTATACCCGGCGATTATTCATTTGCTTGTTATTGGCAACGGTGCGTGGCGGGAGTCGAGCTTCGCGCGCTTTGACCCGGAACGGGGTCCGCGTGGGCGGCGTGCGGCCTGCGGCTAGCTTACACGAGAGTGCCGGTTCGGGTCCGCGGCGCCGGTTGGCGCGGGTCCGGTTGGCGCGGGTCCGGTTGGCGCGGGTCCGCGCGCCCGGTGCGACAGATCACGGTGCGTGAGATACAGGCGCAGGTCGAATTCGATCTGATGATAATCGGGCTGCATGAATTCGCAGAGCCGATAGAACGCCTTGTTGTGGTCGCTTTCCTTCAGATGCGCGAGTTCGTGCACCACGATCATTTTCAGGAAGGGCGCGGGCGCTTCCTTGAAGAGGGAGGCGATGCGGATCTCCTTTTTCGCCTTGAGCTTGCCGCCCTGTACCCGGGAGATCGCCGTGTGCAGCCCCAGCGCGTGGCGCACCACGTCGAGCTTGCTGTCGTAGACGACCTTGTCGATCGCGGGCGCCACGCGCAGGTAGTCCTGTTTCAGCGCGGCACAGTACTGGTACAGCATCCGGTCGGATTGCACCGGATGTCTGTCCGGATACTTCTCCGCCAGATAGGCGTCCAGCTTGTCGTCGGCGATCAGGCGGCGCACTTTGTCCTGCAGCGCCGCCGGGTAGGCGCCCAGATATTTGAGATCGTTCATGGAGAAACCGGGTGGGATGTCGCGATTGTAGCGGGTCGGCGCAAACTTTCGCTTCGGCGTCGCGAATTCCTGTCAACCTAATTCCGGCTGGGGCGTTTAGGTAGATACAGGCCACGTGGCTTGCCGGGCAGTTCCTGCACTCAATACCAAAGGGTTTCTGACATGAAGAAGCAACTCATCATCGCGGCACTGATCAGCTTTTCGTCGGTCGCTGCCTTCGCACAGGCATCGGCACCGGCAGCGGACACGCCGGCCGTGACGGACGCGGCGCCGGCAAGCGGCACGATGGCCAAGAAGAAGCATCACCACAAGAAGCATCACCGCATGCACCACGGCGTTGCAGCCAGCAACGCAACGCCGTCGTCGGCACCGAAGCCCTAAGTTCGGTCGTTCGTCAGGCGGCGCCTACTGGTGCCGTCCTGAAAAAAAAGCCCGGTCGGTTCATCCCGCCGGGCTTTTTTCATGGGCGGCGCGGGGCGCGCCTGCCTTCGCCTGCGCCTTTTCGTTCCCTGGCTAGAGATTGGTCATACCGATGAACTGACGCAGTTCGGGCGTGCGTGGGTTCACGAACAGTTCCTCGGGCGGTCCGATCTCGTGAACCTTGCCCTGATGCATGAAAACCACACGGTCGCATACTTCGCGCGCGAAGCGCATCTCGTGCGTCACCATCAGCAGCGTCATGCCTTCGTCGGCCAGCTTGCGGACCACGTTCAACACT
Organism: Robbsia betulipollinis; assembly: GCF_026624755.1. Taxonomy (NCBI): domain Bacteria; kingdom Pseudomonadati; phylum Pseudomonadota; class Betaproteobacteria; order Burkholderiales; family Burkholderiaceae; genus Robbsia; species Robbsia betulipollinis. The sequence continues at coordinate 2,573,813 of NZ_JAPMXC010000001.1, forward strand.
TCGTTGACCAGTTCGGGATCGAGCGCGGAGGTGATTTCGTCGCACAGCAGGGCGTTCGGCTCCATGCTGAGCGCGCGCGCGATCGCCACCCGCTGCTGCTGTCCACCCGAAAGCTGCTCGGGAAAGCTGTCGAATTTCTCGGACAGCCCGACCCGTTCCAGGTTCTGCACCGCCAGCTTGCGCGCGGCCGCTTCGCTGGTGCCCTTGACGACCATCGGCGAGATCATCACGTTGCGGCCCACGCTCAAGTGGGGGAACAGATTGAACTGCTGGAAGATCATGCCGACTTTCAACCGCAGCCGCCGCAGTTCGGCCTCGCCCTGTCCGAGATAAGCCCCCGCGACGTTGATCGCGCCTTCGTCGATCGTCTCCAGGCCGTTGATGCAGCGCAGCAAGGTGCTCTTGCCGGAACCGCTCTTGCCGATGATCGCGATGACTTCGCCCTTTTCGACCGAGAGGCGAATGCCCTTGAGCACTTCATTGCTGCCGAAGCGCTTCTTGACGTCGTCAATGGTGATGAGCGGCATGGAATTTTTTCTCCAGAAAACGGCTATAGACGGAAAGCGGCCAGCACAGCGCGAAGTACATCAGGGCCACCAGACCGAAGGTTTCGAACGGACGAAAGGTCGCGTTGGTGATCATGGTGCCGGCTTTCGTCAGTTCGACGAAGCCGATGATCGAGGTGACGGCCGTGCCCTTGACGATCTGCACGCAAAAGCCGACGGTCGGCGCGATCGAGATGCGCATCGCCTGCGGCAGCACGATATGGCGCATCTGTTGCATACGGCTCATCGCCAGGCTCGCGCCGGCTTCCCACTGGCCGCGGTGAATCGCTTCCACCGCGCCGCGCCAGATTTCGGCGAGAAAGGCGCTCGACCACAGCGTCAGGCCGAGACCGGCGGCGAGCCAGGCGGGCACCTCGAGGCCGAACAGCGCGAGACCGAAGAAGATCATGAACAGCTGCATCAACAGCGGCGTGCCCTGGAAGAGCTCGATATAGCAACGTGCCAGCACGCGCGGCAGCGCCGCGCGCGAGATGCGGCACCACAGCACCAGCAGGCCGACGATGCCGCCGAAGACGAAGGCGCCGACGGACAGCAGGGCGGTCCAGCGCAACGCGAGCAACAGCGCGCGGACGATGTCCCACAGAGTGAAGTTCATGCGGATCTCCTGCGCAGGCGGGGGCCGTCGGTGGTGCGGGCGGGACGGGCGAGCACATAGCGCTCGCCGATGAGCCTGAGCAGCTGGCGCAGCAGGATCGCCAGGATCAGGTAGACGACGGTTGCCACCCCGTACGATTCGAACGCGCGGAAGTTGCGGCCCTGAATAAAGTTCGCGGCGAAGGACAATTCCTCGACGGCGATCTGCGAGCAGACGGCCGACCCCAGCATGACGATCACCAACTGGCTCGACAGCGCCGGCCATATCTTCTGCAGCGCGGGGCGCAGGATGATGTAGCGGAACACCTGGAAGCGCGTCATCGCCAGGCTCAGCGCGGCCTCGGTCTGGCCGCGCGCGACGGCGCCGATGCCGGCGCGAATGATCTCGGTGCTATAGGCGCCCAGATTGATCACCATCGTCAGGATGGCCGCTTCCATCTCGTTGATGCGCAGGCCCACGCCCGGCAAGCCGAAGAAAATGAAGAACAACTGCACCAGGAACGGCGTATTGCGGATCAGTTCGACATAGACGCCGACGATGGGCCTGAGCCAGCGTGGCCCCTGGGTGCGCGCCCAGGCACCGAAGATGCCGAGGGCGATGCCGAGGCCGCCGCCGATCACGATCAGCTCGATCGTGACGGAGATACCCTTGAGCAGCACCGGCGTGTAATCGAATACCGCCGGAAAATCGAATTGATAGGCCATCGTGTACGGTTTGTCGACATTGCTGTCCCGCTTGCCCGTGGCGCGCCCGCAGGGTGCGGAAGGCGCCTGAAAAGCGCACAGGACGTGAACGCGAAGCAATGCCAGGTTGGAAAGACCGCGCGCGGGCAGGAGCGGAGGGGTATCGACGCAGCGGCAGCCCCCGGCATGCGCGAGGCTGGCGCCATGCGTCGCCGAAGGTCGACGACGATGCTACACCGGCGGTTTCAGGAATGCTGGCGCGAGTCTCACCCAATAAGTAGCGCCGACCGGCAACAGGTCATCGCGGCGTCGTTGGGGTCGGTATTGCGTGACACGATCGTCCGCCACGCCCGGGCGATCTGCATGGCGATCGGATCCCGCCGGATCGCCTGGATCTCCGGCCGGTGAGCGACGATTTCTTCGATCAGGGGCATGGCGTCGCCTGTGCGCTTACTCGTAGGTCGTCGCCATCGTCCTGGACATCGGCACGTGCAGCCATTTCTGCACGATGGCATTCAGCGCGCCGTCCTTCTTGGCGGCGGTCAGGGCGGTGTTGACCTTTGCCAGCAGCGGCGCCTCGTTCTTGTTCAGTCCGACATAGCAGGCGGACTCATGCAGCACGTATTTCTCGACCGGCTTGTTCGGCGGATTGCGCGCGGCGATCGCATTGGCGACGAAGTCGCCCGTGCCGACCAACTGCACCTGGCCCGCGAGATAGGCGCTGATCATGCCGTTGTTGTCGTCGTAGCGCTTGATGACGGCCGTGGCTGGCGCGGTGGCGGTCAACTGGAGGTCCTCGAACGTGCTGCGTGCCACGCCGATGGTCTGGCCCGCCAGATCGGCGGGGCCGGTGACCTTCAGGCTCGCGGCGCCATAGACGGCATTGTTGAAGGGCGAGTACGCCTGCGAGAAAGCGATGACCTTTTCCCGCTCCGCGTTCTTGCCAAGGGTGGAGATCGCCAGGTCGACCTTGTGGGTCTGCAGATAGGCGATGCGGTTCGCACTCGTGACCGGGACGAGGTCCAGCTTCACGCCGATGGATTTCGCGATCAGGGTCGCGACGTCGATGTCGAGCCCCTTGACGCTCATGTCCGTGTCGACCGACCCGAAAGGCGGGAAATCCTGAGGGACGGCGATGCGGATCATCCCGCGACTCTGGATTTCGGACAGGGAATCGGCATGCGCCGCGGCGCTCGTCAGCGTGAGCCCGGCGAGGACCGAGGACAAAAGGGCGGTGCGGTATTTCATTGTGCGAGTGGCTCTGCGGTGGAGTGCCCCATTCTTGCAGATGCAAAATTCCCGCGCAATCCCGCCGGAACCCGAGACGCGACTTCTTCAGGCCCCGTGCATCGGTCTCGCGCCACCGCGCCTGTCGTGCGTCTCGGGCGCATGTCCGGATATCCATCCCGAAAATCGGTAAAAAATGCCAAACGTTGAAATGCGGCGCGATTCCCCTTTTGATCGGCGTCTAGCGTTGTCGTTCGGGAACCTACAATTCGCTGGTGGTTACGACACACTGATTCATTCCTACCGGCACGCTCCCGCTCGCTGTTAGGACGTAGAATTTACCGGACACCGACCTCACCATGACTCTTCGCCTTTCGCAGCGCCTGCGCCTCGCCGTGGCTACCGCCGCCCTGTTGCCCTTGCTGCCCCTCGTTGGCCTGAGCCACCAGGCGGTGGCGGGCACGCAGGACACCGCCCTGACGATGGTGCAGCGCTACGATTTCGGCCGGAATCTGCAGAGCATCGGTTTGAACGTCGCACGCGACAGCCGTGCCTATCCGGCGATCGTGCAGGCGCTGGGCGACCACGCGGGCGACACGCTGGTGCACGACAAGCTCGTGCAGTTCGCGCCGAAGTATCAGGAACAATGGGATGCGAATCTGGCCGCGGCCTACAGCGCCGTGTACACCGAGGAAGAGCTGCGTTCGTTCGCCGACCAGGGCGCGGCGTCGGACCGGATCGCCGATTTCAATGCGAAGCGGGGCGACGTGGGCAGCATCATGCGCGACAAGTCGCAGGCCTTGCTGAACGCCTACGTGACGGATGCGCTGAACAGCGCGGCGCGGGCGGCTCGGGAAAGCGCGGCGGCGGGATCTGTGACGGCGGGCGCAACGAATGCGGCGGATGCCGCGAATGCGACGCCGCAGGCGCTCACGGTCGGCGCCGCACTAACGGCAGGTCAGGCGCTCGCCGTCCGGTAGGTCGCTGTCGGCGGAGCCGACGCGTCGGATTGGGTGCGAACCGATCAGGGCAGCAGGTGGGCCGGAACGAGGCGGCGCAGATAACGTTCGCTGCGCTCCAGCGCGCTGTCCGGAATCGTCGAGGCGTTCTGATTTGCGGAAATCTCTTCCAGGATGCGCTTGAGCAGCGGCGCGAATTCCGGATCGGATTCGAAACGCATCACCGTCGCCTGGCTGATCGGCGTCAGCGCCGACAGTTGTGCGGTATGCGTGTCGATCGCCTGGGTATGGGCGTTGATCGACGCATTATGAGCGGTAAAACTGCTGATCAGTGTTTTCTGGACCTGCAGCAGGGCCGTGGTGAGCGTGGCCACTTCCTGTTTCAACTCGGTGATCGCGCGTTGCGTGTCGGTGTCCATGCCGGCTCCGTTCTGTCTGATGGCCTATTCGATGTGTCATTCTCACATGGAAGATCGGTTTCGAACGTGCGGGGGGCATCATAGGCGCGTGATTTCAGATGCGGGCGCGATGCGCTTCGGGCGGTCGGTCCCGTGCCGTCCGCACCTTGCAATGCGAACCCGCCGCGTTATCGGATCTCTATCTCGACGAACACGATCTCCCGGTCCGTCCGGTTGACGACATTGTGCTCCACGCCCTTCAGGCCCGCATAGCTCTGTCCGGCACGCAATGTCGACTCCCGGTCGCCGGTGCGGGTTTCGAGCAGCAGTTCGCCATCCGTTTGCGGGACGACGATGTAGTCGTGCGCGTGAATATGCCAGCCGGTCTCGCTGCCAGGGGCAAAACGCCATTCGGTGACGATGGCCCGGTCGTTCGATACCTGCTGGGTGGGGACGGCGGGAACACGGGACATAGGATTTCCTGACGGGAACGACGAAGGGACGCGGTCATTATCGCCGGATCAAAAGTCGGGGATCGATCGGGTTTTCCCTGCATCGCGGCGACGGGAAAGCGGTCCGGGAGTCGGTCCGGGAGTCGGTCTGGGAAGCGGGAGCGAAACCCGTCTTGACCGAGGCGAAACGCGCGGCGCGGCGGGAAGGTCGGGCCGCGGAATGTTTTTTATCGATCACACGGCGAAAAGTGCCTGTCACGCGCCGGATCTTGCTATAATGCGCGGCTTCGGAGAGATGGATGAGCGGTTTAAGTCGCACGCCTGGAAAGCGTGTTTAGGGTCAAACCTAACCGGGGTTCGAATCCCCGTCTCTCCGCCAGAATACGATGACGAAACGGCCCGCCTGGGCCGTTTTTCAATTCTACCGGCAGAATGCCCGGACGGCGGCCGGCGGCCGGCGGTGTCGAGTCGGGCTTCACATTCTTCGCGAGTCGGGCTGTTCACGGATTCGTCGCGGCCGAAGATCGCACACCCGATGCGAACATCGTCACGAACCACTGGATACTCCCCATGCGCTGCCTTCCCTGCCAGGCGCTCACCGGTCAGCCCGTCGCGACGCCGCCGCACGCGTCGCTCGTCGAGACCGGTCGACGCCCCTACAAGACCGCTGGCTGGATCGGCGGCGAGGAGGCGATCTATCGTTGCGGCGTCTGCCATGAAGAAATGGGGCGCGATACCGACGTCTTCGATCCGTTCAGCGTCTGGGTTAACCGCTGAAGACGTTCGCAAACACGAAACAGACGGGTAAAAGGACGGTTGTCCCGGGGATTGGCGAACGGCGCATCCTTTATCGTGGAGGCTTGAATCGCTTTCATGTTACCGAGATCGCCATGGGCTTAATGGATGTCAATCGCAAGCGCAGTTTCCGGCCGGGCCGCGCTGCCGTCTCCGCTTCGGTCGCGCCGTCCGGCGCCGGCTTTTACCTCGCGCCGGTCGTGGAGGCCGCCGCGTCCACGCCCGTGACGCTCGATCCCGCCGCCGTCGCGCTGTCGAGATGGGTGGCCGAGGGTTTCGATACGCTCGACCACGACGATATCGCGCAATTCCTGGTGTTCGGCCACGCAGGGTTCGGTCGCGACGGCTGACTGGCCCGCGCCACCTGCGCCGTGTGGCGCGCCCTCAGCCGGCGAGATCGCGTTCGGCCAGCAAGCGCGCGCATTCCTCGAGCAGATCCATCGCCACCGGCGACTGGTAGTTCGGGTCGAGGGACTGACTCATTTCGTGCGAGGTATAGAGCCCCGCCTCGCGCGACAGCGTGGCGGCAAGCGTGTGCGCGAATTCGTTGCTCAATGTGGACAGTTCGCGAATCAATTTCGCGTCCGCGACCAGCGCCTGACGGTACAGCCAGACGGTCGCGGTATTCGCCGCGGTCTTGTCGTCGGGCCATTGGCCGTGTTCGTAATACACGGCAAGACGCTCCGCGGTCAGGGCGAACAGCAGCGCCTTGCGGGCGTCCAGATTGAGATTGACGGAAGTCATGGCGTAAGTGAGTGACGGACGTTGCGCGAAAGACTACCACGCCTGTCTCATTATTCGCGCGGCATGGGCGATCGCTGCCGCGCACGCGGATTCGACCGGCCGGTATGGCGTCGATCCACTGCGATGACGCGCTCGCCCGCGACCACATACACCTGGTCGTGCCGTACATCCGATGGATAGCCACCGGTGAAGTCGCCGAACGCGGGCAGCACGCCGAGCGCCGCGCCGAAACGAAAGCACGGCAGTCGCAGCGCGTCGCCCGCGCCCCGCAGATGAAACGTCGGGTGCTCGTGCCCGGCCAGCACATATTCTCCCGCGACCGTGCCCGGATGATGGCACAGCGTCCAGCCGCCCAGCCGCCAGGGCTCGTCGACCTCTTCGATGCGCAATTGCGCGGCCGGCGAACCGGCATGCATATCGTGGTTGCCCCTGACGAGAATCAATTCGAGCGTGGGATGGCGCGCGCGCCAGGCTGACAGCGCGGCGACGATCGACGCGGCTTGCGCCGGGCGCGCATGCAGCAGATCGCCGAGGAAAACGATGCGTTGCGGCGCATGCCGCGCGATGAGCTGGTCGATGCGCGCGAGGTTGTCGCCGGTGGTGCCGTCCGGCACGGCGATGCCCGCGGCACGGAAAGTGGCGGCCTTGCCGAAGTGAACGTCGGCGATCAGCAGACTGCGGGTGAGGGGCTCGAAGGCTGCCCGCTCCGGACAGAGCCAGAGCGGACGACCCGCGACCTCGATCGCCAGCGAAGTCACGAGGGATTCGGCGCCTGATTCGGCGCGCGCCGCGAGGGATGGGAGCGGGGACGGAAGGGACATGGCGATATCGCGATAAGGGGTAGCGCTCAGAACGGACGCAGACGAGGACGACGCTGCCGGGCGCGGCGCGGCCGGCGGCCCGGCATCCGCCGCCCGGACTCGCCGGGAGCATCGGCATCGGCACCGGCATCGGCATCGGCATCGGAACTGGCGTGGGCGTCGGGAGCGTCGTCCACGCCAGCCAACATGGCAGGTTGCGTGCCGGATGACTGCGCCCCGGCAGCGGGCCTGTCGTCGGGCACCGATGCGCCGCCCGGATCGGCCTGCGCGCGACGTGACGCGCGTCCCGCCCGCACGGGCGCGGCGGGGTCGCTCGGTTCCGGACCGGCGGCCCGCTCCAGGTCGGCGAGCATGCGCTGCACGCGGTCGGCGAGTTGTTCGGTGCTGATGCGTTCGCGCAGACGGCCCACCATCAACGGAAAAGCGAAGGGCGTGGGCTTGGCCGGGGTTTCGATCGCGACGCTGCCGCGCGCGATGCGCTGCAGCGCGTCATGCAGGCGGCCGATGTCCAGTTCCTCCAGGAGAATCTCGTTGCGTGCCTGTTCGAGCAGCAGGTTGCCGGGGTCGTGTTTCGCGAACACCTGGTAAAAGAGGCCGGCCGAAGCCTGCAACTGTCGCGCGCTCCGGCCTTCGCCGGGGTGGCTCTGAAAGATCAGGCCGGCGATCCGGGCGATTTCCCGAAAACGCCGCGATGCCAGTTCCGACGCATTGAGACTGGCGAGAACGTCCGCTTCGAGACCGGTTTCGGCGAGAAGGCCGTCCGCGATCAACGCGGGCCAGTCCACCGGTGTGGCGCTGAGCAGCTCGAACCCGTAGTCGTTCATCGAGATCGAGAAGGTACGCGGTGCGCGTTGCGCGGCGCGCCAGGCGAGCAGCGAGGCAAGCCCGAGATGCGCGGTGCGTCCGGCGAACGGATAACAGAAGAAGTGCCAACCCTCGCGGGTATGCAGGGTTTCGATCAGCAGGACGCCGGGACGCGGCAGTTGCGACCAGTCGCGTTGCAGGGCGAGCAGGGGCGCGATCGCACGCATTTCGGGCGCGCCGGACGCGGCGGCGTCGCCGGCACCCACGGCGCCGAGCAGTTCGATGACCGAATTGGCGAGTTCGGACGACAACGGCATCCGGCCGCCCTGCCATTGCGGCACCGTTCCGCGTCGCGCCGCGGCCCGCTTCACGTAGGCGGTCATCTCGCGCACCCGTACCAGTTCGACGGTGCGCCCGGCGAAAGTGAACGCGTCGCCGGGGCGCAGCCGCGAGACGAAGGCTTCGTCGACGGTGCCGATGCGCCCGCCGCTGACCCATTCGATGCGCATCGCGGCGTCGGCGACGATGGTGCCGATGTTGGCGCGATGGCGGCGCGCCAGATCGGCGCGCGGTACGTGGTAGACGCCTGCGGCGTCGGGTGCGATGCGGTGGTAATCCGGGTAGGCGCCCAGCGAGCCGCCGCCATGCTCGACGAACGCCAGCGCCCACTGGAATCGTGCGGCGCTCAGCGTCCGGAACGACCAGGCGCGGCGCACCTCGGCGAGCAGCGCGTCGGCGGTGAAGCCGCCGCCCAGCGCCACCGTGACGAGGTGCTGGACGAGCACGTCGAGCGGTTCCTCGGGCGGCGCGCGCGATTCGATCCGCCCGAGCTCGACCGCGTGACGCGCGGCAGCGGCTTCGACCAGTTCGAGCGCATGCGTGGGCACGAGGGTGATGCGCGAGGCGCGTCCGGGCGAGTGGCCGGAGCGGCCGGCGCGCTGGAGCAGCCGGGCGATGCCCTTGGGCGAGCCCACCTGGAATACGCGATCGACCGGCGCGAAATCGACGCCCAGGTCCAGGCTCGACGTGCAGACGACGGCGCGCAGCTTGCCGGTCTTGAGGGCCGTCTCGACCCAGCCGCGCACGCTGCTGTCCAGCGAGCCATGGTGCAGGGCGATGACGCCGGCCCAGTCGGGGCGCTGGTCGAGCAGGGCCTGATACCAGATCTCCGCCTGCGCGCGCGTGTTCGTGAACACCAGCGCACTGTCGCTCCGGTCGATTTCCGCGGCTACCGCCGCCACCAGCCGGGTGCCGAGATGCCCGGCCCACGGAAAGCGTTCGATGGTGTCGGGGATCAGGGTGTCGATGAGGCGTTTTTTCGGCGTCAGGCCGCGTACCAGATGCGTCGGCGTGCGCACCGCCGCGAGCAGTGCGTCGCGCGCCAGGTCGAGGTCGCCCAGCGTCGCCGACAGACCCCAGACCTGCAGGGCCGGCTGCCACTGCGCAAGACGCGCCAGCGCGAGCTGCACCTGCACGCCACGCTTGCTGCCGAGCAGTTCGTGCCATTCGTCGACCACGACCAGCCGCACGCCGGCCATCGTGTCGTGCGCCGCCGCGCGGGTGAGCAGCAGGGACAGGCTCTCCGGCGTGGTGACGAGCGCGGTCGGCAGGCGGCGGTCCTGCCGGGCACGCTCGGCGGCGGGCGTGTCGCCGGTGCGCAAGCCGACGCGCCAGCGCGAGCCGATGGCTTCCAGTGGCTCGTTCAGCGCGCGGGCGGTGTCGGCTGCCAGTGCGCGCATCGGCGTGATCCACAGGACGGTGAGCGGCGGCGCGGGCACGGCGCGTGGGCGGCGCCCGGCGGCCGGCATGGCCCGGGCAGCGGCGGCGGACGCCGGCGGAGTGGCGGCCGGCGAATCGACGGGCGCCGCCGGAGCGGCCGGCGCATCCGGCGCGGTCAGCGCCTGGTCTCCGCCATATGCGAGAATGGCGCCAAGCCAGACGGCGAAGGTTTTGCCGGCGCCGGTGGTGGCATGCAACAGGCCGCTGTCGCCGGCAGCAAGCCGTTCCCAGACGTCGCGCTGAAACGGGAACGGCCGCCAGCCGCGCGTCCTGAACCAGGCGTTCAGGGGTTTTCCCGCGCCGCGGGCCGCGCGCTTTCCGGTACCGATTTCTTCGATTCCCGCGATTCCCTCGACCTCCCGATCCCGTGCATTCATGCCGCCGCGTCCAGCAACGCGGCGAGCGTGTCGAGGGTATCGGCCTCTTCCAGCGGTTTGTCGAGCCGCCAGCGCAACATCCGCGGGAACCGCACGGCGATACCGGATTTGTGACGCGGGCTGCGTGCGATGCCTTCGAAGGCGATCTCGAACAACAGCGTGGGTTTGACGCTGCGCACCGGCCCGAACTTCTCGACCGTCGTCTTGCGCACGATCGCGTCGACTTGGCGGATCTCTTCGTCGGTCAGCCCGGAATAGGCCTTGGTGAACGGCACCAGCGTCCGTTCGGCGTCGGTCGACGGGCCGCTCCAGACCGCGAAGGTATAGTCCGTGTAGAGATTGGCGCGCCGGCCGTGGCCATGTTGCGCGTACAGCAGCACCGCGTCGACGGTATAGGGGTCGACCTTCCACTTCCACCATTCGCCGCCGGCGCGCGTGCGGCCCACGCCGTAGTGCGCGTCGCGCCGCTTGAGCATCAGGCCCTCGACGCCGCGCGCGCGGCTCTCCGCGCGCAGTCGCGCGAGCGCTTCCCAGGAGTCGGCCTCGACCAGCGGCGAGACCTGCAGCGCTGCCAGCGACGAGTCAGGCAGCGACGAAGCGGGCAGCGACGAGGCAGGCGGGGCCGTGGCGATCCGCGTCAGCGAAGGCGCCAGCAGCGCTTCGAGACGCTCGCGTCGCACCGACTGCGGCTGCTGCCGGAGATCCTCGCCGCGTTCTTCCAGCAGGTCGTAGGCCATGAAGCGCGCCGGCGAATCGGCCAGGATCTTGCGGCCGACGGTTTTGCGGGTGATGCGGGTCTGAAGGCGCGCGAACGGCAGGGGCGCCGTCGCGCCGCTTTCCCAGGCGAGGATCTCGCCGTCGAGGACGATGCCGTCGGGCAGGGCGGCGGCGAACGCGATCACGTCCGGGAAACGGTCGGTGATCAGTTCCTCGCCGCGCGACCACAGCCAGGTGCCGCCGGCGCGGCGCACCAGTTGCGCACGGATGCCGTCCCACTTCCATTCTGCCTGCCAGCGCTCGCGCTCGCCGAGGATCTCGGGCGACTCCTGCAGCGCGTGCGCGAGGAAGAACGGATAGGGCAGGCCGACATCGTCGTCGTGCGCGACGTCGCGGCCGTCGCCCGTCAGGGGAAGCGCGGGGTCGTGCGCCGAATCGTTCCGTGGAGGGTCCACCGCCTGGCCCGGCAATGCCGCCGTGTCGGCCGCGACTTCGATCGTTGCCGTAGCGTCGGCAGCGGCAGCGGCAGCGGCAGCGGCGTCGGCGGCCGGATCGCCCGCCACCAGCCGCAGGAAGCGCTCGGCGGTGGGCATGCGGCGCGTGTCGGTCCAGCCGACCATGCGGTGGGCGACGCGTTTGTGGTCGATGCCGGCCACTTCGGCGAGTGCGCGCACCACCAGCTGCCGCGATACGCCCACCCGGAACCCGCCGCCGATCAGCTTGCTCAGCAGGAAGCGGCCGGACCAGTCGAGCTCGTCCCAATATCCGGCGAGATGCTCGGCGAGCACTTCGGGCGCGGCGCCGCGCAAGGGCAGCAGACGCGCCTCCATCCAGACCGCGAGACCGATATCGGTCGCGGTGCGGGGCGGGGGCAGGATGTGGGCGATGGTTTCGGCAAGGTCGCCCACGGCCTGGTACGCCTCGTCGAACAGCCATTCGGGCAGGCCCGCGATCGCCTGCGCGAGTTCGCGCATCGCGCGCGTCGGCACGACCCGGCGCGGCTTGCCGCCGGCCAGGAAGTAGGCGGCCCAGGCCGCGTCGACGGGCGGCGCGTCGCGAAAGTAAGCGGTCAGCGCGTCGAGCTTGTCGCGCGTCGACGTCGTGGCGTCCAGGGTCGTGTAGAGCTGCGCGAACGCTTTCATGATGCCGCGGAGGAAGTGTCTTCGGGAGAAGCGGCCGGCGTACCGTCGGCGGCGTCGTTGCCGGAGAGTGTCGCGTCGCCGCCACGCGTCGCCGCGTCGTCCTCGTCGCCGTATTCGGTCGAGAACGCCCCTGCTTCCAGGCCCTGTTCGCTCAGCCAGCGCACCATCGGCGCGATCGAACCGTGTGTGACGATCACGCGGCTCGCCCCCGTGGCGACGATCGCCTGCTGGAGGCCGGGCCAGTCGGCGTGATCGGAAAGCACGAAACCGCGGTCGACGCCCCGGCGCCGGCGCGCGCCGCGCAGGCGCATCCAGCCCGAGGCGAAGCCATCGCCATACGTGCCGAAGCGGCGCATCCAGGTCGAGCCGGCGGCCGAGGGAGGGGCGACGATCAGCGCCCCGGCGAAGCGGTGCCTGGCGTCGACATCGGCCACGCGTGTCGTGTCCGGCAGCACGACGCCGGCTTCCCGGTAGGCCTGGTTCAGCGGTTCGACCGCGCCGTGGCAGAAGATCGGGCCGATCGACGGGTCGATGGACGCCAGCACGCGCTGCGCCTTGCCGAACGCGTAGCAGAACAGGACCGACGGGCGCCCCAGCGCGGCGTTGTGCCGCCACCATTCGTTGATCTGCTCCATGGTCTGCGCGGGCGGGTCCCAGCGGTAGATCGGCAGACCGAAGGTCGATTCGGTGATGAAGGTGTCGCAGCGCACCGCCTCGAACGGATCGCAGGTGGGATCGGTCTCGGTCTTGTAGTCGCCCGAGGCCACCCATACTTCGCCGCGATGGGCGATGCGCACCTGTGCGGAGCCGAGCACATGCCCCGCCGGATGCAGCGACACCTGCGTGTCCCCCACGCGCAGCGTTTCGCCATAGGGCAGGGTGCGCAGCGCGATCTCGCCGAGCCGCGCGCGCAGGACGTTCTCGCCCGGCGCCGCGGCCAGGTAGCGGCCATGGCCCACTCTGGCGTGATCGGCGTGCGCGTGGGTGATGATCGCCTGCGGCACCGGCCGCCACGGATCGATGTAGAAATCGCCCGGCGGGCAGTAGAGCCCTTCGGGTCGGGCGACGACGAGATCCATGCGTGCTGCGCTCCAGGCGGTGGACGGTGAGGGCGACGACGTTCGCCCCCTGCCTGAAAGCCTAGCGCAGTTTTGGCGGCCGCGCCGGCGCGCGGGCCGCGCGGCGTGCCTCAACTGTCCTTGTCGAGCCGGAAATACGCATCGAGCAGCGAGGTTTTGTACACGGCGCCCAGCAGCACCGGTTCGGCGAGCGAGCGCACGGCCGGCAGCCGCTCGCCCTGGTGGGCGATGAAGCGCTCGAGGCCGGCGGCCAGCGACATCTCCGGCGTGACGACATTGATGAGGTCGCGGCGCACGAAATCCGCGGCGTGTTTTTCGCGGCCGAGCGCATCCGCCGCCAGCAGCGCGGCGGTCAGATCCTGCAGCGCGACCACGCCCAGGTAATGCTGTCGCGCGTCGACGATGTAAAGGTATTTGACCGGATGCTGCGCGAACAACGCCGCCATGCAGGCGACGTCGGCGTCCAGCGGCAGCACGGTTTGCGCGGGGCGGATCAGATCGCCCATATGCGCGTTGCGCAGCGCGGTTTTCGCGCGCGCGCGCTGGGTGCGCACGGAGATGATCGCGTACATCGACCGTTCGCCGCTGCCCCCCGCCGTGAAATAGGCGAGCACGCAGGCGAGCATCAGCGGCAGCACCGCCTGATAGCTCAGCGTCATCTCGAAAATCATCAGGATGGCCATCAGCGGCGCGCCGCTGGCCGCGGCGAGAAAAGCGCCCATGCCCACCATCGCGTAGACGAAGGGGGCCGAGGTCGTGGCGGGCCACAGCGCGTGGACCGCCGCGCCCTCGAGCCAGCCCACCGCCGCGCCCACGAACAGAACCGGCGTGAAAACGCCGCCGACCGCGCCCGAGCCCACGGTCAGGGCGGTGGCGAGCACCTTGAAAAACAGGATCGTGAGCACCGCGGTCCACAGCCAGTCGTGGTGCAGCAGCGAATTGACGACGCTGTAACCGTTGCCCCAGACCTCGGGCACGGCGATCGAGAGCAGGCCCACGGCGAAGCCGCCCAGCGCCAGGCGCAGCGGTAACGGCGCGGGCAGCCGGGCGAACTGCCGGCGCGACGTCTCCAGCAGACGCAGGAACTGCGGCGCCAGCACGCCGGCGACCAGGCCGAGCCCGACGAACAGCAACTGCTCGATGCCGAAAACCTCGGGGAACGCCGGCATTTCATAGGTGGGGCGGTAGCCCGGAAACGCGCGCATCACGATGTTCGACACGACCGAGGCGACGACGATCGGACCGAAGCGCTCCATGACGATGGAGCCGAGCACGATCTCCGTGACGAAGAAGGCGCCGGCGATGGGCGCGTTGTAGGCCGCGGTGATGCCGGCGGCGGCGCCGCAGGCGACCAGCAGCTTCAGCCGCTCGGGTCGGAAGCGCACGCCCCGGCCGAGCAGGGAAGCCGACATCGCGGCGATCTGCACCATCGACCCCTCGCGGCCGATGGAACCGCCGGACACGATCGTGAACAGGGAGGACGCGGCGCGCAGCACGCTCTGCCGGGCGGGAACGTGCCCGTCGCCCACCGCGATCGCGTTCATGTAGTCGACGCCGGCCGCGGGCGCCGGGATGCGACGCGCGAGCAGGAGAAAGGCGCCGGCGAGGAGACCGCCGGCGGCGGGCAGCAGCAGGCGCCAGTACCAGGCGAGATGCCGGGCCAGTTCGACCACCGAGTCGCTGTTGCCGGCGCTCAGGTCGCCCGCCGCCAGCCATCCCTGAAGCAACCGGATCGCGTCGCGAAACGCGATGGTGGCGAGCGCGCCGATCGCCCCGGCCAGGGCGCCCCAGAGCAGCATCGCATGGCCTTCGGGGAGGCGCAGCGCGCGGAAGATGCGTCGCTGGCGGGAGGGCATGGTCGGCATGGCGGACAGCGCTCGGCTTACCGGCCGGGGGCCCGCGTCGCGCCGCCGTCCTGCATGTCCGTGCCGAGAACCGTCGCCGCGAGGCGCGGGTCGTAGCTGGAGTGGATGTGCGTGCGGGTCTGATCGGGTTTCGCAAGCCGGTAGGCGGCCCGCAGCGCCAGGGCGGCCTCGTGGAATCCGGAAAGGATCAGTTTCTGTTTGTTCGGGTAGGTGGCGATGTCGCCGACCGCGAAAACGCCCGGCGACGACGTCTGGTAACTGCTCGTGTCGACCTCGGCCCGGCCGCCGGCGAGCGCCAGGCCCCACTCGGCGATCGGCCCGAGACTGGCGACCAGCCCGTACAGCACGATGAGCTGGTCGGCGGGCAGGCGGACTTCGCCGTCGCGCCGCTTCACCTGGAGCGCCGCCAGCGCGCTCGCGTGCGCTCCCGGCAACGTCTCGACGGCGTCGATCACGCCGACCTCCAGCGCGATCTCGCCGCGCGCGACGGCACCGCGCAGCGCCTCGACGGTGGCGGGCGCGGCGCGAAAGGTATCGCGCCGATGGATCAGCGTCACGCTCGCCGCGACGTCGCGCAGCGCCAGTGCCCAATCCAGCGCCGAATCGCCGCCGCCGGCGATGGCCACCCGCTGGCCGCGTAGCGCCTCGACCTGGCGGACCGCGTAATGAACGCTGTGGCCTTCGAGCGCGCCGGCCCGTTCCACCGCGAGGCGCTGCGGCATGAAGGCACCGTTGCCGCCGGCGATCAGCACGCTGGCCGCGTCGAACACGGTACCGGTGTCGGTGCGCACCGTGAAGCGCCCGTCGGCGCCGCGCGTCAGGGTCTGCGCCCGCTGCCCCAGATGAATCGGCGCGCCGAACGGCCGGGCCTGCTCGAGCAGGCGTTCGACCAGTTCCCGGGCGGTGCAGACCGGCAGCGCCGGGATGTCGAAGATCGGCTTGTCCGGATAGAGTTCGATGCACTGGCCGCCCGGCTCGTCCAGCGCCTCGACCAGCGCGCAACTCAGCCCGAGCACCCCGGCCTGGAACGCCGCGAACAGACCGACCGGGCCGGCGCCGATAATCAGCACATCGGTGCGAAGCGGCCGCGCGTCATCGGCAGCGGGGGCCACGTCGTGTTGCAGCAGGTCGTCGGTCTGAATGGTCATGGCGTCCAGAAGCCCGAGGGCATGAAATGAAGGGGCGGCCGGGGAAGGGGCAGCCGGGCCGCCGCCGGTCAGCACGCCTGCAAGGGGACGGCAGGCGCCCGCGGTACGGCGCCGTTCGGCATGCCGCCCGTCAGCGTGCCGCCCGGCGCAGGCGCCGCCGTTCGCGTGCCGTCGTCCAGCGCGTGCGCAGACATTCCAGCGCAAGATACACCACCGGCGTCGTGTAGAGCGTGAGCAATTGGCTCACCAGCAGTCCGCCGACGATCGAGATGCCCAGCGGCTGGCGCATCTCCGAGCCTTCGCCGATGCCCAGCGTCAGCGGCACGGCACCGAGTACCGCGGCGAAGGTGGTCATCATGATCGGCCGGAAGCGCAGCATGCAGGCCTGATAGATCGCCTGGTGCGCGCTCGTGCCGGGCACCCGTGAGGCGACGATCGCGAAGTCGATCATCATGATCGCATTTTTCTTCACGATGCCGATCAGCAGGATCACGCCGATCAGCGCGATGATGCCGAATTCGGTGTTGAACAGGCGCAAGGCCAGCAGCGCGCCGACCCCCGCCGAGGGCAGGGTCGAGAGGATCGTGATCGGGTGCACATAGCTTTCATACAGCACGCCGAGCACGATGTACACCGCCGCGATCGCCGCCAGGATCAGCAGCGGCATGTCCGACTGCGATTGCTGCGCGGTCGCCGCGGTGCCGCTCGCCGAGCCCTGGATGGTGCCCGGCACGCCGATCTGCGCCATTTTCTGCCGGATCGCCGCCAGGGCGTCGTTCAAATTGCGCCCCGGCGGCAGATTGAACGAAATGGTCGTCGCCACGAACTGCCCCTGGTGGTTCACCGCCAGCGCGGTGTTGCCGGTACCGAAACGCGCGATCGCCGACAGGGGCACCATGGTTTCCTTCGACGTGCTGACCGCGGCGCCGGTCGAGGTCGCGCTCTTGCCGGACGACGCGATCGAATTGGTCGCCTGATTCTGCGTCGCCGCGGCGTTCAGGGCGGCGGTGGTGCTGCTGCTTGAGGTGGCCGTCGCTGTGGTCGTTGTCGTTGTCGTTGTCGTTGTCGTCGCCGTCGAATCGGTCGTCGCATTCGTCGAGCTGGTGCCGGACGTGTTGCCCGAGGTGCTGATCCAGATCTGCTTGAGGATCTCGGGATCCTGCCAGTATTTCTGCGCGACGGTCAGAATGACGTGGTATTGATTCATCGCGTTGTAGATCGTCGATACCTGACGCTGTCCGAATGCGTCATACAACGTGTTGTCGATCTGCGCGGGGGTGATGCCGTAGCGGGCCGCCGTCGCGCGGTCTATCTCGATATCGGTCTCCAGCCCCTTTTGTTGCAGGTCGGAACTGACGTCGGTCATTTCGGGCGATGCCTGCAACGCCTGCGTGAGCTTGTTGGTCCACTGGTACAGTTCGGCGGAGGAGTCGCCCAGCAGCGTGTACTGGTATTGCGCGTTGCTTTGCCGGCCGCCCGAGCGGATGTCCTGCGCCGATTGCAGGAACAGCCGCGCGCCCGGCAGCCCCTCGAGGCGCGGACGCAGGCGGGCGATGACCTGATCGGCCGACACGGTGCGCTGGGAGCGGGGCGTGAGCTGGACGAACACCATGCCGCTGTTCGAGGAGCTGCCTGTCGAACCGACCACGCTCGCGACCGCGGGATCGGCGCGCACGATCGCCATCATCTCGGCGAACTTGCCTTCCATCGCCTGGAAGGAGATGTTCTGGTCGGCCTGGATGCCGCCCATCAGCCGGCCCGTGTCCTGCTGCGGGAAAAAGCCCTTTGGAATTTTTACGTAGAGATAGCTGTTCAGGCAGATCGTCAAAAACAACAGCAACAGGACCGCGGGCGGGTGACGCAGCGACCAGTCGAGCGTCGTGCCGTAGCCCTCGCTCACCCGCGTGCCCCAGCGGGCGAGCATCGCGCCGCAACGCTGCCAGAAGCCCGGGGCGGCGGTCTCGCGGGCAGACGTGGCCCGCTCCGCGGGGCCGCCGAGCAGCAGCGCGCACATCACCGGCGTGAGCGTGAGGGAGACGAGCAGCGAGACGCCGATCGACACCGACAAGGTCACCGCGAACTCGCGGAACAGCCGGCCGACGATGCCCGACATCAGCAGGATCGGCAGGAAGACGGCGATCAGCGAGAGCGTGATGGACACCACCGTCGGGCCGACTTCCTTGGCGCCGAGCAGGGCGGCCTCGCGGCGCGACATGCCGTTTTCGGCGTGCCGCGCGATGTTCTCCAGCACGACGATCGCGTCGTCGACGACGAAGCCCGTGGCGATGGTCAAGGCCATCAGCGACAGGATGTCGAGCGTATAGCCCAGCAGGTACATCGCGGCGAAGGTGCTGACGATCGACACCGGCACCACGACGGCCGGGATCAGCACGGCGCGTACGTCCCGCAGAAAGGCGAATACGACCGCGATCACCAGCAGCACGGCGATCAGCAACGTCAGTTCGGTATCGTGCAGCGACGCGCGGATCGTCGTGGTGCGGTCCTGGGTGAGTTCGACGTCGACGCTGGCGGGCAGCGCGGCGAGCAGTTGCGGCATCCGCTGCCGGATGCGGTCCACCGTCTCGATCAGATTCGCGCCCGGTTGCGGAAAGATGATCATGATGACGGCGCGCTGGTTCCCGGACATGCCGAGATTGCGCACGTCTTCGACCGAATTGACGACCTTGCCGAGGCTCGACAGATGCACGGGCGAACCGTTGCGATAGGCGACGATCAGATCCTGGTATTGCGCCGCGGCCCGCGCCTGGTCGTTGGTGTACAACTGATAGCGCAGCGCGCCGTTGTCGAACGACCCTTTCGGGCTGTTGGCGTTCGCCGAGGCCAGCGCCGCGCGGACGTCCTCGAGGCTGATGCCATATTGCGACAAGGTCTGCGGGTCGAGTTCGATGCGCACCGCGGGCAGCGCGCTGCCGCCGATCGTCACGTTGCCCACGCCCTCCACCTGCGACAACGATTGCTGCAGGACCGTCGCGGCGGTGTCGTACAGCTGACCCATGGAGAGCGTGGGCGAGGTCATCGTCAGCAGCAGGATGGGCGCGGACGACGGGTTGAACTTGCGATAGGTCGGATTGCTTTTCAGACTCGCCGGCAGATCGGCGCGCGCCGCGTTGATCGCCGCCTGCACGTCGCGCGCGGCGCCATCGATGTCGCGGTTCAGGCTGAACTGCATGATGATGCGTGCCGTGCCCGAGGTGCTCATCGACGTCATCTCGGTCACGTCCGCGATCGCGCCCAGCCGGCGTTCGAGCGGGCTGGAGACGCTGGTGGCCACGGTTTCGGGACTGGCGCCCGGCAGCGTGGCGGTCACCACGATGGTCGGCAGGTCGATCTGCGGCAGCGGCGCGACGGGCAGTTTCAGAAACGCGAAGACGCCGGCCAGCGCGAGCCCGATCGACAGCAGGACCGTGCCGATCGGGCGCAGGATGAAGAGACGCGACAGATTCATCGGCGTGCGCTCAGGGCCGCGGGCGTTGGGCACGTTGCGCCCGCCGCGCCCGGCGTGCCGCCACGCCGCGACGCCAGCGCGCGCCCAGACCGTCGAATGCCAGATAGATGACCGGCGTGGTGAAGAGCGTCAGCAACTGGCTGACGATCAGGCCGCCGACGATGGTCACGCCCAGCGGATGGCGCAGTTCCGATCCCGAGCCGGTGCCCAGCATCAGCGGCAGCCCCGCCAGCAACGCCGCCATCGTCGTCATCAAGATCGGTCTGAAGCGCAGCAGGCAGGCCTGATGGATCGCGTCGCGCGGCGACATACCCTGTTCGCGTTCGGCGACCAGCGCGAAATCGATCATCATGATCGCGTTTTTCTTGACGATGCCGATCAGCAGCACGATGCCGATGATCGCGATGACATCCAGGTCGTTGCCGCTCAGCATCAGCGCCAGCAGCGCGCCGGCGCCCGCCGAGGGCAGGGTCGAGAGGATCGTTATCGGATGGATGAAGCTTTCGTACAGCACGCCGAGCACGATGTACATCGTCACCACGGCCGCGAGGATCAGGAACAGTTCGTTCGACAGCGACGATTGGAACGCGAGCGCCGCGCCCTGGAAATTGTTCGTGAACGACGTGGGCAGGCCGACGGCTTGCTCCGCCGCCGTGATCGCGTTGACGGCCTCGCCGAGCGATGCGCCCGGGGCGAGGTTGAACGACACCGTGGCCGCCGGGAACTGGCCCAGGTGGTTGATCAGCAGCGGCGCGGGGCGTTCCTCGAAACGCGCGATCGCCGACAGCGGCACCTGATCGCTGCTGCCGCTGGACGACGGCAGACGCAGCGCGCCGAGCGCGGCGATGCTTTGCTGCAGCGCGGGCTCCGCCTCCAGGATCACGCGGTACTGGTTCGATTGCGTGTAGATCGTCGAGATGATGCGTTGTCCGAACGCGTCGTACAGCGCGTTGTCGACCGTCGCCGGCGTGATGCCGAAGCGTGCCGCGGTGTTGCGGTCGATATCGACGTAGATCGAGCGGCCGTTTTGCTGCAGATTGCTGCTGACGTCGGCGAGCACCGGCGACGCCGACAGTTTGGCGATCAACCGGGGCATCCAGGTGTCGAACGCCTGCAAATTCGGGTTCTGCAGGATGAACTGGTACTGCGTGAGACCGGAACTGGATTCGATCGTGAGATCCTGCACGGGCTGCATGAACAGCGAGACGCCGGCCACGTGGGCGGCCGCGGCGTTGAGACGGCGGATGATCGCGCTCGCCGTCGCGCTGCGGTCGTCGCGCGGTTTCAGGTTGATCAGGAAACGGCCGCTGTTGAGCGTCACGTTCGTGCCGTCGACGCCGATGAACGACGACAGGCTCTCGACGTCCGGGTCCTGCAGGATCACCGCCGCCAGCGCCCGCTGGCTGGCGGCCATCGCCTGGTACGAGGTGGATTGCGCGGCAACCGAGACGCCCTCGATCTGGCCGTTGTCCTGAACCGGAAAGAATCCCTTCGGGACGAAAATATACAGCGCGATCGTGGCGACCAGCGTCAGGATCGCGACCAGCAGGGTCAGCGGCTGGTGATCCAGCACGACGCGCAAGGCCCGGTCGTACTGACCGATCACGCCCTCGAAGAAACGGTGCGAGGCGCGCTCGAAACGGCTCTGCACCGGCGGCAGCGGCTGGCCCGCGGCGTCGCTGCGGGGAGGCTGGTGGCGCAGCAGTTTCGCGCACAGCATCGGCACGAGCGTGAGCGAGACGATCGCCGAGATCACGATCGTCACCGCCAGCGTCACGGCGAACTCGTAGAACAGCCGGCCGACGACATCGCCCATGAAAAGCAGCGGAATCAGCACGGCGAGGAGCGACACGGTCAGCGAGATGATCGTGAAACCGATCTGCTGCGCGCCCTTGAGGGCGGCCTGCAGCGGCGGGTCGCCCGCTTCGATGTACCGGGAAATGTTCTCGATCATCACGATGGCGTCGTCGACGACGAAGCCGGTGGCGATCGTCAGCGCCATCAACGACAGATTGTCGAGCGAAAAGCCGAACAGATACATGACGCCCAGCGTGCCCACCAGCGACAGGGGCACCGACAGGCTGGGTATCAGGGTCGCGTACCAGTTGCCGAGGAACAGATAGATCACCAGCACCACCAGCGCCACCGACATCGCCAGTTCGAACTGCACGTCGCGCACCGAGGCGCGGATCGTCGTGGTCCGGTCGCCGAGCATCGTGACGTTGACCGCGGCGGGCATCGCGGCCTGCAGCTGCGGCAGCAGTTGCTTGATCTGCTGCGCGACGGCGATCACATTGGCGCCGGGTTGGCGCTGGATGTTGAGGATGACCGCGGGCGTGCCGTTCATCCAGGCGCCGAGGTATTTGTTCTCCGGGCCCTGGGTGACGGTCGCGACGTCGGTCAACATCACGGGGCGGCCGCTGCGGTAGGCGATCACCGCGCGGCCGTATTCGTCGGCGCTTTGCAGTTGATCGTTCGCGTTGATCGTGAACGAGCGCGATGGCCCGTCGAAACTGCCTTTCGGGGTGTTGACGTTGAGGTTGGCGATGGTGGTGCGCAGATCGTCGATGCCCAACCCGTACGCGGCGAGCGCGCGGGGGTTCGCCTGGATGCGCACGGCCGGGCGCTGGCCGCCGCTGATGCTGACCAGGCCGACGCCGCCCACCTGCGAGATCTTCTGCGCGATGCGGGTATCGGCGTAGTCCTCGAGCTGCGTGAGCGGCAGCGTATTCGAGGTGATCGCCAGCGTCATGATCGGCGCGTCGGCGGGGTTCACCTTCGCGTAGATCGGGGGCGCGGGAAGGTCGCTTGGCAGCAGGCTGTTCGCCGCGTTGATGGCCGCCTGCACTTCCTGCTCGGCGATATCGATCGGCATGTCGAGCGCGAACTGCAGCGTGATGACCGAGGCGCCCGCCGAGCTTTGCGAATACATCTGGTTCAGGCTGGCCATCTGCCCGAACTGCCGCTCCAGCGGCGCGGTCACCGACGTGGTCATCACGTCCGGACTCGCGCCGGGGTAGAGGGTCTGTACCTGGATGGTCGGATACTCGACCTGGGGCAGCGCCGAGACCGGCAGGAAGTGCAGCGCGAGCAGGCCGGCGAGCAGGATCGCCGCCATGAGCAGCGCCGTGCCGACCGGACGCAGAATGAAAATGCGGGAGGGATTCATGCGGGCTTAATTGCTGCTGGCGGCGCTGGCGGCATGCGGGCGATGGCCACCGTGCCGGCGTGCCGCGCCGCTGCCGGGCAGCGTGCCGGAAGCCGGGCTGGCCCCGGCGCCGGACTGGGTGCCGGCGACGCTGATCCTCGCGCCTTCGCGCAGGCGGTCGACCCCATCGATGACGACCGCCTCGCCCGCCTGCAGCCCCTGGCTGACGGCAGTGCGCTCGCCGTCGACCGCGCCGGCGACGATCTTGCGCACCGTCACGGTGTGATCGGGCTTCACGACGTAGACGAAAGTACCGACCGAACCGGTCTGGATCGCCGCGCTCGGCACCACGACCGCGTTGCGCAGGACGTCGACCAGCAGGCGGATATTGACGAACTGGTTCGGAAACAGCGCCTCGTCGGTGTTCGGGAACAGTGCCCGCAGCTTGACGGTGCCGGTCGTGGTATCGATCTGATTGTCGATGGTGGCGAGCTTGCCCACGGCGATCTGCGTGGTATTGGTGCGGTCGTAGGCGGACGCAGACAGCACCGCGCCGCTCGCGATGCGCGGCAGGACCACCCGCAAATCGTCCTCGGGCAGCGTGAACAGCACGCTCATCGGCTGCGTCTGCGTGATGACCACCACGCCGTCGGTATCGCTCGTCTGCACATAGTTGCCGACATCGACCTGGCGCAGACCCACGCGCCCGTCGATCGGCGCGACGATGCGCGCGTACGTCAGGTCGAGCTTGTACGTATCGACGGACGCCTGATCGGCGGCCACGGTGCCGACGTACTGGTCGACGAGCGATACCTGATCGTCATAGGTCTGGCGGGCGACCGAGTCCTGCGCGAGCAGGGTCTTGTAGCGCTGCAGGTCCAGGCGCGCCTGCGTCAGCAGCGCCTGATCCTTGCGCAGCGTGCCCTGGGCCTGGCGCATCTGGATTTCGTAGGGGCGCGGGTCGACCTGCGCGAGGAAATCGCCCTTGTGTACGTGCTGGCCTTCGACGAAACCGATTTTCTGCAGGGTGCCGGCGATCTGGGTGTGCACCGTCACCGTGGCGAGCGGCGTGACCGTGCCCAGCGCGTTGCGGATGATCGGAATTTCGCCGATGACGGCGCTCGCGGTGCGCACCGTCTGCGTCTGGTCGGTGGGCATGCCGCCGCCGCCATGCCGTCCGCCGCCACCGCCACCGCCATGGCGCGCGCCGCCGGCCTGGCCCCACGGCCGTATCGCGATCAGCAACACCGCGGCGATCACCAGCAACAGGACGATCAGCCAGATCACGCGCCGTGACTTGCCGCCTCGCCGCGCGGGGCGTGGTTCGGGTGGCAGGGGCGGCGGGACCGACGGCGCACCGGGCGCCGGGGCGGCGGCGCGCGGCGCGGGCGTGGGTGCGGCAGAAGAAGCGGCAGGCGTGACGGGAGCAGCGGAATCGGGCTTGGTTTCGTCCATCGCTAGGCTAGTGAATACGTAGTGAGTACGGCAGTGAAGGCGCAATGAGGCCGTAGCAGGGGCCGCGCGCGTCAGGTTGGCAGGATAACGAATCCTACGGAACATTCACACGCGCGTCCATCGGCGCCACTTTGCAATGCATTACAGCGATGCGGACGGACCACAGCACGCGGCGGACCGGGCGTGCGGCAACGGTTGCGGCCGTGCTCGGCGTGCCCGGCGCGCGAGCGCGATCCGAGTTCGGCTAAGATGGGACCCCGCCGTTTTTTCGAGATTCGCGCATGACGATCGATGCCGCGTCGACCCTGGCGCGCTGGCTGCGCCGCGCCCGCCGTTGCTGCCGTTCCTGCCGTACCCGTGGCGCCTCGGCGTCTCCGGTGTTTCCGGGGTCTCCGGGGTTTCCGGTGCGCGCGGCATGGCCGGCGCGGGCCATTGCGCTCAGCGGGCGGATTCCGGGCGCACGGGCCGGCGCCCGGCGCGCGGTGGCGACCGCGGTCGGTGCGTTGCTGGGTGGAGCGGTCGTTTTCGCGCAGGCGGCGCCGCCGGTCATGCATGTGCCGGCGGCGCTCCAGGCGCTGATGGCGCCGCCCGCCGCGCCGGCCTCGGATGCCCGCGCGGGGTCGGGTGCCGGCGTCACGGACGCGTCCGAAGCGGCGCGCAAAGGCACGGGCGCGGGCATGGACGGCACGCAAGCCAGCGGCGATGCCGACAGCGCGCCGGACGTGGCGGCCGACGGCGCGGCACAGGGGGCCGCGGGCGATGCTGCGCGCGCGAACGCGGCACGCGTCGCCGGCCGGGATGCGGCGCTCGCGGGTTCGCTCGACCGCGTCATCGCCACGCTGGAGAGCGACCGGCAACGCGCCGCGCTCCTCGCCCAGCTCCGGCAATTGCGCGCCGCCACGCAGGCGGCGCACGGGGCCGCCGCGACGCAGGCCGGCGTCGCGGACACGGACGCGGCGACCGGCGCCGGGGCGCCGGCGAACGATGCCGCCGACCCATCGGGCGGGACGGGTGCCGCCGGCGCGGCGTCCGCCGTTGCGCCCGCGCCCGGCAGCGGGTCGGCGGTCGAAACGGTACGCGCCGTCCAGGCTGGTCTGCTGGGGATGCTCGGCTCGGCGGTCGGCGCGTTGAGCCGTCATGCCGGCGAGGACGCACCGGTGCAGTACTGGTCGGGCCGCTTCAATGCCGCCGGCAACGAACTGAACACGATCGCGGCAGGGCGCGGCAGTTATTCGACCGGGCGCGCGCTGCTCGACCTGCTCGCCACGCTCGCGCTCTGGGGCGGCAGCGCGGCGCTGTTGATCTATGTCCAGTATCGCGTCCACCGGCGTCTGGGCATCGTGCTGGGTCTGGAGGCGGAACCCACGACGCGGCAGTTGATGGTGTTCCTCGCACGCCGGGTCGGTCCCTGGATCATCGCCTTCCTGATCAGCCTGGTGCTGGCGCGCACGCTCGTCCCTTCGTTCGGGCGCACGGTCGCCATGGTGCTGGCCTACGCGGTCGTGGTGGGCGCGGTGTTCTCGGCCCTGTGCCTGACGATGTTCTCCCTGTTCGGGGCGGGACACCGGCGCGTCGCGGTGCATCTGCTGATCGCGCATTCCCGCCGGCTGCTGTTCCTGATCGGCGCCTGCGGCGCGCTGGGCGACGCGACCCGCAGTTACGACGTCAGCATGATGCTCGGCTCGAATCTCGCCGGTTTGATCTCCACCGCCGCCAATCTTTGCGCGGCCGTGCTGACGGGTTATTTCGCGCTCGCCTTCCGCCGTCCGGTCGCGCATCTCTTCATCAACCGCTCGCACGACCAGCGGCTGCGGCAGAAGGCGTTGACGGAAGTCTTCGAGATCCTCGGCACGCTCTGGCACCTGCCGATGCTGCTGCTCGCGGTCATCGCCGTGACCGCCACCCTCGCGGGACTCGACTCGTCGACCGACGCGCTGCGGCGCGCGATCGTCACGGCCCTGCTGCTGGTGCTGGCCTTCTTCATCACCGCGGTGGTGCGGCGCATCACGCGCCCGTCCGGCAACGTCGCGAGTCTCGGCGACCCTCCCGGCGGCGCCCGCCATGGCAGGGTGCGCCGCCAACGCCGGCTGTCCGGCTATGTCGGCCGCTTCGTGCATTTCTTCGGCACCCTGCTGGTGTTCGGGGTGTGGTGCGTCTTCCTGGAGCTGGCTGCCCGTTTCTGGGGGCACTCGCTGCTCACCGCGCTGTCGAGCTCACCGGCGGCGCAGCGTATCAGTCATGCGCTGGCGAGCACGGGCGTGACCCTGTTCTCGGCCTGGCTTCTCTGGCTGGTGATCGACACGGCGATCGTCGAGACGCTCCATCCGTCGGGCCATCGCGGCAAGTCGCGCGCCGCGCCCAGCACCCGCGCCCGCACCATCCTGCCTCTGTTGCGCAATGTCCTGCTGGGCGCGCTGGTGGTGATCGTGGCGATTTCGACGCTCGCGAACATGGGGCTGAACGTCACGCCGCTACTCGCCGGTGCCGGCGTGATCGGCCTGGCCATCGGTTTCGGCGCCCAGTCGCTGGTGCAGGACGTGATCACCGGGCTCTTCATCCTGATCGAGGACACGATCTCGATCGGCGATTCGGTCGAGGTCGACGGCGGCCACGCCGGCATCGTCGAAAACCTTACCGTGCGCACCGTGCGGCTGCGCGACGGGCAGGGGGCGATCCACTCGGTGCCGTTCAGTCAGATCAAGACGGTCAAGAATCTCTCGCGCGATTTCGCCTATGCGGTCTTCGAGGTGCGGCTGGCGTTCGCGACCGATATCGACGACGTGACCCGGATGATTCGCGCGGTGGGCGATGAGATGCTCGAGGATGTGCGCTATCGTGCCAATATCCTCGGGCCGGTGGAAATCTGGGGGCTGGACCGCTTCGAAGCCAACTGGATGATCGTCAAAGGCCAGATCAAGACGCGCCCGCTGCAGCAAAGTGGGGTGGGGCGGGCGTTCAATCTGCTGCTCAAAATGCGCATGGACGAGGCGGGAATGGTCATGCCGACGCCGCACATGACCGTTCTTGCCGCGGCGCCGGCACCGCTTCAGGCCGCGGCGGCGCCCCCGATCGTGACATCGGTGTCGGGCGGCGACGCGCCGGCGGGCCCGGCTTCATCCTGAAAACGCGCGGCAGCGCCTTTCGCGACGCGGGTGGCGAAAGGCGGAATCGTTTCTTTCATGGCGCGTTGAGAATCATCCTTTTCCTATTGTATTAATGCAAAAGAGAAAGTAAGCCGTTAAACGCGGCGCTTCTAAGCATTTTCGCGTGGTGCAATTTACTAGGAGTCCGTAGAAAGCGCTTTCTAAGCCCGGGAAATTTTGATAAAAAAGATCATCCAATTTTCCCGGGGGAGACACCATGCGATTCGATGCCACGGACAGACGTATTCTGGAACTGCTGCAAATGGATGCTTCGATGCCGCTCGCGGAGCTGGCGCAACATGTGCATCTGACGCAGACGCCGTGCTGGAAGCGGGTGCAGCGGCTCAAGCGTTCGGGCGTGATCCGCCGGCAGGTGACCTTGTGCGATCCCACCGCGCTGGGCGTCGGCACGACCGTGTTCGTGTCGCTGCGCACCGCGCAGCATTCGGCGGAGTGGAGCGAACGGTTTTCGGCGCTGGTCGCCACCGTGCCCGAGGTGGTCGAGGTCTACCGAATGACCGGCGACCGCGATTACCTGTTGCGCCTCGCAGTGGGCGGCATCGACGATTACGACCGCGTCTACCACACGCTGATCCAGTCCATCCAGCTCCACGACGTCACGTCGAATTTCGCGATGGAGCAGGTGAAATATTCGACCGCGCTGCCGGTGCGCGAGAATTAGAGCGCGGGGCCGACGCGAAGCGCTCGCTCATCGTCCGCCGCAGGGGCGATCCCGCCGTGCCGGCGCCGGGGCGGGGCATGCGGCGCGGCGTTTGCTGCAGCGTACAATCGGGGATCCGCCGGTGTCCGCCGGTCACTCCTCGCAGGTAATGCAACATGGTAGAAAACGGCAGGAAAATGCCCCGTCCGCGGGATCCGACGCGGCCCGTGATGTTCATCGTCGTCGTCGCGGTGCTTTTCGTCTTCGGCACCTTGCTGTACAAGGCATTGTCGGGCAAGGCCGCCTATCAGGCGGAGCAGGAGGCGCAGGCGCGCGCCTGGGAGCGCACGCACCCGGACGTGGTTCCGGCGGCGCCCTTATCCGCTTCTTCCGTCCGGCCCTGACGCGCCGGATTCCACTGCGTCTCGCGCCGAGGCGGTCGGTCTCGATGCGTCCGGTTCCGCCTCGATTTCGGGCTTGATTGCGGCGGCGTCACCGGTCGCGCCGGTGCCCGCGCTGGTGCCCGCGCCGTCGTCCGCCCTGTCGTCCGCAAATGCAGTCGCGCCGTCGGCCGCGCGCGCGGCGGCGCCGTCGGCCTCGGCCCGGGCCGCGATCCCGGCTGCGGCGGCCGCCGCCGTGGCCGCGACGCCGGTGTCGGCGCCAGCCTGGGCGTCATCATGCTCGAGCAGCAGATGGATCGCGCTCGCATCCTTGCGGATCAACTGCGACGAGCGCAGCATTTGCTTGCACTGATAGACCAGCAGCTTGATCTCGTGCGTGGCGTCGGCGGGAACGCCTTGCGTTTTCTCGACCGCCACCGCCATGTCGTCGAGCGCCTTGCCCATCGCACGCAGGGCGTCCGGCGTGTCGCCGACGGCGGGCACACCGGGCAGCGTGGGGGCCGCGGCACGCGATGCGGCCGCCTCGGCCTCCGCCAGATTGCGCCGCACCGCGTCCAGCGCGATCCGCAGCGCTGGCGGCTCGGGCGAGCCGACCGCCGCGATCATGGGTGCCGCGGCGGTGATCTGCGACGCGAGCGCATGACTTTGCACCAGCAGATCGTTCAGTTCCGCGACGTAATACTGCTTCGATTTCGGTTCGCGCATCATCCGCCGAAAAGCCTGCCCGAGATTGGCGTAGCTGACGTGCACCGTCTTGCGCGCGAGCCGGTATCGATAATCCGCGTCCAGACCAGCGGCCACGCCGGGGGAGACGCCACCGGGGGCCGCCGACGCGGGCACGGCACCCGCCCGCGGACGCGCCGCGCGGATCGCATCCACGTATTCCCGCATCGATGCGATGCTCGCCTTGACGAGCGGACCCATCAGACGGTATTCCCAGTTGGCGAACAGATAACTGATGGCCACCGCGATCGACGAACCGATCACCGTATCCAGCGCGCGTTCGCCGATCAGCCGCATGCCCACCGGGGCCAGCAGGTGATACAGCAGAAGCACATAGGCGGAAATGAACACCACCGCCGCCGCGTAGTTGATCAAGAGCAGCGAATACGCCATGAACATGCACGCGAACACCACGCCGAGGATGACCGGCGTGCTCTTGACCACGAACAGGAAGGCCAGGCTGGCCGCGCAGCCGATCACCGTGCCGACGATGCGCTGCGTATTGCGCTCCCGCGTCAGGGAGAATCCAGGCTTGAGGATGATCACCGTGGTCAGCACGATCCAGTAGCTGTTGGTGATCGGCAGCAGTTTGCCGATGCCCAGGCCGGCGGCCACCGCGATCGTGACCCGCAGCGCATGCCGGAACGGTGGCGACGACATGGTCAGGTTCGACAGCAGTTGCGAGAGGCTGATGCGCCGGCTTTTCAGGAAACCGTGCAGCGCCTGATCCACGCGCATCTCGGTTTCGAGCTTGCCCTCGGTGGCCGCGCGCGTGTTGCGGTGCATCCGCTCGGTCAGACGCGACACGGTCCACATGCGCCGGAAGGTGGCGACCGTCGACGCGTAGGCTTCCGAATCCCGGGCGGGGAAATCCTTGCGACGCATCCGGTCGATCTCGAATTCGATCGCCCGCAGTTCCGCCTTGTGGCGCACGTGCTGTACCGATGCGCGATCCTGCAGGATCGCCAGGCCGACCGTTTCCAGTTCGTTGGCGAATTTTTCGAGCAGGTCGTGGAAGAAGACGAGCAGGTCCGCGTCGCGGAACGTATTGCGCAGCAGCACGTAATCGGTATGCGAACTCACGGCCGTATCGTGCAGGTCGACCGAATTGATGAACAGGTTGAAGAGCCGTGTGCGCCGCGGGTCGCCGTCACTGCGCTTGAGGCGGGGCAGGGTACGCAACACGATGTCGCGCGCCGCGTCCTGTTGCTCGACGGCGGCGATCTGCTTCTTCACGAGATCTTCGTAGTCGTCCGCAAGCGCCGTGTCCGGATCGTAGAAGCGCGCCCGCGCGCGCAGATAGTCGGCGGTGGAAAAGATCGCATCGGCGATCACCTGCCGTTCGATGCGTTCGATCTGCCAGCGGCTGATCAGATAGCTCCAGTAGGTGTACCAGAGGCTGCCTCCCAGCAGCCAGAGCGCATTGACCAGCGCCTCCACGGGCGTGAAGTGCTGCTCGAGGTTGGTGATCATCATGTACAGCGTCGCGAAGCTGATCTGCGGCCCCTTCGCGCCGAACATGACGATCATCGACAGCAGGAAGGTCAGCGGCACGACCGTGAGCCAGAGCGCGAAGCCGCTGGAGGTCGCGATGCCGGTCGCCAGCGCCGACAGGAAGCCGAGGAAGGAGCACGCGAGCATCTCGTTGTGCTTGTACTTCAGCGGCCCCGGCAGGTCGACCACGCTGGCCGCGATCGCGCCGCTTGCCAGGGTGAACCCCAGCTCCCGGTCGTCGAAGCCGAGCAGCAACACCACGGCGGGCAGGACGATGCCCAGCGAGATCCGCAAGCCGCTGAAGAGATGCTGACTGTAAAGGAACTTCCTTAATTCGATCGAGTAACGCATGGCGGCCGGTAGCGATGAGCCGCCAGTCTAACGTGGGGGGAGACAAACCGGAAGGCCGACGGAAACGCGGCGGCGCGGCGTGCGCGGACGTCGTCGGCCGTGGCCCGGTAGCCTGACGCCGCCGGACTCACTCGGTGACGCGTGTGCGCAGGGCCTTGATCGCGCCGCGCCGCGTCTTGCCATCGAGCCGTCGGCGTCCGGACGCCCGGGTCGGGCGGGTGGCCTTGCGTGCCCGGGGGACGTCGTTGGCGCGCGCGACCAGTTCGTACAGGCGTTCGAGCGCGTCGATGCGATTCTGTTCCTGGCTGCGATGCACCTGGGCCTTGATGACGACCACGCCGCCGCGCGTGATGCGGTGGTCGCTGATCGCGAGCAGTCGTTCCTTCAGCGCCGCGGGCAGCGAGGATGCGAGGATGTCGAATTGCAGGTGGATCGCGCTCGACACCTTGTTGACGTTCTGGCCGCCGGCGCCCTGCGCGCGGATCGCGCTGATCTCGATCTCGTGGTCTGGGATGGTCGGAACGGACATGGCGGGGCGGCGGGAGAGACGTGAAATGGCGGCAAGGCGGGGCCGCGATGAAGAGGCTGCGATGAAGAAGGCTGCCGCGGGCTGGCGGGATTATACCGTGCCGCGGCAGCGTCGGCCGCCGGGTTGCGCAGACGGGCAGGTCGACGGCCCGCGTGGGCCCGCCATCGCCCGCCGTGCATGCCGCAGCGCGCCGGCGGGGCGGCCGTGCCGGCTTGTTCGCCGGCCAGGCTGCTCGCCTGTGCGCCTGCGTACCGGCTTACTTGCCGACCTGGTTGCCGATCAGTCCGCCCGCCGCCGCGCCGCCGAGCGTACCGAGCGCGCCACCGCCCAGGGCCGCGCCGGCCACGCCGCCCGCCGTCGCACCCAGCGCGGTGTCGCGCTGACGGGTCGTCATGCCTTCGCAGCCCGCGAGGCCCGTCACCAGGGTCACGACGACGGCCAGGGCGCCCAGATGCTTGATCGATTTCATTTGCTGCTCCTATCTTTTTATTGGTTGTCGCCCCAGGCAGGGCGACTCGTGCAGGACACAAAAAGCAAATAGCGCGCCATGCAGGCTCGGCAACCGCGCGCTTCACGGTTCTTTCCATGCTTTTCGGCAGGCGCTGCCGCCCCCGTGCGCAATTCTTGCCGCCCCCGGGGTCAACCTTACATGCCTTACCCCGGTGCGCGGTGGCGCCAGCCTCTCCCGCGCGTCGCGCTCACTGCGCGCGATAGAGTTCGGCACCGTTTCTGACGAACTCGATCGACTTCACCTCCATGCCCCGGTGCAATGCTTCCTTTTCCGACAGACCCTGTTCGGCGGCATAGGCACGCACATCCTGCGTGATCTTCATCGAACAGAAATGCGGGCCGCACATCGAGCAGAAGTGCGCGACCTTCGCCGAATCCTTGGGCAGCGTCTCATCGTGAAATTCGCGCGCCTTGTCGGGGTCGAGGCCGAGGTTGAACTGGTCGTCCCAGCGGAACTCGAAGCGCGCTTTCGACAGGGCGTTGTCGCGAATCTGCGCGCCCGGATGTCCCTTCGCAAGATCGGCGGCGTGGGCGGCGAGCTTGTACGTGATGATGCCGGTCTTCACGTCGTCCTTGTCGGGCAGTCCCAGGTGTTCCTTCGGCGTCACGTAGCACAGCATGGCGGTGCCGAACCAGCCGATCATCGCCGCGCCGATGCCCGAGGTGATGTGGTCGTAACCGGGCGCGATATCCGTCGTCAGCGGTCCGAGCGTATAGAACGGCGCCTCGGCGCACGACGTCAGCTGCAGGTCCATGTTTTCCTTGATCAACTGCATCGGCACATGCCCCGGGCCCTCGATCATCGTTTGCACGTCGTGGCGCCAGGCCACCTGCGTCAGCTCGCCGAGCGTGCGCAACTCCGCGAGTTGCGCCTCGTCGTTGGCATCGTAGATGGAACCGGGACGCAGACCGTCGCCCAGCGAAAAGCTGACGTCGTAGGCCTTCATGATGTCGCAGATATCCTCGAAATGCTCGTACAGAAAGCTTTCGCGATGATGCGCGAGACACCATTTCGCCATGATCGAGCCGCCGCGCGACACGATCCCGGTCATCCGCGACGCGGTCATGGGGACATAGCGCAACAAAACGCCGGCGTGGATCGTGAAATAGTCGACGCCCTGTTCGGCCTGTTCGATCAGAGTGTCGCGGAAAATTTCCCAGGTGAGGTCCTCGGCTTTGCCGTTGACCTTTTCCAGCGCCTGGTAGATCGGCACGGTGCCGATCGGCACGGGACTGTTGCGAATGATCCATTCGCGCGTCTCGTGGATATGCTTGCCGGTGGACAGATCCATCACATTGTCCGCGCCCCAGCGGATCGCCCAGGTCATCTTGTCGACCTCCTCGCCGATCGAGGACGATACCGCCGAGTTGCCGATGTTGGCGTTGATCTTCACCAGGAAATTGCGGCCGATGATCATCGGCTCGCTTTCCGGGTGATTGATATTGTTCGGAATGATCGCCCGGCCGCGGGCGATTTCGTCGCGAACGAACGCCGGCGTGATGCTGCCGGGCGTGCTCGCGCCGAAAGACTGGCCCGGATGCTGGCGCCCGAGCAGAGCCGCCAGCTTGTCTCCCTGGGGCCCGCTGCGGCGCAGGCTGTCGAGGTAGGCGTCGCGTTGCTGATTCTCGCGCAGCGCGACGTATTCCATTTCCGGCGTGATGATGCCCTGACGCGCGTAGTGCATCTGCGTCACGTTCGCGCCCGCGCGTGCGCGCCGCGGAGTGCGCTGCAGCCCCGGGAAACGCAGCGCGGCGGTGCGTTCGTCCGCGGCGCGGGCGCGGCCGAATTCGCTCGACGGTCCGCCCAGCGCCTCGGTGTCGCCACGTTCCTCGATCCAGCCGGCACGCATCGGCGCCAGGCCGGAGCGGATGTCGATCGTGGCGCCGGGGTCGGAGTAGGGGCCGGAGGTGTCGTAGACGAAGACGGGCGGATTCGGCTCGGCGCCGAAGCTCGCGGGCGTGTCGCTCTGGTGGATCAAGCGCATCGGTACGCGCAGGTCGGGTCGCGAACCGGTGATGTAGGCTTTGTGCGACTGCGGCAGCGGCTGGATCGCTGCGGCGTCGACGCGCGCGTCGGACGAGAGGAATTCGGGCTTGGCGTTCATGACGTCTCCGGGTGGGGAGCGCAGGGGAGACTTGAACGCGGACGGAATGCGAGCGCCTGGAGAGGGTCCGATCCCGATGCGCTTCCTTCGCTGGCATTACCCAGATCAGGTTCAAAGGGTATTTCTCACCCACAACGACACGTTGCAGGACCCCCGCGCTTTGAAGCGTAAACGATACACCCCGGCGTGGATCGGGGGCAAGGCCGCATTCGCATGGACAGGGACTAGGGATTACCCTACAATAGGGTTAACCCTTAAATAGATTCCGTGGAGTGTTGGTCATGAAAGCCGCAATGAAAATGTTCCGTTCGCTGAGTGTTTTCCTGTCGACTAGCGCCGACGCGCGTCGCGAAGCGCGCCAGGCGAACTATCTGTCGCAAGCCACTGACCTGCACGACCTCGAGTTCCGCATTCGTCAACTCGACCGCCAGCAGGCACGGCCGGCCGCTTCGTGGATGAGTCTGCAAGGTTAGAGCAACTGGCGATCGCCAAAGACAAAGGGCGTCACGCGAAAGCGCGACGCCCTTTTTTACGCATTCCCGCAATCGGGAATGCGTGAGTCCGGCTTCCGCTGGCGCCAGTGCGGCGCGTACGGATTACGGACCGCGAGTTACTTGTGCTCTTCCGCCGTGTTCGACAGGGCTTGACCGCCCTTCGAAATGTCCTGGCCTGCGCCGGACATCGTGTTGCAACCGGCCAGAGCGGCGGTTCCGGCGATCAGAAGCAGAGCGATGATGCGGTTCATAGTGACTTTCCTCTTGTGTTGTTGGGCCATTCGCAGCTTATCGGCGCTGATCGTTGGCATGGTTGCCCGATACCGCAAAGCGGTATCGATGCATGGCCGTATCCTAGAAGGTCGCCGCAATGGCGACTGTCGGCGGAAAACGGATTCCCATGTCAGCGCCGTCCGACATGCGGTTCCACTTTACACCCGGCGGCATGGCGTGCGATAGCGCGTCCCCCGCGCGAATCACATTGTCGGCATGGATACCACAGCACGCCGCTTTCCCGCCTGCCAAAGCGCGCTCGTGCCGGTCGTGAATATTGTCCTGTAAAGGCCGGTTCGTCTCGAGCACGCGCCGACGCGAACCCTACGCCAGCGCCTCTTCTGTCGGTGGATTCCCACAGCAAAACAGGATGGAGACGGATGCGTGGGGTGCGCGCATGTCGCTACGATGGGCGCAACTGAAAAAAAGGAGTTGTGCCATGTTGAAATGGGCTTTGATTTTCGCGGTCATTTCCTTGATCGCCGCCGTCTTCGGCTTTACCGGAATCGCTGCGGGTGCCGCCGGCATCGCCAAATTCCTGTTCATCCTGTTTCTCGTGCTGTTCGTGGTGTTCCTGCTGCTGGGCTTTTTCGTCACGAAGAAAGTCGTCGACTAGACGCCGCAACCCGCCGCGGGCGCCAGCAAGCGGGTTTGTGCCGGGAGCTGGCGCAGACCTTGCGTAGCGCTACGGCATGCGACGCCCGGTCCGCCATCGGCGGCAGGCGTCGCCTCCCACCGACCCGATACCAGGAGCAGTTATGGCAAACGCCTTGCAACAAGCCCAGCCCTCGAACGATGAATTCTCGATCGATCTCGCCGCCATCCGCGAGCGGGCCCGCCAGCACATCAAGGACGGCGCCGTCACCGATTCGTATGGTGCGAACCGCGAGACCGTACTCAAGCTGTTGAACGAATCGCTTGCGACCGAGATTGTTTGCACCCTGCGCTACAAGCGCCATTACTTCATGGCGAAGGGCATCCACGCCGAACCGGTCGCCGCAGAATTTCTCGAGCACGCCGGTGACGAACAGCGGCACGCGGACATGCTGGCCGAGCGTATCGTGCAGCTGGGCGGCGAGCCGAATTTCTCGCCGGACGGCCTCCTCAGCCGCAGCCACTCGCAGTATGTCGAAGGCAACACCCTGAACGACATGATTCGCGAAAATCTGATTGCCGAGCGTATTGCGATCGACAGCTATCGCGAAATCATCCAGTACCTGGGAGACCGCGACTCCACCAGCCGTCGCATTTTCGAGACAATTCTTGAACAGGAAGAGGAGCACGCCGACGACATGGCCGATTTCCTCGATCACGACGACGGCGCGAAGAACTAAGCCACACGGTCCATACCATAGGCTGGATTCGCGACAGGAGGAGCATTTCCTGTTGTGATGCCTACCCATGCGAGCGCGCCCGCGGCCCGGCTATCGTGAGATAGCGGGGCCGCCGGCGCGCTTGCGCGCTTTCACGCCGCTGCATCGGGCGAGTTGGTAGAATGGCGCTTTCCATTTGGACAGCGCCCATGATCGAGATCTTGATTGCGGACGACCATGCGATCGTACGTAGTGGTCTCGCACAGATCGTTTCCGAAGAAGCGGACATGCGCGTGGCCGCGGAAACGGCGACAGGCGACGCAACCATTGCGAAAGTGCGCGAAATGGCTTTCCATGTCGTCTTGCTGGATATCGCGATGCCGGACAAGAACGGCATCGACACGCTCCGCATCATCAAGCAGATTCGCCCGAACCAGGCCGTGCTGATGCTCTCGGGTTATCCCGAAAGTCAGTATGCGATCAGTCTTTTGCGTGCCGGCGCCGATGGATATGTCGCCAAGGACGTGCCGCCGAACGAGATTCTGCGGGCGATCCGTACCGTTGCGCGGGGTCACCGCTATCTTTCCGAGTCCACCGCGGATGCGCTCGCGCACAAGCTTTCGCAGCCGGCCGACCAGCTTGCGCACGAGTTGCTTTCAGAGCGGGAATTCCAGGTGTTCTGTAAATTATCCTCGGGGCGTCTGCCGACCGAGATCGCCGAGGAACTGCATCTTTCCGTAAAAACGGTCAGTACCTACCGGGCACGCGTGCTGGAAAAGATGGGCATGAACAACAATGCCGATCTGACGTACTACGCCATCAAGAACCGCCTGATCGACTAAAGCGGGCCTGGGGCGAACCATGACGCCCCCGGATGACGCCCTCCCGCCAATCAGACGGCAGCCGCGACCTTGCGCGGGATCCTCGACACGCTCAACAGCGTCGCCAGCAACGTCATCGCAGCCGCGATCCAGAGCGCGCCGTGCATGGCGGCTGCGTCCTGCAACGCAACCGATGCCGGACCGGTTCCCGCGGTATCCATGCGATACGCATAGGCGGCGAGAACCAGCGCCACCACTGCCGCGCCCAGGGACTGCCCGAACGTGCGCGCGATCCCCAATATTCCCGAGGCGGCGCCGCTGCGCGCGCGCACGACATTGCCGAGCATCTCGCGGTTGTTCGGGCTCTGGAAAAAGCCGAACCCCAGGCCGCAGACGAAGCCGCGCCAGCAGATGTCCAGCGCCGTTGCGTGCGTCGGCAGGGCCGCCAGCAAGGCGACGCCCAGGGTCAGTACGGCGAGCCCGATGCTCGACAGCACCGCTGGTGAGTGGCGGTCCGCGAGACGGCCGGCATAGGGTGCGGCCAGCACGATTGCCAGCGGCCAGGGCGTGAACAGCAGCGCGGATTCCAGGGCCGAATAGCCGAGCGCGCCCTGGAACAGAAACGGCAGCGCGATGAAGGTAATGCCTTGCCCGACGAACGAGCAGAAGGATGTCAGCGCGGCCATCGAAAAGCGTCCGGACGCGAAGATGTCGAGCGGCAGCAAGGGGCGTGCGGCGTGTCGCTGACGCCAGATGAACAGGAACGTCGCGGCGACCGCGATCACGCCGTACCATCCGGCCCGCGAATGGTTGCCCGGGAGTGTCAGTTGCGCGCACGCGTCCGCCGCCATGATCAGCATGCCCATCGCCGTCGCCGACAGGACGGCACCCGCCAGATCGAACCGCGCGGATCGCCGCGGCAGGTCCGCGGCATGCGCCGCCACCGGTTCCGCTGCATGCCCCGCCGGGGAGCGTCCCTGGTTTTCCCGCTGCGGGATCGCGCGCAGCGCCAGTGCGATCGCGACGATGCCCAGCGGTACGTTGATCGCGAACAGCCATTGCCAGCCCAGCACCGCCAGCATCGCACCGCCGATCGCCGGACCCGCCGCCGTCGAGGCTGCCACGGTCAGCGCATTGATACCCAGCGCGCTGCCCAGCAGCCGGGTCGGAAACACCATCCGGTAGATCGCCGGGCCGATGCTGAACATCGCCGCGCCGCCGATTCCCTGTAGCAGCCGCATCGCCACGAGCATGTCCAGGGACCCCGACAGCGCACAGCCCAGCGACGCCAGCGTGAACACCAGCAGGCCCGTCGCGTAGAGACGCCGAAAGCCCACGATGTCGGCAAGCGATGCGAAGCTCACCAGCAGCATCGCGGTGGCGAGCAAATAGGCGTTCGCGACCCAGATCGCCGCCGGCGCGTCCACGTGCAGCGCGTGTGCGATCGTCGGTAGCGCGACATTGACGATCGAACCGTCGAGCACGGCCATCGTCGTACCCAGCATGACGGCGGCCATCGCCAGGCGTCGTTCCCGTCCGGGGAGGCCGTCATCGGCCGGCAGGTCGGCAAAAAGTTTCATGGTTTGGGTAGGCGTTACCGTATGGCGGGCGTGAGCGAGGCGCCGCCGCGCGCGTGATTGGTACCGGCGATCGCGGTGCAGGCCAGACCCACCGCGCAGACGCCGAGCCAGCCTGCGTGCGCCCAGGCGAGCGCGGCAAGCGCCGACCCCAGCGCGCCGCCGAGGAAAGAGCAGACGAAATAGACGGTGTTCAGGCGACTGCGCGCCTCGGGACGCAGCGCGTAGATGCGGGATTGATTCGAGATCTGCGCGGCCTGCACGCCCGCGTCGAGCACGACGACACCGATGCCCAGCCCCAGCAGGCTATGCCCCGAGCAGGCGAAAATCACGAAGGACGACGCCGTCACGGCGATCGCGATCGAAATGATGCGCCGCGGTCCGCGCCGGTCGGCGGATTTGCCGGCGAACGGCGCGATCAGGGCGCCTGCCGCCCCGGCCAGCCCGAACAGCCCGGCGCTCTGTGCGCCCATATGAAACGGCGCACCCGCAAGCAGCAGCGCCAGCAGCGACCAGAACGCACTGAAGGCGGCGAACATCGCCGCACCGGTGATCGACGTATCGCGCAGTACCGGCTCGGTGCGGAACAGGACCCACATCGACGCCAGCAGCGCGGGGTAGCGGGGCGCGTCGGCCGGCTTGCGGTGCGGCAGGCGCGCGGCCACCAGGAACCATAATGCCAGCATGGTGAGCGCGGCCACGATGTAGACCGCCCGCCATCCGGCATGCTCGGCGATGATGCCTGCTGCCGTACGGGCCAGCAGGATGCCGAGCAGCAGGCCGCTCATCACCGTGCCCACCGCCTGCCCCCGATTCTCGGGCGCGGAAATCTCGGCGGCGAACGGCACTGCCTGCTGGGCGATGGTCGACAGCACGCCAACCGGTACCGATAGTGCCGCAACCCACAGCAGGGAAGGCGACCACGCCATTGCCGCCAGCGTCAGCGTGAGCCCGGCGATCAACCAGAGAATGATGGTGCGCCGGGCAATCCGGTCGCCCAGCGGGGCGACGAAGAACATCCCGGTGGCGTAACCCAGCTGGGTCGCGGCCGGCACGATCGCCACCCAGCGTGCGTCGTGCGGGAACGCCGCCCGCAGTACATCGAGCAGCGGCTGGATGTAGTAGATGTTGGCAACGGAGAGGCCGGCGATCGTGGCCAGCAACAGCAGCGTGCCGCGCGAACCGGCGGACGGGGAAGCGGGAGAGGGCATCGGGGCAGGAATGGTGCAGCAATCGGGCGGCGTGCCGGCGGGGACGTCGTCGCCGGTGTCGGCCCGTGGCAGGCAGACGACGTGGCAGCGCGCACCGCGACGGCAAATATAAGGGCGAACGTGGCCTTTACCGCGATAGTATAAGCGGGCTTGGCGTACCGCGTCGCGCCGAGATCAGTGGAGTGAACCGGCCGACGGTGATAGAATCGCCTGCTCCCCTGCCGGGGTGATGAAATTGGTAAACATAGCGGACTTGAGTCATTGAGTGCCCGCCTGGAAACGGGTGGAGTAGAACCCTTCAAATTCGGTGAACCCCCTGACCCGCGCGGTCGAGGCAACGCCGAGCCAAGCCGCGCCGGATTCGCTTCGGGGCGGAAGGTGTAGAGACTAGACGGAGGGCACCTAAGCGCACCGCCCGCGCAGCATCGGCGGCGTGTAGGGTGAAGGCATAGTCCAGCGCACGAACGGGCCATTGGCGGAACGAGAAGGGAGCCGGGACATTTTCCGGCTAGCCGACCCCCCGCTTGGCGCGGCGTCGAAAGACGTAGTGTGACG
Source organism: Robbsia betulipollinis (assembly GCF_026624755.1). NCBI lineage: Bacteria > Pseudomonadati > Pseudomonadota > Betaproteobacteria > Burkholderiales > Burkholderiaceae > Robbsia > Robbsia betulipollinis. Next base: position 2,614,194 of record NZ_JAPMXC010000001.1, read on the forward strand.
AAAATCCGCCGCCTTCGGGCTTACCGGTTCAAGTCCGGTCCTCGGCACCAAGAATTCCGTTCGAAGCAAGCCGGCTTCATTTATTTTTGCGAAAATAAAGATCCGCAGTCCGCTGGTTCGCCGTGATTTGGTTCCCGCAGCGCTGGTCGAATCATGGCGACACCAAATCTCTTTATCGTGCCGGTGTCGCCTGCCTTCATTGTGGCTGCCAGATCGATTCCTGAGTCGCAAAACTGGTTGCTCGATGAAGCGCCACGAAAGGTGGGAAACGATAACTGACACGAAAAAATAAATAAGCAGTCCTATAAATCTTGTGATAAAAGAATTGCCGCTGAGATGCAGTGCCGTCGCGAGTTTTCCGCCATCTCCGATGTTCGGAACGAATAACCGGCCAGGACGGCCAAGCTGCCCACAACATCACGCCGAAATTGTTGATCGAGAAAGTAGGGATGAAGATTGCATCCTGTCCCGCGATCGCGAAACCATATTGTTTTGCAATGGCCATCAGCAATCCAACTGCGTAAATCGCAATATGATGCCGCGCAGTGGCGAATAGCAACACGGGAGCGATGATCAGATAAAACTGTTCTTCAATCGATAGCGTCCAAAAATGCGCCATGATGCCTGCATACTCCTGGCGGTAGGCTGTCATGAGATTCGACAGGTAAAGCGCGTGACCGAACAGGACTGGCCGCCCCAGATCGATTCCCTCAATCTTGAATTTGTGCTGGATGAATACCAGGAAAATGGTCAAGCCGCGCAACCCATTGAATCCTGGGATGTTCTTGGACTCTTTGGCAAGTTCGCGGTGAAAGTCAACTCAGTCGATACGAAAGAGCGTCATTTCCGGGTACTGAACCTGGAATAAAAATCGCGAATTTTTACGAAGGTAATGAAAAATTCCTGAATGGCATCGCTGTCGTTCCGAATTATCAGAGGGACGTTTCGAAGCTGACATCGGCTGTGCCGAAAAAAATATGTATCTCGAAAATGCGTCGTGAGAATTCCCGCCTCTGGACGACCCGCAATGACAGATTGCGGCTTGGTGCCACTGCTTGGCCGGTATAATGACGGCCTGCTCCGCGTCTTCAAGCCCCTGAATGCCCTTCATCCCGTTTCCGCCATTCCCGCCCTCCATCCGTCTCGAAGCGCGCCTGCTGCTGCGTCTGGCGGTACCCATCATTGCCGCCCAGCTGTCAGCCACCGGGATGAGCCTGATCGATGTGCTGCTCGCCGGGCATCTTGGCGTCCACGTGCTGGCATCGGTCGCGATGGGCGCGAGCATCTGGTCGCTGGCGCTGGCGACGATCCAGGGCGTGCTGTTGTCGGTTCCCACCGCCGTGGCGCAGCTCAACGGCGCGGGGCAGCGCCGCGAGATCTGGGTGCTATTCCGGCAGGCGCTGTGGCTGGCCGCCGGCATCGGCGTGGGGATGGGACTGGTCGTGGCGATCGGCGGCCCGTACATGCTGGCGACCATGGGCGTGGCGCCCGAATTGGTCGAAGACGGCTCGCGCTTCCTGCGCGCCATCGCGCTGGGTGCCCCCGCGCTGGCGGTGTTGCTGAGCTGCCGGGGGCTCTCCGAAGGGCTGTCGATCGCGCGCCCCTCGTTCTGGTTCGGTCTTCTCGGGCCGCTGCTGCTCGCGCCGGTCGCCTGGTCGCTGATGTACGGCCGTTTCGGCTTTCCCGCACTGGGTGTGCTCGGCAGCGGCATCGCCACGGCGCTGGTGCTCTGGATCCAGGCGCTGGGCTTTCTGTGCTACGTCGCGTTCCATCCCCGCTATCGCGGTTTGGGACAGGAGCGGCCGGGCTATGCGCCGTCGTGGCCCCGCATCGCCGAGTTGCTGCGCGTGGGCATACCGATGGGCATGACGCTGCTGATGGAGGTGGGATTGTTCATCGCCACCGCGCTGGTGATCGGCCGGCTGGGCGACCGGGCGGTCGCCATGCATCAGATCGCGATGAACGTGATCACGATCGCCTTCATGGTGCCGCTGGGATTGTCGATGGCGATCACGGTCCGGGTGGCGGACGCGCGCGGACGGCGCGACGCGGCCGGGGTGCGGCGTGCAGCCTGCGTCGGCATGGGGCTCGCACTCGGCCTGCAGCTCGTGTCGGGAAGTGTGATGCTGCTCCTGCCGGGTGCGATCGTTTCGCTTTATACGGATTCGACGGCGATCGTCGCGGGCGCGACGCTGCTATTGCAACTTGCCGGACTGTTTCAGATCTCGGACGGCCTGCAGGTCGCCGGCAATGGCGCGCTGCGCGGTCTGAAAGACACCCGCATCCCGATGTTCCTGACCCTGTTCGCCTACTGGGGGGTGGGGATGCCGGTAGGGATCTGGCTGTCGATCCATCGTGGCGACGGCGCGCCGGGCATGTGGATCGGTTTGCTGGCGGGGTTGAGCACGGCCGCGATATTGCTCTGGACGCGGTTTTTTCGTCTCACCCGCGGGTGGGATGCATCGGGCGCCTTCGCCGCGCGGCCGTTGTCCGGCAAATGAGGCGGGCATGATAGAGTCTCGGGGCCGGCAGCGGGCTTGCCGGCGCATGGTCGAGCGTGTCTCAACCCGGCGGGAATCGAAAGCGAGGAATGGCTGATGGTGGCGTTGCGGTGTACGAAAGGGTCTTTGCAGCGTCTTTGCGCGGCGACGCTGCTGGCGTCGTCGTTGTATGGGCTGCCGATGCTGGCCACAGGGTCGATCGCGGCGCCGGTCAGCGCAGCGGCCATCGACGAAAGCGCGCCGGACGTGATGATCGGCACGCTCGCCGCCGACATCCTGCAGACCGTCCGGGCCGATCCGCAGGTGAAAGCGGGCGATATGGCGCGGATCACGCAATTGGTGAACGAGAAACTGCTGCCGCACACGGACTTTCGCCGCACCACGCGGCTTGCGCTGGGGCGTTTCTGGAATCAGGCGACGCCTGCGCAGCAGGATCAGCTGGTCAAGCAGTTCGAGATGTTGCTGATTCATACCTATGCCGGCGCGACGGCCAAGGTGGGCGACCAGACCGTCCGGGTCAAGCCGCTGCGCGCCACGCCGGATCAATCCGACGTCGTGGTGCATACCGAGGTCATGAGTCAGGGCCGCGCCTATCCCGTCGATTACCGGCTCGAAAAGACGCCCGAGGGCTGGAAGATCTACGATGTCAACGTGCTGGGCGCCTGGCTGATTCAGGCCTATCGGCAGCAGTTCGCCGCGCAGGTGCAGCAGTCGGGCGTGGCCGGATTGCTGACGTTCCTCACGCAGCGCAACGAGCAGCTCGCCGCTGCCCAGCAATCGGCACGGTAAATCGCCGGAAGCGGGCAGCGGGCAGCGGGGCTGCAGCCTGACGACCCGGCCGATTTCTGCGCTTTCCAGCGTGAGGCCTCCCATGTGCGGCGTGATGCGCGGACCGACGAAAGCGCATCGAATCCGCTAGCCGCCTTCGCCGGCCCCCCGGGCGCCGCCCGTTGGTGCAGCCCGGCCTGGCGCGGCGTGGCCGCCCGAGCCGCCATTCCAGCGTCCTTCACCCCCTCCCGAGCGCACACCGCCATCGCCGGGCCGGGCACCGGTGGCGAGCCCGGAACGCGCCGGCTGGCTTCCCTGTGCCGCCTGTCCCGGGCCCCCTTGCTGGGTACGACCCGGTTCGCCATCCCGTCCGGGGCCGGGTTGACCGCGGCCGTCCTGAGCGCCACCGCGCGGCCCGAAGCGCGGGCCCTCGCCATGGTCGGGCGGCGGGCCGCGCCAGCGGGGACCTGCGTCGTAGTAATACGCCGCACCGCCCTCGACGGCGCCGTAATACGGCGCGGGTGCGTAATATGCCGGCCCTGTCTCGATATAGGCCGGCTGTCCGGAATAGCCGGCATACCCGCCATACGGCGGGACGACGCAGGCGGCGAGCGCGAGACAGGCGCCAGCCGTCGCGAGGCGTGCGAGGGTGCGTCGCAGAGCGGGGACGCCGCTCCGGAGCAGGGTGGTCACAGGGCGCATTCGGGTCGTCATGATGGGCGGTTCAGCCTGAGTGAGGGTCTGCGGACAGCGCATGCCCGCCACTTTACAAGTATTACGACGCTTGCGTCTTTCTTGCATCGCCTTTCCGCTCCGTATCCGATACCCATCGTGGCGGAGCGGGGTAATACTTGACTAATTCACTAGGAGATTTATACTTGACTAAACTTGTCGAGAATTCTCCACCATCTGATTGAGGCTCCCTGATGAGACTCACCACGAAAGGTCGTTTTGCCGTCACCGCGATGATCGATCTGGCGCTGCGCCAGAATCAGGGTCCGGTGACCCTCGCCGGCATCAGCCAGCGGCAGCATATTTCCCTGTCGTATCTGGAGCAGCTGTTCGGCAAACTCCGGCGGCACGAGATCGTCGAGAGCGTGCGCGGCCCCGGCGGCGGGTACAATCTGGCGCGCGCCGCGGACGCCGTGACGGTCGCCGACATCATCATCGCCGTCGACGAGCCGATCGATGCCACCCAGTGCGGCGGCAAGGGCGAATGCGAGGGTGCGAAGAAGCTCGACGGGCACTGCATGACCCACGAACTCTGGTCGACGCTGAACCGCAAAATGGTCGAGTACCTGGATTCCGTTTCTCTTCAGGACCTCGTCGATCAGCAGGGCGGCCAGCCGCATGCCACGGCGGTCGTGCGCGATCGCCGGCAGGCGGCGCCCGTGATCGAACCGCCGGCGCGGGTGACGCCCCGGGGACCGAATTCAGTATTCAATCTGGCCCGGTCCTGAGCGTTTCGCCGGACCCGGCCGGGGTTAAAGAAGCAGTACGTTTGGCAGCACGCTTACGGAGCACATAATGAATAACGATAGTCCCCATTTGCCGATTTACATGGATTACAGCGCGACGACGCCCGTCGATCCGCGCGTGGTCGACAAGATGATTCCGTTTCTGCGCGAGCAGTTCGGCAACCCCGCGTCGCGCAGCCACCCGTACGGGTGGGACGCCGAGCGCGCGGTCGAGGAAGCGCGCGGGGAAGTGGCGGCGCTGGTGAACGCGGATCCGCGCGAGATCATCTGGACGTCCGGCGCGACCGAGTCGAACAACCTCGCGATCAAGGGTGCCGCACACTTTTACGCGAGCAAGGGCAAACACATCATCACCGTCAAGACCGAACACAAGGCGGTGCTCGACACGGTGCGCGAGCTTGAGCGCGAAGGCTTCGAAGCGACCTATCTGGACGTGCGTGACGATGGCCTGCTCGATATCGAGGTCCTGAAGGCGGCGCTGCGCCCCGACACGATCCTGGTGTCGGTGATGTACGTCAACAACGAGATCGGCGTGATCCAGGACATCGCCGGCATCGGCGAGCTGTTGCGCGAGAAGGGCATCATCTTCCACGTGGACGCCGCACAGGCAACGGGCAAGGTCGTGATCGACCTCGCCACGCTGAAAGTGGACCTGATGTCGTTCTCCGCCCACAAGACCTATGGGCCGAAGGGTATCGGCGCGCTCTTCGTGCGCCGCAAGCCGCGTGTGCGCATCCAGGCGGAAATGCATGGGGGAGGGCACGAACGCGGTATGCGTTCGGGCACGCTGGCGCCGCATCAGATCGTCGGCATGGGCGAGGCGTTCCGCCTGGCGCGCGTGGAGATGGCCGCCGAGAACGAGCGGATCCGCGCGCTGCGGGACCGGCTGCTGACGGGCCTGAAGGGTATGGAAGAAATTTACGTGAATGGCGACCTGACGCACCGGGTCGCGCACAATCTGAACATCAGTTTCAATTTCGTCGAAGGCGAGTCGATGATCATGGCCGTGAAGGACGTGGCCGTGTCGTCCGGATCTGCCTGCACGTCGGCGTCGCTCGAGCCGTCGTACGTACTGCGCGCCCTGGGCCGCAACGACGAACTCGCGCACAGCTCGATCCGCTTCACCATCGGCCGCTTCACCACCGAGGCCGAGGTGGATTACGTCATCGAGTTGATGAAGAGCAAGATTTCCAAGCTTCGCGACCTCTCGCCCCTGTGGGAAATGTACAAGGACGGGATCGACATCAATTCGATCCAGTGGGCCGCTCACTGATTCTGGAGAAGCACTATGGCATACAGCGAAAAAGTACTCGATCATTATGAAAACCCCCGCAACGTCGGCTCCTTCGACAAGGGCGACGACAGCGTGGGTACCGGCATGGTCGGCGCGCCGGCGTGCGGCGACGTCATGAAGCTGCAGATCCGCGTGGGCGCGGACGGCATCATCGAGGACGCGAAGTTCAAGACCTATGGCTGCGGCTCGGCGATCGCGTCGAGTTCGCTGATCACCGAATGGGTGAAGGGCAAGACGCTCGACGAAGCGGCATCGATCAAGAATTCGCAGATCGCCGAGGAGCTCGCGCTGCCGCCGGTGAAGATCCATTGCTCGATCCTCGCCGAAGATGCGATCAAGGCCGCGATCGCCGATTATCGTCAGCGTCACGGCGCATCGACCGATCTGGCCGGCAACGCGATTGGCGACAGCACCGCCGCCCACGAAGGCGCGGCGCGCGCGGCCTGACGCGCCGCGTACGGCGAGAACGCAGCGGTATCGCTGCGGGTATACAGCATGACCGCGGGAGATTCGGCCTCCCGCGGCGACGACGGACCACAGGAGCGCCTCGCAGCGGGGCGTGACGAGAGAAATGGCGATTACTTTGACTGAGAAGGCGGCGCAGCACGTCGCAAAATTCCTCGTGCGGCGGGGCAAGGGCATGGGTCTGCGCCTGGGCGTGCGCACGACCGGCTGTTCGGGCCTGGCGTACAAGCTCGAATACGTCGATGCGCTGGCTGCCGAGGACCAGGTTTTCGAAAGCCATGGGGTCAAGGTGATCGTCGATCCGAAAAGCCTTGCCTATATCGACGGCACGGAACTCGACTTCGCGCGCGAAGGCCTGAACGAAGGCTTCAAGTTCAACAATCCGAACGTCAAGGACGAGTGCGGATGCGGTGAATCCTTCCGCATCTGACCTTTCCTGACGGACGGTTACTCGCTTCGACGGAACGATCCCGATGCCGATCTCCACCCTTACTGCCGACGCGACGCATTTTGCGCTGTTCGACCTGCCGGCGCGTTTCGCGCTCGACCAGGTCGCGCTGGATGGCGCCTATCGCACGGTTCAGGCACAGGTGCATCCGGACCGGTTCGCAGGCGGCGACGATGCGCAAAAACGCGTCGCCATGCAATGGGCGACGCGCGCCAACGAGGCGTACCAGGTTCTGCGCGATCCGCTGAAACGGGCGATCTACCTGCTGCAACTGCGCGGCATCGACGTGCAGGCGGAGCAGAACACGGCGATCGCGCCGGATTTTCTCATGCAGCAGATCGAATGGCGCGAAGCGATCGACGACGGCGCCGCGGCGCGCAATGTCGCGGCGCTGGACGCCGTGCTGAGCGAACTGCGCGATGCCGCGCGCATCCGTTTCGACAAGCTCGCCGGCTGGCTCGATGGCGGGGCCGATCAGCCCGCCGCCGAAACCGCGCGCGAGCTGTTGTTCATACAGCGCGTCGCCGAGGCCGCGGGCAGGCAGATCGAGCGTCTCGAAGACGCATGAGCGGCACGGCGGTAACCGCAGGCGCACGCCGCGTGGGCGCTGCGGTGCCGGCCGACGCGCCGCGGATCCTGGCCAATGCACCGGCGCCGTGCGGAACCGACGCGCCGAAGCCGCGATACCCCGCCGTTCCGCTCCCGGCTGCATGACGCGGCCCTGCGCCATTCACTCCCCCTTAAAACGACAAGATGGCCTTACTTCAGATATCCGAACCGGGCATGGCGCCCGCCCCGCATCAGCGTCGCGTCGCCGTGGGCATCGATCTCGGTACCACGAATTCCCTGGTCGCGGCGGTACGTAACGGCATCGCCGATGTCCTGCCGGACGAAGCGGGGCAGGTGCTCCTGCCATCCGTCGTGCGTTACCTGCCGGATGGCGAACGCCGCGTGGGCCGCGCCGCGAAGCAACAGGCCGCGATCGACCCCCGCAACACCATCGTGTCCGTCAAGCGCTTCATGGGACGGGGCCTCGCCGATGCACAGCGCAGCCAGGCTCCGTACGCCTTCGTCGACGCACCGGGCATGGTCAAGATCGACACGGTGCAGGGCGTGAAGAGTCCGGTCGAAGTCTCGGCCGACATCCTCGCCGTGCTGCGCGCGCGCGCCGAAGCGACGCTGGCCGAGTCCCTCGTGGGCGCCGTGATTACCGTTCCCGCATATTTCGACGAGGCGCAGCGTCAGGCCACCAAGGACGCCGCGCAACTGGCCGGCCTCGAGGTGCTGCGCCTGCTGAACGAGCCGACCGCCGCGGCGATCGCCTACGGTCTCGACAATGGTGCGGAAGGGACGTACGCGGTCTACGACCTCGGCGGCGGTACGTTCGACCTGTCGATCCTGCGATTGACGCAGGGCGTTTTCGAAGTGCTCGCGACGGGCGGCGACACGGAACTGGGCGGCGACGACTTCGATCAGGCCGTGCTGGCGCAATTGCTGCACGCGGCCGGGGTGAACGGCACGCTGCCCGCCGAGGACACGCGGTTGCTGCTCGATCGCGTCCGGGTCGCCAAGGAGGCATTGTCGGGGGCCGATAACGCCCGCGTCGATGCGACGCTATCGAGCGGACAGGTGATCCAGTTTACTTTTTCCGAAACCGATTTCGCGCAATGGGTCGAACCGCTGGTGAAGCGCACGCTCGCTCCCACGCGCCGCGCGCTGCGCGATGCCTCGCTGGCGCCGGCCGACGTCAAGGGCGTCGTGCTGGTGGGCGGAGCGACGCGCATGCGCTGCGTGCGCCGTGCGGTCGAGGTCTTCTTCGGCCAGCCGCCGCTCACCGACATCGATCCGGACCAGGTGGTCGCCGTCGGCGCGGCGATCCAGGCCGATCTGCTGGCGGGCAACCGCGGCGCGGACGGCGACGACTGGCTGCTGCTCGATGTCATTCCGCTGTCCCTCGGCGTCGAAACGATGGGCGGACTGGTCGAGAAGATCATCCCGCGCAATTCGACCATTCCCGTCGCGCGGGCACAGGAATTCACGACCTTCAAGGATGGCCAGACGGCGATGGCGATCCACGTCATGCAGGGCGAGCGCGAACTGGTCACCGACTGCCGTTCGCTGGCGCGCTTCGAGCTGCGCGGTATTCCGCCGATGACCGCGGGCGCCGCGCGCATCCGCGTGACGTATCAGGTGGATGCGGACGGCCTGCTGTCGGTGTCCGCGCGCGAAACGCTCTCGGGCGTCGAATCGTCGGTAGTCGTCAAGCCTTCGTATGGGCTGGGCGACGAGGACATCACGCGGATGCTCGAGGACAGTTTCCGCAGTGCCTCCGACGATATGAAGGCACGTGCGCTGCGCGAACAGCAGGTCGATGCCGGACGGCTGCTCGATGCCACGGCGTCCGCGCTGGCACTGGACGGCGAGCTGCTCGACGCCGAGGAGCGGCAGGCGGTGGACCGGGCGGTCATCGCGCTTCGCGCGGTTGCCGCGGGCGAGGACGCCGATGCGATCGAGGCCGCCATCAAGGACATGGCCGCCGTCACCGACGAGTTCGCCGCGCGGCGGATGAACAAGAGCATCCGCGCGGCGCTTGCCGGGCGCAACATCCGCGAGATCGACTAGAGGCTGCGTCATACTCTTTGAGGCGTTCCGGCCCGGGGGCCGGAAACGTCAGGACCGTTTGAACAGGAAGAATGCCATGTCCCAAATCGTAGTGCTGCCGCATGCGCAGCTGTGCCCGCAGGGCGCGGTGATCGACGCCGATACCGCCAAGACCATCTGCGACAATCTGCTCGACCACGGTATCGAGATCGACCACGCGTGCGAGAAGTCGTGCGCGTGCACGACCTGTCACGTCGTGATCCGTGAGGGTTTCGATGCATTGACGCCGGCCGAGGATGACGAGGAAGATCTGCTGGACAAGGCCTGGGGACTGGAGCCGGCGTCGCGGCTGTCGTGCCAGGCGTTCGTGCCGGCCGATACGGATCTCGTCGTCGAGATTCCGCGCTACACGATCAACCACGCGAAAGAAGAACACTGAACGGAGTCCGGATCATGAAATGGAACGACACCAACGACATCGCGATCTCCCTGTCGGAGGCGCATCCCGACGTCAATCCCCAGCAAGTGCGGTTTACCGATCTGCACAAATGGGTGGTGGCGCTGGAAGGGTTCGACGATGCGCCGGATCGCTCGAACGAGAAGATCCTGGAAGCGATTCAATCGGCGTGGATCGAGGAAGCGGATTATTGAACGTGGCCGGTGCGGCGAGAGTGCGGAGCGAGAAGGCGCCGGACTCGCAGTTGCATGATGGGACATCTCAATCGAATATGCGTCTTTCACATTTGACGTAGGCCGTGCCCCACATCTCCCTTACGTAGGCATACGGCGCCTGCCCGCGCACCGACCAGCGTTTGCGGAAGGTACCCTGGGTGTAACGCAGACTGGCATCGAAGAGATCGTCGACATAATCGATCGCGCAGCTGTCCCATTCGTCCTCGATCGATGCGGAAGAGTAGTTGTATTGCAGTGGATAGCGCGGTCCAACCCTGACGCTCAGGCTTCGTTGCTCGAGTCGGCCTTCCTCCCGCCGCTGTATGATCCGCACTTCGCTGGCGACGGTCCGGGCGTCGGCGCCGATCTCCGTCCATTGTCCGGCCCGGCACTGCAGCAGGATGGGGCCGGCTCCCGAGGAAAATGCGCCATCCGGCGCGCACCGTTGTCCTTTTTTCTTCGTTCCCAGAACCAGGCTTCCCGCGGTGGAAAGATCGCCGCCGGAGGCGATGTCGCCCGCGGCGCGCACGGTGCCGTCCGTCTTTATGCTGCCGCCTTCGAGCCAGCCTTTGGCGAGGATCGTGTCTTTCACGGACAGGCTTTGGGCGCCGATGCTTCCCGCCGAATCGATCGCCGCGCCCCCAAGGTTGATTCTCCCCGACGCAAGGGTGATGGCGGATCCTCCCTCGCCGTGTGCCGAAGATCCCACCACGATTTCCTCGACCGCGAGCGTGCGAACGTTGTCCACATCGTTCCCGGCCATATCGATCGATCCGCTGAGTTCGCCACCCGTGGTGCGCAGGAAGGGGAGGTGATCGACGCGGCGCAGGTTGTCGATCAGCAGGATGCCGGCGGGGTGGCTTTCGGCGGGGTTGTCGTAGTGTGGAGGGCGTTCCCTGTCGTTTTGCGGTGCGGCGAACGTAATGCGCTGCGGCGACGAGGGCAGGGACATGCCGCCACCGGGACCAAGCTGACGCAGGGCGGCATTCAGCTTGATGTCATCGATCGCCTTGCCGTTTTCGCTGCGCCGGACAGGCTTGTCGATATACAGGGTGCTGTCGATCGCGCAACGTCCGGGTCGGGTCGCGTCGCACAGCGGGCCGCCCACATCGAAATGAACGACATAGCGATGGTCCGGCAGCGGCGGTGCGACGCCGACGCCACGTGCCGAGACACTGAAAAAGAGGTCGTGCAGCGCGCCGTCTCGGAGTTGCAGGCGGTACGGCGTCCGCGTGCGGGGCGGCGTGAGAAGCCGGGTTTCATTCAGCAGCCGTGCCGCGGCGCGATCTTGCTCCGTTTTCATCGCTTCGGGCGAGGAGAAGGGGGTTTCGCCAAACGCGCGCCGTTTGATCGCTTCGGGATACCGGCGCGTGAAATCGATCACCGCACTGTTCACGCGCGCCATTTCCTGGCCGATCAGTTCCCCCTGTCGCACCCGCATGTCGTGCAACATCCGCGTTGCGATCGTCCCCATCAGGATGCTCAGCACGGCCGCGGCAACCACCGCGCCGATCAGACCGAATCCGCGCTGCGTGCGCCGCGAGGCCGCATCGGCAGGACGATGGGAAGGGCTACGCATGCCGGGCGAGGGCTTCTTCACATCAAAGCCTGCATGCGGTTCGACGCTTCCTGACCGATCTGCAGCATCCCCATCACCGTAAACAGGATGAATCCCCCGACGCCCACCAGCAGGACGTTGCGCAATACCACCGACCGCCGCGAGAGGGTCTCCGCCAGTTCCTCGATCGTCGTCATGCCGATCTTGCGCAGACCTTGCTCGAAATTGCTGCGTTCCGCGTATTCGATGACACGGTCGAAAATCTCGTCGGAGAACAGGCCCGTGTCCATCGCCAGCAGCATGCTGCGGCTGCTGCGCAGCGACAGCCGCATGCGCGCGAGATGCTGCCGCAGCCAGGGCGACGCATTGGCGGAAAGCAGGGCGACGGCGTCGTAGGTCGAGGTATTGGCCGCGGTCAGCGCGGCGAGCGAGACCAGGAATTCGCTTGAACGCAAATCCCGATAGATCGAGTACGGCGGGAAGCGGTCGAGTTTCGCGCGCAGCCGCCCGGTCCAGCGCGGCAGCGAATGGAAGAACGCCAGCGCGAGCAGCGCCGGCGCGCCATAGACCACTGTCCAGTAGCGCGCGACGAAAAGCGAGACGTCATGCAGCGCGCGCCCGACCGGCGGCATGTGCTCCACGGCGATGATCTGCACCATGATCGGCATCATGCCGAGCGCCACGCCGATCTGCACGCCCATCATCAGCACGAACAGAAACACCGGCAGCGCCACCGCGAGCATGACGGCCGTGCGGTTCCGCGCGCGGATCGCGATGACCTTCGCGAGGAAGCGCAAGGCCGCGGGAAGGTCCGCCTTTTCGCCGGCAGCCACGATCATCAGATCGTCATCCGGGACGGTTCCATGCCATGCCTTGCGCAAACTTCCGGCACCGGTCCGGTCGCGCCACAGCGCATAGAGCGGTGCCATCGGATCCTTGCGTTGCACGGCGCGGGCATGCTTGCGGGAAAACAGATCGAAGGGGTTGGCGCCGTCTTCGAGCGCGTCGGCGAAGTCGCCATAGAATTTGGCGCGGCGTTTGTGAAAGCGCCGAACCGCCGCACGCAAACCTCGGTACGCCGCGCCGCGCGGCAGCACGGCGGCGCGCGCGCGGATGGCGCGTAGCCGCTGCATCAGCATGACGCACCTCGCGGCGCGGCGGCAGGACGCGCCACGCGCCGTTCCTCCATCAGTTTGCGCAATGGATAGAATGCCGCTTCGACGTCACACGGATCCACCCGCCCGATCGACATCTTGTACAGCGCATGTTCCATCGCGGTTTTACCGCTCATTCGCGCACTGTCCAGGCAGGCGTCGGACAGCATGCGCCAACGGTTTTCAAGATCCCAGAAGCGTCGCTCCGCGATCAGCGGCAGCATCGCCTCGTCGATCTCGCAGACCTCCGCGGCGACGGTCTGGCGCCGCGTGCCCAGGTACTTGCAGTAAGAACAGCCCGGCCCGGCGACCTGCACGCTCTGCAACGCGAACCCGAGCTCGCACAGGATCGCGCAACGCGCGTCGTCGAGGTGGCTGCGCGCCGGACGGCGACACCGATCGCACAATTCCGGCAGCAGTTTCTGATACACGAGCGCGACCAGGAAGCGGGGCGCCGCGATCGCATGCAGGGGCATGCCGAGCTCCTCGCTGGTCAGGCGTTGCAGGATGCCGAAGCAACTCGATGCATGCACGGTGGACAGCACCTGATGGCCGGTTTCGGTCATCGCTTTCGCGAAACCACAGGTCTCGCGGTCACGGATTTCCCCCGGCATGATCTTGTCCGGGTCGCCTCGCAGGACGACGCGCGCCGCCGCGCCGAACGCGGATTCGCCGCCGGCCTCGGCACGGCGCTGGATGGGGATCTGCGTCACGTGCGGCTGGATGTATTCGACCGGATCCTCGATCGAATAGAATTTCTTGCCCGCCGCGCGTTCATAGCCCATCAGTGTGCGCAGGGTCGTCGACTTGCCCGAGCCGGTTTCCCCGGCGATGATCAACAGGCCCGGCGAGCGCAGCACGGCGTTTTCGAGGATGGTGATCTGGTCCGGGGCGTAGCCCAGATCCGCGAGTGTCATCACATCGGTGTCTCGCGCTTCGTTGAGCAGGATCCGCAACACCACGTCGAGGCCGCGATTCTCCCGCACGCTTTGAAAACGCAGCTGATACCGGCGGCCCCGGATCGTCACGGGCACGGAACAGCTCTGGTGCTGATGCTCGTCGAAGTGGTTGTGGCTGCGGCTGCTGAAATCGGCGCGCGAGTTGTAGGCGGCGGTCACCGCGTCGAGCATCGCGACGTGATCCGATAACAGCGGCGACGTCTCGCGGCCGCTGCGCATCTTGCCATGCACGCGAAAGCGTACGGCGACGTCCTTGCCCTCGCGAAATTCGAGATGGATGTCGGAGGCGTCGAGTTCCAGTGCGGTCTCGAGCAGCAGGTTGAAATTGCGGTGCGCGCCGGTGCGCTGCTCGATCACCCTGGCGGCCACCGCCGTATCCTGCTGCAGCCGGGAATGGGCGAGGAGCAGCGTTTCCATGTCGCCGATGTAGAGGCCTTCGCGTCGCAGCTTGCGACTGGAACGCAGCGCGCTGTCGAACCGTTCGAGCAGGTCCGATGGCCCGATGCGCTGGAACGCCTGTTCGTCGATCAGCAGTAGATAGCGCATCGTGGCGCGCGACACGAGCACCAGCGATTGATCTTCGTACCCTGGGAGGACGAGGTCGACCTCCAGCCGCCAATGGTGCTTGCGCAGTGTCTCCACCGACAACTGCCTGATCGGCAGCGCCGCCGTCGTGGGCACCGCGGTGGACATCGCGTCGGCGCGCGTGGTCCCGTGCGGCCGCGCCGTCCTTCCGGGACGGCAACGCGTCAGGAAAGAGCGGAGGGACGTGCGCATGGGATGCGTCACCGGGTTTGCGCGCGATCGGTCGATGCCGTCGCCTGATGCGACGTCGCCTCGCTGGCAAGCAACAATTTCTCGCGCCGTCCGTCCTTGTCGATCTCCACGGCGTCGCTATCGATCGCGCGAACCGTCCAGCCCTTGACGATGTCGCCGCGTCGCACGTCCTTGCCGTAGCGTCCGTCGACCAGCAGATAGGCGCTACGGGCCTTGCCTTCTGCCTGTGTGAACATCAGTTCGAGTCCGCTGCCGGGTGACGCCGCCCCGCGCGGATGGTCCTCCAGCTGGCGCCGCGCGAACGCGTCGACGCTCTCGCTCGCCGCTACCGCTTCCTGCGCGTCGGTCGCGCCTGCGTCGGCGGGCGATGCATCGGCGGGCGATGCATCGGCGGGCGATGCGCCGGCGCACGGCGCGAAACCTATCGCCAGCGCGAACGGCAGCGCGAACCGCATCGCGCGCAGCGTGGCGTGAGCGGTCTTATTCGACATAGAAGTCTCCTGCGGCGCGAAACCGCGGTGGCGTGGGATCGGTTTCGATCGTCATTTCGCGCACGCTCATATTTCCCGTCCTGCCGAGCAGGCCCGGCACCGAGTCGATGAAGGCGAGATGCCCCGACACCGCCCACTCGCCCTTGGCGGGAACCGGCACCGATGCGGGCAGGGCGACGTCGGATGGCATCGCCACGATCGGGCTCGTCGGTCCCAGTTCCATCGCGAGGCCGGCGTCGCGCAACCGTTGCGCGCGGGAATTGGCGATGCGATAAAAGTCCTCGCGCTTTTGCAGCGCGAGTGAAGCCGGTGCGGCGGCCGATGTGTCGTCATGCCATGCGATGTGCTCGGCTGCGCGATCGAAATCGTCCTCGCACGGCTGCGCCGCCGGGCGGACGTCGAGCAGATCCTCCAGCGTCCCGCCCGGATGCCGTCGCCACAGGATCGAACAGGTGTCATCCACGCACCGCATCTCGGCCAGGCGCCACCGTGCCGCGTCGATCGGCAGGTCGCGCAGCAGCGCGACCATGCGCGCGGCATGTGCCCGACCCGGCGCCTTGCGTGCCTGTGCCATCGCATGCGCGACACGCTGCCGATGCAGCGCGACGGCATCGGTTGGCAGCGCGGCCCGCGGCGCCGCGGGAGACGGGGGCCGGCGCCATAACCGCGTGGCGATGCCGGCGCTCACCCCGACGAGCGCGAGCGCGAGTACGCCGCCGCCGGCGGCCAGTACCTGCGTGCGCCGCGCGCGCAGCGTGACGGTGCGGCGGGCGAAACGTGTGTGCTGCCGAACGATGCGATACCTGTTCCGTTCCGTGTCGGACAGCGTCGCGCCGCTTGGTAGCGGCATCGGTTCGGCGACCGTTCCCGGAACCGAATGGGTGCCGCAAAGCCGGCAGTCGTCGTCGAGCGTCTCGATGAAGCGTTCGGCTTCGCGCAGCGCGCCCGGCAAGGGCAGAACCCGATCGATCTCGGGACGTCCGGCCTTCACGGCGATGAGGAGGGTATCGTTTTCCCGCGCGTCCAGCGCGTGCAGGAAGACCAGCGGGCGCCCCGCGCTGCGGCCGGCGAGAATGCCCGCGAGCGCGTAGATCGCGGACGTCTCGGGATCGGCGCGTGCATCCTCGCGGCCCACGAGCCCCGCGGTTCGCAATCCGAGATCGTCGGTGATCACGACCACGCGATCCGCGTCGCGCCGCGCGCACAGGTCGCCGATCTCGCGCGCTTCCTTGTCGACGCCCAGCAGGTTTTCCCAGGTCAGTTCGACCATCAGGTCCCCACCGATGCCGCCGATGTCACCGATGTCGCTGACGTAACGGGCCATGTCACACGCCCTCGATCAACTGCGGAGTGATCAGGATGACGAATTCCTCCTGTTGCTTCGCGGTTGTGGCGTGACCGGTCAGGAGGCTGAACAGGCCCCGGCGCTGATTGTCGTTGTCGTCGCGCCGAAACCCCGTGAGCAACAGGGTATCGCCCGACTTCAGCGATGCACGTTGCAGGGTCTGGATGGCCGAGGTCTCCGGCGTCGTGATGCTGCTGTTCGCCCCTGTCGGCCCGAATGCCGCCTTGCCCTTGCTGATCAGGCTCGACAGATTCAGCTGTACCTGGAGCATGACGCTGCGGTTATCGAGCAGCGTCGGCATCAGATTCATGATGAAACCGGTGGTCAGGTTCGCCGGCTCCGCCGAGTACAGGCGGTCGCCGCCGCTGGAAGCCATGCTTTGACTGACGCTGATCTTCGACAGATAGGTCAGGTTGTTCGTGACCGCGAGCGGGGCGGGCTGATTGTTGAGCGTGACGATCGCGGTGTCGACGACGGTCGTGACGTCGCCCTGTTCCTGGAGCGCGGCCACCAGGAAGCGGCTGTTCCTCCAGGGTCCGCTCGACGCCGAGATCAGCGCGCCGCGCAGGGCCGCGCCGTCGGGGTTGCCGGCCCCGATCGCGGCATTGACGCCACCGGCCTGGAAGGCGAGGCTCCAGTCGATGCCACTTTGCGACGCCTGTTTGAGCTTGACCGAGAACACCTGCACCCGAAGGCTGACCTGGCGGCCCAGAACGGCGTTCTCGCGCTCGACGAAACGACGAATGCGGTCGATGACGTCGGCGGTATCGGTGACGGTCACCGAATTGGTCGCGATCGAGGCGCTGACTCGCCCGGCGGGCGACAGCATCGACTGAATCGCCGTATTGGCTTCCTCCCAGAAGTTCAGGTTCGTTCCCATGCCGACCAGCGACGTACCGCCGAAATTCATCTGCATCGAACCGGCTTCGCCGGCATTCCGGCCGCTCCCGCTCCCGCCTTCGCCGGTCGTCTTGACCTGACTGCCCACCGAGGACGCGAAGACCGAGGTCCCCGGCATCGACGCGATCTGGAAGGTGCGCGTCTTGTAACGGGCGAAGACGACGCTGCCGTCGCGATAGGTCCAATAGGTGCCGGAGCGATTGGCCAATGCGTCGAGCAGGCCCCGCAACGTACCGGCGTAATTGAGCTGGACGCGCGCTTCGCCGACATCGGCCTTTCCATCCACCGAGGCGCGTAGCGCGCCGCCGTGGTGCGGCGGCCGGCCCGTCGGTGGCGGGGTAGGGTGAGTCGCGAGCGTGTCGGGCGCGACATGGATGGCGATACCTTGTCCGGCCGCGATTTTTTCCAGGATCAGCGACAGCGGCAAGCCGCGTCCCGAATGGAAACTGGCCGGCCGGTGGAACCGCGCGGGAATGACGTCGGTTTCCTCGATGGGAATCGAGCGTCGCGCGAGCCAGGCGCCGTCTTCCTCCACCAGCGGGGCCAGCAATTGCCGCGCACTGTCGGCATTGACCCGCGCCGCGTCGATGTCGGACCTGACGGCATCGACGCGGGCCTTGCCCTCTTCGACGGTTCTCAGGTTCTGGCAGGCCGAGAGCAATGCGACCGTGCCGCCCAGCAGCATGGTCTTCCATGTCATTCGAAGGGGGTCAGCGTGTCGCATGCACGATCCTCACGACTTTGTTGGCGCGGTAGATCTTCGCCCGCACCGGCGCATCGGTTTTGCGCAGCGAACCGACGACCGCTGCGATGATGTCGAGGAACGGTCCGTCGAAACGCGCGGGATGATCGATCGGGAAGTCGCGGTCGATTTCCCAGGCAAGCTCCCAGCCGTGATCCCGGGTGAATTCGGCGAGTACGGTGGAAAGTCGCGCTTCGCCGGAGCGCAGCATCAGCGTGACGTCCGGTTCGGCGGTCGTGTCGTCCGGGACGCCGGCGGTTCCCATGCCGGCCGCCACATCCAATGCCCTATCCGCCGCCGCCGCCGATGGCGACGGCGGCGGCGACGCGTCGAAGGCGGCTTCCGGCAATGCCATGGCCGGGCCGACGCTTGTCAGCAAGGGGACTGCATAAAGGAGGGCGTAAGGGAGACGACGGATCGATGGAAAGGTGATGCGCATGCCGCAAACTCCGCCCGGGCGTCAAATGTCGATCGTGAAAATGATCTCCCGGCCGGCATCTTCGCCCTCGGCGGCCTGGCAGTTCGTCGAAATCGTCGTGTTGTCGAAGCGGGAATTCGTGCCGCGCTCGACGCTCTTGCCGGCAATCTTGATCGCCCGTGCGAGCGGCCCGACCTCGCGCACCAGTTTTTGGCAGGAGGCGGATGTCGGCACCGAGAGCGTCACGGTGAGCGAACGCTGCTTCTCCACCTTCGTCACGATCACATCGCTGTTGAGCCGCCCCGCATACGTGATCGCCGTTCCGCTCACGTTCCCCTGGCCGAGCGGGTAGACGTCGAAGCCGTGCAGTACCGCGGCGGTGATCTCCGGCTCGGGATACATCGCCGCGTTGCCCTGGACCTGGGTTGCGAAGACGCGGATGTCGTCGGCCTGCTGACCCGTCTTGATCGAATCGATCAGCCGCGGCACGCCGACCAGCGCGCCGCTCATCAGCATGCCGATCAGCGCGACGACCAGCGCCAGCTGTATGAGGTCGAAACCGCGTTGCCGTTTGCGTGAACGTGTCGGCCGTGCGGTTCGGGAGCGATATTGTGTGGTCCTAAAGAAATGTCGCGTGCTGACGTCGGACTGCGAAGCGCGGATGAGATCGTTCATGATGGGTCGGGCGGTCGGTCGGGCCGGGTCGCATTGATAGGGACGGGAGGGACGTCAGCGCGTCCGAAAAGCCTGTGTCAGGCGACTGAGATGCCACTATAGGGGCGGCATCTCCCGAAAGCCATAGGGCAAGTCTGAACGCCTGCATTGCTGCCCATGACGAAAGCACGCGATGCCCGCGCGTCGATGGTTTACAGTGGGGGTCGTCCCCTGTCCGGGCCCTGGCGTCTTTCGCGCGCGACAGCATGCGCGGCGGTCGGGCCGGACGCCACCCGCGGAGAAATGATGCGTTCCACACGCGCAACCGCCGCCATCGAGCGGCTCAAGGTACGTTCCGGCCATCCGCGCTATGCGATGGTCATGGTCAGCGGGGGTTTGTTCTATCTGGTCGACCGCGCCCAGGGCGACGCGGCATTGTCGCCGCGCCTGCCGCTGGACGATTTCGTGACCTTCGTGAATGCGTTCGGCCCGGCCCGGCCGGTGCGGCGCAGCAAACTGGACGACGCGTTCGAAGCGCAATTGCGCCGAACCCGGCCGGAAGAAAGCTAGGGGAAAACCGAACCGGCCGGCATCGGGCCGACCCTGGCGTGGCGCCGGACCGGGCCCGCGGCGCTCAACCCGCGCTCAACCCGCGCGTAGCGCGCCGTGCACGATATGCACGCGTTCGCCTTGCGACACGGGCGGCGGGTTGGCATAGTTGAAACTGTGATACGTGCCGTCTTCCATCCGCACGTTCACGCGGAACGACGTCGTG
The DNA here is from genome assembly GCF_026624755.1 of Robbsia betulipollinis. Taxonomy (NCBI): domain Bacteria; kingdom Pseudomonadati; phylum Pseudomonadota; class Betaproteobacteria; order Burkholderiales; family Burkholderiaceae; genus Robbsia; species Robbsia betulipollinis. The sequence continues at coordinate 2,634,194 of NZ_JAPMXC010000001.1, forward strand.
CTGCGCACGTGCCGCTCGACGCTGTTGCCGGCCAGACCGCCGCCGAGCGCGCCGAGGATCGTCGTCGCGGTGCGGCCGTTACCGCCGCCGAACGAATGGCCGACCAGACCGCCGGCAATCGCGCCGCCCGCTGCGCCCAGGCCCGTGCCATGGCCTTCGGTCTTGTACTGGGAGACGGAAGTCACCACGCCGCACGTGTGACAGAACGCGGGGCGGGGCGGCGGCGGCGGAGCCGGCCGGTAGTCGGGCCGCGGCGCCTCGTTCTGAGCCAACTGCATCGGCGCGGGGGCGGCCGCCGGGGCGACCGGCGTGGGCGCGAGCGGCACCGCGGCGAGCGGCGCGGGCGCCGCGACCGGCGGCGGCGAATTCTGCGCACCCGCGTGCGGCAGTATCCCGGTCATGGCGGCGACACCCACGCCGCATGCCACGATCACCGCGCCCGCGGCACCCGCCATCAGCGGATGAATCCGCGAGCGGCCATTGCCGTTTGATTTGACTGGTTCCATCTTCCACCTCCGTGCGCTTTACGCATTTTTATTGAGACTAGTGTCTGATATTAAAGGAAAGGCATGGGTGACAAGATGTAACGAGTTGTACCGGTCGCGCGGCGTTCAGTCCTCCCGGCGCAAATGCGGGAAGAGGATCACGTCGCGGATATTCGCGCTGTCGGTGAGCAGCATCACCAGACGGTCGATGCCGATGCCGCAGCCGCCGGTGGGCGGCATGCCGTGTTCGAGCGCGCGGATGAAGTCGGCGTCGTAGTACATCGCCTCGTCGTCGCCCGCGTCCTTCTGCTCGACCTGCTTGCGAAAGCGCGCCGCCTGGTCTTCCGGATCGTTCAATTCCGAGAAGCCGTTGGCGATTTCGCGTCCGGTGATGAACAACTCGAAGCGCTCGGTGATTTCCGGGTCCGCGTCGGAGCCGCGCGCAAGCGGCGAGACCTCGACCGGATAATCGATGATGAAGGTCGGCTCCCACAGCTTGGACTCGGCCGTTTCCTCGAACAGCGCCAGTTGCAGCGCGCCGATGCCGGCCTTGGCAAGCGGCGCGGCCGCCGTGTTGAGGCCGAATGTGCGCAGCTCCGTGCGCAGGAAATCGCTGTCGGTCAGCTGTGCATCGCTGTAATGCGGCGCGTGCGCCTGGATCGCCTGCTTGATCGTCATGCGGTGAAAGGGCTTGGAAAAGTCCAGCTCGCGGCCCTGATAGGCAATCGTCGCGCTGCCCAGCACGCGGATGGCGGCGCCGCGTATCAGGTCCTCGGTATAGGTCATCAGCCAGCGGTAATCGGCGTACGCGGCGTAGAACTCCATCATCGTGAATTCCGGATTGTGACGCGGCGACACGCCCTCGTTACGGAAGTTGCGGTTGATTTCGAACACGCGGTCGAAGCCGCCGACGATCAGGCGCTTCAGATAGAGTTCGGGCGCGATGCGCAGATACATCTGCATGTCGAGCGCGTTGTGATGCGTCGTGAACGGCTTCGCGCTCGCGCCGCCCGGGATCGGGTGCAGCATCGGCGTCTCGACTTCGAGAAAGCCCGCGCCCTCCATCTGCTGGCGGATCGCGGCGATGATGCGCGTGCGATTCGCGAAGGTGCGACGTGCCTCCGGCGTGACGATCAAATCCACATAGCGCTGCCGATAGCGCATTTCCTGATCGGCGAGACCGTGGAATTTGTCGGGCAGCGGCCGCAGCGACTTGGCAAGCAGGCGCAGGCTCTCGCAGCGCACCGACAATTCGCCCTTGTTCGTGCGAAACAGTTTGCCCTTGGCGGCGACGATGTCGCCGAGGTCCCATTTCTTGAACGCGTCGTAGGTCTCGGCGCCGACGTCGGCGGGGGTGACGAACAGCTGGATCTGCACGCCATCGTCCTGGATGGTGGCGAAACTGGCCTTGCCCATGATGCGCTTGAGCATCATGCGGCCGCCGATCGCGACGTCGAGCGCGGCGCTTTCCAGCGTCTCCTTGTCCGACTCGCCATGCGCGGCATGCAGCTGCGCGGCGTGGTGGGTGGGGGCGAAATCGTTCGGGTAGGCGGGGCCCGCCGCGCGCATCGCGTTGAGCTTCTCGCGGCGTTCGGCGAGGATCGAATGGTCTTCGGCGACCGGGACGGCAGCGGAATCCGGGGCGGGCGTGTTCTGGGTATCGGTCATTGCGGGGTGAGCGTCGGGCAAGCGGGTGCATTATTCGGGCCGACCGTGCCGAACGCGCGATGAACGCGCGGGCCCGGCAAGGTGGCGGTGGAGCGGTGGCGTCCGTACCGCTCAGACGCCCTGTTTCAGGCTGGCGCCGATGAATTCGTCGAGGTCGCCGTCCAGCACGGAGCGGGTGTTGCTGATCTCGACGCCGGTGCGCAGGTCCTTGATCCGGCTCTGGTCCAGCACGTACGAGCGGATCTGGTGGCCCCAGCCGACATCGGTCTTGCCTGCTTCGAGCTTGTCCTGTTCGACCTGACGCTTGCGCATCTCCGCCTCGAACAGCTTGGAGCGCAGCATCGCCATCGCCTCGGCACGGTTGCGGTGCTGCGAGCGGTCGTTCTGGCACTGCACGACGATGTTCGTCGGCACGTGCGTGATCCGCACCGCCGAATCGGTCTTGTTGATGTGCTGGCCGCCGGCTCCGGAGGCACGATACGTGTCGATGCGCAGATCCGCCGGGTTGATGTCGACCTCGATCGAGTCGTCGACTTCGGGATAGACGAACACCGAGCTGAACGAGGTGTGCCGCCCGCCCGAGGAATCGAACGGCGATTTGCGCACGAGGCGGTGCACGCCGGTTTCCGAGCGCAGATAGCCGTACGCGTACTCGCCCTCGATCTTGATCGAGGCGCTCTTGATGCCGGCGACGTCGCCGTCGGACTGTTCGAGGATCTCGGCCTTGAAACCCTTGCGCTCGGAGTAGCGCAGGTACTGGCGCAGCAGCATCGCCGCCCAGTCGCACGCTTCCGTGCCGCCCGCGCCCGACTGGATGTCGATGAAGGCGTTGTTCGGGTCCGCCGGATTGCTGAACATCCGCCGGAACTCGATACCCTCCACGCGCGCGGAGAGTTCGGCGACTTCCTCTTCGATGGACACGAGCGTGTCCTCGTCGCCTTCCTCGCGGGCCAGTTCGAACAGTTCCTGCGCGTTCAGCAGATCCTCGTCGAGTTGCACCAGCGAGGTGACCACGCCGTCGAGCAGCTTCTTCTCGCGGCCGAGCGCCTGCGCGTGTTTCGAATCGTTCCAGACCGTCGGGTCCTCGAGTTCCTTGTTGACTTCGATCAGTTTCGCCTGCTTGACATCGAAGTCAAAGATACCCCCGTAGGTCGGACGCACGAATGCGCAAATCGGCGATGGTCGAGTCGATTGCGTTCAGACGTTCCGCTTCCATGTCGTTTCATTCCAAAAAGCTAGGTTTTTACGGGATTCTTCAAGCGGAGGATTATAGCCGATCGCATCCCCGGCCGGCCTAGGCGTGCGCGTGCTCGACGATCATCTGCACGCGCGTCACGCCGTTCCACGTATCGCGCGTGAGCCGGTAGGCGACGCTCGCCTGCTCGGGCAGCGGCTCGGTGCGGTTGAACCAGATGGCGTCGAAGCGCCGCGTGCCGCGAAAGAGCTGCAGCTTCAGGTGCCTGTCCTTGACGAGCGACTGCGCGCGCACCTCGAACACGCCGGAGAACACCGGCGCGGGAAAGCCCTGGCCCCAGATCGCCGCGTCGAGCATCTCCACCACTTGCGCGGTGAAATACGCGTCCTCGAGCTCGCCGTCGGTTTCCAGCACGCGTTGCAGCGCCTGTTCCGGCAGCCACTCCCGGCCGACCGTTTCCAGCGCCTCGGTGAAGCGGGCGAAGTCGTCGGCGCGCAGCGTCAGGCCGGCGGCCATTGCGTGGCCGCCGAATTTCAGCAGCATGCCGGGGTGGCGCTTCGACACCAGGTCGAGCGCGTCGCGCAGATGAAAACCGGGAATCGAGCGGCCGGAGCCCTTGATCAGTTCGCCGTCGTCGTCGGCGGGGGCGAAGGTGATCGTCGGCCGGTAGAAGCGTTCCTTCAAGCGCGAGGCGACGATGCCGATCACCCCCTGGTGCCACAGCGGATCGTACAGCGTCAGCGTGGTGCGGCCGGGGTCGCTCGGGTCGATGCTGTCGAGGGCGGCGAGCGCTTCGTGCTGCATGCCGGTCTCGATCTCGCGGCGCTCGCGGTTCATGCCGTCGAGCTCCTGCGCGAGTTCCCACGCGCGGCCCGGATCGTCGGTCAGCAGGCACTCGATGCCCAGCGACATGTCTGCCAGGCGTCCCGCGGCATTGAGGCGCGGCCCGACGGCGAAACCGAGGTCCTGCACGCCGGCCGTGCGCGCCTCGCGGCCCGCGGCGCGAAACAGCGCGGCGATGCCGGGTTGCGTCTTGCCGGCGCGGATGCGTGCGAGGCCCTGGGCGACCAGTACCCGGTTGTTCGGATCCAGACGCACGACGTCGGCGACCGTGCCCAGCGCGACCAGATCCAGCAGCCGCACGAGTTTCGGCTGGCTGGCGGCGTCGAACACGCCGCGCGCGCGCATCGCCGCGCGGGTCGCGAGCAGGACGTAGAAGATGACGCCCACGCCGGCGATATGCTTGCTCGGGAACGTGCAGTCCGGCTGGTTCGGGTTGACGATGGCGCACGCGTCGGGCAGCGTGTCGCCCGGCAGATGGTGATCGGTCACGACGACGTCGACGCCGGCCGCGTTCGCCGCCGCCACGCCCTCGACGCTGGCGATGCCGTTGTCCACGGTGATCAGCAGCTCGGGCGGGCGGCGCGTATTCGACAGGGCGAGCGCGACGATCTCCGGCGTCAGGCCGTAGCCGTATTCGAAGCGGTTCGGCACCAAATAGTCGACGTCGGCGCCGAGCATGCGCAGGCCCCGCACCGCGACGGCGCAGGCGGTCGCGCCGTCGCAGTCGTAATCGGCGATCACCAGCAGCCGCCGGCGCGCGGCGATGGCGTCGGCAAGCCGGGCGGCGGCCGCATCGATGCCGCGCAGCAGGTGGGGCGGCAGCAATTTGTCGAGGCCGGTCTCGACATCGGGCGCGGCGCGGATGCCGCGTGCCGCGTACAGCCGCGCGAGCACGGGATGCAGGCCGTGCCGGATCAGGGTCTCGGTGTCGGCGGGTGCGCAGGGGCGTGTTTGAATCCGGGTCATGGGTGCGCCGAGGGGGTCGCGGGCGGGGCCGCCGTGGCATCGGCGGCCATGACGTCGGCCGTGCCGGCAAGCAGGGAAAGAAGGGTGCGGCGGCGCCAGAATTTCTTCAGATCGCCACGCGTCACGGTGAGCGTCACGGTGCCGGTGTCGCTGCCCAGCGTCAGGTGCAGCCGACCTACGCGGCCGTCCCGCAAGGCCTGGAGCGCGGGCGTGAACCACTGCGCATCGATGTCGGCGAGCCGGGCCAGCCAGTCGCCCCAGTCCTGGTTGACGAAGGCGGCGGCGAGGCCGCCGATTTCGATCAGGATCGGCAGCGCGCGCGGGTCGGCCGGGCGGGGTACGGGCCCGTCCCCCGGACGTGCGGATGCGCGCGTCGCGGCGGCGCCCGTCATCCCGGTCAACAGCGCCGCGAACGTGGGCGGCAGCGGCGCGACCCCGGCCCGCGTCGCCAGCCCGAGGCCGCGCGTCGCGCAGGCGTCGGAATAGAGCGTGTCGAATGCGCGGGCCAGCGCCGGTTCGGACGACGCATCCGACGACGCATCCCGGGCGGGGTGCGCCGGCCCATCCGGCTCCGCGAGCGCGCCCTGGCCGTGCAGCCAGACGGTATTCACCGCCAGTTGCCCGCGCCGTTCCCGGGCTTCGTTGACCGGATGCTCGTGCCAGGCCATCTGGATCTCGTTTTGCAGACTCATCCACGGGCGCGAACGCGCGCCCGTGGCGCGGGCCAGCGGCAGCCAGATATCGATGCTGCGGCCGATCGCCCGCAGCGGCGCCGCGCCGTCCAGCTCGCGCAGGGCGTCGCCGCTGACGTACCAGCGCAACGGCGTCGGCGCGACCAGCGTCAGGCCGCGTTCGTCGAACGACGCCTGCGCCTGCGCGATCAGCGCGCGGGCGTCGGCGTCGTCGAGCGCCAGGGTGTCGGGGTCGAGCAACACCAGATGGTCGTGCGTGACCGCGACGTGCGCCGGTTGCAGGCACGCCCACGTCGCCCGTCCGGGCGCGCCGCCGTCGGCCAGCAGCATATAGGGCGCGAGCGGGGTGTCGCCGCCGTCGGGTACCGCGATGCCGTGCCGCGCGGCCAGCCACTGCTCGTGCGGCAGGCTGCGCTGGAAATCCTCGCCGGGCACGCGTTCGCGCAGCGTGGCCCGGCGCACCAGCTGGTCGAGCCCGGGCGTCGCGCGCGCGGGCAGTACCGCGGCGCCTTCCTGCGCGGCAGGCAACGCGAACGGCAAGAGAAAGTGAAGGGTGGGTTCATGCATAGATCACCGCATTGTATGGCAAACTTGCCGGCTGACCCCGTTATGACCAGGAAGACCGCATTTGAAACTCCCTTATGAATGGCAGATCGGCTGGCGCTATACGCGCGCCGGCAAGCGCACCACCGGCAACGGTTTCATCTCCTTCATCGCGGTGATCTCGATGGTCGGCATCGCGCTGGGCGTGGCCGCGCTGATCGTCGTGCTGTCGGTGATGAACGGCTTCCAGCGCGAGGTGCGCGACCGCATGTTGTCGGTGCTCGCGCACGTCGAGATCTACTCGCCGACGGGCGCGATCCCCGACTGGCGGCAGACCGCGACCGAGGCGCTGCGCAATCGCGAGGTCGTCGCGGCCGCGCCGTATGTCGATGCGCAGGCCCTGCTCACGCGCGGCGAGACCGTCTCCGGCGTCGCGTTGCGCGGCGTCGAACCGAGCGCCGAGGCGAAGGTCGAGGACATCGCCAGCGAGATGACCGCGGGGCGCCTGGCGAACCTGACGCCGGGCGGCTTCGGCATCGTGCTGGGCAAGGAGCTGGCCGGCAACCTCGACGTGGGGCTGGGCGACAAGGTCACGCTGGTCGCGCCCGAGGGCACGATGACGCCGGCGGGCGTGCTGCCCCGGCTCAAGCAGTTCACGGTGGTCGGCGTGTTCTCGTCCGGGCATTACGAATACGACAGCGGCCTCGCGCTGATCGACATCGTCGACGCGCAGGCGCTGTTCCGGCGACCGGCGCCCTCGGGCGTGCGTCTGAAGCTGAAGGACATGGAGCGCGCGCCGCAGGTGGCGTACGACCTGTCGAAGACGCTCTCGGGCGACCTGTACATCCGCGACTGGACCCGGCAGAACAAGACCTGGTTCTCGGCGGTGCAGATCGAGAAACGCATGATGTTCATCATCCTGACGCTGATCATCGCGGTGGCGGCCTTCAATCTGGTGTCCTCGCTGGTGATGACGGTCACCGACAAGCAGCCGGATATCGCGATCCTGCGCACGCTGGGCGCGGGGCGGCGCTCGATCATGAAGATCTTCTTCATCCAGGGCGTGACGATCGGCTTCATCGGCACCGCGCTGGGCGTGGGATTCGGCAGCTTGCTCGCCTATTACATCCCGGTCATCGTGCCGGCGATCGAACATGTATTCCAGGTGCAGTTCCTGCCGCCATCGGTGTATTTCATCAGCGAGCTGCCGTCGCAGCTGGAGCCGAGCGACGTCCTGCGCATCGGCGTGATCGCCTTCGCGATGTCGGCGCTCGCCACGCTCTATCCCAGCTGGCGCGCCTCGCGCGTCAAACCCGCGGAGGCACTGCGCTATGAGTAAGCATCCCGACACCTTGACCCCGGCCCTCGCCCTCGACCCGTCCCTGGTCCTCGAGGCGCGCGACGTGTCGAAAAGCTTCCTGCAGGGGCGCATCAGCGTGGACGTGTTGCGCAACGCCTCGATGACCGTCGCGCGCGGCGAGAAAGTGGCGATCGTCGGCGCGTCCGGCTCGGGCAAGAGCACCTTACTGCACGTGCTCGGCGGACTCGACGACGCGACGTCCGGCACGGTCGCGGTGCTGGGCCGCCCGTACTCGACATTGAGCGAAGGCGAGCGCGATCAGGTACGCAACCGCTCGCTTGGCTTCATCTACCAGTTTCACCACCTGCTCGCCGAATTCAGCGCGCTCGACAATGTCGCGATGCCCTTGCGTATCCGCCGCCTGTCCGAGAAAGCGGCGCGCGCGAAGGCGGCGGCGCTGCTCGACCGCGTGGGGCTGTCGCATCGCTCGCACCACCGCCCGGGCGAGCTGTCCGGCGGCGAGCGGCAGCGCGTGGCGATCGCCCGCGCGCTGGTGACGGACCCGGCCTGCGTGCTCGCCGACGAGCCGACCGGCAACCTCGACAGCGACACCGCGGATGGGGTGTTCGCGATGATGATGGAGCTGTCGCAGACGCTTTCCACCAGTTTCGTGATCGTCACCCACGATCTCGACCTTGCCGGCCGGTGCGACCGGGTGTTGCGCCTGCGCACCGGCAAGCTCGACGAGCAGCCCGAGGTGATCGGCGCGCAGACGGGACTGCATCCCGATTTCCGGGAAATGCTCTAGGCAGACAGCCGATGTGGATCGATACCCACTGCCATCTGGATGCCGGTGAATTCGACGCCGATCGCGACCAGGTCGCCGCCGCCGCGCGGGCGGCGGGCGTCGCGACGATCGTCATCCCGGCGGTGACCCCGGCGAACTTCGCCACGGTGCGCGCGCTGGCGCATCGCATCCAGGGCGGCGCGTACGCGCTGGGGATCCATCCGCTGTTCACCGCCCAGGCCGACGACGCGGCGCTGGCGACCCTGCGCGCGGCGATCGTCGCGAGCCTGGACGATTCCCGTTTCGTCGGCATCGGCGAAATCGGCCTGGACTACTTCGTGCCCGGGCTCGACGACGCGCGCCAGCGCGGGGTCTTCGATGCCCAGTTGCGGCTGGCGAGAGAATTCGATCTGCCGGTGATCTGCCATGTGCGGCGTGCGCAGGATCAGGTGCTGCATGGTTTGCGGCGCTTCGGCCTCACGCAGGGCATCGCGCATGCGTTCAACGGCAGCCGCCAGCAGGCGGATGGGTTCATCCGCCAGGGCTTCAGGCTGGGCTTCGGCGGCGCGATGACCTTCGAGCGCGCGCTGCAGATCCGGCGGCTCGCGCAGACGCTGCCGCTCGAGGCGGTGGTCGTCGAAACCGACGCGCCCGATATTGCGCCTGCCTGGCGCTACAGGCAGCGCAACAGCCCCGATCAGGTGCCGCGCATTGCCCAGACCCTGGCGCAGCTGCGCGAACTGTCCCTCGACCAACTGGCCGACTGCACGACGGCCAATGCGTTCGCCGCCTTGCCGCGGCTGGCGCACGTGCCGCGATAATTCCTGCCTGAGCGGCGCGCGGGCGCCGCAGACTCGAGGGGCAGGAGGATGCGGATCTTCGCGCCGGCGTTCGCGGTGGGGGCCTGTGCGGTGCAGCGCGCCGCCAGCCTGCCGTCGTCGGCGCTGCTGGCGGCCCTGACGCTGGCCTGCGTACTGTTCCTGCTCGCGTCCCGATACTCCCGCGCGTGGCGTTGCGTGCCGCCGTTCCTGCTGGCCAGCGCGGCGCTTCTCGCCGGATACGACTGGGCCGCGTGGCGTGCGCAGATGCGGCTTTCGACCGTGCTGCCCGAAGCGCTCGAACAACGCGATGTGCGCCTGAGCGGACGGGTAGAGGGCCTGCCCGAGCCGGCCGACGACGGCGTGCGGTTTGTCCTGCGGGTGGAGGCGGTGCATTCCGCGCTGCCGGCCGGGGTGGCCGCGGCGCGCTTCCCGGCGCGCGTGCGTCTGTCGTGGACGAGCGCGTACCGCAGGGGGAGCGTGGTGCCGGCGCTCGAAGCGGGGCAGCGCTGGACCTTGACGGTGCGTCTGAAACGGCCGCATGGCAACGCGAATTTCGGGGGTTTCGACACCGAGGCGTGGCTGCTGCGACGCGGCATCCGCGCCACCGGCCACGTCCGTACGGGACAGCCGGCGGTGGCGGCCGATGGCATCTCCCCGCCGGACGCCACCCTGTTCGCCGCGCGGGCATGGATCGATCGCGTGCGCGGCGGCATCGCGCGGCGAATCGACGCGGTCCTGCCGCAGCGGCCGCATGCGGGCGTGGTGACCGCGCTGGCGATCGGTTATCAGGGCGGGATCACGCGCGCGGACTGGCTGCGTTTCAGTCGGACCGGCACGAACCATCTGGTGGCCGTGTCGGGTCTGCACGTCGGTCTCGTCGCCGGCTTCGCCGCGCTGCTGGGGGGCGGTCTCTGGCGGCGTGGCGTCTGGCGGGGCCGCGCCTTGCCGTTGCGCTGGCCGGCGCCGCGCCTGGGCGCCGTCTGCGCGCTGCTGGCGGCGGCATGGTTCGTGGCGCTGGCCGGTTTCGGCGTCCCGGCGCAACGGGCTTTCTGGATGCTGGCGGTGGTGTGCGCGGCCGCGTTCGCCGGCCGCGCGCCGGCACCGTCGCGGGTGCTCGCGTGGGCGCTGCTGGCGGTCGTCGTGGCGGACCCCTGGGCGGTGTCGGCGGCCGGTTTCTGGCTGTCGTTCGGCGCGGTGGCGGCGATCGCCTTCGCAACGACGTCGACGGCGCGGGCCGTGACGCCGCACGACGCGGCGGTGCCGGCCGCGGCGACGGCAGCAGCGGCGTTGCCCGCCTCCCCCCGGCACGGTCCGGCGCGCTCGCCCGCGGGTCCCGCGCGCCGTGCCTGGCGGCGCGCCTGGCCGCATCTGGCCGCGGGCCTCGGCGGCGCGGCGCGGGTGCAGATCGCCGTCACGGTCGCCCTGGTGCCGGCGGGTGCGAGCCTCTTCGGGCAGGTGCCGCTGCTCGGGCCGCTCGCGAATGCCGTGGCGATTCCCTGGGTGAGTTTCCTGGTGGTGCCGGCGGTATTGGCGGGCGTGGTGCTGCCCGCACCCTGCGATGCGCTGGCGTTTCATGCCGCCCATACGCTGATCGCCTGGCTCGGCCGCGCGCTCGATGTGCTTGCCGCGCCCGGGTGGGCCATGCTGAACGTCGCCGCGCCCGACGTACCGACGCTCGCGGCCGCGCTGCTCGGCGTGGCATGGGGACTCGGCCCGCGCGGCCTGCCGTTGCAGCGGCTCGCGCCGCTTCTGTGCGCGCCGCTGTTTCTCTACCGGCCGGCGCCGCCGGGCAGCGGCGAATTTCGCGTGACGCTGCTGGATGTCGGGCAGGGCATGGCGGCGCTGGTCGAGACACGCGGGCACCGCATGCTCTACGACACCGGCCCGCCGATGGGCCGCACCGATGCCGGCGAACGTCTGATCGTGCCGTCGCTGCGCGTACAGGGCGTGACCACGCTCGACACGCTGGTCGTCAGCCACGATCACGACGATCATTACGGCGGCGCGCGCACGGTGCTCACCCAGATGACGACGCGGCAGCTGCTGGCATCGCTGCCGCCGGCGCAGCCTCTATGGATGACCGCGCGCGACGGCGGCGCGCGCGTCACCCGCTGTCGGCGAGGTGCGTCATGGCGCTGGGACGGGGTGACGTTCGAGGTTTTGTGGCCGGCGGACCCGGATGCCGGCGCCGCGCCCAATGGCATGAGTTGCGTGATCCGCGTAGCCAACGCGCGGCACACGCTCCTGCTCGCCGGCGATATCGAAGCACCGCAGGAGGCAGCGATGCTGCGTGCCGCGACGCCACTCGATGCGACGATCCTGCTCGCGCCGCACCATGGCAGCCGGACGTCCTCCACCGATGCCTTCGTCGCCGCGGTCGCGCCGGCGCACGTGGTCTTTCAGATGGGCTATCTGAACCGGTACCGGCATCCGCACCCGCAGGTCGTCGCACGCTACGCGCGGCAAGGGGCGCAGTCGTACCGAAGCGACCGCGACGGCGCCGTGCGCTTCGAAACGCATGGCGCCCGTCTCGACGTTATGGCCTACCGTAGAAATCTTCGACGCTACTGGATGGCGGCATGGCCTCGTACGGCGTCCGATGCGTCTTGACGGTGTGCGGGATGCCCGCTCGGGTGGCCGGCGAGGGGGCGAAGGCGGGCAACGTCGGCAGTACCGAACCGGTGGCGTCCGCGCGATTCGCCGCAATCCCGGCGGCCGCCTGCTGCGTACTGGCCATGCCGGCGTCGACCGATCCCGGCGCGGCGGCGATGCCCGCCGCGGGCGCGGAGGGATGACGCGATGCCGGGGCAGGTACCGCCGAAGTGCGTGGCGATGCGGGCGCGCGCGCCATCCGGTTGGCCGGCGGCCGGTGTTGGGCGATCGCGCGCCGCGCCGCGTCTATCTGTATCTGACGGTGTTTCTGCAAGGCGGGCGTGGGCACCAACGTGGCTTCGGGGCGCCCCTGCGCGGCCGCTGCGGCGGCTGGCGCCGGCGTCGGCGCGTGTGACGTCGCGGCGGTCGCCGCTTCCGACGCCGTGTCATCGGGATGCGGCGTCACGGCCGATGTATCGGGTTGCGGATCGGGGTACGTCGGCGCGCCGGCCGACGAGGCGGCGCTGGCGACGCCGGCGGCCGTGGCGGAGGCCAGCGCGATCGCCGCCGCCGCGGCCGCATCCAGCCCGGTCGCGGAGGCCGCTTGTGCCGCGAGCCCCGCCGTGGATGCGTCGTCGGGGAACGCCTCTTTTACCGCGGCGTCCTTTTCCGGCTCCGATTTATGGCACATCGAGAAGAACAGGACAGCGATGCCGGCCACCACGAGGGCGATCCGTATGAACCACATTCCGATCTTTGGCATGAGAGACCCTGGCGAGAAATGGAAGGCGTTCCGGCCCCCGGCACATTGACCCGCAGCAGTTGTTCGCTGCGGGGAATCACCACGCTGCGGCGCGGCGCGGGATGAGGGAACGGCTTCTGACGGACTCTAATCGTCCCGGCGCGGCCCGCGCGCGCCGGCTTCCGCGCAACGCACGTATCTTCGCCCCGTGCGCCGCAACGCGAGACGGTCCCGCGGGTCGCGCACAGGGCACGCCGGCCGCGCCGTGGAGAAGGGGAAAATCCGCCGCACCGGACGCGGCGTAAAAAAACGCGCGGGGGGACGCGTGTGCGGTGCGGCTTCTACGGTATAATTCCGCTTTCCCGCGAGCAATCCTGCGATGACCAAATATGTGTTCGTCACCGGCGGAGTCGTTTCCTCACTCGGAAAAGGAATCTCCGCCGCGTCCCTTGCCGCGATTCTCGAATCGCGCGGCCTCAAAGTCACTCTTCTCAAGCTTGACCCCTACATCAACGTCGATCCCGGCACGATGAGCCCCTTCCAGCACGGTGAGGTGTTCGTGACCGAGGACGGCGCGGAGACCGACCTCGACCTCGGTCACTACGAGCGCTTCATCAGCACGAAGATGCGCCGTGCGAACAACTTCACGACCGGCCAGATTTACGAATCGGTGCTGCGCAAGGAACGCCGCGGGGAATACCTCGGCAAGACCGTGCAGGTCATTCCGCACATCACCAACGAGATCCAGGCCTTCATCGAGCGCGGCGCGCGGCTCGCGACCTGCGGCGAACCCGACGTGGCGATCGTCGAGATCGGCGGCACCGTCGGCGACATCGAATCGCTGCCGTTCCTCGAGGCAGCGCGCCAGATGAGCCTGCGCCTCGGGCGCAACCAGGCGTGCTTCGTTCACCTGACCCTGGTCCCGTGGATCGGTTCGGCGGGCGAGCTGAAGACCAAGCCCACGCAGCACAGCGTGCAGAAGCTGCGCGAGATCGGCATCCTGCCGACCGCGCTGATCTGCCGCGCGGACCGGCCGATTCCGGACGACGAGCGCGCGAAGATCTCGATGTTCTCGAACGTCCACCAGGAAGCCGTGATCTCGGTGTGGGACGTCGACAGCATCTACAAGATCCCGCAGATGCTCAACGATCAGGGCCTCGATCAGCTCATCTGCGACGAATTGAAGCTCGCGCCGAAGCCGGCGGACCTGTCGATGTGGGCGCGGCTGGTGGATGCGCTCGGCAAGTTCGAAAACGAAGTGACCATCGGCATGGTCGGCAAGTACGTCGATCTGACCGAGTCGTACAAGTCGCTGATCGAGTCGCTCAAGCACGCGTCGATCCACACGTCGACGCGGGTCAACATCGAGTACATCGATTCCGAAGAAATCGAGAAGGACGGCGTGGGCGCGCTCGCGCACCTCGACGCCGTGCTGGTGCCGGGCGGCTTCGGACGCCGGGGCACCGAGGGCAAGATCGATGCGATCCGCTATGCGCGCGAGGCCAAGGTGCCGTACCTCGGCATCTGCCTGGGCATGCAGCTGGCGGTGATCGAATTCGCACGGCATGTCGTCGGGCTCGACGGCGCGAACAGCACGGAGTTCGATCCGATGACCGGCGCGCCGGTCGTCGCGTTGATCACCGAATGGTACGACCGCGACGGCCGCGTCGAGAAGCGCACCGAGCAGTCGGATCTGGGCGGCACGATGCGCCTGGGTTCGCAGCGTTGCGCGATCAAGCCGGGCACGCGCGCGCAGACCATCTATGGCGACGACGTCAACGAACGGCATCGTCACCGCTATGAAGTCAATAACCGCTACGTGCCCCAGCTCGAACAGAAGGGCATGGTGATCAGCGCGCGCACCCCGACCGAGGAACTGCCGGAGATGATGGAACTGCGCGACGATCTGCACCCGTGGTTCGTCGGCGTCCAGTTCCATCCGGAATTCACGTCGACGCCGCGCGACGGTCACCCGCTCTTCACGTCGTTCGTGCGCGCCGCGCTCGCCCGTCAGCAGTCGCGTGCCCAGGAGATGCTTCGTGAAGCTGTGTAATTACGACGTCGGCCTCGACAAGCCGTTCTTCCTGATCGCCGGCACCTGCGTGGTCGAGTCCGAGCAGATGACGATCGACACCGCGGGCCATCTGGTCGAGTTGTGCCGCGAACTGCAGATTCCGTTCGTCTACAAGTCTTCGTACGACAAGGCGAACCGCAGTTCGGGCAAGACCTTCCGCGGGCCGGGCATGGACGAAGGTCTGCGCATCCTGTCCGAGGTGCGTCGCCAGCTGGGCGTGCCGGTGCTGACCGACGTGCACGCGATCGACGAGATCGAGCAGGTTGCGGCGGCCGTCGACGTGCTGCAGACGCCGGCCTTTCTGTGTCGGCAGACGGATTTCATCCGGGCGGTCGCGCAGTCGGGCAAGCCGGTGAACATCAAGAAGGGCCAGTTCCTCGCGCCGCATGACATGAAGAACGTGATCGACAAGGCGCGGGATGCGGCACGCGAGGCGGGATTGTCCGAGGATCGCTTCTTCGCGTGCGAGCGCGGTGTTTCGTTCGGTTACAACAATCTCGTGTCGGACATGCGTTCTCTTGCGATCATGCGGGAAACGGGTGCGCCGGTCGTGTTCGATGCCACCCACTCGGTGCAGTTGCCGGGCGGGCAGGGCACGAGTTCCGGTGGTCAGCGCGAGTTCGTGCCGGTGCTGTCGCGCGCCGCGGTGGCGACCGGCGTGGCGGGCCTGTTCATGGAAACCCATCCGGACCCGTCGAAGGCGATGTCGGATGGTCCGAACGCGGTGCCGTTGCGACAGATGCGCCGCCTGCTGGAGACGTTGAAGACGCTGGACGAGGCGGTCAAGCGCGAGCCGTTCCTGGAGAACGACTTCAACTAGAGCGTGCAAGCCGCACACGCCGGGCCGGCGTGCCCGGCCAGGGCGCGGGGCCAATCGCCTGATCAGTTTGCCAAAAATAACGCATGCCGGGGTCGCATTGCTTGGCGGCCGGGATGCCCGACGGATTTTGTCATTTCGAGAAAACTATGAGTGCTATCGTTGATATCATCGGCCGCGAGATTCTGGATTCGCGCGGCAATCCCACCGTCGAGTGCGACGTGTTGCTGGAGTCGGGCACGATGGGCCGCGCGGCGGTCCCCTCGGGCGCGTCCACCGGTTCGCGCGAGGCGATCGAACTGCGTGACGGCGACGCGCGCCGGTATCTCGGCAAGGGGGTGCTCACGGCGGTCGAGCATCTCAATACCGAGATCTCGGAAGCGATTCTGGGACTGGACGCGGCCGAACAGGCCTTCCTCGACAAGACCCTGATCGAGCTCGACGGCACCGACAACAAGTCGCGCCTGGGCGCGAACGCGATGCTTGCGGTGTCGATGGCGGTCGCCAAGGCCGCCGCCGAGGAAGCCGGCCTGCCGCTGTATCGCTATTTCGGCGGTTCCGGCGCGATGCAGTTGCCGGTGCCGATGATGAACATCATCAACGGCGGCGCGCACGCGAACAACAGCCTGGACATCCAGGAATTCATGATCGTGCCGGTGGGTCCGTCGACGTTCCGCGAAGCGCTGCGCGCCGGTACGGAAGTCTTCCACTCGCTGAAGAAAATCCTGGCCGACCGGGGTTTCAGCACCGCCGTGGGCGACGAAGGCGGTTTCGCGCCGAACTTCACGTCGAACGACGACTGCCTGTCGACCGTGCTCCAGGCAATCGAGGCGGCGGGTTACCGCCCTGGCGAGGATATCCTGCTGGCGCTCGACTGCGCATCGTCGGAGTTCTACAAGGACGGCCGCTACAGGCTGGCGGGCGAGAATCTGGAACTGTCGTCGGAGGAATTCACGCACTACCTGGAAACGCTGGCCGGCAAGTTCCCGATCGTCTCGATCGAGGACGGCATGGCGGAGAACGACTGGGAAGGCTGGAAATACCACACGGACACGCTGGGCAAGAAGCTGCAGCTGGTGGGTGACGATCTGTTCGTGACGAACACGAAAATCCTGAAGGAAGGCATTGCCCAGGGCGTCGCGAATTCGATCCTGATCAAGATCAATCAGATCGGCACGCTGACCGAGACGTTCGCGGCCATCGAGATGGCCAAGCGCGCCGGCTATACCTCGGTCGTGTCGCATCGTTCGGGCGAAACCGAGGATTCCACGATCGCCGACATCGCCGTCGGACTGAACGTCGGGCAGATCAAGACCGGTTCGCTGTCCCGCAGCGATCGCATCGCGAAGTACAACCAGCTGCTGCGCATCGAGGAAGATCTGGGCGACATCGCCAGCTACCCGGGTCGATCGACCTTCTATAACCTCGCACGATAAGGCCCTGCGATGCCGCCGCCCCGCCGGGTGCGGGCTGCGGCGGCAAATTCGATCCTATGCGGCCTGTTACATTTGTTCTGATTGCCTTGCTCGCGTTCGTCCAGTACCCCCTGTGGTGGGGAATGGGCGGATGGCTGCGCGTTCATGACCTGCAGCAGCAGTTCTCCGACCAGCTGCGCACGAATACCGAGCTCAAGGCGCGCAACGATCGCATCGCCGGAGAAGTGGACGACCTGCAGAACGGCACGGCGGCCATCGAGGAACGGGCGCGCTACGAACTGGGCATGGTCAAGAACGACGAAGTGTTCGTTCAGTTCGTCTCGCCGCAGGACCAGGCACGGCTGCCGTCGCTGAGTTCCAATCTGCCGTCCACGCGCGGCCAGGTATCGGCGGCACCCCTGCGCGTGGTGCCCGAACCGCCGGCGCATGGCCGCGCCGAGACCAAGCGGCTGGAAGCCGCGGCGGCCCGGCACAAGGCCGGCGCGGAGAAATCCCGTGCGGCGCGGGGCGCTACCGGCCCCAACGCCGACCGATGAATACCCCGGAGCGCGGTCCTCTCCAACCGCCTCCGTACCCGCTCGGCCCGTACCCGTATCCGTACCCATACCATCCGGGTCCTCCCCAGCAATAGAACGCGGGTCCACCCCAGCCGTAAAACGCCGGTCCCGTCCAGCCATAGCCGCCGTAACCATCGCCGTAATACAGCGGTGACTGTGCGGCAAGCGCGCTCGCGGCGCGCGCCGCGGCGTCGGCGCGAATCGCGTTTTCCGAATCCTGGAGCGCCTGCCGGTCGATCTGGTCGTATCGCCGTGCCTGTTCGTCCGCGTCGGGCAGGGGCGCGATTGCGGACGATGCCGCCGCGCCCGGCGCATCCGCAGGCAGACGGCTCAGAATCGTGCCGTCCGGGGCGAGCGGCGGCGCCGCACAGCCGGCCAACCCCGCCAGCACCGTCAGCGCGAAGGCGGCGGTGCGCAGGCGCGACCCGGTTCGAGAGGTGGCACGCATAGCGGCAAGGACGGGTGTCATGGGGGTTTCCTGGCAGCGGCGCTGCGATATCAGTGGCGTTGGTCGGGCGCTGCGGCGACGGTACGCGCGGCATCCCCGACGAAAAGCTGCGCGGCGTCGACGGGATCGAACACATAGCGCTGGTTGCAGAACTCGCAATGCACCTCGACTTCGCCGGATTCCGCGAGAATGCTTTCGACTTCCTCACGCCCCAGCATCGTCAGCATGCCACCCACCTTGTCGCGCGAACAGGTGCAGGCGAAACGCGTCGTTCCGGAGGCCATCGGTTCGCGCGGCTCTTCCCAGAACAGGCGGTGCAGCAGCGTCGCCGCGTCGGCGCCCAGCATCTCGGGCGCGTTCAGCGTGCTCCCGAGCGTGCAGACGCGGTCCCAGGTATCGGCATCCACTTCCGTCGTGCCTTGCGTGGCATTCGGACCGCCAGTGAGCGGCAGCTTCTGCAGCAGCATGCCGACCGCCCGCTGCGCGTCCGCCGCCAGCCACAGCCGCGTATCGAGTTGCTCGGACCGATGCATGTAGTGTTCGAGCACTTTCGCGATCGTCGGGATCGGGCCGGTTTCATCGGTGAGCGGCACGACGCCCTGATAGGGCTGCTGGCCGGGCTTCTTGTCGCGCGGGTCGAGCGTGATCGCGCAGCGTCCCTGACCGTTCGTGTTGACCAGATCGGTGAAGCTGGCGTCAGGCGCGATCTCGGCGGCATCGACGGAAAGTTTCGCGGTGGCCCGCATCGTCAGGTCCGCATGGCATTCGACCACCAGCATGCGCAGCGGGCCATCCCCGTAGATCTGGATCACCAGCGCGCCGTCGAATTTCAGATTCGCCGAGAGCAGGGCGGCGGCGGCCATCATTTCGCCGAGCATCGCGCGCACCGGCGCCGGGTAGTCGCGGCGCGACAGCACGTCGTGCCAGGTCTGGTGGAGCGTAACGAATTCGCCGCGTACGGGCGCGGTTTTGAACATGAATCTCTGCAACTGGTCGTTCACGACATTTTCCTCGGAGGGCATACGCCCATCTAGCGATGGCGCGGCGTTTTATCCCACGCGCACCAGGTTTTCCTTGTAGTAACGGCAGCGCTCGACGTAATGCTGCGCATTGCGTCGCAATGCCGCGATGTCCTGCGCGGTCAGCTCGCGCGCGACTCGGGCGGGCGCTCCCAGCACCAGCACGCCCGGGCCGAAGCGCTTGCCTTCGGTGACGACGGCACCTGCGCCCACCAGCGTGTTTTCGTCGATGACCGCGCCGTTGAGCAGAATCGCCTGGATGCCGATCATCGCGTTGCGCCCGATCGTGCAGCCGTGCAGCATCGCCTGATGCCCGATCGTCACGCCCGGCGCGATATGCATCGGATAGCCCGCGTCGGTATGCAGGATCGCGCCGTCCTGGACATTGCTGCCCGCGCCCACCACGATGACCTCGTTATCGCCCCGCAGCACCGCGCCCGGCCAGACGCTGGCACCGGCTTCGAGAACCACCTGGCCGATCAGCGTGGCATCGGGCGCGACGAATGCCGTTTCGTCGATGGTGGGCACATGCTCGCCGAGGCGGTAAATCGTCATGTCGTTTCCTGTTGCGCCGAAGGCGCGAATACCGCGGGCCGGGGTGAAGCCGGCACGTGGCGCGCTCCAGCCGATATGGGGGTAAATGGCCTAAAATAAAGAGCTTCCGGCCGGGCCGGTCACTGCGTTCGCCGTGTTCGCCGTGTTCGTTGTGTTCGCCGTGTTCGCGTATGCTCGATGCGGTGCGACCCGACGCTGCAAGCCGCGCGCGGCGGCGCGAGCGCCTGGCGCCACGACCGCCGGAACCCGCGCGACAGTCCCGCTATCGGGCCGTAAATAACCGATTGTAACGTGCGCCGCGCCGCTGTCGGCCGCCGTGCCTCGGCCGCGCCGCCGCAACCCGTCCATCGCATGAGCGCCTGCGTCCCCATGCGCCGCTGCGCTCCCTTATCGTCCGAACGCCGCTCACGTGCTACCGATACCGTCCTCCGCCTCCCGCTTGCCCGGTCCGTCGCGTTCGCCCGCGCCCGACGGCGCGCTTCCGGAGGCTCGCCTGCTTGCGGCGTGCGCGCTTGGCGAAGCCGATCCGCGGCGCAAGGCACAGGCCGCACGCAGGCTCTACGACGGCCTGCGCGCCGGCGCCTGCGCAATCGATCCGGCCCGCCCCATCGTGCTGCCCGACCTGCCCGGACGTCCCGAGCGGCCCGTGCTGGTCGCGCCCCGCGAACTGTCCCGGCGCGGCGTGCAGACGCTGGAAGGCCGGGTGGCGATGCTGCACGCGATCGCCCATATCGAATTCAACGCGATCAATCTGGCGCTCGACGCGATCGCCCGGTTTCCGGCGCTGCCGCTCGACTATTACCTGGACTGGGGGCGGGTGGCGGCGGAAGAGGGCTACCACTTCACGCTGCTTGCCGATCACCTGGAGCGGCTCGGCGGCGCCTATGGCGCGCACCCCGCGCACGACGGACTGTGGGACATGGCGGTGCGCACCCGTGGCGACGTGCTGGCGCGCATGGCGCTGGTGCCGCGCACGCTCGAGGCCCGCGGGCTGGACGCGGCGCCGCCGATTCGCGCGAAACTCGCGCAGGCGGGCGATACCGTCGCCGCGGGCATCCTGGACATCATCCTGCGCGACGAGATCGTGCATGTGGCGATCGGCAACCGCTGGTTTCGCTGGCTGTGCCAACGTGCCGGTCACGACCCGCTGGCGTTTTACGCCGTGCTCGCGCGCGACTATCGCGCACCTCGCCTGAAAGGGCCGTTCAACCTGCCGGCGCGACGCGCGGCCGGCTTCGGCGAAGACGAACTGGATGCATTGCAGCGCGACGCGGGCGTGCCCTGAGCGCGCATCGCATGCCGGTCATTACGGTAGAATGAGGACATGACGCTCAATGCCGATCTCCACTGCCACTCAACCGTCTCGGACGGCATGCTCGCGCCGGCCGATGTCGCCGCGCTCGCATCCCGGGGCAAGGTCGACCTCTGGTCGCTGACGGACCACGACGAGCTCGACGGCCAGGCCGCGGCACGCGATGCCGCCGCTGCGCTCGGGATGCGCTACGTTGCCGGCGTCGAAATTTCGGTCACCTGGGCCGCGCGCACCGTGCACATCGTCGGTCTGCGGATCGATCCGGCGCATCCGACCCTCGTCGGCGGTCTGGAACGGACCCGCTCCGGCCGCCTGGCGCGCGCGCGCCTGATCGGCGAGCGGCTGGCGGAAGTCGGCGTGCCGGGCGCGTTCGAGGGCGCGATGCGGTACGTGTCGAACCCCGACATGGTGTCGCGCACGCACTTCGCGCGGTTCCTCGTGGAAAGCGGGGCGGCGCGCTCCACGGGCGACGTCTTCACCCGCTACCTCGCCGAAGGCCGCCCCGGCTTCGTGCCGCATCGCTGGGCGACGCTGGGCGACGCGATGGACTGGATCCATGCCGCTGGCGGCACGGCCATCGTCGCGCACCCCGGGCGGTACGGCTTCACGCCGACCGAATTCGGCGCCCTGTTCGACGAGTTCAAGGAGCGGGGCGGCACGGCGATCGAGGTCGTGACGGGCAGCCATACGCCCGACCAGTACACGCAATACGCGCACGTGGCGCAGCGCTACGGGTTCCGCGCGTCGCGCGGCTCGGATTTCCATGGTCTGGGCGAGGGCCGGCACGCGCCCGGCACGCTGCCGCCGCTGCCGGCGGGCCTGGTGCCGGTATGGCAGGACTGGTAAGGAATCGCGGACACAGATGGCACAGTTTTTTCGCATTCATCCCGACAACCCGCAGCCGCGTCTGATCAAGCAGGCCGTGGAGATCATCAACGCCGGCGGCATCGTCGCGTTGCCGACCGATTCCAGCTACGCGCTCGCCTGCCATCTCGACGACCGCGCCGCGGTGGAACGCCTGCGCCGCATCCGCGGCCTCGACGAGCGGCAATTGCTGTCGCTGCTGGTGCGCGACCTGTCCGAGCTGGCGAATTTCGCAGTCGTCGACAACCGCCAGTACCGGTTGCTGAAAGCCGTCACGCCCGGCCCGTATGTCTTCGTCCTCGATGCGAGCAAGGAGGTGCCGCGGCGTCTCTCGCATCCTTCGCGCAAGACCATCGGCCTGCGCGTGCCGGATCATGCGCTGACCCTCGCGCTGCTGGAAGGGCTGGGCCAGGCCTTGATCGCCTCGACCCTCATCCTGCCGCCCGATACCGTGCCGCTGAACGAAGCGGACGCGATCCGCGTGCGTCTGGAAAAGGTGGTGGACCTGGTCATCGACGGGGGGCCTTGCCCGGCCGAGCCGTCGACGGTCGTCGACCTCACGGGTCCGGAGCCGGTGCTGGTGCGCCGCGGCCGGGGATCGCTGGTACCGTTCGGGCTGTCGGACGAGGAATAGCCCGCGCGCATCGCGGGCGTGCGATGCATGTGTGGTGCGTTCGCGATGCAGCGGCCGCGCTTCGTCCGCGCATTGACGCCTGGGACGGCCCGGCGTCTTGCTACAATGCCGCACCATGATCGAATCGCTTATCCAGACCGTCGCGGTCTACGCCCTCCCGGTGTTGTTCGCCATCACCCTCCACGAGGCCGCCCACGGTTACGTCGCCCAGCGTTTCGGCGACAACACGGCGCTGCTGCTGGGCCGCGTGAGCATGAACCCCGCCCGGCATATCGACCCCGTCGGGACGTTGCTGATGCCCCTGGTCCTGTATTTCGCGACCGGCGGCGCCTTTCTTTTCGGTTATGCGAAACCGGTGCCGGTGGACTTCGGCAAGCTGCGCAATCCGCGCTGGCACGCGCTGCTGGTGTCGCTGGCCGGCCCCGGGTGCAATTTCGTTCAGGCCCTGCTGTGGGGCGTGGTCTCCGTGCTGCTGCGGCTGGGCAACGTCACCGAGCCTTTTTTCCTGCGCATGGCCGCGGCGGGCCTGCTGGTGAATCTCGTGATGTGCGTGTTCAACCTGTTCCCGCTGCCGCCGCTGGACGGCGGGCGCATGCTGTTGTGCGTGCTGCCGCCGCGGCAATCGCGCGCACTCGCGCGGCTCGAACCGTACGGGTTCTTCATCGTCATGGCGCTGGTGCTGACCGGGCTGCTCGGACGTTTCTGGCTCACGCCCCTGATGGACCTGGCCTATAGCGCGATCAGCGTGCTGCTGTTGCCGCTGATCGCGCTGGTCCGCTGAATCAGGGCGGGTCCGCGTCGCCCCTGCGTACGGCGCCGGCGAAAGAAACCGTAACCGCGTGGGCGCGGCCTCAGATCTTCCCCCATAGGTCCGCGCACCGGAATCCGTTACAATCGCGAATTACCGAGAACCGACCCCCATCGTGTCCATGACAATCGCCTCTCCCATTCGCGGCAGTCTCGTCGCGCTCGTCACGCCGATGCACGAAGACGGCAGCCTGGATCTGGCCGCGCTACGCGCGCTGCTGGACTGGCACATCGCCGAAGGCACCGACGGCATCGTGATCGTCGGTACCACCGGCGAGTCGCCGACCCTGCCGGTCGAGGAGCACCTGCGGCTGATCCAGACCGCGGTCGAGCACGTCGACAAACGGATTCCCGTCATAGCAGGCGCGGGCGGCAATTCGACGGCCGAGGCGGTCGAACTGACCACTCGGGCGAAAGCACTGGGCGCCGATGCGACGTTGCAGGTGGTGCCGTATTACAACCGGCCGACGCAGGAGGGCATGTACCGCCACTTCGCGACGATCGCCGAGAAGGTCGACCTGCCGGTGATTCTCTACAACGTTCCGGGTCGCACCGTGGCGGACATGGGCAACGAGACGATCCTGCGTCTGGCTGCGGTGCCGGGCATCGTCGGGGTCAAGGACGCCACCGGCAATTTCGATCGCGGCGCGGGCCTGCTGCGCGACGCACCCGCCGGATTCTCGGTGTTCAGCGGCGACGATCTGAGCGCTGTCGCACTGATGCTGCTCGGTGGGCACGGCAATATCTCCGTCACCGCGAACGTCGCGCCGCGCGCGATGCACGACCTGTGCGCCGCGGCGATGCGGGGCGACCTGGCCACCGCGCGCACGCTGCACCTGAAACTGCTGTCGCTGCACCGCGCGCTGTTCGTCGAGGCCAACCCGATCCCGGTGAAGTGGGCGCTGGCGCGTCTGGGCAGGATCGGGAGCGGCATCCGTCTGCCGCTGACGCCGTTGCACGCCGGGTTCCACGACGTCCTCGACGCGGCATTGCGCGACGCGGGCCTGCACTGAACCCCCTGACTTTCCGATTTGTTTTCGAAGGACTTCATGAAACGCTTATCACGCCGCATTCCCGTCACGGGAGCAATCGCTGCCACAGTGCTGTCCACGTTGGCCGGATGTAGCGGGTGGAGCGACATGCTCGCCGGCGACCGGATCAATTATCAGCAGGCCAGCGCCGCGCCCACCCTGCAAGTGCCGCAGGACCTGACCAAGCCACCGACGGATCCGAAATACGTCGCGCCCCCGGCGACGGTGCTCAATGGCAATGCACCCCAGTTGAGCATCACCCAGGACGGTGCGCGCACCCTCGGCCTGCCGACGGCGAGCGATCCCCTGGGCATGCATGTCGCCGAAGACCGCGACCAGCATTGGCTGGTGGTCGACGGCCGCTCCCCGGAAGAATTGTGGCCGGAACTCAAGGCGTTCTGGGCGGCGAACGGGTTCATCATCACGACCGACTCCCCGTCTACCGGCGTCATGCAGACGGATTGGGCAGAGAACCGCGCGAAGATTCCCCAGGACTGGTTCCGCAAGACGTTCGGCAAGCTGGTCGACGGCATCTACTCGTCGGGTACGCGCGACCGGTTCCGCACCCGTGTGGAGCATGCAGCCGATGGTTCCACCGCGATCTTCATCACGCATCAGGGCATGGAGGAGGAGTCGGTCGGCCGGTATCAGGAAACGACACGCTGGGCCGACCGGCCGCGTGACCCGAACCTCGAACTCGCCTTCATGGGCCGCCTGATGGAAAAGTTCGGTCTGACGAACGCCCAGGCCAAGCAACTGATCGTGCAGGCGCGGCCGGCGGTGGAGCGTGTCGCGCGGGTGGACGAGAGCAGCGGCGCCCCGGTCATCATCGTCAACGAACCGCTGGAGCGCGCCTGGCTGCGCGTCGGCCTGGCGCTGGACCGCAGCAATTTCGTCGTCGACGAGCGCGACCGGCCGCAAGGCATGTTCGTCGTGCGCTACGCCGATCCGGTCAAGGACAACGACCACCAGGGTTTCCTCGGCAAGCTCTTCGGCCGCAAGCCCGGCAGCGCGCCGCGCGGTCAACCGTATCGCGTGAGCGTGCGCACCGCGAGCAATGGCGGCACGCAGGTTGCGGTGGTGGACGGCAACGGCCAGGTCGACGATTCGAAGCAGGCACGGCATCTTCTGTCGCTGTTGCAGGCGCAGTTGAGCTGATCCGGCCCCGGTGATGCGGTTTGCCAGCCTGGGGAGCGGCAGCGACGGCAACGCGATGGTCGTCGAAGTCGCCGACGGCACGACGACCACGCGGGTGCTGCTGGACTGCGGGTTTTCGGCGCGCGAGGTGCGGCGGCGGCTCGAACGCCTATCCCTGCGGGTCGAAGACCTGGATGCCATCCTGATTACCCACGAGCACACCGACCATATCGGCGGCGCGCTCACGCTGGCACGTAAATTCGCACTGCCCCTGCACATGAGCTGGGGTACCGCGCGCGCCGTGGGTGCGGATGCGACAGGCATCGATCTGCGCGTATGCGAGAGCGCCACGGCCTTCGCCGTGGGCGATCTCGAGATCCTGCCTTACACGGTGCCGCACGACGCCCGCGAACCGTTGCAGTTCGTTTTCTCGTCAGGCGCGCAAAAGCTGGGCGTCCTGACCGACGTGGGATGCGGCACCGCGCACATCGTCGCGACGCTTGCCGACTGCGACGCACTCGTCCTCGAATGCAATCACGACCGCGAGATGCTGGCCAACAGCCGCTACCACGCTTCCCTGAAGGCACGTATCGCCGGCAGCCATGGACACCTCGCCAACGATGCCGCCGCGCTGCTCCTAGGCGAACTCGACATTCCCCGCCTGCAGCATATCGTCGTTGCCCATCTGAGCCGGGAGAACAACCAGTCCGCGCTCGCGCAGCAGGCGATCGCCGCCACGTTGGGGAGCCGGACGGACGAGGTGATCGTCGCGGGCCAGGAGGAGGGCTTCGACTGGTTGAGCGTGTGAACGCTCCGTGCCGGCGACGGTGCGAGCCTTGGCCGCGTCCGGCGACCGGACATAAAAAAACCGGCCCGCAGGCCGGTTTTTCTTAACGCGTTACAGCTTACTGGCTGGCGCCCGAAGCAGCGACAGCGGCCGAAGCAGCCGTGTCCGAAGCTGCTGCTGCTGCCGACGAAGCGTCAGCTGCCGATGCTGCTGCATCGCTCGCCGCTGCCGATGCGCTCGAAGCTGCTGCGCCTGCATCCGATGCTGCCATCGACGACGAAGCTGCTGCGTCGCTTGCGGCGGCCGAGCTGCTCGTGTCGTCTTTCTTGCCGCATGCGCCGAGTGCCAGAGCCAGTGCCAGCGTACCAGCAACGATGAGAGTCTTGTTCATGATCACGTCCCTTTTATAGGTGAAGAGTAAGCAACAGCGCGAAACAACCGTTTTTGTTGGCGGCGAAGGCGGGAGCGAACCGTGCCGCTTTCGTCCGATCACCGCCACCGACTGCCTTGCGCAAAATTATATGCATTTTCCGTAGGACCGTCGACTCCGTAAACGTATCGCTACGTTGTATTTTTTGTCGCTGCCTGCGTCTCTCTCGGAAAGTGATGCGCAATCATTGACAATAACACTCATACGAGGTCGATCCAGCCCGCAAGATACCATTCGAACAACGCGGATACTATCGAAGAATCGTTAGAGAGTGTTACAAAATCTACCGGTTCCAACGAACGCTCGTCGGCCATACCGAAAAGCACTTTGCGGCTGCGCGGTGACGCCACGTCGAACGGTTCGCCATTGATATAGAGCCGATGTTCATCGTAAAGCATCTGCGTGCGGGGGTCGAGATGCAAACTGCGTGCCTGACACCTGCGCACGAAGGTCTCCCGCCGCGTCGCACGGGGTGACGGATCGAAATACACGTTCGCCTTGGGTTCGCTCAGATAGCTTCCGAGGAAGCGCTGCACGTCGTCCACACCCCAGCGGCGCGACTCGACGAGGCTCAGGGTGGCGGCGACGAGGCGGGGCGGCAGCGCGGCGGGACACGCCACCGCATCCTGTTCGGGATCCTGATAGCGCACGGGTGCCGCTTCATTTGCGCCGATCCGCTCTGCCATGCGTTGCAGGAATTGCGAGAGCAGCTCGGTTTCCGAGGGGGCGCGAAAACCGATCGAACAGGTGATGCAGTCGCCCAGCGCGACGCCCTCGTGCGCGACGTGCGGCGGCAGGTACAGCATGTCGCCTGGCTCGAGGATCCATTCCTGTTCCGCGACGAAGCGGCTCAGGATCTTCATCGGCTGGCGGGGGTCGAGCGACAGATCGCGTTGCTGGCTGATGCGCCAGCGGCGGCGGCCATGCGTTTGCAGCAGGAAGACATCGTAGGAATCGAAATGCGGGCCGACGCCACCGCCGTCCGGCGCATAGCTGATCATCAGATCGTCGAGGCGCGCGTCGGGGATGAAGCGAAAACGCTCGAGCAGGGCCGCCGCGTCGTCGTCGTAGAGATTCACGCCCTGCACGAGCAGGCTCCAGTCGCGTGGCGGCAGGGCGGCTCGTGCATCGTCGGCGAACGGGCCACGCCTGAGTTTCCAGCGTCCGCGCGTGCGGGTGACCAGGCGCGATTCGACGTCGTCGTCGCCGGCAAGCTCGAAGAGATCGTCCACCGGAAAGCGGTCGATATACTCCGGCGCGGCCTGGCGGATCAGCAGCGGCGCCTTCTGCCAGTACTCCGTCATGAAGGTCTGGGGGCTGAGGCCGCCCAACAGTGTCGTGGGGCGACGCAGCGCCGTGCGCCGCGCGGTGGCGCGGGCACGCGGAGAGGAGGAAGCGGCGGATAGCCTGTCTGACATGGTATGCGGGGTGGAAGCGGAATGGATTGGGCGGTAGGGCGGACGGCGCCGAACGCCGTGGGTTCCGGCGGCCGACGCATGGGCCCGGCGCCATGGTCGCATGTTCGCGGCGATACCGGAAGCCGGCGCCTGCGGGGAAGCCGATCCGTGGCCGGCGGGCATCGTATAATGGGGTTTGAGATGGGAGAACCGAATGAAAATCGCGAAGAACACCGTTGTCGCGCTCGCGTACACGCTTTCTGACGCACAGGGCAACATGATCGAGGAAAGCGACGAGCCGCTGGTGTATCTGCATGGCGGTTACGAGGGCACTTTCCCGAAGATCGAGGAAGCCCTCGATGGCCAGGAAGACGGCTTCAAGACGCAGATCCAGCTTGAGCCGTCGGACGCGTTCGGCGACTACGACCCGGAACTGGTCAAGATCGAGGCGCGCGACCGCTTCCCCGAGCCGCTGGAAGTGGGCATGCAGTTCGAAGGCACGCCCGACGAAGCCGACGATTCGCTCGATGCCCTCGTCTACACCGTTACGGATCTGGCCGACGACAAGGTGGTTCTGGATGGCAATCACCCGCTGGCCGGCATGGCGTTGCGCTTCGCGTTGACGGTCACCGAGGTGCGGGAAGCGACGCCCGACGAGATCGAGCACGAACACGCGCACGGGCTGGATGGGCTGGAAGTGGTCGACGAGGATGAAGAGGACGAAGAAGACGCCGGTTCGCCGCCGACGTTGCACTGATTCAGCTTTGGCGCGGCGTTTTCACTGCGCCGAAGCCGCACGCGCGGGCTCGGCCACGCCCGCGGGTCCCAGGGGCGGGAGCGGCAGCAGGGTGGGTGTCGCGATATCCCCGAAGGCCGGATCCGCCGTCCCCGGAAAGCTCGCCGGGGCAGGGGGCACCGCGCCCGGCTGACTGCCGGTGGGTGGCACGGGCGGCAGACGTTCCAGGGTCGCGTGGAATACTGGCCTGCCGGTATCGACACTGATCCTGATCCAGTGGGCAGGATGAGAGCGGATGTCGAATTCGACTCTGCCGAGATTGCGGATTTCCGTCCCTTCGCGGGTCAGCACGCTGGATTCGACGGTGAGCGCATGTTCGCCGCCGGCGTGAACCACCAGAACCGGTCCCTCGAAACTGCGCGCCGCGGCCGTCAGGTCGCGACGCAAGGCTGCGAAGCCGTCGCGTTGCCGCCGTTGCTGGAACCACCACGCCATCGGCGCGCGGCGCTCGCGCGCGGTGCGCGGATTGCCCTGGAACAGAAACACCAGCGCGCGGGCATGGCGGCGTTGCGCATCGATCGTCGAACGGGCGATCCACGCGCGGTTTGCCACCTCCCTGTCCTCGAATTCGCCGTTGCGTCCGCCGCCGTCGCGGAAATGGTTGTTGTCGGCGGGGACGTCCAGCGTGACGAACAGCACGCCCGCCGCGCTCCAGCGCACATTTTCCCGGTATGGATGAAAGGCTGCCATTTCCGACTGACGCGTCAGGGTCAGGGGAGGGTGTCCGAGACTCGACGTGCCGCCCAGGAGCGTCTCGCGCAGCGCGTCGAGCCGTTCGAGCGGATCCGCGCCGCCGGCCGCGGGACGGGCGCAGGCGATCCAGTCGTTCTCTCCGGGCAGGTAGATCAGGGGCACGGGACTGCTGTCGAGCAGCGCGCGGCGCGCGGCGAACAGCGCATCGCTGCACGGCTCGTCGCGGTTTTTCAGATTGCCGAGATGCACGACGAAGGCCACCTTGCCGTGCTTTCCCACCCAGTCGAGCAGCGCGCCGGCCTGCGCCACCTCGCTGGCCGCCTGTGGCAGGTCCGCCACCACCGCGAAGGACAGCGCGTGCTCGGCGGCGCCCGCTTCGCGTGCTGTCGTCGCGGCGCACGCCCGTGTGGCGGGCATCGACGCGGCCAGCAGCACCGCCAGGGACAGGCCCAGCGCCAGCATGCGCCGCCGTGACGGCGTGCGGGAGCGGGCGCGGCATCCCGGCATGGCGATCACCGGTCCGGGTCGCCGTCCGCGCGGCGTGGATACAGGATCGCGCGCAGCTCGTAGAGCACATCCAGCGCTTCCTTCGGACGCAACTCGTCGGGGTCGATCTGCGCCAGACGCCGGGCCAGCGCCGCATGTTCCGCCGGCGGCATGCCGGCCACCGGCACGCTCGCGGTCGCAGAGGAATTCATGCCGTCATGCGCCAGCGCGTCGCCATCCTCCGGAACGGCCGAATCGGGCCCATCCGGGGGCGCCGGGTCGTCGAACGACGCATCGGTCGTCGCCTCGTCCGGGGCGAACAAATCGAGTTGCGGCGTGGGATGACCCAGGGATTGACGTTCCAGCAGCACGAGATGTTTGCGCGCGGCGCGGATCACCGCACCCGGCACGCCGGCGAGCTGGGCGACCTGCAAGCCATAGCTCTGGCTCGCCGGACCGTCGTCGACCGCGTGCAGAAACACGATGCCCTTGCCGTGTTCGACCGCGCTCAGGTGCACGTTGGCCGCTTGCGGGAAACTCTCCGGCAACTGCGTCAACTCGAAATAATGCGTGGCGAACAGCGTGAAACAGCGGTTGTGGGCCAGCAGGTGCCGGGCGATCGCCCAGGCGAGCGCGAGGCCGTCGAAGGTCGACGTCCCGCGGCCGATCTCGTCCATCAGCACGAGACTGCGCGCCGACGCCTCGTTGAGGATCGCCGCCGCCTCGGTCATCTCCACCATGAAGGTCGAGCGCCCGCCCGCCAGATCGTCGGCCGCGCCGATGCGCGTGAAAATCCGGTCGATGGGACCGATCCGCGCCCGGCGCGCCGGTACGTAGCTGCCCACGTAGGCGAGCAGCACGATCAGCGCCGTCTGCCGCATGAAGGTCGACTTGCCGCCCATGTTCGGGCCGGTCACCAGCAGCATGCGCCGCTCGTCGTGGAAGCGGCAGTCGTTTGCCGTGAAATGCGCGATCTGCGCCTCCACCACCGGATGACGGCCCGCCTCGATCTCGATCCCTTCGTCCGCGACCAGTTGCGGCGCGTTCCAGTCGAGCGCGGTCGCACGTTCGGCGAAGGCCGCGAGCACGTCCAGTTGCGCGAGCGCCGCCGCCACCCGCTGGCACGGCCCGATATGCGCCAGCAGCGTCTGCAGCACGCCGTCATACAGCAGCCGCTCGCGTGCCAGCGCCCGGTCCTGCGCCGACAGCGCCTTGTCCTCGAAACTTTTCAGTTCCGGCGTGATGTAGCGCTCGGCGTTCTTCAGCGTCTGCCGGCGCCGGTAATCGTCCGGCACCTTGTCGGTCTGGCCGCGCGTGACCTCGATATAGAAGCCGTGCACGCGGTTGTACTCGACGCGCAGGTTCGCGATACCGGTACGCGCGCGCTCGCGCGTCTCCAGATCGATCAGGAACTGCGAGCAGTTTTCCGAGATATCGCGCAATTCGTCGAGTTGCGCATCGTAGCCGCGGGCGATCACGCCGCCATCGCGCACCATCGCCGCGGGCTCGTCGGCGATGGTCTCGCGCAGCAGCGCGAGCGTCTCGTCCGGCGGCGTCAGCGCCGCGTGCAGCGTCACCAGAACGGACGCATCGCCTGTTAGCGTCGCCAGCTCCGCCTGCAGGCGCGGCAGCGCCGCGAAGGTATCGCGCAGACTCGACAGGTCGCGCGGGCGCGCGCTTTGCAGCGCGATGCGTCCACTGATGCGTTCCACGTCGGCGATGCGCGACAGCGTCTGGCGCAGCGGCGCGATGCCGCCGCCGCGTGGATCGTCGGCGAGCAGCGCGCCGATCGCCTGGTGCCGCGCGCGCGCGACGTCCGCATCGCGCGGCGCGTGATGCAGCCAGTGGCGCAACAGCCGGCTGCCCATCGACGAACAGCAACTGTCGAGGAGCGACATCAGCGTCGGCGCATCGGTGCCGCGCAGCGTTTCCGTGAGTTCGAGATTGCGCCGGGTCGCCGGATCCAGGCCGATATATTCGGACTCGCGCTCCACCTTCAGACTCTGGATATGCGTCAGTTGCCGGCCCTGCGTCGCCGCCGCGTAGATCAGCAGCGCGCCGGCCGCGCCGCACGCCGCGCTCAGCCCCTGACCGCCGAAACCGTCCAGCGTCTGCACGCCCAATTGCTGGCAGAGCCGTTCATGGCCGCCCGGCGCGTCGAAATGCCAGACCGGGACGCGCGTCAGCGCCCCCGCGCCGCCGGACGTCCACTCGGCGGGCGTGGCGCCGTCGGCGATCAGCGTCTCGGCCGGGCGGATGCGCTCCAGCAGCGTGGCGAGCGCCGCCGGCGTCGTCTCCGCGAGCCGCAGGCCGCCGCTGGCCAGATTCAGCCATGCCAGTCCCACCAGCGCCGCCGCGCCGCGTTTGGCCGGGACGAAGGACACCGCGAGCAGATAGGCATCGCGCTTGTCGGCGAGCAGGGCCGCATCGGTCAGCGTGCCGGGCGTGACGACCCGCACCACCTTGCGTTCCACCGGGCCTTTCGAGGTCGCCGGGTCGCCGATCTGTTCGCAGATCGCCACCGATTCGCCCATCGCCACGAGCTTGGCCAGGTATTGCTCGGACGCATGATGCGGGATCCCCGCCATGCGGATCGGTACGCCGTTGGAGGCGCCGCGCTGGGTCAGCGTCAGGTCCAGCAGCCGGGCGGCTTTCTCGGCATCGTCGTAGAACAGCTCGTAGAAGTCACCCATCCGGTAGAACACGAGCGTGTGCGGGTGCGCCGCCTTGATGCCGAGGTATTGCTGCATCATCGGGGTGTGTTTTTCCATCCCTTTATTTTCGCTGAATGAAACGACTCCTTTTTCACCTAACTGCATGTTATTAATACCATTTTATGCGTATCGACGCTGGTTTTAATCGGCATATGCCGCCAAGTGCCCGCACTAAAAAGTATGCCCAGCGTATGCTGGATAACGTAAAATGCGTTTGGAATACATTGGTCGGAATACATGCGCTCTTCCCGGAATACACTCTGATGAAGCTCAAACTCACAAGTCAGATCGCTACGAACGCAAACGTCGATAGGATTCCCATTGAAGGGGAGCCCGTTGCCAAGTGGCCGCCGAATCCTGGCCGAAAAGCCTACATTATCACCGATGCCAGCAGCGACGTGCCCACCGGTTTTGGCCTTAAAGTCACATCGGGCAGCAGCACTTATATAGTTCAGCGGCGGGTTCGAGCTTCGGGCCCGGGTGCGGTCATCCGAGCCACGATAGGCAAAGTTGTCGACTTCACCTTGCAACAAGCAAGGAACCGAGCCCGTGAACTGGCCCACGAAATACAGAAGACGGGGCGCGCGCCAGGGCCATCGAAGCGGGCACGGGAATCAAGAGACCTTACCCTAGGTGAGGTTTTTGAACTGTATCGAACAGAGCTGCTGACTCGCAAGAAGCCCGCCAAAGTCAATAGCTTTCGGTCACTCGACAAAGCAGTTCGGAAGCTGGAGCCGTGGCTCAATAAACGCGTTAACGAACTTTACGATGACGTAGTTATCGAGCGCTTCGACGAGATTGCCAATACTGCCCGAACGACTGCTGAGCAAACCATGCGATGGGCATCAACAGCAGTAGACTTCGCGATAGAGCGGGACCGGCGGATTGCGCTTCGGGCCTCGACAGCGCCGGTCTTAAACTACAACCCTTTTGGTGTGTTGCGTGGCAAGTACAGATCGCGGCAAGAACTCGAAGAACAAATCAAAGAGCACGGCAAGCGAGCACCGCTGAGCCTCGACAAAAGCTTAGGGCCATGGTTACAGGCTATCTTCAAGCGGCGTGGTCACAACCGCACGGGTTGTGACTATCTACTATTAGCAACGCTCTGGGGATGTCGGTCGGCCGAAGCGAGCGATTTGATGTGGCGCGACAAGATTTCCGAAGAGATGGCGAAGCATGTCTCGTTCATCGACTTGGATCGACGACTGGTATTGCTCCGCGATACCAAGAACGGGCTGAACCACACGCTGCCGTTGGCTCATGCGGCCACCAAGATTTTGCGACAGCGGCAGCAAATACGCGATGAAGAAGCTGCAAGAGATCGGGACCCGTTCCGTCGAGCGGCTCGGATCCAGTGGGTGTTCCCGCCGTCCTCGGTGTCACGTCTCAGAAAGTCGCCGCACTATAAAGATAGCAAGTCCCTGCGAGCGTACCTATGCCGGGACGCTGGAATCATAAAGTGGTCGATCAAGACCGATCCCAATGGGAATCGCTTTCAGGTGCCAGTGCCCGCTCTCGGAATGCATGACCTTCGACGAACCTTCGCAGGGGTAACCGATGCGCTGCATTTGACGGAAGAAACAACGAAGCGGTTCTTGAATCACTTTGTGAACGCACGCTCGCAAACGGACCAGCGGATCGAACTCCGCGACGCTTTGACGCCAAACGTTGCTCATACGCTGATGAACACGCGGGATCTGTCGAACGTTACGAATCGGTATACGGAGGTAGAAGAGGGTCGGCTGAGGGAGGCCATGCAATCGATCGAGACGACCATCCTGACTCGGTGTCCCGCCTTGTACAATCTGTTGATGACGCCGGATTATCCGCCGATGCAAGTCTGGGTGCCGACACCCTTGGAATGGCCCAAGCCCCGAGCCAGCATCGAAGTGCGGGATGTGCCGCCCGAACTTTGGCGAAAACATGGGGTCTCCGGAAGCCCAAAGGGCGAGGATGATTGCTCAGAAGAGGACGACGAGCACGATGTTGACGCTTGAAACGCTGTCTGACGATGTGATGGTTGAGCGACTGAATCGCATCGCAGCGCTCAACGACGACGTGTCGGTTTCCCCAGAAATCGCAGGGCTTTTTCTGGCCCGCTCGCCTCGAAGCCTAGAACGACTGCGGAGTGAGGGGGCCGGTCCGCCTTACGTGCAAGATAAGCATGGTATGAGCACCGCCCGCAATCATGCGGTCACATACCGGATGGGCGATCTTAGAAGATGGCGTGACGCTCGATTGCTGAACAACCCGCGGGAAGCCGCTGTCCGAAATCGTAAGGGCTTGTCTTTTGAAGCGCTGCTCGACCTTCAAGACGACGAGCCTTGGTTCGTTACGCATGCAATCAATGGTGGCGTGGAAACAACGGTCGTGGTGTCCCATGCGAACGCGTTGACCATCGACGAGCTTGATGCTTATCTCACCGATCCAGATATTTCAGTTCAGTGGCGATCTACGGCTGACATCATGTCGTCGGTGTGGCTTGACGGCGAGAAGCGGCAAGCGTTGCACGATCTGTACGTTGACACGTTGCAAACCGCAATCCGTTCGAGCGAAAACGTACAGGAGAGCATCCGCATGGTCGATGCCATCGACCCGGACATCGTATTTCAGGCCGGGGACCGGTGCCGCCCACTCTAAAAGTCAAGGCATGGTGAATTCGAGCGCGATCTTACCGCGTTCGCGGACGGCACAATGAGCATCAGCAAGTCTTTCGCTTTCATTGCGTGGCCTGTGCTCAGGTGTTGTTCGGCGGAATCTTCATGCGGCACGTCTGCGCCTTGGTCAACGCGATCAACATTCATGCTCCCGTAGAATCCCTGGTTTCCCATCGATACAAGAGGCGCGGCATGGCTATCCGGCTGCTGGTTGATACATGCGTCTGGCTCGACCTCGCAAAGGACTATCGCGAGCAACCCGTCATCAATGTACTCGAAGACCTTGTGGAAAACGGTCATATTGAACTCGTCGTGCCGCAGCAGGTGGTGGACGAATTCGACCGCAATAAGGCCCGCATCATCGACGAGGCTCGACGCGGCTTGCAGCCGCATTTCCGGCTGGTCAGGCAGGCAGTGAGTCAGTTCGGTGACGACGGCGCGAAAGCCGATTTGCTGGCTGGGCTAAACGAGGTTGACCACCAGGTAGGAGTTAATGCCGACGCGGTAGGCGGTTTCATCGAACGCATCGACAAACTTCTACACCGCGCTCCCGTGCTTGCAACCAGCGACGCGGTCAAGCAGCGCGTCACTGAGCGCGCGCTCGCGAAGCAAGCCCCGTATCATCGTGCGAAGAACAGTGTGGGAGACGCCATCCTTGTCGAAATGTACATCGATGTTGCTTCGGACGCGACCACGGACGCGCCGTGCGCGTTCATCACTCACAACACGAAGGATTTCAGCGACGCAAATGGTAACTTTCGGAAAGCGCACGCCGACCTCGTGCATCTGTTCGATGCTCCGAAGTCATCTTATTGGATATCGATGGCTGAATTCCTAAATGATTACTGCCCCGATCTTCTTGGCGACCAAAACTTTGATTTCAACTACTCGCAGGAAGCGCGGCGGTTACCGGAGATCCTCGAAGCCGAGCATCTGTTATTCCTGCAGGTCTGGTACAACCGCCACTGGAACCTTCGCCACGAGATTCAGACTAGAAAACATCATATCGTCGCGGAGAAGGACTACAGCCGGAGCCCCTATCGGACAGATCAGACGCTCGATACCGTGTGGGAAAGTGCACTCGTGGCCGCGAGGCGGACCGAAGACGAGGTCGGCATTGAGAACCTCGGCCCGTGGGACGATTTCGAATGGGGAATGATCAACGGTAAGCTCTCCGCGTTGCGATGGATTCTCGGGGACGAATGGGACATGCTGGACACATAGGCATTCCGATGAAGCTTCGAGAAAGCAATCAGTTTAAAAAAGCGAGGTGGGCAGGGATGCAGGTCGAATCACAGATGGATTGCTCACAAACTTGCGATGCTGAACAGATGAAATCTTAGCTGCAGCCCGACGAACGCAGCCACGCCCAGTGACTTGACCTCGGGCACGACGAGCACGTTCGCTCCCCAGGCTTGCCCATGCTCGTAACTCAACATGATTCCTGCGCCTGGCATCCATCCACGGCCTTTCGTATGCCATTGCGTTTGAGTATCAACACCGCGGGTCAGGTAGGGGTACCCGTTGCTGTCCGTGTGAGCGACCCAATCCGACGTCGAGGTCGTCGCCGTGAACTGCTTGACATAGCCCGATAGACCACCAGCAACACCACCGATGGAAAGTTCGTCTTTGCCTGAAAAGTGAACGTGAAAAGGGGTAAAACGGACCAAGGCGTAGAACGATGGGCGTCGGATGCTGTTGCGGTAATACCCGCCCATGACACCCCAAGTCTCGTTGGTGAGTTCGAGGCCCCCACCGTAGTTGGCCTCGTTGAAGTTGTTCTCGCGTTTCTCCGCACGATCGACGTGATACGAGCGCACGCTCACGTCCTCGTACAACTTGAAATGGTGCTCACCTGTCCACGAAAACGGCAAGGGATTTGCCATCGCCGCAGGGCTTGCGACGCTCAGTGTTAAACCTAATGACGCGATTGCGATGCACGCCTTCAACGCACGGTACAACAGTCCCTTTCTCTGCATGTTGGTCTCCCCGATGTGTCAATTTGGAGGCCTCGTGTAGGGCCTTTGTTGACCCAGTAAAGCAGGTTATTTAAACCCGTCAATGGCCATGCGAAAATCTCTAGAACTATTTTTGTCCCACGTATGACGGTGTTATTTATCAATGGAATGCCGCGATTCGTTCGTTGAAAAAGTCAAAAATCAAACGGTTTTTACAGCGCGCGGCTATTGCCAAACCTATCAAACTTGCTAGGTTTAATGATGTGCAAAAGCACATAAAAACCAACTGGGGTAGGTAATGAGCAAGAAAATGAACGACGGCATCGAGCAGCAAAATCCCGAGGTGGCGCTGTTGGAAGGGTCCATGGACATTCTCGTCGAGAGCCTGAACGA
Source organism: Robbsia betulipollinis (assembly GCF_026624755.1). Classification (NCBI taxonomy): domain Bacteria; kingdom Pseudomonadati; phylum Pseudomonadota; class Betaproteobacteria; order Burkholderiales; family Burkholderiaceae; genus Robbsia; species Robbsia betulipollinis. The sequence continues at coordinate 2,671,830 of NZ_JAPMXC010000001.1, forward strand.
AATAACGCAAAACATGTTGCTGACGGCCACGCTGCAAGCACAGCGAGCAACGTTGGACATGCAAACACGAATGGTTGAGCAAGAGTCGCAACGCCGTGCCGAGCAGGAGCATCAGCGCCGTGTCAACGCCTCGTTGCAAGCCGAACTTGCTCGGAAAGCCGAGCCCGCGCCGCAGCAAGAACGCGAGAAGTTTTCGATGAACAAGGTCCGAGACTTGTGGCAACAGAAGTCCGACGAACGCAAGCACGAGCAAGCCCCGTCGAACCAGCAACAGACCGCACCGCAGATGACAATACCCGATCGGACCGCGCTGAACGAACGCGTACTGCGTCACGAACAAGAGCCTGCGCGCACGCGGACCATGGGCCGCTCGATGTAAAGCAGGGCTTGGCAGAGGGTAGTAGCAAGACCGACGGTCTTTGGGCCGGCTTTTTTATGAACAACGCAAGCGACGCAAAGGAGGCGAAGCGGCATCACCAGGAGGAGACATTCATGAGACTTTCATACAAAGAAGCCGCAACGACCTTCGTCGTTGGAACGGCACTGGGCGTAGGGCTGATCCCCATGCTTCAAACAGCAACGCGTGCACCGGTACTTCGGCACGGCATCACGCCGGCCGAGGTGTTGCTGCAAGGCAAGGTGGCGTTCCCACAAGGTGTGCCTAAGCTCACCACCAAGCCCTCCGCCATGCGTCGGTTCACGATTCCGACAACAATGCCAAAATCGTTGCAGGTCGAGTCTGGTCTGAGCGTGTCAGGCGTGCCCGTGACGGTACGCAATCCCGACACGCAAACCCTCGGAGAACGGCTAGAAAGCCTCGCACCAGAGATCAATCCCACGGCCCTGCGGTTGGCTTTGCGTGCGATGCAATGTGCAAGCAAGACGTACGGCGATCGGGAGCGCCTAATCGTTATCGACTACTCGTTGCCCAGCACCGCCAGACGCCTGTGGGCGTTCAACGTAAAACGGCCTGCATTGCTGTGGAATGAGTATGTCCTGCACGGGAGCGGTTCCGGCGAGGGCTTGTACGCTCGGTCGTTCTCGAACGTGCCAGATTCCAACAAGTCGTCGCTCGGACTTTTCGAGCTTGGGCAAGAGTTCAACGGTCCGTTCGGGCCGGCCATGCCATTGGTCGGTCTTGAAAAGGGGGTCAACTCCAATGCTGTCGAGCGAGGCCTGTGGCTGCACGGAACAGATTACGTCAACGACCAGCGCGCGGCTCGCGGAGCGGTGAGCACGTCGGAAGGGTGCGCCGCGGTGCAACGTGGGGTGATCGTTCCCATGATCAACAGTCTCAAGTCCGGGGCGTACCTGTTCTCGTATTACCCCGATCCTAAATGGTTGTCGTCGTCAGGTTTCTTGAACGGCAAGCTTTGCTGAGGGAGGCGATGATGACGAACATCAAGTGGGGCGATCGTAAACGTGAACTGGAAGCGATCAAACGCAGCGTCAAAGTAGTACGTCTGGGCGAGCGTCTTGCGAGCACCCCCTTACTTTCGACGTACCTCATCTCAGCGACCGTGGCCATACGGTTCCGCGGAACAACGTACGAAGTGACAGTGGAAGAGCGTGAGCCGTTCGTGCAGCGCATGCGTGACGTGGACCTCGATGACTTCGACCCTGAGGAACCGGTGAACTCCCGCATGTTCGCCTTCGAAGGCGGGGACTGGCGCGAGTTGAAATCTGCAATCCAGCAACAGCTTTTCGGCGGATTGCTCGGGGATGTACCTGATGAGGACGAGCCGCTCGGCGTGTTGGAAGACCTGGGTTATCTAACTTGCGACTTGCCCGAGGCGATTCAACATGTCGTTCGCAGGCACATCGACGTGTTCAACACGTCCCGCCGCCTGATTCTGCTGAACAACAATGTTGCGCAGCAGGACGGTGGGCCGCGCTGGCTGATGTAAGACAAGGGGCCTTTCAGCCCCTGGAAAAAACAAACCCATTTGGCGCGTGGCGCCTCCTCACCCTAACGGGCCGTAGGCAACGGAAGGGGCGCTAGCCCCCAAGGTGGGTTTTACGCGTCCGGACCCTGAGCCTTGGTCTTCGCCGCGTATTCCGCCTCGACCTTGGCCAAGTTTGCACGGAACTGGTCACGGAGCCCCGTTTTGACGAAGAAAACGCGCAACAGGACGGCGGCAACGACGATCCCAAAAATGACGTACAAAGCAAACATAATGTGTCTCCTATCAAAGTTATGAAGATCAACGCCGGCGCGTTGACCGTGAGATCCGGCGACGAGGCTTTGCCGTCGGCACATACGCCTTGGCGCCCCGTTCTGAACGGCTTCTGAACAACACGAGCAGGGGCCACGCGACCAACGGCAGGAGCGCGAACGGGAAGCCTCCAACAAGGTAGACAATCCCTGCTGGCAGCATTATCAGCAAGGCCGACACCCAGTCTCGAACCATCGCTTTGCCGCAACGCGCCAGGCCGTCCAACAGCCCATGCCCGACCGACGCAAGCCAGGACTCGCCAAGCCGCCCCAACGGTCTGCGTAACACTTTAGTGTTCTCGTCCAGCTTCGTGAGCAGCACGCCCTTGTGCTTCAACAGAAACGGGTCGGTCAGCGGCTTGCCATGGTGTACATCTCCCTTCGCCCAGTTCAGCACCCATCGAATCGATTCTCCTTTCGGTCCGCCGGCAGCATCCGTCCGGGTCAAGAAGAGACGCCAGGCATCACTGGCCTCGTTGTACTGCTTGTTCGCCCGGTAGACCCACGACGCTCATGCGCAGGCGTTGGCGTGGCCGAGCCCAATGGCCGTCTGAAAATGGCCCAGCGCACGTTCCATGAACGCCTTGGCCTTCGCTTGCTGCGCTTTGCCCTGCCTGGTCCCGTCGTCGCCGAGCTTGTACGCCGCACGGCCAGCAAAGTAGGCAGCACCGGCGCTCCCCATGGCAGCAGCTTCCTCGAACAACGACAACGCACGTTCGGGATTTCGAAGTACACCCTGGGCGCCGAACAGGTATTGACGCCCGCGAATCAAAAGGTCTTCGATAACCTGCGGGTCGTTGGTCTGACGTTCGATGGCCGACAAGTTGCGCAGCACACGCAGAGCCTCGGAGACAGTCACACGGAAAAACTCACGACCGTCGTTCACTCGCTTGTCTTTCCATTCAGCGTGGGCCGAAGCTTCGGCCGCATGGCAGTCCAAGAAATGAGCGCTGTACGCCAACTCGAACGGGGTCGGCACACCCGTGGCAGCCGACAACTCCCGTAAGCGAGTATGTGGATCCCGCTCCGTGCGGCCGACCTTGACTTGGCTGGGGAGGCTTGGATTGGTCAGAACATACACATAGCCTTCGTTGTTCGTCATGGGTTCACCGACGCGCCGAAGCTTGCACACGAGCCGCTGCGTCACCCTCATAACGACTCATGTTCTGACGGTGCGCCGCCCATTGTTGGTCCTTCCGCTCCCAGGTCTTGGCGAGCAAAATATCGATGTGGTAACGCAGGAACATGGGATCAATGCCGGCCTTGGTCGCAGCTAGTTCGATGAACGTTCCACGGGGCCCTTGCCATTCCGGTTGGGTGGACGTCACGAGTGCAGGGGCGCACACGATCGACCCATCGGGAAGCTTGATGAGAATGTGGATGGCCGGCGCGTTGCGAACGATCAAAAACTCGGCGACTCGTTGCACGGTGGCTGCGAGGTGCATTCGGGCTTGGCGGTCCAGTCCCGCGGCAATGACCTCGAATCGGCGCCGGTAGCCGTCGACACTCAGATAGCCGATGGGACCATCCGGCACCTTCGGTGGATGCAAGGCGTCCATGGCGGCACTCGCGGCGGCATGATCGAACGAAAGGTTAGCGGTGCTCATGTTGAAAGTCTCCTCGGGTTACGGTCCTTTCCGGACGCTATGTCTCTGTATTTACAGTAACTCGAGGGAAGAGCCTGTCAATAGCCAGGCATAAATAAATCTGTGCCTTTGCACATAAGAAGGCCGCTGGTTGAGCGACCTTCTGTTTTTTATAATGCCTTTTTACCCGCCTTTTTGCGAGCGGCGATTTCCGAATGAAGACCAGCGATTTCCACTCTCAATCGAGCCTCTTCCGAGTTGCCCATCGTTCCCTCCTGGAAGGTGTAGAGCGAGACAACACCCGGTTGCCGGGATGCTATACGGTCCAACTCAACACGGCCGATGGCCCCCAACCCCTCGATGATTTCTCGGCGTGGGCTTTTGCCGCGGGTGATGAACGCAACAGCATGGAAGGCATGGTTTGCGACCTCGTGCCACTTTTCCGCGGGGAAGAGTTCGACGGTATGACCCGCGGATGTTTCACCGTTCTCCCCTTTTTGACCGGAGATTTCGCGCAGCGCAGGGACCTTGTACGCGTTAAGGTCGCGGGATTTCCCGTGCGCAACCCGTGATGCAGCGCGGAACGATGCTCCCACCAAACCCTTGGTGCCAGCGAAGACCTCACCGAAACTCGTCACGAGGCCCGTGGTGAACGTTTCCAGTAGGGATATTGACGATCGGAACACAGTTCCCCGGACGTCCTCGGTCCCTTGCTCGACGTCATTGCTCAACACGGATAACACACCGGCGGGCTTGGACGCTTCGTACCGATAGCGCCGATGCAGCAGCGCCATCGTCCCAGCGTCGTGCACGTCCTGGCGTGCCGAGTCACGGTGCCGTTGGAAGTCCGAGGCGATGGATCCAACATAACCGTTCCATAGGTTTATGTTGTACTTGTAGATCGGAGCTTTACCGATGCGGTTGTTCATGTAGCCCAGGGTCGATGGGGTCGAGTCGAACGAAATAATATGAGCAAAGTTGGCGAGCATACCGTCCGTGGCGTTCGCACCGAACTTTGCGTCAAGGGTATCGCGCGATTGCGTAGCTTCAGCAAGCACCAGGCCCAGCGAACGACCGATCGACGCCATCTTGATCTCATCAGGTTCGACATTTTGGGACCCTTTCATCACCAGATGCGCCTCGTCGATCATCACCATCACCGAAGTCGCAGTCGGGTCTCGATCCCGCCAGTCCGACGTCCTTTCGTTAAGGTCGCCGTACACACGCGATTTGATCAGGTGCGTAAAAGTTTCACCGGCAATAGTCCTGGGGAGTGAAACGCCAATAACCGCGCCGTGCAAACAGTCTGACACGTCCGCAACGGGAGACTGCATCCACTTATCGTCGGTGCGCACCGCTCCAGTTGTCCGGAGCAACTCGTCGACGTAAGGACCGTCTTCGATGTCGCACCAACCTCGGAGCACCGGGTCGGACATCAGAGGTTTAAGCCATTGTTGAACCGTCGCACGGATGTTGCCGCGGGTTTTCCCATCATCCTCCAACGCCTTGACGGCCGCGTGAATGGAATCGACGATGACCTGGCCGCGTGGCGTACCATTCAGCACGTCGGGATGCTGCATAATCCAACGCTTGAACCCCTCGTCAAACTTCGGGGCGTTCGCGCTGGACGGCAACGTTATACCAGCGGCAGCCGCGCCTGCGACACCCAACAAAAAGACTGGGTCGTCGTACCACATGACGGTAGCGTCGTGCAGCATGGTCACGTTCCACTTGAAGCGCCGTAGAGCCTCTTCGTACCGTTGGGGTTGCCTCTGTGCAACGAGGTAACCGTTGAAATGGTCAAGATCCTCGAAACCAAACGATTCTCCCGTCGAGCGGACCCTCGAGCGCACCTCGTCATCGATCGCTTCGCGCCATGCTTGGTAGTTCGGAAATCCCTTGGCTACTGCGCGTGCTTCGAGTTTGAGCTTTTCCAGTTCCACGGCGGCCTCCAGCAACTGGACTGACGTTCCGAGGCGCTCCGCGCCGGCGCCCACGAAGAAGTCGCTGTCGGCGGACGAGGCATACAGCTTGTAGAACGCTGACTGGACTTGCGATGCGGTCAAGCCCTTCAGCACAGCGACGCGGCTATCGCCCTCGTCGGGCGAAATCAGGTGGATGTTCAATGTTCGGTCGAGGCCGTCTTTTCGCAGCGCGCTCACGAGGTCACGGCCCAGTACGCCTTTTCCGCACAGCAAAAGCGCTCCGCCACCGTTCACAAACACCTTGGCGCCGTTGCGTACGACGACACGACCAAGGGTCACAAACTGCTTCAAGAGGGGTGTCAGAAAGCCGTACGTCTTACCCTTGCCCGATGCCCCGAAAATCATGATGTGCTGTGACAGCTCGTTTTGCGTCACGCCGACCGGCATGCCTTGGTCGGCCGCTCGGCGATCCCCCATGGCCTTCATGACGCCCGCACTGAACCCAAGAACCATGACCGGGGTTTGGTCTTTCCGGGCGAAATCGTTCTGCTGGCGTCGTGCCGCGAGTTCGCGCTCCGTGTTCGGCGCATGGAACGGGGTGTCCGTTGGCATCGGGCGACTGGACCCGTCGACGTTCACCAGAAACTGCTCGATAAACGGGCGTGCGACCATGAGCATGCTCGCCGCAGCAACAAAGGATGACGCCAAGGAGCCCAAGAAGTACGATGCGGCAGCTTGAAGCATCGTCAGCCCGACCGTGAAACGGACCATCGGCAGCATACCTTGGCGCCAGTTCCGGCCCATCAACGGCAGGGTACCAGCCGCCCAGGCAAGTTGCAGCCCCATGAACGTGCCGAGGCCGATCCAGTGCTGGCCGGCCATAACCTGGCCAGCGAGCGTCATAAAAGGGTAGGCGTATTGAACGGCGGTCTCGGAAAGACTGGCGTTGCCCACGCCAATCTCACTCTGCGGACCGTCCAGCTTCACCAGTTGCACCAGCGGTGTCCCGTCGGCAGCAAGTTGCCATTGACCGTTCATGTCCTTCAGATCGAACGGCACATTGCGCGATTCGACATCACTTTCCAAAATGTTGCGGCATTGGAGCGCCACACGGTCCTGCACCTTGCTGGACGCCGAGGGCGCAAAAAAGCTCAAAAGCCCGCCGCGACGACTCGTACTTTGCTTCGATACCTTCGCAAGTTTGATGGTCATGGTCTTCTCCGTTGTGTTGTTTGCTCAGTGCCAATGAATCGCTTGGGACAACGCCCCGGTGTATTCCCCCGCGTTCCACCAACAGATCGCCCCAAGCACGATCCCCAAGATCAACATTCGGCACGACACCAACGCTCGCAGGTCGCGACGCAGGAGGTTGGCGTGCACACTGCGTATGAACGAGGCATGCGTCTGTTCCAACACCCGATCGCCTTCGATGTAGTAAAAATCCTTGGATGGCGGTTCGCCGAAAATCGCTCGTCCGATGCGGTCATAGACTTTGCTGCGCCATGAAACGGGGTTGTACATGCGATTCCTCCTTTAAAGAGTGGCAAACCAACCGATGATTCGGTCATCCCAAATCGCGTTGATAGCGATCCAACGGGCAGCCAACTTGTCCTTGCTCGTCATGACCTTGCCGCACTTCGCGCCATATCGCGGGTCTAGGAACGCGTCGTAGGTGGTCAACTTGGTCAAGTCGTGAGGTACAGCGTGGGGCTTGGCAAAGGGCACGTACGTGTAACCGTGCGTCGCGATGTACGTCCGCATGCAACCGACCCGGGTGAAGTCGTTCAGGTGCGCGTTCACGTACACGTCGAACGAATCCGCGGATTTCGGTGCCGGGGTCGACGAGGGTGCGAGAGCGACAAGGGCGGCGGCTTCGCTTGCAGCATGACGTCCAGCAAGATGACCATGCCTCGGTTCCACGTACAGCAACTCACGCTACTTTTTGCATAGCTTCGTAATCACAAGGCGTGCGGTATCCGATTGACGAGTGGATGCGTTCGCGATTGTAAAACCCTTCAATCCAATCGACCACATCCAGTCTCGCCTGTGCCCGAGTTTCGTATCGGCATCGTGAAGTCTGCTCCACTTTCAACGTCTTGAAGAAGCTCTCCATCGGAGCGTTGTCCCAGGCGTTCGCCCGCCGGCTCATCGACACGACCATGCCGTATTGCCCGGCGAGCTCGCGGTGCGCCCAGCTGATGCCATGTTCATAGACATGGGACGAGCACTTCGGACAGGCGCCCACCGGCGTCTGCGCGGAGAAATCGGGCGGTTCGCCGCCGTCCTCGCCCGAGTACTGGCCGAGGACAGCGAGACGAAGAACTACAAGCTGGAATTCGATTTCGGCCAGGAGCTTGAAAACGTCATAGCGGGCGACGTTCATCACCGCGGCCTCGATCTGCTCGGCGCTCAGCACGCCGGCCGGATACAACAGGCCGAGCTTCTGGATTTCCTGGTACGCCGCGAGCAGATTGCCCTCGACGCGTTCGACGATGAACTGCAAGGCCTGCCGTCCCGGCTCGCCGGGCGCGACCCGCTGCTGCTGGGCCGCCAGCCGTTCGCCGATCCACGTTCCCAACTGGGCGCGATCGACGAGATCGACACGAATCACGACCCGGCCGGATACAACAGGCCGAGCTTCTGGATTTCCTGGTACGCCGCGAGCAGATTGCCCTCGACGCGTTCGACGATGAACTGCAAGGCCTGCCGTCCCGGCTCGCCGGGCGCGACCCGCTGCTGCTGGGCCGCCAGCCGTTCGCCGATCCACGTTCCCAACTGGGCGCGATCGACGAGATCGACACGAATCACGAC